>JBGTGT010000071.1:0-2557 GCA_041746575.1 Microcystaceae cyanobacterium
GTGAAAAACAAGGGATATTCAAGGAAATAGACCCTTATTATGACACTTTGATAACCCTCCCATCATAACCAATCACTTTCCACTCATTCACCCCATTTTCAAGGCTTTTTACCATGAGTAACGCCAATGATGTCCACATTGTTACTAAACCCATTAAGAAAGCTGAGATTTTGTATCAATCCTTAATTTTTGTAGAGAATCAGCGTTATCGTGAGCCTATTTCCTTAAATATGCGAGTATTCAGGGTTTATTTCCCTAAACAAGAACTCTGGATGCCTTTTAATGAACCTCATCCCTTTCAAGTTTTACGGTTATGTTGGAAGTTTCCTGATCGTGAACCCATGACTGAAATCTATGATTTATCTGGGTTAAACAATAAGGAACTCGTTGATTTTGCCGATGATAAATTCTCTGCTAAGGCTGAGTCTCTTTCGGGAAACCAGATCGCTGATTCGATCAAGAATCAACTCAAGGAACATCATCGTCGGGTTTTGTTCCTCTCTTAACCACCTTGTACTAAATTTAAGGAAATTCAGAAATGTTACAGATTAAATTTTTCAGTTATCTCATTTATGCTTTGAACCTCTAAGGGCATAATCGCACGATTTGCCCTTAGAGGTTCAATGATCTAGCTTTTCTAAAGCATCCTCTTTTGGAAACCACTGTGACAAATTCCGTTGCCTCGTTATATCTGACCTATTCTGCTTCCTCTATTTTATCTACAACTGTAGAGCATTTATAATGAGATTAAGTTTTGGTAGTTAAAGGGAATATTAAGCATGAACAATCAAATTACTCAAAAAAATACGGGTTTTCTGGGTGGGGGAATGCAAGCGGTCATTACCCGCGAGGGAAAAGTAATTAGCCAAGCCACATCAGGAACGGATACTAATATTATCATTCAATCGGACTCAATTCATGTCGTCACAACAGCACAAAAGCTAACCACCTTGAGTAAGAAATTAAAAGAAACTGCCTCAAATCTTCACTTTAATTCTTCTCTGGTCAAAGAAGGAATTATTGTTTTTGTCGTTTCGATTGAGCAATACATTGAGAGCCAAAAATATGTAGAAGCCATTGATAAATTAAGCCAGCTTAAGCGAGAAATCGTTCAAATGTCTGATACCGAGAAGGTAGAACCGTTGCTAGATTTACTGAAGGATTACTAGAAAAATTCATAGCTGAATATTTATTTTTTGCTATAGGCTTTATCTAGGGAACAATGAATTTTAATTAAAAGATAAAATAGGGATCTGGATATGTTGCGTAATGTGTTTAGTTTTTTATCTAGAATGTATCTCTATCTCTTGTAAGCGGATTATGATCTAAAGCAAGAAGTTCTAAATTCTTTAAGTCCCCAATTTCTAAAGGCAAACTTGTAAGTTGATTTTACTCTAAGCCAAAATACTTTAAGTTTTCTAGATTCCCAATTTCTGAAGGTAAACACGTCAGTTGGTTTTTTTCTAAATCAAGACTTATTAAGTTTTTTAACTCTCCCATTTCTGAAGGTAAACACGTCAGTTGGTTATTCCGTAGAGAAAGAACCTCTAATTTCTCTAACTTTCTAATTTCTACAGGTAAACTTGTGAGTTGATTATGATCTACATAAAGAATTTTTAAATTCTTTAAATTGCCAATTTCTACAGGTAAACTTGTAAGTTGATTATGCTGTAAATAAAGAGCGTCTAAATTCTTTAAATTGCCAATTTCTACAGGTAAACTTGTAAGTTGATTATGCTGTAAATAAAGAGATCTTAGCTCACTCAATGCTTTTAAATAAGGAACTAAGTATTTTAAATCCTTTTCTCTTAAATTGAGATTAAATAAGGTAAGATGTGGTAAGTTTTTTATCTTTTTTAACGCCGACTCAAAAGCAGGAGTGCTATAAGTAGCCATTGATTCCTCCTAAAAGTTGTTTTTTCCAATGTTGAATTTGAGTGGGATGTAACCCTGACTCTTTCGCAATTTCAATGGTTGAAAAGCATTATTTTTATCTTATTTTCTTTGCGGTCAACAATGACAAGGGTTTCGACCTTTTCAATCTAGGAGCAAGAAATTGATATCTCATAAATTAACGCTGTTTTCGAGCTGTCCACCATCCCAAAAGCATGAGCAAAATCAAAACAACAGTACTAGGTGAAGGGATCAATTCTGCAAAAGGAATTCTGAGAACATAAAGAGCTAAAGTGGTCAAGCTTACGATGATAACACCATAAATTATAGCACTCAGTTTTATTAATTGTTTTAAATATTTTGATTTAAGGTGTTCGGGCAAACATTCATGATTCTGAGCGAGGGACAAATCATCAAGATAATCCTCAAATCTTTCTAGTTGAGCCTTGCTCCACGAAATTGGACTTGTTGTTATCACTATCAAATTAAGGGTAATTATTATTCGATAAAATAGCGATACATTAGGTTCTGTTGCAAAAAATTTTAAGGGTACAAGTATCCTATATCAATCTAACTTTTTAAGCAGCCATTTCAAAGAGAGACTCAACAAATTCTTTTTGAGACACACTGCCCCTATTATTGACACCTTCTACCTGACCTTTAT
>JBGTGT010000072.1:0-20435 GCA_041746575.1 Microcystaceae cyanobacterium
CCACTTCGACCCATCCCGAACTCGATAGTGAAACGCTGTAGCGGCGACGATACTTGAGGGGTAGCCCTCTGGGACAATAGCTCGATGCCAGGATCTTCTTGCTAAAACCTCCACTTTTTCGTGGGGGTTTTGTTTGGGGAAATTGTTAATTAACTTACGCAACGATGTCTGTCAAATGATAGATCAGTGAGGCAAGAAGTATATGGTAAGTTTATAGGGTAATTAATTAGCAAGTCGTTAGTCAAACTAACTGTAAAGATAAGAGAATAAAAGAAATTAAAAGCTAATATTGCTTTGTGAAAAAAAAGATGATGTGTTAGTAAAAGAATAATAAAAGAAAATATGTTAGATTATGCAACCCATTTTTCAATTCAAGAACTCTTTTTTGAGTTTATTTTATCGGCTTTCTTGGGCGCATTATTAATTGCTCTATTAGGGCTTGGATATTTATTGATTAAAAAGACAGTTTCTCCTTGGGTGACATTCCAATTTCAAGATATTTACGAAAAACTATTACAACCTTATCAGATCTTGTTAGGGATTTTCGCCACCTTAATTAGCGTTGATCTTTTTCTACTAATTGGATCAATTCCTCAATGGTTGCAATGGCTAGAAATTTCTCTTAGTCTTGCTGTCGTTATTCTAGGAAGTTGGTTGGGTTCACAAATTTTTCAGAAGTTTTTTGATAATTATCTATTAAATATCGCTCTCAATTGGGGACATAAAGTTAATAGCGAGATTTTGCTAATTTACAAGTGGTTATTTACCACAGGAATTTTCTTATTTTTTATTATTATATTTGCCCAAACTCACCGAATTAATTTACTTGGATTATTAACTAGTTTGGGGATTGGTGGATTGGCGATCGCTTTTGCGGCTCAAAAAATCCTAGAGCAAATTTTGGGGGGAATTGTTATTTATTGGGATAAGCCTTTTGTGGTAGATGATTATATTGGATTACCCGATGGAACGTTTGGTAAAGTAGAGTCAATTGGCTTACGTTCAACAAAGATTAGAAGCTCAGGAAAAGGAACGTTGGTGATTGTTCCTAACAGTGCTTTAACTCAGTTAAATATTGAAAATTTTACGGGAGCAAAAAAGATTATCTCTGTCATTTATCTAACTTTTTATCGAGCGATTGCAACCGAAGAAAGAGCCTTAATCCGGCAAGTTATTCTGCAAAGTACCGACGATATTTTTGGGATAGATTCCCGCAGTACAGAAGTCAGTTTTCAGGCTTTAAACAATCCTGATAATCCAGATGAAATTATTACCCAAGCACAAATTAACTTCTTTATTTTAGGGTCAAGTAGTGTTTCTATGGAATTACGTCAACAGCTGTTGGAAATTGCGAACCAAAATATTGCTCAACAATTAAAAGACTACGGTATTGCTTTTGATATTGACGAACGGGTGATTAATGTTGATTCTCCTATTACAATTTAATTAATTTCTACTGACGCTTAATAATGGATATTAATTCAATTCTAGAAAATTATTTTACAATTAGTGAAGAGAATCAGCAATGGCTCATAAAACTAGGCATAGATGCAGGTATTTTTTTTGGATTTATTTTGCTTTCTGTGTTGGGAGGACGTTATACACCAACGCTTATACGCTTATTAGTAAGTCGTTTTTTTCCTAAACAGTTCTCTAAACTTTATCTCTCTTTTGTTGAACCGATAGAGCCCTCATTAAGAGCTACAGGCACATTGATTTTACTGCTGTTATCTTTAGGTTTTATCCAAGATTATCCGAAGCTCTATCAATTTTTATACTTTTTTGTAAATCTTTCCGTTATTATTAGTATAGCGTGGCTTTGTTCTCGCTTATTTCGGCAGTTCCTCCGAACTTATGGCATTAGCTTGCTACAGAAATTAGGGCGGGAAATTGATGAACTTTTACTCGTTTTAGAAACGATTGCCAATATATTAATTGGCTTTACTGCGGTTATTGCCTTTGCTCAAAGTCAAGAAATTAACTTAATTGGTTTACTTGCCAGTCTGGGAATTGGGGGTATTGCCTTAGCATTTGCAGCCCAAAAAACGCTAGAACAGTTAATTGGCACAATTGTTTTATATTTGGATCGACCTTACATCCCTGGCGAATATATTAGAGTTAATTTTAATCCTCATGATGATGATGTTTTTGCCAGAGTTGAGTCTATTGGAATTCGCTCTACTAAATTGCGAGTAGCGGCTAAAAGTACCTTAATTATTGTCCCTAATTCTATTATGGCTACTAAGGACATTGAAAACATTACAAGGGGCAAAAAGGTGATGGTTTTGCTATATCTCAATTTCTCTGAGATTTTACAAGAAAAGGAGCAAGCTTTTGTAAAACAAGTGATCAAAGAAAGCACTGATACCCTGTTTGGTATTGATCCTGGAAGCACCAAAATTCATTTATTCGAACCCGACGGTAAATCTATTACGCGCGCTAGAATAACCTTCTTTATCTTAGGATCAAGTGAAAATTCATTGCAATTACGCAAACGATTATTAGAATTAGCAAATGATATGATTTCTAAAAAACTGACAACATATCAAATTCAATTTCAAATGGAAGATCCGACGATTTATGTTGATTCTCCTATTACAATCTAAAGAAGCTCAATATAGCAAAATAGCCCAAAAAGTTAGCAATTTTCTGCACTTCACGTCTTTTCTTGTAGTAAAATAAATAAGCCATTTTATTTTTTATTAAATTATGATCATTTGGGTAAATGAACAAATCGATCCGTGTGGACTTGTTTCCTCGTGTATTGCAACCCCTAATGAAGTAGCGGCGAAAGAGTGCCATGAAACGTGGCTAAATGACTTGACTAATGCTCAAAAAGCGGAAGGATGGACAGTACAATTAAGAACAGTCGACTCTTGGGATGATGTTCCTGTTAATGCTTTAAAATTGAGCTTCTAAAATGTTATCTTAAATGAAAACAGATTATTTAATTCAAATTCAATCATAATAACGTAATGTCTTTTATTCGCCAAGTTATTGCCCCTTTATTCGCTGTTTTGCTCTTTTTAATCGCTTTAGTAGTTGTCAGTGCCAGAATTTTCTTACCTTCTGACTTAGCCCAACCTGCACCTATTGACACAGAACAGGTAAGTTATGTAACTTTTAATCAAAATAGGTTAGATGTTGCCTGATTTTTATTGTTTACGCATGGGTTCAACCAAAGATAAGGCGTTACTCTTGAAATTAATGACCCTAGCCTATCAAGAACTGTTTCCACAACAGCTTGATTTTGCGCATTTAACAAGTACTGTTGAACAATATTTATCCGCTAAAACCCCTTTATGGTGGGTCAAGCTCAAATCTCAACCGCAGTCTTCTAATATAATTGGGGGGTTATGGATGGGTAATGCCGTTGATCAGGTGACAGGAAAGCGATATTCTCATATATTCCTCATCTATGTAAAACCGGAACACCGTCGTCAAGGAATTGCTACTGCCTTGCTAGAAAAGGCGCAAAATTGGTCAAAAAATCGGGGAGATCATCAAATTGGATTACAAGTATTTGGACATAACCAACCTGCCTTAACGCTTTATCAAGGGCTAGGATTTCAACCGCAATCATTTTTGATGATGAAATCCTTTGATTCAGTTTAATTCTAAATAAAGGGATGATGGGGATGAGCAACTTACAATATCCGATTTTATAATGCTGTAGCTATTGATTAATATTCAGGGATTGATGATAACTGACTGCTAGCGATTAGATTGATTAACGGCTTCTCCTAAACGAGTTAATCCTTGAGAACAATCCAAGCGATCTAAGTGTATCTCAATAAAGGACACACAGTGGGTATTCGCCTTTGCGATGCTTAAAGCATCTTCTAATTCTCCTTCTGTAGAAACTTCACAACTCCAACTTTCACCAAAGATGTGGGGTAATTCATGATATTTCCATGGTTGTAAATCATTATAAATATTATCTTGAATAACTCGTTCAATGGTATAACCATCGTTATTAATTAAGAAAATAATGGGGTTAAGCTGATGACGAATAATCGTCGACAATTCTTGCGCTGTCATTTGAAATGCGCCATCTCCAACAAATACAAGAATACGATGGCGAGGAGAGGCTAAACTTGCCCCTAAACAAGCAGGAATTGAATATCCAATAGAGAGATAAAACGCTTGTCCAATAAAATCCGTCCCTTTATACATAATAAGGTCAATAGTGGCAACGATCGCGTCTCCTGTATCAGCGATAACGACGTGATTATCATCTAAGAAGTTATTAATGCGTTGATAAAATCGTTGATTAGTCAGCTTTTTATTTTTTTCAAGATTAAACGTTTGATTCATTTCTTCATAAGCTGATTTGATCTCGAATACCCTTTTTTCTTTTTGATGAAACTGTTTAATTAATCCGTCCAAAAAGTCACCAATATAAACGGGTTGATAAAAATGATGTTTAATTTTTATTTTCTCAGAATTTGCATTAATCAAGCGATTATCTTCTAATTTTGCAGTATTTCCCCCCAGATTCATGTCAGACATAATCGCACCTAGGCAGAGAAGACAATCCGCCGTTTCAATCCGTTGACGCACCTTCTCCCGACTAATGCCCCCAACGTAGTTACCAATAAACTGGGGATGGGTTTCCCGTAAACAAGATTTGCCCAAAAGGGTAGTAGCGAAGGGATATCCCGTCACTTCCAGCAACTTCTCTAATTTATCCTGAATTTCAAAACGATGGAATTCAACGCCTGCTAATATCGCTGGAAATTGGGCTTTTTCAAGTAAATAAACGGCTTCTTCGACGGCCTCTTGTAGAGCATTTTGGTCAGTTTGTTTAGGATAGCGAATGATGGCGTTATTAGGTATGCCACAGGGCTGATTGACTAAATTTGAGGGAATCTCAATATATACGGGTCTTTTGTAGTGTAAACAAGCCGCAAGGACATGATCAATTTGAGAAGCCGCCTGACTGGCATCCGTTAAAATAACAGAAGCCACAGTGGCTTTTTCCATAATAGAATGCTGTAGATTGTAATCTCCCGTTGTATGGTGCAATAGTAGATTATTTTGGCGAACAGAGCTAGTGGGTGCGCCACTGATCACTACAATCGGCACTCTTTCGGCATAAGCGCCTACCACCGCATTAACTAAACTAAATCCACCCACACCGTAGGTAATACAGACAGCCCCCATCCCTTTGAGACGACCATAGGCATCGGCGGCATAACCGGCATTGAGTTCATTGCAAGTACAAACCAGTTCAACTGGGCTGTCCACAATAACATCCATTAACCCTAACACATAATCCCCCGGCACACCGAAGATATGCTCGACGCCTAGGAAAGATAGACGGTTACAGAGATATTCACCAACAGTTTGCATAGGAAGGGGTTGACTAATTAGAATCTTCTATAATTTAGCTTAATAATTTTTAAAATGCGAATCAACACTTAAAAAGATCGGTAACAATCAATACCATTTAATCATAACTGGCATCTGTAATTTTTAATTTGGTTCCACAAACTTTACAAAAATTGGCATCTTGATCATGTCTACATAATTGACAATGGGGACAGGTTTTGTCATTGGCTTGGGTGAATTTTAATAATTGTTGAGTCAATGTTCCAATTTGCCATGGAATTAAAACAATTCCTGATAAAATCATTAAAAGGGTGATAAAATGCCCCTGTTTTGATAAGGGAATCACATCGCCAAATCCCACTGTTGTCATAGTTACAATAGTAAAATAAAAAGCATCAAAAAAGTCACCAAAGACATGAGGATTGGCTTGATGTTCTACTTGATAAATTAAACCCGAATAGATAAAAATAACTGAAAATAAAGTTAAAAAAACTTCGACAAAAATCAAGCTGTCTTTTCGCTTTATTTTAAAAATGGAGCTTTCCAGTTGAATAAAGCGCAAAATTCTTAAAACCCTAAACCATCTTAATAATCGTAGAAATTGTAAATTTACAATTCCTAAAAATAAAGGAATAATAGCAATTAAGTCAACGAGAGAAAAAAAACTGAATATAAACTTTAATCTATTCTCTGCACACCATAACCTAATTAGATATTCTAAAGTAAATAATCCTAAAATACCAAAATCAAGAAAATGCAGTATATTTTTTAAGTTTTGAGGTAGGGGATAAGTTTCTGTAATAAAAATTCCAAGAGATAGAAAAATTAAACTTAAAATAATCAGGTTAACGATTAAACTAAGCGGATTTTTTAGGTCATTTAGATAAAAATTAATTTTCTGACGAAGCGGTAACGAATAATCGGTTAGCATAAACGGGTTTGATAAAATTTAATTATTCAGTTTCTGATTAATGACAAATTAAAAGTTAGTCAATATTTGTCGAAAGTTTTTTAAAATTTTAGACATTAAATAGGTTCAGATAATGCTTCTGTAACTGCTGCAAGAACTTTATTGTCAGATACCATCCAAGCATGAACTAAGACAGGGAAAACCTTTTCTTGTCCAATTTTCATGCGAGAACTTGTAGCTGGCAAAATCATTAAATCATAGGGAGTCCACATAACTGTTACTTTCACTTGACTCAATAAGGCTTGATAATCTTGATTCAAATCTTTTAGCAATTTGCTATCAGGTCTCATTTGTTGAATACCCGTTAAGGGTAAACTATAAGCCGTTAAAGTCCCCTGATTAGGGGCAGACATACTGATATAACGTTGAACCTTATGAATGCCGCCAAGTCGTTGTAAATAATAACGGGTGATAATCCCTCCCATACTAAACCCTAACAGATCAATCGGTTGTTCAAGAAAAAAGGTTTTATCAACATAACTTTTAATCTGTTGAGCTAATTCTTTTAAACAGGCAGTTCCCCCATTGGGAGCTAAACTAATGCGATGTACTGGCCAATCGTGCTGTTCTAAATAGTTAGCCATTGCATCAAATTTGCGGAACGTATCATAAATACCATGAATTAAAAGAACAGGATTTTTTTGGGTCATCGTTGTATTTTGAATAACATCCTTTTTTTTATTATAGCGAGTCTATTTGAGTCCAGAACAGACCAATTCAGTAGAGAAAATAGATAGCTTTGATCATTCTATTTAAACTCAAAAACGCAACAGAATAAATGATTCAACTTGGTTAACCCTGCCAGAATTGTTAAGAAACGTAGCTAAATTTAAAGCTTCATTGCAGTTTCGACCTTGAAGCCCCTTGTCGCTCTAACGGGGTGATAGAGTGATATGCGTCCCTATTTTGACGTGTCGTTGTTTCTTATTCATTGTTTATGTATAGAGATTCTAGTGATAAAGATTTACTCGGTGCAGCCATTACGGCCGGCTTGGGTGCAGGGGTTGTTACCTCCTTTGCCGTTGCACAAGGTCAACATCCTGCGATTGGTTTAGGAATTACGCTTTTAGCAGCCCTTTGTGGCGTCATTTTCCGTAAATTTGATGTGATTTAATCGCAATTATGTAATTGAATAGCGTGAATAGTTGAAAGGTTGATCATCAGGACATCTGACAAGACCGAAAAAATACCTTGAACTTTCAGAATTGAGATAGCAAGGGATCAACCAATCCACTGTTTGCGATCGCTACTTTTTCACGACGCTAGTAATCTAAAGACATTGAGAGAGAAGGGAAGATTCAGACCTTTCATCAACCCCATCCCCTTAATTATTACGAATTAATTAAAGCAACTTGAGGGGTTTCTAGCTCCTTAAATAAAGGCGTGCTGAGATAGCGTTCTCCAAAGCTCGGTTGAATCATCACGATCACCTTTCCCGCGTTTTCAGGGCGTTTTGCCACTTTAATGGCGGCGCACAAAGCGGCACCCGAGGAAATGCCTGATAGTAATCCCTCTTCTCTGGCCAAACGACGACCATAAAACATGGCTTCATCATCGGTCACCCTGACCACTTCGTCGATTAAGTCCGTTTTTAGGACCTCTGGTACGAAACCTGCGCCAATACCTTGAATTTTATGGGGACCGGGCGTTCCTCCCGATAAAACGGGACTGGTTTCCGGTTCAACAGCAATTACTTGAAAGTCAGGTTTGCGAGCTTTAATCACTTCGGCGATGCCAGTGATGGTTCCCCCTGTACCCACGCCGGAAATTAAGATATCGACCTTTCCATCCGTATCTGACCAAATTTCCTCAGCCGTGGTCAGACGGTGAATTTCAGGGTTAGCAGGGTTACGAAATTGTTGCAACATATAAGCATTGGGTAACTGCGCCACGAGTTCTTCAGCCCGTTGAATTGCCCCTTTAATCCCTAAACTACCGGGGGTTAACTCCAACTGAGCCCCATAGGCACGCAACATCGCCCGACGTTCCAAACTCATGGTTTCTGGCATGGTGAGAATTAATTGATATCCTTTGGCAGCCGCCGCCATAGCCAAGGCAATCCCCGTATTCCCGGACGTTGGTTCCACGAGAAGCGTGTGTCCAGGGGCAATAAGTCCTTCTTTTTCGGCCGCATTAATCATATTAACCCCGATACGGTCTTTAACGGAGGAAGCTGGATTCATTCCTTCCAATTTCACCACAATTTGGCCGACACATCCTTCTGATTGCGGAATACGATTTAAAGCAACTAAGGGGGTATGACCAATGAGTTCCGTAATATTTTTGGCAATTTTCATAATAAAACGATGTAAATAAGCGTATCTATCTTTCTAACACGATTGCTCAAAAAGGGTTAAATTTTTAGGTTTCTTTTTAGGATATTAGGATAGTCCCCCTATCGTCTAAAGTAGAAAACGAGAGGAAGACTGATAGAAAGAAAGAAGAAGCAGGGCATTATGATTTTAGGAAAGCTGACCTTTAGCTGTTGAAAGGAGTGAGTCGATGTTATATAAAATTCGCTTCCGGCCAACCTTTGCTAACCTTTTTGTAACGCTCAATCCCAATGAGTCCATTCTTGCGGAGGTGGGTTCGTTAGTAAGCATGGAGAGCGGCATTATCGTGAAGACCAAACTAGCAGGGGGACTCATTGCGAGCATTATTGGCAGAATATTGGGACAAAAGCTCTTCTTTGTTCAAATTTACACGAATAAGAGTAATGAAGCAAAAAGCCTGATTTTGAGTCCAACTCTACTGGGCGATATTGAACGAATTGATTTAAGTCGCGGTGGAATTTGTGTCCGTCCAGAGGCTTATTTGGCTCATACGGCCAAAGTGCGGCTGAAAGTCCGTTGGACTGGCTTGAGACGTTGGTTGAGGGGAGAAGACTTATTCAAACTTCAATTCAAAGGAGAAGGCCGCGTTTTTATCGGATCTTATGGCGGAATTACCAAACGAACGATTTACCAAGATTTTCTGGTTGATTTAGGTCATCTTCTGGCTTATGAACCCTCCATTCGTCTGAAGAAGCAAGCTGTTGTCAAGGGATTTAACCGTTCTAACTCTTCCGAACCCTTCGTCGGTCGCCTCAAGGGAAAAGGCATCGTTTACTTACAGTCTCGGAGTTTTGCTCAATTGGTTCAATATTTACGCAATAAAGATTAACATGGAAATTTCAGTGGTGCAACAACCCGATAGTGCGATCGCCCGTATTTTACTGAACAATAATGAAGAAATCACCACACGAGCAGGGGCGATGATTTCTATGAGTAATAATATCGAAGTCGGTGCCACCCATCGAAAAGGCCGAGCCACAAAAGGGGTTGAGAGTCCCTTGCGCATGATTGGCGGGCAATCCCTCTTTCTTCATTCATTTAAGGCAAAAACGAATCACTGTGAAGTGATTTTGTCTCCTTCTTTTCCGGGAGATCTGCACGTTTATGCTCTTAGTACCTATAAACTGATCTTACAAACCAGTGCTTTTTTAGCTTGTACTTCAGAAGTAGATTTATTTTTGGGCTTTCGGGGAATTAAGGCGACCGATGCCCAAGAACCCTTATTTTGGCTCAGTCTGGCAGGCAAAGGACAGGTAATTCTGGGCAGTTTTGGAGCGATTTATGAAATTCTGGTAGATGGAGAGTATATCGTCACGCCGAGTCACGTCGTTGCTTTTGAAAATAGTCTTGACTATACCGAAATTAAGCTAAGTCGGGGATGGTTGGGAAAATTTTCAGGTGAAGATGGCATTGTGTGGTTTTTTAAAGGACAGGGAATCATTTACTGTCAAAGCCACTACCCTGACCGCTTTGGTCGCTTATTAAGCACTCAATGGGGTTAAAAGACAAGTAATTTGTCAAATTTGCCCGAAGTAGCTCAAGAAAAGGGGGTCAGTAGGGAGATAGGGAGAAAATTTTTAAGCGAGATCTTTCTACATTGGTTTTCTGTTCCCTATTCCCGAACACCTACTATAAAGTTCTCCTCTCGAACTCAGGTTAATTAATGGGCGCGCTGGAAGCATAAAAAGCCACTGCAATAAGCCCACTAACTAAAATCAGTGCGATTGCGCCTAAAATGAGATAATTTCGTCGTTCGTTTGGGTTAGGAGGAGTCGCTCGGTAAACTTTAGGCTCGGCGGCAAAGTTGTTTAGGCGTCCACCGTCTTCAGTTGTGTAAGGCATAATTTTGATTCCTTAATTATGGGTTATGAATTTTAATATATCATAACATTTCTTAACACGCAGACAACTGGCGTCAAAAATTATTCTACCCTCTGCGGTTCATCTCCAAAAAACGTGATCCCCTCGGCAACGTCAAGAAATTCTAACATAAGTAACCAGTTCTCTGTTTCCCCTAGACAAATGTCAGGTTTCCTTGACATTGTGATCCCCGAAATCCTGATTCTTTCGTTAATCAATGGAGAATTAATGCGCTAACCCCCTTGACCATTTGCCTTGTGGTTTTGTTACATAAGGTTAAGCAAGTGATCCCCAACTAAAACATCTATGGAATTAGTCGAGGTAACTCAAACCCAGTAACAAAGTGTCACCCCAATTTGGAGAAGAGTGAATCTCATGATGGCCAATGAACGCCCACCCCTAGAAGAGATGACCTTGCGACAACTGAGAAAAGTTGCCAGCGACTACAACATCTCTCGTTACAGTCGAATGCGAAAATCGCAGTTATTGGATGCAATCCGGCAAGCCGTTCAGGCAGAAGGGACAAACCCCGAACCCGCCTCCAGAATTAACTCCGAACCTGTATTGTTTTCCCAGCCCAGTCAAGAAACCCCTTTTATTAACCCTATTCAAACCAATCGTCAGGAAGAACAACAAGTGGAAGCATCTAAATTTGAACTTGGACAAGAAGACCAACTCGGCGATACCTTAGCCTCCGTAGATGAAGGGCTAGGAGAACTCCATGGTGGTTACGGTGAAAGCCGTGTTGTACTACTGCCACGAGATCCTCAATGGGCTTACACCTATTGGGATATCCCCAACGAAAGAAAGGAAGAAATGCGTCGTCAAGGGGGACAACAACTGGCTTTGCGCATCTACGATGTGACAGAGGTCGATTTAGATTATCAAAGTCCCCACAGCGTACAGGAATATATTTGTGATGAATTAGCCCGCGAGTGGTATCTTCCTGTTCCTGTCAGCGATCGCGATTATATTATTGATATTGGCTATCGTTGCGCGGACGGCCGTTGGTTAATGCTAGCTCGTTCAACTTCGGTTCGTATTCCCCCCGTTTATCCTTCTGATTGGGTAGAAGATATTTTCATTACCGTGGGATGGGATGAAGAATTAATCGGTCAAACCAAATACGCCTTCGTTCCCCCCAGCAAACGCACGACTGCTGTTCCCAGTAGTCCTATTTACGAACAAATTTTCGGCATGAGCGAAAGTGTGGAAGCGCAACGAATTGCAGGTTCTCTGTTTGGTTCGATGCAACACGTTGCTGGATCGGTGGTCAGTTCTTATGTTCACCAAGAAAGTTCTTTCGCCGCCGTTAGTTCCTATGTCTTCCCTTCTGGGGCAGGAATGTGGGCTTCTGGTTCTGGAGTGGGTTTCTCCGCTTCTGCACCCCCAGTACGTCCTCGTAAGTTCTGGTTAGTGGCAGACGCCGAATTAATCGTTTATGGTGCAACCGAACCCGATGCTACTGTCACAGTGGGCGGTCGTCCTATTAAGTTAAATCCTGATGGTACATTCCGCTTCCAGATGTCTTTCCAAGATGGTTTAATTGACTACCCCATCGCAGCAGTGGCGGCAGATGGAGAACAAACCCGCTCTATTCACATGAAATTTAACCGTGAAACGCCTTCTCGTCACACTAATACGAAGGAAGAAGCCGTACTGGAGTGGTTGACCTAATTCTGTAATGTCTGTGACCACTGAGTCGTTTTTGCCAACTCATTGCCCCTGATAACGGAGTTTATTGGGGGCTTTTTAGTCCATCCCAATCCGACTTTACCGTGCTTTGCACTTGATGAGGTACATGATTGATGGTGGGGATACAAGGTTTGCGCCTCAAGGTGTATGATATTAACGCGCAATTTGTTATCAGAGTGACACAAAAATCTACAGCAGTTTACAATTAAATGAGGTACAGAATTTAAGGTTTGAAGCAGAAGTCTGTATCTTTTTGATTTCCCTTTTTCTGCACTGATCAATTACATTTAGTCTATTTTTAACTAATTAATAGATTCCCCATCATGCCTAAATCTTCATGGTCTAAAATATGGCAATGATAAACGGTTTTACCGGTAAAATCTTGGAAAGGAATGCGAATTCTGACGGTTTCTCCCCGACGGACTAAAACGGTATCACGCCAAGCGAGAAAAGGTTCGAGTTGACCATTGCGACTAATGACTTGAAAATCATTAAGATGTACATGAAAAGGATGATCCATTACCCCTGTATTTATTAATTCCCATTCTTCTATAGTATTTAGCTGAACTGATGTATCAATTCGTTGATGATCGTAAGGTTTTCTATTCATTAAAAAAGCCATTCCCATCCCTGGCGACATCCCATGATTAAGGGTAAAACGACGCACGTTTTGAGGATTGGGTAAGGGGGAAATTGAGGTTAATTGAGTCGGTAACGCCATCGGTTCAACCGAGGAATTATAGTTAAGGGTTGCTAAGACAATGGGTGTATTGGAAGACCGATTATTTCCCATCATGCCTCCTCCCATCATGCCCATTCCGCCTCGACTATAAGGAAGACTGAGCAAACGATAGTTTTTAGGGGTTTGATCGCCTTTGACTAAAATTTCTGCTCGTTGACCGGGTGTGAGTAATAATTCGGTCATTTTTAGGGGTTTAGCGATCGCTCCTCCATCGGTAGCAATGAGATAAAAGGGATGATTTTCCAATGAAAGATTATAAAAACGAGAAGTAGAGGCGTTGAGAATTCTTAAGCGTAATAATCCATTTTGAGCAAGCGAAAAAGCAGGATTAATTTCCCCATTAACCGTAATCACATTGCCTTCTCTTCCTGCCATAATGTTCATGTGATTAGATGACATTAATTTTCCTTGATCATTTAACGCAAAATCTTGTAAAACTAAGAATTCTTCTGGTGCTGATTTTATTTCTAAAATCTCATCTAACTTCCCTCGAATCACAAATAATCCTGCCAATCCTGCCGCTAATTGATCTGCCACATAACCATGTACGTGAGGGTGATACCAAAACGTTCCGGCTCTTTGGTTTGGATGAATTTGAAACTCATAGGTAAACGTTTCTTTCGGATTGATTTTCAGGAAAACATTATCTGCTTTACCCGTCGGTGGAATATGTAAGCCGTGGTAGTGTAAATTCGTCGGTTGGTCAAAACGATTCGTGAAGTGAATGCGAACTTTATCCCCTGCTTTTGCTTCTAAGCGGGGGGCGGGAATTTGACCATTATAGGTTAATAAATAAGCGGGATTATCACCTAAATTAACTTTAGTGTAGTTCGCTTCTAAATTCACTTCTAATAAACCATTTTGGCTGCGATAAATCTTGGTTAAATTAGGATTGGGTTTTGCCCAAGAAATTTCGGATTTATTTTGCCTTAATAGCCAATTTGTTCCTAATGTCATACCTCCACCGACGACGGCAAACGTAAGAAATTGACGACGGTTAAACTTTACCATTATTTAATTATTACTAATCTAAATCAATGAATCTTTAGTACTTTTCGTAGTGCTTAAATACTGCCATCTTTCCATTAGTATTAAATGCCAAAACATCAAAGGGTTGTTTACGATCTCCTGATTCCATTCCGGGAGTTCCAATCGGCATTGCAGGGACAGAGAGTCCAGCCATTTGAGGTTTTTGTTTGAGAAAACGTTTCACATCATCCGCCGGAACATGACCTTCTATAACATAGCCATCAATAGTAGCCGTATGACAAGAAGCTAAGTTTGAAGGGATATTATTTTGTTGTTTAATCGTTTCTATCTTATCGGTTTTAATATCCGTAATTTGAAAACCCTGCTTTTTCATGTGTTCAATCCATCCCCCACAGCAATTACAGGAAGGACTACGATAAACAGTCATCTTTTTATTACCAGAGTAGGATTCTCTAGATTGATACCAAACACTCGCTACAACAGTTGTATGAGAGGAATTAGACAGGACATTAGCGTCATTTTTAGCATTAAGATAAATTCCTCCTGCTAAAGTGATGAAAGCCGCACTAGCGATCGCAATTAACAATCGAGTCTTTAACATAATCTTCACGGTTACAAGTTTAGTTTTTCTATTTCCATTGTAGTTTATAAAAATGAAATTGACATGAAATAAAAAAGTCGTTATTAAGAATTAGACTCTTTAACTTCCACAATGCCTTTAAACATATTCATCTCACAATGAAAAGTATATTGTCCTGTTTGGGTTGGCGTAAACTCCGTTGATTTAACTTTATTTAGGGGTAAGTCGAGGGCTTTGTGAAAATCAGGTAATATAACTTTTTCTAAGCAACTACTCGGATCTTTACGAAGGAAGTTAAGACGAACAGGTTGATTTAAGTTTACCTGAATTCTATCTGGCGTATACCCACCATCTACGACAATTTCCAATTCTTGGATTCCTTGATTGACAGTTGCTTTTTGTGATTTTGTTTTACTCAATAAAAACCACCAAAGTTCAGCCCCAATTAATCCGAGTCCACCTAATGTGACCAAAATTTTCAAGGAGATGGGTTGTTCAATTCGAGAGAACGATTGACGGGTTTGCATTTGCAGGGGTTCGGTTTCCATTTTGGCTTGAGAAACAGCCGCAGTTCCCACTGACAAACTTAGGGTCAATATTCCAGTCAAAATAATTTTAGAGTGTTTCATTTTGGGCGTCCTCTTAACTAAAACGTTCAGCTTTAAAATTTCGTAATCTCAAAGCATTACTCACGACAGAAACAGAACTAAATGCCATCGCCGCACCTGCAATAATAGGATTCAATAACCAACCAAAGAAAGGATACAAAATACCGGCCGCGATGGGAATTCCTAAGACGTTATAAATATAAGCAAAAAACAGATTTTGACGGATGTTATTCATCGTCGCATGACTCAGATGAATAGCAGTTACAATACTTCGTAAATCGCCAGAAATAAGAGTTAAATCACTAGCCGCTATAGCAACGTCTGTTCCCGTACCAATGGCAATTCCGACATCCGCTTGTGCCAAAGCAGGTGCATCATTAATGCCATCTCCTACCATTGCAACAATTTTGTTTTTCTGTTTTCTGCTTTTTCTTTCCTGTTGAATTTCTTTAATAAAATCAGCTTTTTGATCGGGATGTACCTCCGCAAAAACTCTCTGAATTCCGACTTCTGCCGCAATTGCTTCTGCGGTTTTTTGATTATCTCCTGTGAGCATAATCACTTCTAAACCCATTTTTTTTAGGGCTTTAACCGCGTCAATAGAAGAGGGTTTAATGGCATCTGCAATTCCTATTAATCCTTCGATTTGTCCATCAATAGCCATCCAAGCTGTGGTTTTCGCTTCGGCTTCCCATTGTTGACGATTGGACTGTAAATTATTGGTATTAATGTCTAAAGCATCCATCCATCTTTGTGTACCGATTTGGATAACTTTTCCTGATACCTTTCCTCGGACACCCATTCCGGCAACGGCTTCAAAATTAGTGGCTTTGGGTAAAGGCATTTTCACGCCTTGAGATTGGGCATAATTCACGACTGCTTCTGCTAAAGGATGTTCTGAGTTTTTTTCAATCGCAGCAGCCATTCTTAGGATTTCCATTTCGTTATCATTGGCAATTCCTTTAACAGTAATATAGTTAGTCACGCTGGGTTTTCCTTGCGTAATTGTTCCCGTTTTATCACAGACAATCGTATCAATTTTATGAGCCAATTCTAGACTGTCTGCCCCTTTAATGAGGATGCCATTTTCAGCCCCTTTTCCGGTGCCTACCATAATAGAAGTAGGCGTGGCTAACCCTAAAGCACAAGGACAAGCAATAATTAAAACACCAACGGTGGTAATCATAGCAAGGGTGACATTTCCCATGACATTAAACCAAATTATAAAGGTTAAAATGGCGATCGCAATAACGGTGGGAACAAACCATCCTGTCACTTGGTCAGCTAATTTTTGAATCGGAGCTTTACTGCCTTGGGCATCTTGAACTAATTTAACAATTTGTGCTAATACGGTATCTTTCCCCACTTTTGTGGCTTTAAATTTGAAGCTTCCTGTCTTATTAATGGTTGCGCCAATCACTTCGTCTCCTGCTTGTTTTTTAACCGGAATGGGTTCACCGGTTACCATCGACTCATCAATCGAAGATTCCCCCTCTATTACTTCTCCATCCACCGGAATTTTTTCTCCCGGACGTACTAGAATAAGGTTCCCAACAGTGACTTGTTCAATCGGAATATCTTTCTCTTGTCCATTCTGAATAACTCTTGCCGTTTTTGCCTGTAATCCTATTAATTGACGGATGGCTTCTGAGGTTTTTCCCTTCGCACGATTTTCAAATAATCTTCCTAAAAGAATTAAAGTAATAACAATAGATGCCGTTTCATAATAAACGTCCGGCGCAATTCCTTGAGAGCGTAAAAAATCAGGAAAAAGAGTAGCAAATATAGAGTATAAATAGGCAACAAGTGTACCTAATCCGACTAAAGTATTCATATCTGCCGCATGGCGTTTAAAAGCTTTCCAACCGCCCACTAAAAAGGTTTTACCACACCAAAATTGAACAGGCGTTACTAAAATTAATTGTAGCCAAGGATTATGTAACCAAGCGGGGATAAAAGGTAAATGTAAACCCGTCATCATGGGAAGTGTACCAAGGACTAATAGTACGCTAATAATACCCCCAAAAATAACTTTACGGGTTAATTCTTTTTGCTCCGCTTCTCTTACTTTTTTTTCGGCATCGGCATCTTCTTGATTATCAGTCACGGGAAACGCTTGATAACCTGATTGGTTAACAGCGTCTTGAATATTCGATAAATTGGTAATATTTTTATCGTAAGTGACGGTTGCTTGAGAAAGGGCAAAGTTGACGTTTCCTTGACTCACCCCTTCGACATTTTGAATAGCTTTTTCGATGGTGGATGCGCACCCAGCACAACTCATTCCTTGTAATCTTAAATGTTCGGTTTGCATCACATTAAATCTCCTTTTTCTAGGATTGGTTTCAGGACGTTTTTAAGAAATATTCTGCTGAGAAGTTAAAGACACTGTGGCAATTAAAGGACAAATCGCTTCGGGATGAGATTGAGAAAGGGGATGAGTTGCCCAAGCTTTGCGGTATTGTTCTAATTCAGCCTTAAAAAGCATCATTTGCTGAATTTTGAGTTCCAATTCTTCTATTTTCTTATCTAGTAAACGTTTGACTAAATCACAAGGGATTTCTCCCCTATCGCGCACATCGAGGATTTGCTTAATTTCTTCAAGGCTAAAACCAATGGCTTGCGCTTTTTTAATAAATTCTACCTGTTGACTGGCATCGAGGCTGTAGTAACGATAGCCATTTCCCCCCCTCTCTACAGGATTTAAAACCCCTAAATCGCTATAATAACGTAAATTACCGACGGAAAGCCCTGTTTTTTGGGCAAGTTCGCCAATTTTAAGGTAAGGTGTCTGATTCATCATTGTTTGTCTGCTATCTGTCTTTCTGTTTCTAGTCTAAACTCTCTAGTAAGCTGTAGAGTCAAGATATAAGGAACTAAAATCTGCTTAGATGTTTTCCTGATAGATTATTAAATTCCTTTTTCTCAATTTAAGAGATAATTATGAAATTAAGATGAAATGTAAAGCCTTTCTTTTTTCGTAATTTTAGGTCAGTCAAAATGTATCGGTGAAAAGAGGCGACTGTCAAATAAATCGCCCCTTTGTGTGTTAAGGATTATTAATCTAAGAATGCTCTTCTGCGTCATGAGAAAAATAGCTCAATTCCAAATTGGACTAATTGACCTTCATCTCGAAACGCTTTATCTTGGACTTCTAGTTGCCAAGTTCCTTTAACCATTTTGCCTTGAAAATCAGCCAAAGCGGGTGTAGTCATCGCGTCAAATTTCTGTTTCAAATTTCGTGTTGCACCACCACTACGGTTATGAAGAATAATTTTATCTAGCTCAAGTTCGGGCGGCGAGATTAGTGAAATAATTAAATCCCCAATATATGAATGCAAAATTTCAACAATGACAGAGAGATATTTGATAGGAGTCGTTTCCCCTATCTCTAACGTTACACTGACCGTTTGCAAATCGGGCAGCATTTGATTAAAGTTACGAATGACAACCACGTTATTTTGCGGTTGAGGTTGAGCTAGATTAACGGCGGTTTGAGCGTTAAGACGACCATAGCCATAAAATTTACTCCAGCCATTGGCATCATACTGGCCACCAGAGGGGTCAATTTTGTCACAAGAACGTTTCAGCAACTCTTTGACTTCCTGCCAGCGAAGATTAGGATTAACAGCCAATACTAAAGCGGCTACTCCGGCGGCACCCGGACACGAGCTAGAAGTTCCCCCAAAGCTATTCGTATAGTTACCCGTCACATCTCCATTGGCAAGAGACCCTTGATTATATCCCAGACGGCCGGTGCGGTCAGTTGTCCAAATTCCCGTCGTTAATGGCTCAGGATGAGAGAAGGGGGGATAGCCAAAATCACTGCTGGGAAAAGCACACCAAATAGCATTGCCAAAATCGCTATAAACACTGCGCTTGCTTCGGTCATTGCAAGCGGCCACCGCTATCACCCGCTCATAACTTGCATAACCATCGTTATCTACACTTTCATTGCCATTTCCTGCGGCAAATAAAACGACACAACCCTTTCCTTCTCGACCTTGAGTGGTGGCATAATCAATAGCCAGTTTGGTACTGGCGGGCAGCATTACGTTACGAGTGTGCAATGAATCATTCGGGTTAAACCATTCGCCATCCTGTGGACCCCAACTACAAGAAATGACATCAGCCCCGTTATCAGCTGCCCAACGGAATGCGTCGGCTTCCTGTAGAGAACCTAAGCCACTGGCGAGTCGAATCGGCATTAATTTGGCTTTGGGAGCAACACCTGAAGCTTCTAAATGGCCATTAGCACAAGCAACTCCGGCACAAGATGTACCATGATTGTCGGGAAAACCCTGATCTTTGGGGCGGGGGTCGTTACTATTAAAAGTAGCATCTCTCGGTGCGACCAATTTTCCGGAACCGCCAAACTCCACGTGATCAATGTCAATCCCGTCATCGATAATGGCAATGGTAATGCCTTCTGCTTGTGTAATGAGGTGAGCCGCTTCTACGTTGGCACTCGCCGAAAGGGTGATGCCATTAACCAAAGTAGTTTTTAGATGCCATTGTTGAGGAGAAATCCCTCGCAAGCTACGTTTTCTCACAATTTCTGGGTGACAATATTCTACTTCTTCTCGCTCCAGCAAAGATAAAGCGATTTCAAATACCTGCTCTCCTATGCCTTCGGGCGCAGCCACAAAGAAAGCGTTGGGTGCATAACTAATCTCTTCTTTAAGGGTCAGACCGGCTTCTCGGATGATCGTCTTGCACTCATCAGGCTCTGTGGTATCGGTAAATTTAATAAACAAGTTTTCTGTGTAAATAACTGGTTCTCCCGATTGTTCATCGACTAATACTCCCCCGGCGAAACGGACATCAGGTAATTGACGTAAGGCGACTTTGCGCTCATTGAGCGATTTCTGTTCATGACCCGTTGGCACTTTATAGACTTCGACCCCGACTTCGGGAAATGATAAAACTAATTGACCTGCCGATAATTCTGCAGAAATGGGTGTTGGTACGGGAACAGCAGTGGCAGAACGTCTTGAGCGGGTACGAACGACGATAAGGTCTTCACTTTTGCGAAATTGAACAGAAGGTTCATCTTTATGACCAAATTTGACTTCCGGCATGATGGGTGACTCCAATAATGAATTTACTTATAAAGTCATCATTACAAGATAAAGTTACTCTAGCTCGCAAAAAAGTCATGCCAATTCATAAAACTTAAGACGGTAGTGTAAAAGATGTAGTGAAACTGGATTTTATCCCTAAGGTACTGTTAGAAATCAAGCCCGAAAGGCAAAAATTTTAAAAAGGAGATAAATTATTATATAGTGAAAGAATGTTTTTTAGCTAAAAAAGAGAGGAAGAG
>JBGTGT010000073.1:0-79118 GCA_041746575.1 Microcystaceae cyanobacterium
GGAAAGAAAAACAAATTCTTGATTGGGGGACTAGCCCCCCAAACCCCCCAACGGGGGACGGAGTGCCTCCCCCGTACCCCCTGCACAAAAAAATTAAATAAAGAAGGCTCGTAGATTTTTTGAGGGTCGAACTCACGTTAATTATTTCTTTTTAACCGCAAGGCTGACAGTCAAACATGGCTAACAAATTTCAAGATTTACGGCAACGCTTTAGTGATTTAATCGGTCAAGAACCTGCCAAATCTACTCTGCTAGAACAAGGAACAAATCTTCTCAAACAATGGCTAGACAATTATGCCCCCGACTTGCCCAATTGGAGTAAGATTGGCGAATTTAATGGCACGATGATGCAGTATTTTCATTGGTATATTGCGCCAGATGGGAATCATTGGAATCACCTTAAAACAGAATTGCCAAAACTAGCAAAGGCAGGAATTACGGCAGTATGGTTACCCCCTGCTTATAAAGGAGAGGGAGGGAGTAATGAGGTTGGTTATGGGGTTTATGATTTATTTGATTTAGGAGAATTTGATCAAAAGGGATCGATTCGCACTAAATACGGCACAAAAGATGAATTAGTTGCGGCGGTTAAAGTGGCAAAAGAAAAAGGGGTTCAAGTCTATGCTGATATTGTTTTTAATCACAAAATGGGAGGAGATAAACCAGAAGAAGTTGAGGCATTTCCCGTAGATTGGGAGGATCGAAATCAGGCGATTGGAGATGTGCGAACAATTCAAGCTTGGACACATTATACTTTCCCCGGTAGAGGTGATCGCTATTCAAGTATGGAATGGCATTGGTGGCATTTTGATGCGGTGGATTACGATGGTTACAACCCCGATTACCTGCAAATTTATCAGTTTAAAGGCAAAAATTTTGACCCGTTTGTGGAATTAGAAAAGGGCAATTACGATTACCTGATGGGA
This sequence comes from Microcystaceae cyanobacterium, assembly GCA_041746575.1. Lineage (GTDB taxonomy): Bacteria > Cyanobacteriota > Cyanobacteriia > Cyanobacteriales > Microcystaceae > JBGTGT01. The sequence continues at coordinate 927 of JBGTGT010000073.1, forward strand.
TGTGATTTGGATATGGAACATGAAGAAGTTAAGGGAGAATTAAAATATTGGGGGGAATGGTTTATGGATACGGTGGGTGTAGATGGATTTCGCTTTGATGCCATTAAACATGTTAGTGCCAATTTTTTTAATGAATGGTTAGATCATATGGAAAATTATGCTCAACGGGATTTATTTGCGCTTGGGGAATATTGGAGTCCTAATCTAGATGCGTTGAGTTGGTATATTGGGCAAGCAAGTGGGAAGATGAACCTCTTTGATGTACCGCTTCATTACAATTTTTCAATTGCCAGTAAGATAGGAGGGTCTTATGATATGCGAGGGATTTTAGATAATACTTTAATGGCGAATCTTCCCCTCTTCGCAGTAACCTTTGTTTCTAATCATGATTCTCAACCGTTACAAGCTTTAGAATCGGTGGTTGAGCCGTGGTTTAAACCCCTTGCCTACGCTATTATTCTCTTACGAGAGCAGGGTTATCCCTGTATTTTTTATGCCGATTATTATGGGGCAAATTATCGAGATCAGGGTCGAGACGGCAACGAATACGAAATTTGGCTGGATTCTCATCAATGGATCATTAATCGTTTCTTATTTGCCCGCAAAAACTATGCGTATGGAGATCAATATGATTATTTTGATCATCCTAATATTATCGGATGGACGCGCTTAGGTAGTAAAGAACATCCCGCCGCAATGGCGGTTATTTTGAGCAATGGGGAAGGGGGTAGCAAATGGATGGAAGTGGGTAAACCGAACGCTACCTTTTATGATGTCACCGAGCATATCAAGGAGCCGATTCAAACCAATGATGACGGATGGGGGGAGTTTCGCTGTAATGGGGGTTCTGTTTCGGTTTGGGTGGAACGACAAAGCTTAAAATCGTTGTTATCCCAATTGCTTGAACCCTTAGGGTTAGATTTGGGTTAGTTATCTTTAAGGGGGGGCAATAAGGTTAAAACTTCTGACCTAAAATGAGATCTGACCACCAAATATTGTCTCCCCTCGTTACATCGGTGCCATATTGAGGAATAATGCCATAACGTGTTCCCCAAGAATGGCCGAGTTGGGTACTAATTTTGTCATAGAAATAGTCTAAATCGAATCCTCTTGGATCGCAATGATTGCCAATTCCCTCGTCTAGGAGAAAATGAGTCGTAATTTCAGGAAAGACTCCGGCTTGTAAGGCGGCGTATAAGTAAGCTAACGTTAATCCATCGTACTGCGCTTCTGTATAAAGGGGTTCACCATCTTTTTTTAAGGAAACCACTTGATCCTTGCTGACTTTAGCATAATCAGGGGCATAATTATTATACTGCTTAACTTGAGCATCAGTTATAAAACAATGTGAACCAGTATATTGAACTAATTCTACGTTAACTGAAGTAAAAACTCTTTGGCGACCCACTTTAAGAGCAGGATAAACTTTTTGACAGACTTGAGTTAGATTGGCTTTTTTATCAGGAGATTTAGCTAAATCTTTACCCTTCAATACATCGTGACACACTTGAGTCATACCCCAAAGTCCCATACTTTTCGCACCGTCAAGTTGATTAGCGTAGTTACGACGCATTTGATTAAATTCACTTTCTGAGCGGCTATTGAGCCAAATATTTGCCCCTTTTATTAAAGGTTCTTTATTTATGTTTAATCCCTCAGCCACTTTTGCAAAGACTTCATTTCTGGCTAATTCGGAAATTGATTGATAGACATGACGAACCTGCTGATTTCGTTCTTTTTCAGGTAAGATATCTAAAGCTTTTTCGTAAGCTAAGGCAGTAGGACGACGAATCTCAAAAAAATGAGCACGAGTGACAATTGGCTCTCCATCTCTGGCGACATAGGCGGCAATGCCATCACCAAAGGGTCCGTTATTTTTTTTCTGTTGATGATAAATGGTATCCTTTGCTAATAATCCGGCAGTATCATGGAGAATAAAAAGAGGGAGTTGTTCAAAAAGAGGAAATTTATTATTTACAGGCGCATTCGGTAATATTTCTCTAATTCTTTCTTTTTCTTCTTGTGTTAGAGGACGTCCGACAGGGCTCTCTGCAGATACCTGAAAAGACGAAGGATTTGATGTCAGGGCGGGGAAAAACAGAGATTCAGGCGATTTTGCGGGATTAGGGGGAGGGGGAGAGATTTTTGCAGTCTTTTGATTCAAAATGAAAAACTCTAAAAATACGATAAGAATCGCAGTTAATAAGAGAATTTTGCTAAAAGGATGCTTAAAAATCCGTTTTCGTCTAAACCAAGACACTGAAGATTGAAACCAATTTCTTAAACTAAGGTGCAGTATCATGTCAAGAAATGTTGAATTTTCAAGAATAAATCCTATTTTGTCCCTGAATTATAAAGGATAAATTTTGAATAAGCAAAGAGACTTTGTTAAATGAGTACATATCATCAATTAGATCATAAAAAGTTGGGAAAGTTAACTCATCACTTGGATAGCTATTTACTGCTTATTGCTTACTGATTCCAGTTTTCGCCACAAAATTAAAGCATCTTCTCCTGTTGCTTGGTAATAACCTTTTCTGATTCCAGCCGTTTTAAAGCCAAATTTTTGGTATAAATGTAAGGCAATGGTATTTGAATCCCTCACTTCTAAGGTCGCTCGTTCTAGCTTACGATTGTTTGCTTCTTTTAATAAAGCATCTAGTAATAATTGTCCGAATCCTTGTCCTTGAAAATCAGGATGTATCATTAATAAGGTAATGTGCGCTTCTTCTAAGATTGCCCAAAAACATCCCAATCCAATTATTCTTTCCTTATTTAAAAATGCCCCTAATAAAAAGCTATTGGGACTGTTTAATTCCCGCTGATATCCTGCTTTTGTCCAAAGACCCCCTAAGCAAATTTTATCAAGTTCAACCACTTGATCTAAATGTTTTTCTTTAAGAGATTTAAGATAGATTGGAGACATATAACAGTAATTGGTAAACAGGGACTGAACGCTGAGTTCTATTAACTATTATAAGGAAGAGAAGCTATTTGATGATAATTCCCCTGAGTATGTAGAGCGATCGCTATTTCATCATTATTCTTGCGTAATCCCTCGTAGAAAAAAAAGACCTGTCCGCTCAAACCATTTTCACGATTAAATTGTACGCATTTTATAATATCATTTGAAGATAACCGAATTCCATTGGCTGTTAACGCAATACCGGGAGCAAATTTAGTCCGTTGGGAAGGAGAAAACGTTGCTTTAATTCGCTCAACTTCGGGTTTATATTTACTGCGATTAAAGGTATTAAAACTTTCTCGATAGAGTTGGGGATGAAGAAAATCGACTAAATTCTTCTCTATCCAAGTATTAGAATCCTGCATTAAATTACTCAAACAAAAAGGAAAAGAAGCTGAAGAAATCGAAACGATTAAATTGGAGTTTACCTTTTTAACTTCCTTGAAAAGTCTTGCTAAAAACTGTGTTAAGATATCTGCTCGAAATTGAACCCATTGTTTTTCTTTTTCTTGAGAAGGGGGTTCCCTACCAAGAATCTCTTTAAATTGATTTTTCGTCTTTATGTCATACCCTCCTGTAAAGGGAAGTGCCGGTAAACGATCATCTCCTTGAATGCCATCTACTTCATAGTTTTTAACGACTTCTAAGATTAGCTCCAACATAAATTGTTGCACATCTAAATCTAAAGAATTCATCCAAGTTAATCCCCCTTGTCTAACGTTATTCCCCTTTTTATCCAACGCAGACCATTGAGGATTTTGTTGTAAAATATGACCACCATTCATTGCAGGAGAAGCCGCAAAACCATATTCAAACCAAGGAATAACTGCTAAATTTCTCGCGCTTGCTTGAATAACAATTTCTCTTAAAGGGTCAAAGTTCGTATTATGATAAAAAGGATCTTGTATCGGAAAGTTATAATTTCCCATTACTTGACTTGGAAAAGCCGTGAATCCTCGATTCCAAACCGCAGGAAAAACGCTATTAAATCCTTTTTCTTGTAAAAAATCTAATGCTTGAATAATTTGATTTTTAGACGTTAAAACGGTACTATGGGAATAATCAGCAAGCCAAACTCCTCGAATTTCTGGAAGGAGAGTAACGTCAGAAACAGAGTTAATAAAATTAAAGAATTTCATGACTAATCCTTAATCGATTAACGCCTAACTTCGATTTTGAAAAACTATAAAAGCAATTTTTTGCGGCTTTTCTGAACAAGTTCGCGAAACTCAAGTATTTTTTCTTTATAAACTTTATCTCCCACAGATGATAGGTTATTATGACCCGCCAAAGGAATAAAATGACGTTGTTTTGGCACATCCGCTTGATCATAAAGCATTTGACTCATCGAGCAGGGAATCGTTCGATCTTCCATGCCATGAATTAAATATAAAGGAACTTGTAATAAACGCAATTTCGACAAAGAGTCAAAACGTTGCTGTAAAATCCAACGAATGGGAAAGAAACGATACATTTTTCTCAATTCTACAACCTTTTGCATCGAAGTAAAGCTACTTTCCATAATGACACCGGCCGCATTGGGTTTCCGCACAGCTAAATCAAGGGCGATCGCTCCCCCCAAAGAATGACCAAATATAAAAATATTTTCAGGTTTTACACCTTTTTTATAGATCAAATAGTCCCAGACGGTTTGAGCATCCCGATAGAGTTCTGCTTCTTCAGGAAACTGGCCATCGCTTAAGCCATAGCCTCGATAATCCACCATTAACACCGAAAACCCTAAGTCTTGAAAAGTTTTAGCAGGAGCTAAATTTGAGCTAATATTGCCGCCATTACCATGAAGATAGAGTAAAACAGATTGATTTCTGTGCGATCCCTCAATCCACCAACCGTGTAACCGCTCTACTGTCTCTTTTTGGGTTAACATGGGTATCCATACCGTCTCGTAGGTTAATCCCAGCGTTTCAGGAGTATAGGCAATTCGACGAGAAGGCAAATAAATCAGGCGTTTTTGGACAAATAAAAGGACAATACAAAAAAAACAATAGAGAACCGTTCCCAGACTCAATCCAGCCAACAGCCACTTTAGCCAAATGCTTGTTATCATTATTTGAACGTCCTTCCTTTTGTTAATCCGTGTGCTTAAAGTATGTAGTCGCTCCCAAAACAGAGAGTGTTCCCCTTTCTTCAGGTGACAAATCTTAAGATTTATTTTATCTTACTGTAACGAAGGCATTTGTTCGTGCCAATTGTTAGCCTGCTCGTAAGCGTATCCCACTTGAAAAAGAACATCTTCTCGTAAAACATTGCTAATTAACTGCATACCAATGGGTAATCCCAAAGCATCGAAGCCACAGGGCAGACTCATGCCCGGTAGTCCGGCTAAATTGACAGGAATCGTCATTAAATCTGACAAATACATGGTGAGAGGGTCATCTGTTTTTTCCCCTGCCTTAAAAGCAGTTGTCGGCGTCGTCGGACATACTAAGACATCCACCTCTTCAAAAGCCGTTTCAAAATCTTGCTTAATCAACGTGCGTACCTTTTGGGCTTTCAGATAATAAGCATCATAGTATCCCGCCGATAGCGCATATGTTCCTAGCATAATCCGACGTTTGACCTCAGAACCAAAGCCTTTAGCACGGGTTTTTCGGTACATTTCTATTAGGTTGTCTGCTTTTTCCCGAATACCGTATTTAACAGCATCATAGCGAGCAAGGTTGGCTGAGGCTTCCGAAGGCGCAATAATGTAATAAGTGGGCAAACCATAGCGAAAACGAGGGCAAGAAATATCCTTAACTGTTGCTCCTAATTTTTCTAACGCTTTCAAGGCAGTTTGAAGGGCTTCAGCCACTTCTAAACTTAAACCCTCGCCAAAGGTTTCTTGAATGACACCTACTTTGATGCCCTTAAGATCTGTTTTCAGCGATTGGGTATAATCGGGGATTTTTAGCTTTAAACTGGTAGAATCTTGGGGATCATGCCCCGCGATCGCCTTCAATAGAATAGCCGCGTCTTCAACAGTCCGACTCAGAGGACCGATTTGATCTAACGAAGAGGCATAAGCCACCAAGCCAAAACGAGATACTAAGCCATAGGTGGGTTTTAAGCCCACAATTCCGCAAAAAGCGGCAGGTTGACGAATTGAGCCACCCGTGTCTGATCCTAGCGCAACGACGCATTCATCAGCAGCGACTGCCGCCGCCGAGCCTCCTGATGATCCTCCCGGTACACGAGATAAGTCCCAAGGATTAGCGGTGACTTGATAACCAGAGGATTCGGTGGAGCTTCCCATTGCAAACTCATCTAAGTTCGTTTTTCCCACCATAATCGCCCCTTGCTCTTTTAATTTGCGAGTAACGGTAGATTCGTAAGAGGGGACAAAATTCTCTAAAATTCTTGAGCCACAAGTCGTGGGAATGCCTAGAGTGCAGAGATTATCTTTAATGCCGATGGGAATGCCTTCTAATAAGCCAATTTCTTGACCCCTTGCCATTTTTTGATCTACCTGTTGTGCGAAGGATAAGGCAGATTCTGAGGTACAATAGAGAAAGCTTTTTAGTTTAGGTTCGAGTTTTTCAATACGATTCAGGTATTCTTGCGTAATTTCAACAGCAGAACGTTCTTTTTTAATAATTTGTTCGTGTAATTGACGGATCACTGACATAATTTTCCTGCAAGGGTGGGATAATCAATCGGCTTTTTTCACTTTATCAGGTTTGCTCGCGAAAATAATCCCCACTAAAAAGAGGCCAAAAAGTGACCTCCTCTAAATTCACTGAATTCTCGAACAAATCAAGCTAAACCAGTGTTCATTCCGGGCTTACCCGTTGCTAATTGGACTTTGATGATTCTACCGCCCATTTTTTGCATCCGTTGCTGTTCTGCAAACCAGTTATCGTAGGGAACTAACTTGGTTACAAAAGTGTTTTGCAGTTCTCTTTGCGTCCGAATGCGTGTTTGGCTAGGAATACAGGCTGTTACTTTGAACATCCGCATGAGTTGAAGGTCTCCTTGAGATAAAAAGTTTGACTACTAAAACGATTTTTTGATCTAAGAGTAGTATGAAATCTACCCAGATATAGCAAAGGTCGAGAGTCTGAAGTCAATACTAGATCGTCAAAACTCATTTTTAGATTCCCAAAAATAAGCCTTTAACCAGCTAGCACTCACTCTGGACTTCTCGAACCTCATTACGGCTACTTGAGTCGCTCAAATTAGCAGTTCTAGCTTAAGCCATTGCCAATGTAGTCGAAGTAAACACCCATCTCTTTGCCGGCATCAGCACCGACGAGGCTGGCAGTGACTTCTTTCATTGCTTGAATCGCTTGCACGGTAGAACCGATGGGAACACCTAACGAGTTGTAGGTTTCTTTTAAGCCATTGAGAACCCGCTCATCTAAGATGGAGGGATCGCCCGCTAACATGGCATAGGTAGCATAGCGGAGATAATAATCGAGATCACGAATGCAAGCTGCATAACGACGGGTGGTGTACATATTTCCACCGGGACGGGTTACATCAGAATAAAGAAGAGATTTGGCAACCGCTTCTTTGACGATGGTGGCTGCGTTAGTACTGATCACGCTAGCAGCACGAACTCGTAATTCGCCCGTAGCAAAGTAGGACTTCAATTTGTCCATTGCCGATCCGTCAAGGTATTTTCCTTGAACGTCAGCAGAATTGATAACAGAGGTAATTGCGTCTTGCATGGTCTTGTTTCCTTAATGATGCTTTATTTGAAACTTCCGGCAAATTAATGAAGATTAAGGGGAAAATCGAGAATAATGCCTAAGATTAGGACATTGCTCCGGTAACATAGTCGAAGTAAGAACCCGCTTCAGCTGCATCATCGGCAGACATTAAGCCCGTTGCCACTTCTTTCATTTCCTTAACACTTTGAGCAACTGCTCCTGTGTCAGTTCCCAAAGATTTGTACATTTCCCGTACACCGACTAAACCGATTTCTTCAATGGGAGTCACATCACCGGCAACGACACCATAGGTAATCAGACGGAGATAGTAATCCATGTCCCGCAGACAGGTGGCAGTCATTTCTTCGCCATAAGCATTTCCACCGGGGGAAACGATATCAGGGCGTTTTTGGAATAAGCGATCGCCAGCTTGTTTAACAATGCTTTCTCGCGCACCGGTTAAGGTTTCGGCAATACGTAAACGAGCTGCAGCACTGGTGACAAAGGATTTGATTCTGTCTAATTCACCGGGGCTCAGGTAACGAGCTTCCGCATCAGCATTCACGATTGATTTCGTGACGATACTCATCGATGGATTCCTCCCAAAACAATGAAAGTGAGATGTAGTTAACTTGACATCTTAAAACAAAATGGGTTGCTTTTAAGCGTCAATATCAAATTTTTCTTGATAGACATCCTATCGAATCATCCCACAGAGGGGGTGGTTCTCTAGGGTTGGGATATTGTTCCACGGGTTTAGTGACTCAAACCCTTGGTTTTCCCTTTGGCTATACAGCAACCTGACCCAACTATTTTCAGGCATGACGTTCCCTTTCGTTAGATTGTCTTAACAGTTTTTAACATTCTTCCTCAGACTTCTTGGAGACTTCTTGGAGACTTCTTGAGGAAAATCTAAAAAATTAGCAAAACACTTGATCTTTTCTGCACGATAATGATTTAATAAATATTTTAGTATTTCTGTTCTAAATAATAGAACGAATGAACTACTCATGGAAACCTTAACGAAAGCCCAAAAAGAACTCTATGATTGGCTCTTAGAGTACATTGACACAACACAACACGCTCCTTCGATTCGTCAAATGATGAAGGCAATGAACTTGCGATCGCCTGCCCCCATTCAAAGTCGTTTAGAGCGATTACGGTCGAAGGGGTATATCGACTGGTCGGAGGGAAAAGCACGCACCATTCGGATTTTGCATCGTCCCCCGGCTGGTGTTCCGATTCATGGTGCCATTGCGGCTGGGGGTTTAGTCGAACCTTTTAACGATGTCCAAGACCGCCTTGATCTCACGCAAATGATGAAACAGCCGAATCATTATGCGTTACGGGTTACTGGAGACAGCATGATTGACGATCTGATTGCAGATGGCGATTTTGCGATTATGCGTGCCAAAGATCCTGATGAAACCCTCGAAAAAGGAGAAATTGTGGCGGCCAGAGTTCCCGGTCACGGCACAACCTTAAAGCGATTGTACCAAGAAGGGGATAAAGTCACCCTTAAACCATCCAATCGTGCTTATGAACCCATCGAAGTTGAAGCAAGTCAAGTCGAGGTTCAAGGGATTTTGGTAGGGGTTTGGCGAGGCTATTCGTAATCCGTTAATTTCGGACTTTAATAATAAGCGCAAGTGATAAATGAGGGAGAGTAAATCGTTACTTTCCCCTTTTTATTAATGCTTGAGGAATTAAGCAAAATTTTAGACTATTTTTGTAATCCAAAGCAGAATGCTTCACCACTGCTTAACTCATAGCATTCAGCTACTTTATCCTCAGAGTTTGGGGTTTGTTCTGACATTTTTAAAAAGCTATCTAGACTTAACCTTTTAGCCGGTTTATCATAGACATTATAAGAACAAAATCCATAAGGATCGTATTTATTTTGAGGACAAAAATTGATTTTTTCTATCGGTGTTTCATGTCCATTTGTCCAAGTTAGAACTGCGTAGTGTCCACCTGCACCGTAACCAGCAGAAACAACACAAGGGCGAATATACTGTAAGTTCCGGTTGTTAAAATAGTAGCAGACTGCTGACCTAGGCGGATAAGGTCGAGCTAACGACTTTGAAATTACAGCTATTGGGAAAACAATAATTATACCAATAAAAAATAATTGAGTAATTGGCTTTTTCATGGTCTATTTTAATAGAGTATGACTATTTAATCATAGATATTTACTAATATTTCGGGTAGATTTTCTTACCAGAAATAAAAGATAAATGAAAATAATAATAATGATTATGATCTAAAATTTGATGTTTATAAAGGATTGAGCATTGCAGAATCTTGGATTGTCGATTATTTTATGGGGGATTAGGGGGATGGAAGCTGATGGTTTCTCCCAAACAACCGACAATCGACTTATCAAATCAGAGACAATAAAAGGGCCATTTCTAGAATTTTTCGCATTAAATCTAACATAGATCAAATATTTGAGATAATACCCTAAACTTAACCCGATTTTACAGTCATTGCGTTCAATGAGTGACTTTCCCCGGTACGTATTTAAAGTTAGTATCCCCTTGATAATCTGATAATCGGGCTAATTCTTCTAAAGGAATGAGTCCTTCGTGAATTTTGCCCTTAATTACCCAAGTGGGGAAGGCTTTAACTCCCGCATCTTGACAAGCTTGAGGATTGGGGTCTTTTCCTCTAGGATCACATTCAATATGATTCGTTTTGGCAAAGGCTTCTTTCCCAAATAACTGTTTCTGCATATAGCAGTAAGGACACCAATAGGCGGCATATTCGGTTACTCCAGTGGCGGCTAAATGTTCGGCAAAGTCAATTTCTGCGTCACCAGAGGTGGTTGTAATTTCCCAACCCGTGGGGGGTTTGGCTTCCCCTTTAGCGGCAGGAGCGTAAATTTGTCCATTCGGGGCGATATTTTCGGCATTAATTCCCCCAGTGTTAGCGTTGGCGTACAGTCCCAACGTCCCGACTAAAGTAATAATAGCAACGACTAATCCTCTAAAAACGAGCGGGCCGATTTCATCCCAAGTGCGACCAAAGATGGCTAACATAAACAAACTCAATGAACAAAGCGCAGAACCCACACAATAATAACAGGTTTCCTTCAACACAAAAAAGGCAATATACATCAAATAGCCACTAAAAACGGCCATCGCCGTTCCGCCGATAAATAGAAATTGCCACGTCCAATCCTCTACTTGGTTGCGTAATTTTTTATCATTTGTCGCATTGATTAAAAAAGGACTTAAAGCAAAGACCAACATGGCAATATAAGCCAATAAACCGAAAAGACTTAGCGGAAGACCGAAAACCTTTGCATAGGAACTACTGAGAATTTGAGCGCAACTGGATTTGCCGGTGGCGGCATCAATCGGACAGGCGACACTTGCCCCTGAAAAGGACGCAATCGTAAGATAAGCTGTGATTGATATGCCAACAACTGCGATCGCTCCCATTATGAGGCGAGAATAACGATGAATCCAAGGAACTGGGCGTTTACGAATCATGGTTAAAGTGAAGAAGAGTACTTGAACAACGTGATGCTATTTTAGCAATAAAAAAGGGACGCAGATTTAGGTTGATTACAGAATAATTTTTGTGTTTGAAAAGAGAAGCAATTAAAACGAATTATTGTTGTTTTTTGAGCGGATTCAAATTTAAATTTATTAAGTTTAGCTGAATTAATTTGCTTCATTGTTTCTAGGCGTAGCAGGATTAGGCGAAGTTGTTTTGATCATCGGACGGGGTAAATACCATTTAAAATGTTGATAGGCGGTACGAGAAAATTCCTGAATCAGTTTTCTGCCAGCGTCATCATTGTGAGGCCGTTGTGTTAAAACGGTTCCAATATATCGCTTTCCTGTCGGTATATCAACAATCCCTGAATCTCCTAATACTGAGCCAATATCACCGGTTTTATGGGCAATAGTTGCCCCTTTTTCAAGACCTTGAGGCAACAGAGTCCGAGTCTTAGTTTCCTGCATTATTTTTAATAAGCGATCGCGTGATTTTAAAGAAATTAATTCCCCTTGAGAAACTTTGGCTAAAAGGAGGGTTAAATCCTGAGAAGAAGTGGTATTTGTTCCTTCTAAATCGGGCAGAATGTTATTAATAACCGTGGCAGACATTCCCCAATCTTTAAATCGTTGGTTTAACGCCTCTTTGCCCCCTAAACGTCGAATTAACATATTGGTCGCTGTATTATCGCTAATGATAATCATTTTTGTGGCGATGTCTAAAGATGAGTATTGTTGATTGATTCCTTGATATTGCAGATCTCCTGAGCCGGAGGCGATTACGGTTTTATCAGCCGTTAGTTTTTCGTCGAGGTGAATTTTCTCTGCATCTACATCTTGGAAAAATGCCACGAGAATCGGTATTTTAATGGTACTAGCGGCGGCAATCGGCGCATTTCCCTTAAAATTGACATAATTGCCGTTATCCATGTCCACAAAAAAAGCTTGGGGTTTCAATGTTGGATATTTGGCCGTAATTTCATTGAATTTACTTTTAAGAGGTGCAATTTCCTGTGTCAGTTGAAGGGAAGGGGTGACGATAACAGGGGAAGTCGTCGGTTGAAGGGTGGGTTTCTCGGCGGTTTTGGCGAGGGGGGCAGAAAAACTTAAAGCGTTAAAAAAACGAGTGGGATTAACTAAAGGTAAGACTGTCCCAGCAATTGCACCTAGAGCGACCCCTGCAATTCCTAACCGCAAAAGATAGAGGAAAATAATCATTAAAGGATTAGACGGGCGTTTCTGACTAGGGCGACGGAGGGAACGAGATTCAACAGGCTTAGCAACGACGGTTAAAGTAGGAGGGGTAATAGGGGTCGAATCACGAGATTCTATCTTAGCTTTTGTTGCTTTTTTGGGAAGAACTGTTAATTTTTGGCGACGCATGGATTTCCGACGAGGGGAGAAACGGGAAGTACGCATAGAATATATAGGAGAGGGTAGATAAAATGCGATCAAGATGGGTTTATCCAGTAAAGATACCCCATATAGACATTACTTTAGGATAAGTGTTCCGTTACCAGCAAGGAGCAATAAGTTCTTAAGATTTTTTAAGAGGTTGACACGTCAGGTTTAACGATTCACTATCTAGAACCTTCATTCTAGGCGGACAAAACAAAGTCTGAGCAGTCGAGGACAGGTATTTCTATCCAATAGATAGGTTTTATCAATTTTCCCTCATTTTGAGTTAATTTTCAGCCTCTTAAATGATTTGTTCGTGTGATCTTTTCCCTTAAATTCTTGCTTCATCTTATGAAATATGCTATAGTTTAGGTGCATAAGGCATCTCAAATTTTGTTGTTAGAAATAGGAGTCAAGTCATTTTGGGACGATTAAAAAGAAGCAATCGACCACCCGTATCTCGTCAACCCGAAAAACATCTGATTAACGAAAAAATTCAAAAGCTAGACACGGATGAGGTGAGAGTGATTTCGCAATCTGGGGAGCAAATGGGTATCAAATCTCTTCAAGAAGCCATCACCTTAGCGCAAGAAGCAGGTTTAGATTTAGTTGCCGTTTCTCCTGATGCTTCTCCCCCCGTGTGCAAAATTATTGACTACGGTAAATACAAATATCAACTTCAGAAGAAGGAATCAGAAGCGAAGAAAAACCGGACAGAAACGCAGATTAAAGAACTCAAATTGGGCTATTGCACTGATGTCGGCGACTTAAATACGAAGATCAAACACGCTCGTAAATTCCTCGCTAATGGTTGTAAGGTTAAGCTTTCAATGCGTTTTAAAGGTAGAGAGAAAGCCTTTATGAGTCAAGGAAGAGAAAAGCTAGATAGTATTGTTGAACAACTCTCTGATGTGGCTTCTATTGATGGGCATCATTCTCGCAGTGGCAATCAGATTCAAGTGTTACTTGCACCCTGCTAATTAAAAAAAATATTATATTAGGTTTGTAGCTAGCTTAAAAAGCTAGATAAGGGGGGCTTAAATCCTCGTTACAAACCTTGTTGAACATCATTTTCTATCTGAGTAAACCGATAGCTGTCACTCAAAATAGGTGATTGAGAAAAAGGCGGTGGGAATTTTATCGGGGCGTTTATAGGCACAATCGTCTGATTTTTAGGAGATAAGTTTACTCAAGATAGGTTACTGGCGATTTTCGGTAAAAATTAAATAAGCGGCTCCTGCCAAAAGCATAGCTGCTAGAAAATAGTTGCGAGTGACGGGAATTTTTAAGTAAGCAACACTAAATCCGGCAAAAACAATCATTGTGGTAATTTCTTGTAAAACTTTCAATTGAGAAAAGCTAAAATAGTAAATTCCAATGCGATTGGCAGGTGCTTGAAAACAATATTCAAAAAAAGCAATCAACCAACTGATAGCGATCGCCCCAATCACGGGAGCCGTTTTTAAATCTTTGAGATGACCATACCAAGCAAAAGTCATAAAAATGTTAGATATTAACAACAAAATAATCGGTTTAGCCATAATTTTTGTCGAAATAAAAAGTTGGATATTACAAAATTGAGTTGTCTATTCTTCTCGTTTTTCTTCAACTCCTCTTTCCCCTTGATGAACTAAATTACGCAATTGATCTAAGACATCTTGCTTAACATTTTGCCATAAATTTCTTTGATGCGCTTCTAATAACCGTTCTGCCATATCTCGTAATGCCCAAGGATTTTTATCTTGTATAAATTGCTGGACTTTTTCATCGAATAAATAAGCGTCAGCAACCCCTTGATAAAGATAGTCTTCAACACAATGGGTGGTGGCATCGTAAGCGAATAAATAATCCACCGTAGCAGCCATTTCAAATGCGCCTTTATAACCATGACGCATTACGCCTTCAATCCATTTTGGATTCACGACGCGGGAACGATAAACTCGATTAATTTCTTCTTTGAGTAAACGAACTTTGGGATTTTGGGGTAAGGAATTATCGCCAAAATAGACAGTCGGATTTCGTCCGGTTAAGGCTCTAGTGGCAACAGTTAATCCTCCTTGAAATTGATAATAATCATCGGAGTCTAATAAATCATGCTCTCGGTTATCTTGATTATGCACAATAATTTGTAAGTTTTTTAAGCGTTGTTCAAAGACTTCTGGAATGGCATGACCTTCCCCTTTTTGATCATAAGCATAACAACTCCAATTCAGATAAGCACGGGCTAAATCTTCATCATTTTGCCAATTCTGCGCTTCGATTAATCCTTGTAATCCTGCGCCATAAGCTCCCGGTTTTGAACCAAAAATTCGATAGGTTGCTCTCTGATTCGCCTGTTCTTTTGTTAATCCTTGATCTTGCCAAAAAGCCTGTTCTGTCTGTACTTGCGCCGCTAAAGGATTAATTTCTGAAGTTTCTTCTTGACAGGCAACTGCCTTAATGCTATTTTGAAGCAGATGGAGTAAATTGGGAAAACTATCTCTAAAAAAGCCCGATATCCTGACCGTAACATCCACCCGAGGCCGTCCTAAAACGGATGGGGCAAGAATTTCAAAGTCTATTACCCGACGGGAAGCGTGATCCCAAACGGGTTGAACCCCCAACAATGCCAACACCTGCGCGACATCATCCCCTCCCGTCCGCATCGTGGAAGTTCCCCAAATTGAAATTGCTAAAGTTTTAGGATATTCTCCGTTTTCTTGAGTATATCGTTCAATTAATAACTCTGCTGCTTTCCTACCTAAATCCCACGCCGTTTCTGTGGGAATCGCACGAATATCCACTGAATAAAAATTACGTCCAGTGGGTAAAACATCGGGACGACCGCGGGTGGGTGCGCCAGATGAACCACTGGGGACATAGTTCCCGTTTAAACCAGCGAGTAAATGAGTCGTTTCCTGTGAGGTTTGCTCTAAAGCAGGAATTAGCGTTTTTTTCAGCCAATTAAGAATTTTTTGAGTCTGAGGAAATGGGATTTTCTCGCCTTCGTGTCTGTCTAAATTCTGCTCAGTTATTAAGCTTGAAATAAGCCCTTTTGCGTAGGTTTCAAGGGCATCGATGGCATCTCCATAGTTAGGTATCTGAGGGAGATTAAAAGGGGCAAATCGGGGCAATAATTGCGGGGCAATGAGATGTGTGGGATCGACGGTGAGAGGATCGAAATCTAGGGTGAAATCTTGAGCGATCGCTTGGGTGAGTCCGGGACGATTATAATTAGGAAAGCGGGCAATCGCTAAGATTAAATCGTTCAATTGAGGAGGCGGAGGACAACAACCCAAAATATGTAATCCATCTCGAATTTGTGCCGCTTTGATATCACATAAATAACTATCAGCTAGGTTAAGAATAGCAGGTAAGGTATTCAGATTGATCGTATCGATTCCCAAATCTTGATTAAGCTGGGTTTGATTGAGAAGTTGAGTGATGCGCTCGCCGATGACTTTCAATCGAGTAGGATCAAGGGTTTGCGCTTCATAATATTCATCAATAAGGGTTTCTAATTGGGCTAAATCTCCGTATAAATCAGCACGGGTTAACGGCGGAGTTAGGTGATCAATAATGACAGCATGGGAACGGCGTTTGGCTTGCGATCCTTCCCCCGGATCATTGACAATAAAAGGGTAAAAATGAGGTAAGGTTTCCAGGGCAATATGAGGATAGCATTGAGAAGATAAAGCTAAACTTTTTCCGGGTAGCCATTCTAGATTACCATGTTTCCCCAAATGAATAATAGCATGGGCATTAAATTGGGTCTTTAACCAATAATAATAAGCTAAATAATCAGGTGTTGGTTCTAAGTCAGGAGCGTGATAATTTAAACTGGGATCATGATCGTATCCCCTAGAAGGTTGAATGCCAATAAAGATGTTGCCAAATTGTTTACCTGCAATAGGAATCTGGGAAGTATGATCGAAGGATAGATAGCGATCGCCCCATCGTTTCAACAGTTGTTCTTGACGGGTTTGGGGTAAGGTTTTAAAGTATTCTCGGTAGGTTGAGGCTGATAAAGATTGATCGCTTTTTCGATACTCTTTTCCTTCTGGATCGTTTGTAATTTTTTGAGTCAGTAAGTGTATCAGTTCATCGCCTGTTTGCGGTAAAAAAGATAAATTTGAAGGGGCATTTTGACGGTCAGCTTTCAAAACATATCCCTCCTGCTGTAACGCTTTTAAGACTTCAATGCAACTCGCTGGCGTGTCTAATCCAACGCCATTGGCAATACGTCCGTCTTTATTGGGATAGTTGGCTAAAATAATGACAATTTTGCGTTCAGCAATTGGTGTTTTTTTCAAAGTAATCCAGTTTTCGACTAAGGCGGTGACAAATTCAATTCCTTCAAGATGGGGTTGATAAATGACTAGATTGGTTTCTAATTGAGCATGCCATCTGGCAACCGATTTAAAGGAAATAATACGGGTAATAATGCGTCCATCTACTTCAGGTAATGCCACGTTCATCGCTACATCTCTAGGCGTTAATCCTTGAAACCCGTTTTCCCATGTCTCTAAGGTGCTACTACTAAAAATGGCTTGTAGGATAGGCACATTTAACTTTTTCCATAGGCTTAAACCGTCTTGAGCGGTTTCTTCAAAATCCAATTTTGCTAACGAAAAACTGGTGGTATTGATAATAATATCGATTCCTTGAAAATAGGATAATAATGCTTCTTGAATATCGGGATCTCTTAAGGAAGTCACAAAAATAGGAATCGGCTGTAAATTCCGCTCAATTAGATAGCGACAAAGAACATCAATAGGTAGGGTATTTCCTGCTAAATAATGGGAACGATAAAATAAAATGCCGACTTTATGATCTCGCTTGATGTCTGAGTAATAACTGATGCCAATGCGGGGAACTTCTTGGGGCAGAATGGGGCGATAATTTGTCTGAAAAGCAGAGTCTGAGATAAATTTAAGACCATTTATCCAATTTTCTTGACCTCCTTCCGTTAGATATTGCCAAAATTGATGCACAATATTAATCGGAACAGTAGAATGACTCATTAAGGTCGAATCTAGATAGTTATCTCCCGGCAGAACCCATAACTGTATTCCCCTTTCTCTAACAATTTCCTCGATGACTTCTAAGCCATAAGACCAATAAGATTGACCTCCTAATAATCTTAAAATAATGACATCCGCCTGACCTAAAACGGTCTCTCCATAGTGATCAATACTTAAGGGTTGCTGAAGTTGTAAAAGATTGACACAGCGTAACGTCGGAAAGGATGAAGGTAAATAGGGCAGAGCAACAGCAAGGCTTTGAATGTCTGTGTCTGCTGAGGTCAAGAAAATCAAGGAAGCAGGGGTTTGCTCGACGAAAATAACGCCTTCTGTGTCGGGTGTCCATCCCCCCGTTAGGGTCGTGAGTCGGTGCATAAAAATCGTATCTTTAAAAAAGGTTAGGTTTCACGCCTAAAGGTCTAGCATAAGCGATCCTAGAGGATGACCCCTGATAGGTTGCTCTTACACTATCCCTAGAATAATGACTTGTTCTCAACCTCTGATCTTACGCCGAATCGTTTCTCAAAAGCAATTTGAGCAATTGCGATCGCTGTGGCAACAATTAGAGAGAATGTCTGAAGAATTGGCAATTTTAATTACGAATCAAGATATTTTAAAAGAAAAAAATGCCTTGCTTCTCCCTAATGAATCAGAAATCTTTTCTTTATTGTTATCTAAAAATATCTATGCTTTAATGAGCGGCCGGAAAATCCCCGATGCGGACTCCTATCATCTGGTAATATCTTGGGATTGCCTTACCATTGAAGACTGGATGACGCAACATTCCCATTGGTGGAATAATATTGAGAAAATTGGTGATTACTTACCCTTATTGCCAATTCAGCCTGATTTATCTCTTTTAAACTATCTTAATCTTCAAATTTTAGAAATTTTAACGTCGAGTAGTGAAAACAACACTCCGCTAGCGTTTGAGCCTGTCGTGTCAGTTTTACAGCAACAAATTGCTCAAGAACAACTTTTAAACCAAGTTATTACTCAAATTCAACAAAATTTGGATTTATCGGTGATTTTAGATGTAGCTCTCAGAGAGGTTCGAAATTTCCTACAGGTAGATCGTTTAGTTATCTATCAACTTGCCGAAGAATTGTCTGGCAGTTTAAATAAACAAAAATCTTTAAAAAATTCAGGTAAAGTGACTTATGAAGCTCGCTTATTCAATCGACTTCCTTCGATGCTAAACTTAAGGGCAGAAGATGATTGTTTTATTCGTGTTTCTCATTATCAGGAAAAATACTCTCAAGGATTAATTATCGGGATTGAAGATGTAGAAACGGCTTATTCTTCTTCTTTTTGTTTAGTTGATTTCTTGCGACAATATTGGATACAAGCAAAATTAATTGTCCCTATTATCGTGGAAAAAAAACTATGGGGATTATTAATTGCACATCAATGTTTCAAAACTCGAAAATGGACTGAAAATGAAAAGGAATTTTTAGGCAAAATTGGCGAACATTTAGCGATCGCTATTGGTCAATCCCAACTTTATTCAGAAATTCAAAAACAAAAAAATAATTTTGAGCAGCGAGTCATTGAACGAACTAAAGCATTAAGGGATACTTTATTGGTTGCCCAAGCAGCTAATCAATCTAAAAGTGAATTTTTAGGTAACATGAGTCACGAATTACGCACCCCTTTAACCTGCGTTATTGGCTTATCAGGTACATTATTACATTGGTCAACGAATCAATCGCTATTACCCATCGAAAAACAAAAACAATATTTGAAAACGATTCAAGATAGTGGAAAACATTTATTGCAATTGATCAACGAAATTCTGGAGTATTCTCAATTAGAAGCGGGTAAAACCGTTTTAGATATTCAAAAATTCTCTATCCGGCACTTAATTTACCAAGTTTACCAAACGTCAAAAGGAGAAGCTGAACAGCAACAAATTATCCTAGAATTAGACCTAAGAATTGAGCCTGAACTCGAAATTTTCTGGGCAGATTCTGAAAGAATTCAACAGATTTTATATCACTTAATCAGCAACGCGATTAAATTTACCCCCCAAGAAGGACGAGTTATTTTAAGGGCTTGGCGAGAAGAAGATAAATTAGGATTACAAGTTGAAGATACAGGAATTGGTATTCCAGAACATCAATTACCCCTTCTTTTTCAAACCTTTCAACAGTTAGAAAACTATCGTCAACGAACCTATGGAGGAACGGGGCTAGGACTCGCTTTAACCAAGCAATTAATTGAATTACATCAAGGAACAATTGAAGTTGAATCTGTGGTGGCACAAGGCTCTATTTTTACTGTTTTAATTCCCAATCAATACGAAAAACATATCAAAATATCTTCTCATGGAAAAAATCAAAATGATGCACATTTAGCCAATCGAGGAATTGTTTTGATTGAGCCTGATGAAGAATTAGCAACCCTAGTATGTGAGTTATTAACAGCAGATAATTATCAAGTAATTTGGTTACTTGAAGGACTGAATTCCTTCAAAACAATAGAAGTGTTACAACCTGCTATTATTATGATTGATCAAGCGGTATTATCCAATACCCCCCTCCTGAAAAACTTAAAGCGATCGCCGACAACTAAATCGATTAAAATATTTTTAATTGGGAGTCAAATATCATCCCAAAACTGGGAGAATTTTGCACAACAAGGCATTGATGATTATATTTTAAAACCCATTCGTCCTAATCTTCTTCTCAAGGGAATTGCCGCTTTATTAGACTATACCCAAGAGAAGCCAGAAATTAGCAACTCAAATAGCGATAGGTGAGGCGTTTAACTAGATAAATCAAGACAAAAAACCTTAAGGTTAGACCCTATCAATCGGATTGAGTATCAAATAAAATCACCCTATATGTTAACCTTAAAACAAACGATTATACGAGTCAATTCTAACTTATGCAGTATTTTTTCTTGATCTTGGCTTTCCTTCTTTCCTTCTTTTTTGTGATCTTCGCTTTACAAAATGCAGAGAATGTCACTATTGATTTTATTGTTACTCAAATTGAGAGTTCTCTCGCCCTTATTTTAGTGATTACCTTAGGATTAGGCATGATTATTGGTTTGTTGGTTTCGAGTTTTAGCCTAATTAAACAACGTTTAGAAATTGCTAAACAAAACAAACAAATTCGGGAACTTCAAAAAGTGTTAGATAGTCCTCAAGAAAAGCCAGAAATTGCTTCTTCACCTGCTTCCAATCATGAATAACCAACGCCTAATTGAACAGCTAAAAAAAAAGACCCTAATTGTCTCTTGTCAAGCCCCAAAAGATTCTCCCCTTTACGAGCCCAACATAATAGCGGCTATGGCGAAAGCCTCCTTTAATCAAGGGGCATTTGGCGCGAGAATTGATACTCCTGAGCATGTTGCAACAGTGAGAAAAATATTACCGAATACCCCCATTATTGGTTTATGGAAACAGGTAATTTCAGGCTACGATGTTTATATTACGCCACGCTTTTCTGATGCAGAAGCCATTGCTAAAGCTGGGGCAGATATTATTGCTATTGATGCCACTTTTAGAGAACGACCTAACGGGGAAAAAGTTGCCGATCTGATTCGGAAAATTCAGCAAGATTTAGGTAAAATAGTGATGGCAGATATCGACAGTTTAGAAAGTGCGATCGCTGCAACTGAAGCAGGAGTCGATTGTGTCGGAACAACCCTCTATGGTTATACAAAAGACACCCAAAAGTGCCAGCCTCCTGCCTATAATTTACTGCAAGAAATGGCGCAAAGATTATCTATCCCCGTCATTTGTGAAGGAGGGATTGCTACCCCTGAAATGGCCAGAAAAGCCTTAGCATTAGGAGCAGATGCGGTGGTTGTTGGCACAGCAATTACGGGTATTGATTTAAAAGTGCAAGCTTTTTTGGTAGCCGGTTTTAACGATTAATTATAATTATGCAGAATACTGCTGTAAAATTTGATAACAGTCTTCTACCGATAAACGATCTTGCATCGCTTCTGCTAAAGTATGATAAGCGTTCTTATGACATTCAATTAAATTTTTGGCTTGTAACAAAGACCAATTTTCTTTTTGAGAAAAAGAACTGGAATTAATATCTGCTAAAGTTAAAATTTTCCGGAGTTGCTGTCGATCTTCTTCTCCCCCTTCTGATTTTTGATAGATGAATTTTTCAGCGGCAATTCCTGCCATTAAGACGGTACATACTCGCTCTAAAATGAGAGAAAATTGCTGTAAATTTTGACTTTGATTTAATAAAGTTTCTGCGTCTATTTGTACGCCTCCTTGTCCCTTTTTTTGCTGTTTAAAGGCTTCCCATGAAGTTAAAGTATAACCCGTTACGGGAATTCCCAAATAATAAGCGGCAAGAAAATGACCTGCCTCATGGTGTATAATACGCTGACGCTGTTCTTGTCCGGCAAATAAATCTAAAACTAGCTGAATTCCTTGATTTTTCCAGCTTAACGTATCAACAGTAATTAATCCTAAGATAGTAAATGTTATCCCTGCTGGAATAAATGGTGAAATATTTAGTACGGGACTCAGTAAAGCTGATAAAGTCATGGCAAAAATGCCGATTGCAATAAGATTTAAGGATATTTGTTGCATTTTTTTATGTTAGCTCAAGACTTAATTGTCGGGCAGTAACAGAAGTTGAGGGCTAATTCATTGTAACAGGATAATTGGCGATCATTAACTCTTTTCCTTTTTCTGCTTTTTCTTGTTTATAATTATTCATGCCGTATTGTAATTCCCATTCAACTAAATAACAACTTTGAAAATAATTTCTAATGACGGGGGAATCATCATAGGTTATTAACCATTGATGGGAGCAGTTTTGACTAATTTTAGCAAATCTTCGATGATCGAAGGTTGTGTGTAAATCGCCGTCCTTACCGTATAACTTAGATTTAGTTGCACTATAATAAGGCGGATCTAAAAAAATAAAAACGTCATTTCCTTGAGCATTCAATATTTCGCCATAGTCTAAATTGGTAATTTTTACATCTTCTAAAAGAGGTTTTAACAAAGCCAGTCTTTCTATAGAAGAAGGAGTAAATCTTTTCTGAAAAGCTTGAATTGAAAATCCCCCCGATTCAACAGTTCCCGAAAAAGTAATCCGATTTAAGACAAAAAAGCGAACGGCTCTTTCTAAGGCGGATAATTCTTCGACATTAACTTGCGTTAATTCATAAAATAATTGTTTTCCATCTTGATAAATATTTTTAATGTGGTAAATTTCACTGATGAATTCATCTAAATTTTGTTGTAATTCTTGCCAAAAACAAAAAAGTTCTGGGTTTAAGTCATTAATCCAAAATTTAAGGTGGGGAAATGTCTGCTTAAGATAAATAAATACTGAACCTCCTCCGATAAAAGGCTCTCGATAGTCTAAAAATTGTTTAGGTAAATATTTTTTTATGGTTTTAATGGCTCTTGATTTTCCACCGGGGTATCTTAAAGGACTTTTAATTAAAGACATTTTACTATAAGCTGTAAGAACATGTTTAAAAACTCAAAAATTAAAGTAAATAATGTTAAAAAAATCAATCATTATCAACTCATCGGGTTAACCCTGCTCCTTTTATTAACCTTACTTTCTCTGACGCAATCTTATCATTTTGCCATGATGGGATTGACTACTTTTATCTTAGCTTATCTGTCTAAAGGCATGAGAAGAAAAAAATAGGCATCTTTTTCGAGATTTGCCAACTCTGACGAAGAAAGACAAGAGAATTGAGAATAATTTGAGTTATATTTATAATCTTAACGACCTTATGCTGTTGATAAAATCCTTTTTAGCGTCTCTTATTTTTTATACCACTATTCCTTTACCTTACATAACCAATTTGGACTTTAATCGCATTGCGCGATGGTGTCCTATTGTTGGTATTTTAATCGGTATTATTTTAAGTATTATTGATCAATTAACCCTCTTGATTCAGGTTCCGATTCTCCTCCGCAATACTCTTTTAATTCTGAGTTGGGTTGGCATTACGGGGGGGTTGCATCTCGATGGGGTAATGGATACTGCCGATGGATTAGCGGTAACAAATCCTCAAAAACGATTAACGGTGATGCAGGATAGCGTGACAGGAGCGTTTGGGGTGATGGCGGCGATACTTGTTTTGTGGCTGAAATGGTCAGCCTTAGCAGAATTAAGCCAATATCGAGGACTTAGCTTAATCTTAGCGGCGGGTTGGGGACGGTGGGGGCAAGTGGTGGCGATTGCGGCTTATCCTTATCTTAAACCGACGGGAAAGGGCGCATTTCACAAAATTTACTTAAAACTCCCTCAAGATGTTTTTTTGGGGTTAATTGTCTTAATCGGTGTGAGTTTTAGCTTTCAGAAGGAAATTCTCATCATTTTATCTATCGTAACTGGAAGTGCGATCGCTTTACTGACCGGAGGGTATTTTTATCGTCGTTTAGGGGGTCAAACAGGAGATACTTATGGAGCGATTGTCGAATGGACAGAAGGGATCTTTTTGGGAATTTTTACGATTATTTTAGCTAATTTTAGTGATTAAACCACTTGTTCTGCCGCTTGTGCTAATTCTTGCGCTACCTTAATGGAATACGGCTTAATCCACCACCAAATCAAGGGAGATAACCAACCTCGCAACGTCACAGAATAGGAGATATAGGTGCCGCAAAGCGTAGATTCCATTTGATAAGTGATTTTTTGTTCCATTCCGGGAATGGCTAACACTCGCAGACTTAATAACTCACCCGGACGTACATTTTCGACAAAAAGACGAATCGGAATGGGAGTTAATCGTGTAACCGCTTGATAAATCAAGCCGGGCTTTGGAATTAGCCCTAACGGCACATTTGTTTCCGAAAATAGGGGATGCCAAGAAACATCAGCTAAATTGACTAATTTTTGCCAAAGAACATCCACAGGTGCGGTACTTACTACCCGATAGGTTTTGTACAAGGAAAACTTACAAATCAGTCTCCCTTTTGCCGCAATTAGTTTGAAGGAAAAGTTAAGAATCATGAACGGGTCTCCTCATCACCCTAGTATCGGCAAATAATTCATTGTAAATCATTTATCTCAAATTAGCATAAGATAATCAGGTGCTAAGTTTTCAGAATTAAGAAGATAACGATAAGTAATTTAACAAAGGAGGATTGAGGAATACGCTTGGATTTAATTTTCTACACCTTTATCTATTTTTTTTGCAAAAGGTTACTTTTACCTTCTTTTAAGATTAACTCGGCTCAAATGAATTCAAAAAAGTCAACTATAGGATGATGATCCTTAACGCCCAGTATCAAATTATACCGTTCTTGATCCGCTTGGGAAAGTTTCCAAGATTTGTTAATTTTATCAGACATACATAAAACCCGTTAATTTTAAATCTCTCCTATTGACGTTAACAGATCATTGTGATAACCAATCAAAATTCTCAGTTGACTTACGTGAATGCCTCTCAAATCAAAAGAAATAATCCTTATTTATGCACCGATAGGTTCTGTATAATTTTGAAGGTTTTCCAATTCAAACTGACGTAAAATTTTGGTTGCTTGCTCAATAATGTCCTCGCTTCCCTTTACCACAATAAGATATTTTCCGGCTTTGATATCGTTACGATAAATCATTGCATCTTTACTGCTAGTTGTCCAAGCGACAATCCACCCTACCAATAAAGCCCCTAATGCGCCTGCCATCGCTCCAAAAAGTCCCCCAACAAGATGATTGACGATATCACTCGCGCCGCTAAGGATGATGATACGAGTCAGCAGATTGAATAAGTAACCTGCCGCAAAACCGAAAGGAACAACCCAATACGCCAATTTTTGTGCCTGTTCAACTGCCTGTCGTTTAGGATAAATCAGACCGAATTCGTCTGCCCCCTGAAAACCTTGTCCCAGAATCGTAATTTGTTGAACAGGAAAATTCGCCTGTAAAAGGGCTGAATAAGCATCTTCTGCTGAAATTCGCTGGGATAAAACCGCAATTAGGTAATTCATTCTTTTGTTTCCTTTGAATTTAATTTATTTTTTCGGTCTGCTTGCCACGTCTGCCGGTAAGCACCCAGTCGCTGAATAAAGGGTTTAGGGGATTCTGCGTAAACTCTGTGGCCGAGGGATTCGGCTGAAAGTTGTAATTGGGCGCGTTGGACTTGGAGACAATCCAGTAATGCCGCTAAGCTGGGGTGGTCGGTAATCGGCTTGGGTTGGCCCGTTAATAATTGACGAAAAACCGCTAAATCGTGATCTTCCCCTAGATAATCTGCTAATTGATGCACTTCTTTGCTAAAAACACCCATTGGATTCGGCCAGATCGGTTTTAAAATCCGCAGATGATACCAAAGATACTTCACCCGCTTACGCCATTCGTGTAAATTTTCGCTAGTAGGTTGTGCCATTGCTTGGTTAAACCCTTCGTATCCCCGTCGATAAACCCGCTTAAGACCGCTTTGAAGCACTGAACCTTTGAGAGCATTGTCCGGCCAATTTCCGACCCGTTCCCGTGCCAATTTGAGGGTGGCAACCACGGAAGCAACGATGTTTTCGGTTTCCAGTACCTTTTGTCCCGCAAGATGGGCATAGGTTGCGAGTAAATGCTCAAGTTCTTGCCAAAAATCCGACGAAATAGAAGCCGTCGAATGTTCACGCAATAATGCTAACGTATTGAGCATCACTTGGGCATCCCGCACCCCAGAAAGGGAACGACCAGCCTCCCGAAAGCAGGCATTTTCTTGTTTGTAGCTTTCTTTACCCAGACCATCCCTCACCATGCGTAAAACAGCTCTTATTTTTTTAAAACACTTCCGCGCTTCATGAATGGCTTCTTCTGGATTGGATTGAATTTCCACTGCTAATTGATGGATTGCGCTGTTAATTTGTTCGTCTATGATTTGTTTAATACTTTTTGATATACTTTCTTTGGATTGGAGTCGATAAGACATAGAACGTCTAATTAATTTCTACTGAATTGAAATGACTAAAGGGTTATTAATGCGTTTGTAAAAGTCTCGAAAAATGGACAACAAGCTAAAAAATATTGCCTATTCTCAAAATAGCAAAAATTCGTTTAAATCCTTCTCTTTCTCCAGAAATAAAAGAGACAAAATTACATCCGCCTCATGACATAAATTTAAAGTTGCCAGTAAAATAGTAACCAAAATCGCCCGATTAAGCGATTGCGGAGTTTGCGCTTTTTCCATCGTTTTGGCGTTACTATCTCACTTTTACGGAACGCATGAAGGAAAAAGAGTTCAACTTGTTGCCGAAGTTTCTGTTCATTATCCTTACAGCTTAAATTTAATTCATCATTTTGAAAAAAACTACGAGGGTCAAAATTAGCACTGCCAAAACTGACCCAATGATTATCAATTAAAACCAATTTAGCGTGCATCATACTGGGTTGATATTCATAAATAGGAATTCCCCCTTTTAATAAAAGATCATAACGCTCATAAGCAGCTTTATGAACATAAGGTTTATCACAGGTTTTTCCCATCGTTAAAATTTTAACCTCTACCCCTCTTTGTTGAGCATCGATTAACAGTTGAATCGTATTAGGATTGGGCAAAAAATAGGGACTTGCTAACCAAAACCGTTCGGTTGCCCCCAAAATTAAAGTCTGAAATAAAGCGCGGATTGACGAATTTTGATAGCTGGGATTTTCATTAGCAGTGACTAAAATTTCGGTATTGTGGTGAGGAGTTTGCTGGAGAAAAACAGGCTTTAAATCGGCTTCACCCCCTGCATCTAGCCAGTGTTGCCAAAAAACGCCCTTGAGCCGCCAAATTATATCTCCTTCAATTCCTATCTCATAATCCAACCAAGGTTCACCCCTACACTCCTTGTCTGTACCATCCCAAAGGTCTGATATGCCTGCACCCCCAATTAATGCGATTTTTTCGTCAATAATCAGCAATTTTCGATGATTGCGCCGTAAGTTTTTGAGAGGATTACGCCAATCAAAGGGATTATACTGACGAACTTCAATTCCTGCTTGTTTAAGTTGTTGCCAATAAGAAGAAGGCATGGATTTTGCGCCGTGACTGTCTGCTAAAAGAGCAATTTTTACCCCTTCTTGGGCTTTTTTTGTTAAAATTTCAGCAAATTCGTCAGCACGATGGCCGGGGGTCATAATATAGGTTTCAAACTGAATGAGGTGTTTCGCTTGTCTAATCGCATTCAATCGAGCCTGATAAATCGCCGCTGACTCTACCCAAAAATTCGTAATTTCGCCTCGTGTTATCCAAGAATCGGAGAGAGTAGCGACAGTAATACCAAAATGATTAAAATCTGAACGGGGAAACTGTCGAAAACGATAGGTTTGGAAAGGTTGAAAAAATCCTTTCAGATAAAGCGTCGTCACCCCAATAATGATGACAATAGCGAGAGCGAGTATTCCCCAATTCATAAATTTAATCCTATGGGTTGAGTAATTGACCTAAATGCAACATTACAGCAATTTGTGACTTTTGAAGGGTTAAGACAGGGAGCAGGTGTTAGGTGTACCCTTGCCATTGGCAGAAGACAGAATCGTTTCTAAGATGCCGTTTGCAGGATTAAACAAATCTCATTCTGATTCATTGTCTCTGTTTAGGGATCAATCCTTTTTTCAATTCTTAAAAGATATATCAAAAGGGCTATCTTTCAAACGCTGAATCTTGCGCTTGAGAGATGAAAAGAATTAGGGTGATTTGCCAGGGTAATTCATATTCTAAAATTCTTCCCCTTTAACGGAGTAAAAAATTCTTTTTGGCATTTATATTAACGAAGCCGCCTTAACTTTTTTGAGTTATTTTTGGCAAGTGTTATGGGCTTTTATCCTTGGTTATATCATTTTTTTAGGGGCTTCTACCAATTTAGTCAGGGTTGAGCATTCTCATTAAGGAAACTGAGAGCAACCCATCGTCGTCATTGTTAAATGATCTTTTTCTATGATCCTCAATCATGATAAGAACTATACGCCGTTATGCTTATTCTTTTGGGATTTTAGGCTGTATTTTAGGGTTGAGCATAATTATCCCTTCTTTTAATAACCCGGTTGCTCAAACATCAATTTTACAACCTGTTTCTTTGATTCCTGCCCATAATAATCTGGGCGTAGATGAACAACTCTGGAAAAGGGAAGATAATATCGGCGATCGCTGGATAATGATTAAAGGAATTGATTATAGCTTAAGATATCTTAATACACCGAGTGCCATCAAAGCCTATCGTCATTATCCCGTGTCGGGTATCACCAGAGAACGGGTTCAGCGATCGCTGTTACGGTTTCGTCATCTTTTAAAAACAACCCATACCCCCCAAGAATTACAAACAGCCATTCAACAAGAATTTATCCTCTATCGGTCTATTGGCAACGATAATCAAGGAACTGTGCATTTTACGGGCTATTTTGAACCTGTTTATCCAGCAAGTCCCGTTAAAACGGCTGAATTTCCTTATCCTTTATATCGCAAACCAGCCAATTTTGAGCGTTGGTCGAAACCGCACCCCAGCCGAAAAGTCCTAGAAGGGGAAAATGGACAATTAAGCGGCAATAGTCCGCTTTCAGGCTCTGAATTAGTGTGGATGCGTGACCGTTTAGATGCTTACTTAGTCCAAGTTCAAGGATCAGCAAAATTAAACCTCACCAATGGCAAAACCATGACGATTGGTTATGATGGCAGTACCGATTACCCTTATGTGAGTTTGGGCAAGGAATTGATTAAAGATGGGGTCTTTCAGGAAAATGAGTTGAGTTTACCCGTTTTAATTGCTTATTTCAAGCAAAATCCTGCTGAATTAGACAAATATATACCCAGAAATAACCGTTTCATTTTCTTTCGTGCCACAAACGGCGCACCCGCCACAGGGAGTATTGGTATTCCCGTCACGGCTGAACGTTCCATTGCTACTGACAAATCCATTATGCCACCGGGAGCTTTAGCCCTCATTCAAACCTCAATCCCTTATCAGAAGAACGGACAAATAGAAATCCGAAAAGTCAGTCGTTATGTTTTAGATCAAGATACCGGAAGTGCGATTAAAGGAGCAGGAAGAGTGGATATTTTTATGGGAACGGGCAAAGAAGCCGGTGATCGCGCTGGTTTAATTAGTCATACGGGTCAACTCTACTATTTATTATTAAAAGAATAAATGGCTAAAAGTCAACCTTCCGCTATAATGTTGGGCAATTAACGCTTAACTTTCTTATTGATTAATAACTGTGTCTGATCATCAATCCACGATTCTGGTAACAGGTGGAGCTGGCTATATCGGTTCTCATACGGTTCAAGCCCTCCAAAAAAGCGGTTATTCTGTCATTATTCTCGACAATTTAGTTTATGGTCACCAAGATATCGTTGAAAATGTCCTAAATGTTCCCTTAATCGTGGGAGATATTAATGATCGTCCCTTACTGGATGAAATTTTTGCTACCTATTCGATTGCGGCAGTGATGCACTTTTCGGCCTATATTTTTGTCGGTGAATCCGTCACTGATCCGATTAAATATTACCGCAATAATGTGGTGAGTACCTTGACCCTTTTAGAGGCAATGGTTGCCGCCTCGATTCCTCACTTTGTCTTTTCCTCCACTTGTGCCACCTATGGTTTACCGCAATGGATTCCTTTAACTGAAGATCATCCTCAACAGCCCATTAATCCCTACGGTTGGACAAAATTGATGGTAGAACAGATTTTAAAAGACTTTGGTCGAGCTTATGGCTTAAAATCCGTTATTTTCCGTTATTTTAATGCTTCTGGTGCGTCACCTGACGGATTATTGGGGGAAGATCACAATCCAGAAACCCACTTAATTCCTCTTGTCTTACAAACTGCATTGGCTAAACGAGACGCTATTGCCATTTACGGTACGGATTATGATACCCCCGACGGAACGTGTATTCGTGACTATATCCATGTAGTGGATTTAGCTCAAGCCCATATTTTAGGCTTAGAATACCTGCTCAAAGGAGGAGATAGTAATGATTTTAATTTGGGCAACGGTAATGGCTTTTCGGTCAAAGAAGTGATTGAAATGGCGAAAATTGTCACAGGGCAAGATATTCCCGTTAAAATCAGCGATCGCCGTGCTGGAGATCCGCCTTCTTTAGTAGGAAGTAGCGAAAAAGCCCGAAAAATCCTCGGTTGGCAACCCCAATATGCAGATATTAAGGATACAATATCCCATGCGTGGCAATGGCATCAAAAACGGCATGGTTGAGGTCAGTTCTCAGAGACGAGGGATGAGGGTAAACAGAAATTCGTTCTTAGAAACCGAGAATCTAACACTCTAAAGAGAGATTAAGCCGCCGCCACCGCTTCCCGTCCATGAGAGCGAAGTAACTCCATCAATTCATCTCGATAATCGTGGAAAATAGTGTGACGCTTCACCTGATGACTTCTTTCGGGTAAAGTCACCTTGATTTCCTTGCGAACTGTACCCGGACGCGCCCCAAGGGCATAGATACGATTCGAGAGAAAAACAGCCTCTTCGACATCATGAGTAATCATGAAAATGGTAATATTCGTTCTTTGCCATAAATCCAGCATAAACTCATGAATAGACTCTTTTGTGTGGATATCTAAGGCACCAAAAGGTTCATCCATGAGTAACACTTTGGGTTCAGAGGTTAAGGCGCGCGCAATCGCAACTCGCTGTTTCATCCCTCCTGAGAGTTCCTTCGGTAAAGATTTAGCAAAATTAGACAATCCAACCACACTCAAATAATGACTCGCTTTTTCTTTGCATTCTCTTGACGAAAGTCCCTGTAATTTTAGCCCAAATTCTGTATTTTCTTGGACATTCATCCAAGGATAAAGAGTATAATGTTGAAACACCATCCCTCGGTCAGGACCGGGTCCAAGCACGGGTTTATCGTCAATTTTCACCTCTCCTGATGTAGGAGAATCCAGTCCGGCAATTTGTCTTAAG
Source organism: Microcystaceae cyanobacterium (assembly GCA_041746575.1). Classification (GTDB taxonomy): domain Bacteria; phylum Cyanobacteriota; class Cyanobacteriia; order Cyanobacteriales; family Microcystaceae; genus JBGTGT01. The sequence goes on from JBGTGT010000073.1 coordinate 32,307, forward strand.
AGAGTCGATTTTCCTGAACCGGATGCGCCAACTGCACAGATAAATTCCCCTCGTTCAATAATCATATTAATGTCTTTCAAGACGACGAGTTTGCCATTTTTGGTGTCGAAATGTTTGTGTAAGCTGTTGATTTGTAAGTACATGGTCATTGCTCCTTTTTTGAGTGTTAGATTTTTTAGATATTGGAGAAAAGCATTAAGTCAGTAATCACGATTAACTAACTTACCGTTTTTGACTGGCCCATTTACAAGTGATACGGAGTAAATATTGGAAAAAGAGGTCAAAAGATAGACCAATAACGCCAATAACGATTAAACCAACGAAAATCTCATCAGTTCTTAAGAATCGTCCAGCTACACTAATACGACGACCTAACCCTTCATTAGCCGCAATCAACTCGGAGACAATGACTAATTGCCAAGCGGCGGCGAGATTAATGCGACAAGCGTCAATAATACCGGGTAAAACGTAGGGTAAAATCACCTTTGTCAAAGTTTGCCAGCGATTTCCCCCTAAAATGTAGGTTGATTCGATTAAATCCTTGGGGACAAATTTAACCGTGTCCATCACCATCAAAGAATTAAAGAAAAATACCCCAATGAAAATTAGCATAATTTTCGGTTCTTCCCCAATTCCCAAATAAAGAATCAGTAAGGGAATAAAAGCAGGGGCAGGCATATACCGCATCAGACCGAATAGGGGTTCTAATAAAGCTCGAATACTAGCAAAACTGCCCATCATGATGCCAACAGGAATCGAAAGCAATACTGCAAAGATAAAGCCAACCCCCACCCGCCATAAACTGGCAACTGTATCTTTTAATAATTCACGGGTACTCCATAACTGTCCAAACGCTTCTAATACCCGACTGGGAGACGGTAAAAATTTGGGATCAATATTGCCAAAAGTAGTGACCAACCACCACAATAAGAGGGGAGCGGCGATAGAAGTAATGGTTAAACCAATATAAAGCGGACGGGGGATATCCTCGGCTAAACGCCAAAAAACAGTTGGTTTTAACTTAGTTGATAGATTAGTTCGTTTAAAAGGGTCTGCGCTTTGTGTCATGATGTTTAATGTACGAAATAAAAGACACAGACAGATTGCAAGAAAAATTCACCCGATTGTGCTTAAGTTTATGACGATTTTATCTTTTCAGCGTAAGCTTTGACAAAACGGTCATCAAAGAGTTGACTCGTATCTGGGACTTGAGGCGTTAACCCCACCGCCACTAGAAATTGCCCTAATTGTTGAGCAGAATAAACCAGAGAAGTTAAATCATTCCCCGGTTCAAAGGCTTTTAGGTTTTCTTCGAGGGTAAAGAGGCGTGTTCCTTCGGCGTATCCTTGATACTCTTTCTCTGTTACCCCTGCACGTTTTGCCATAATTTTATATCCTTTATCTTGATTGGCTTTCAGATAATCGAGGGTGGTAAACCAAGAATCAACCACCGCCTGCACTTTTTCGGGGTTTTGCTCAATATATTGACGAGTAAAGACCAAATGGTCAGAAATTGCCCCCGGAAAATTTTTAGAGCTAAACAACTCTTTGCTGTTGGGACGTTTTAAGGCTTGGGTAGTAAAAGGAGCAAACACTGCTACTGCATCGATTTGACCGGCTACGAAGGCTGAAGCCGCTTTACCTGTCTCTAGTGGCACAAATTGAATATCCTTAGCCGATAATCCTGCTTTTTCTAAGCCTAAGAGAAGCAAAAAATGGTCAACCGTGCCTTCTTCGGCGGCCACTTTTTTGCCTTTCAAGTCAGCAACAGAATTAATCCCCTCTCGTACAATTACCTTATCATTGCCCGTCGAGTTATCATTAACCAGTACAACAACTTGATCGGCTCCTCCCGAAAGAGAACTGACCGTATCTCCCAAGGTTTGACTATTCGCATCAATTTGTCCGGCAGTTAAGGTGCTAATGGACTCTAGATAACCATCAAACCACTTTAAATCAACAGGGACTTGATTTTGCTCAAAAATTCTCTCTTCGGCGGCAACTTGCCAAGGAAACCAGCCTGGCCATGCACTAAAGCCTAATTTTACCGCTCCTGCAACCGATGAAGTCGAATCCGTGTCATTCGTGGTTTTAATATAGACGGCAGGATTAGTACATCCCACTACTAGGGTGAGGCTAATTACAAAGAGAATCAATGAGGGAATAAGTGATTTTTGTTTCATAAGATTAACAAATGACGATTAATTGATAACTGATAACTGTTTACTGAGAACTTACCCACTCGAACCATAAATTCAATCCCTCACCTGTTTTGGCAGAAACGGGAACAATAGTCACATTAGGGTTCATTTGACGGACATTATCTTTAATTTTTTCAATGTCAACCTCTAAATAAGGGGCAAGGTCAATTTTAGTAATTAACAGACAATCTGCTTCTTGAAACATAATGGGATATTTAAGGGGTTTATCTTCCCCTTCTGTAATACTTAATAAAGCAACTTTGGCGTGTTCACCCACTTCAAATTCAGCAGGACAAACTAAATTTCCCACATTTTCAACAAATACTAAATCAAAATCTTTAGGGTTATATTGATGGGCAAGTTGATGAATTCCTCCTGCCACCATCTTAGAATCCAAGTGACAGGAACGACCTGTATTAATAGCAATAACAGGAACGCCATATTGACGCAATCGTTCGGCATCTAATTCGGTAGTCATATCTCCTTCAATGACGGCAATTTTAAAGTTTTTGCTTAGGGTTTCAAGACTTTTTTCTAATAAAACTGTTTTCCCTGCCCCCGGACTACTCATAATATTAAAACAAGTGATTCCCCATTGATCAAAATGTTCTCGATTGTGGTTTGCGCCATCTTGGTTTGCATGGAGAAGATTCATTTCTAAGGCTACGTCAAAAGTTTGGTGCATAATTTTAGTTAATCGTTAATCGTTGATAATTATTAAGATTCAAATCTCACACCTTGAATACTCAATGCGGTCAATTTTCAACTCTCGTCCTGAACGAATCTCTTCCATCGGAGAATCACAATTAGGACAAGCATAGCGAAGACCGAGTTCGGGCTTGTATTCTTTGTTACAAACATGGCAGAAGGCAACTAGCGGTGTTTCTTGAATAATTAATTTTACTCCTTCTAAAAAAGTATTTTGAGTTTGGACTTCAAAGGCAAATTGTAAACTAGCCGGTTCGACACAGGTAAATTGACCGACAATTAAATGAATTTTGTCGATTTGATAAGGTTCTAGTTGAGATTCATACCAATCTTTTACCGTGATTAAAAGGGCTTTGGTCATATCAGTTTCGTGCATAATCTTGAAGATTAGTTCATAGATTGAGAATAATAAAAATAGCGAAAAATCAGCCTCACATTTTATCGGTAATTTTAATATATCTGGGTTGAGCCTCAACTCGTTTAAACCAAGCTTGAATCGCTGGAAAATTTATTAAATCAAATCCTCCTTCCTCGGCAACATGAGTATAAGCATAGAGTCCAATATCAGCAATTGTATAAGTTTTGCCGACAAAGAAATCTTGTTTTTTGAGATGATTTTCCATAACATTAAGGGCAGCATACCCTAAACTTTGCTTTTGCTTTAAAGCGTCTTGATAATCTTTCGGTTTACCTAAAAATTTTATCCAAAAACGAGGCGTAGCAATATTCGGTTCATGACTATATTGTTCAAAAAATAGCCACTGCATGACCTGTGCTTGTTCAAAAGATTCAAGGGGATAATATTGACTGCCTTGACTAAGATAGAACAAAATAGCATTAGATTCAGCCAAATATTGACCTAAAGAAATTTCCAAAACAGGAATACGTCCGTTGGGGTTTTTGGTCAAAAATTCGGGTGTTCGGCTTTCTTTTTCAAGAATATTGACCTCAATTCGAGTAAAAGGAATTTGTTGCTGAGTTAACAATAACCTTACTTTATACCCGTTGCCAGAAGGAAGAAAATCGTACAGTCGATACATGCGCAGGTACTCAAAATTTATGACACAATTGAGACAGAAAACGGGAATCTCCCCCCTAATTTAAGTCCAATATTCCTCCAAATCTCGACTGACTTCAGGATGAATATAAGGCGGTTTTTCTTGACGCGGTAGTTGTCCCGATACGACTAAATGTGCCATCGTATCACATATTACTCGTGTTGCCATGAGGGCGGTCATATCACTAACATCATAAGGGGGAGAAACTTCCACTACCTCTAAACCGCAAACAGGCGTATTTTGGACAATTTTCTTGAGTAAATATAATGCTTCACGGGGTAATAATCCCCCAGGCTCTGGCCATCCTGTCCCCGGCACAAATCCTGCATCAATGCAATCAATATCAAAGCTAATCCAGACACAATCTGTGCTATCTGTTGCCTTCTCAATCGCAAAATCGGCGGCTGCGTCTAACCCCATTTCCATGATATCCGTGACAGTGAGAATATTGGTTGCCCTTTCTCGACAGACTTTAACCCCTTGACGGGGAACTTGCCAACCCCCGATCCCTAGCTGTACCAAGTTCTGAGCGGGTGCATTTTTGATATTGGTGGCGTGAAACCAAGGACACGTGTGCATTCTTTCGTCCAAGTCTGTTTCTTGGGTATCGACATGACGGTCAAAGTGAATAATTCCCACCTTCTTATCGCCTAAGTGACGACAAATTCCTCGCACGGTGGGAAAGCCAATGGAATGATCTCCCCCTAAAATAATGGGAAATGCGCCAGAACTAAAAATATGAGCGATTCCTTTAGAAATTTGGTCAAAGGATTTTTCGTTATTACCCGGAATGGTAAACACATCTCCGACGTCCGCTAAGGTAATCTGTTCCCGTAAATCTACCCCTAATTCAAAGTTATATGGGGTATAAAGGGCAGAAATGCGCCGAATGCCTTGGGGGCCAAACCGTGTACCGGGGCGATAAGTTGTGCCAGAATCGTGGGGAACACCGACAATTGCCACATCATATTTCCCGACTTCCCGTACATCTTCAACATAAGGAGCTTTCAAAAAAGTATTTATTCCGGCATAATGAGGCAGTTCTCCCCGTGAAAAGGTAGAAATCGTGCGATCTTTAATGCTGTCTGCCGCTTCTAAGCCATAGGTTAATCCTTGGTTAACTTCCTGTTGCCATCCTGTCAAGGGTAAATGGGTTTCTTTTTGTAAGGCTTCCTGTGCTTCGCTACGGGAATTTTGTTCACTCATTGTTACTATCTCCAAAATTGAATTTGAGCTTAAATACGGCAAAACCCAGAAGGTTAACAGTTAATTTAACTGCTATGTCCTCCCGGGTTTTTATCCCGCCGTGTAGCTACCAAATATTTAAAAAAAAGAGCAATTTATTAAATCGGGTTAGGGTAGCTTGCTTCTCTCGGACCAGTCATTCAATGCTGTTGTGAATCGGAACCCTAGAAGCCTAAATATTTAATCACACCCAGTAACCTAGCAATTCCCCTCTCAAAAAAAAGTATTAAAAGTTACAAAAAAATGATCTCTTCCCCGTGACAAGCTTAATCTTTCTTCATTTCTCCGTAACAATACAGAGACTGTCCTTGGGGTGAATTGAAATAATTCAGTAATCTTCCTCAAGTGGAATACTAACCTTCAGAGATAAACTTAATCATCCTTTAAAGCAAATCTTCACAGGAATTTCATAATAGGTTCATGTAGATGTCATCTGATGAAATTACCTTGTTTACATAATCTAATCAATTTCGGATTAAAACCATGAATCGTTCTATGCTGATCGCTCAATTCTTTCAATTCCTTCGTCAAGAACTGTTATTGCCGGAAGAATCCTTAAATTTGATCAAAAAACATTCCAATTATCCCGAATGCAATCTACCGATGCTATTGTGGCAATATGGCCTGATCAGTTTAGCTGAACTCGATTCTATCTTTGATTGGTTAGAACAGAAATCTTTACTCATTTAATCTGAGAATTTTGTTCTCTTTAGCTGATATTACCAATTCCCGTTTAAGACTGATCTTAAATGTCATTTCAAAAAGCGACTTTGTTTATTCTTTCTTTTGCCTCTTGCCTGTCCTAATAAGTTGTTTATGATGCTAATAGAATTTAGGAAGATAGCTAACGGCTGATGCCTTACTGCTATAGTTGAAAAAAGAGCAATCACCGCAACATTATGATGGATATTGAAAATTATGAATTAGAAAAAGAGCAGAATGGTCGAGGAAAAACCTCTCTTTTGACAAATTTAAAAGATATTAAAGCAAATATTCTTCATTTAAAACATCAAGATTTAAGTTACGCTGAATTAGCAAATATCAACCTGAGTCAAATTAATTTAAGTTATTTCCGCTTAATGGGTGCAAATTTGATCGGTTCTGACCTTAGATGGGCAAATTTAGCCTATGCTGACCTCAGTAAAGCAAATTTAATTGGGACATCTCTCCGGCAAGCCAATTTATATCGGGCAGATTTACATTTAGCGAATCTCTCTCGCAGTCATCTCAGTGAGGCTAATTTACGGGAATCCCATTTATGTGAAACCGATTTAAGTCAAGCCACCCTTTATGAAGCAGAGGCACAGGGAGCTTATTTATATAAAGCATCCCTTTTTAAAAGCAACCTTATGAATGCTCACTTTTATGGTTGTTATTTACTAGGGGCAGATTTACGGGAAACCCAGTGTCAATATACGGATTTTCGTTGGGCAAATTTAAGTAAAGCAGATTTTAGAGGGGCAAATCTTTATCAAACTCGCTTAAAGTGCGCAAATTTAAGCCAAGCGGATTTCAGGGGCGTAAATTTAGACAATGTAGATTTAGACGGCGTGGATTTAAGTGTTGCTTTATTAAAGTAACTCCTAAGTCGGTAATGGTTTTATAACGAAGGGACATGCTATGCGATCGCTGAATACGCAATCTCGAACGCTCACCGATAACGTCTGAACATTATCAAGAAAAATGGGTAGAAACCTCGTGCTTCTAGCACGACTTTATGGAGTAGAATGGTAGTGGTCACTGACCCACCTAGACGATGGAGACATACACCCTAACACCAAAGTTTGCGAGTTCTCGCAACGGGGAAGAAAAATCGGCAGGCTAGGATAAGAAGATAGGGCAATGGGCAGTCCACCCCTAGCATCAAAACACATCTCTAATTCTCCTTTTGAGATTTCGATACATAAGAACCGCAGGGCTTGCGGGGATAGTCTGTAGAGCGAACATAAGACCAAAACTCCGAATCGAGCAGAGGCAGTTGCTATGAAGCAGAAACCTAAATTGTGAGGTTTAGGAATCACTGTGGCTTTAGCTCAGTGAGGATGTCAACCCAACCCAGAAACGAAGTCAGCTAACGGTGAAGTTGTGCGGCGGCAGATAACCTCAGAGATAAAGCTGGTCAAATGCTGGCTACTTTTAGTTGAGAGGTTATTAGTCTTTGACGGGTTGGGATTTTATTCTTAACACTTTATCTCTCTCAGGTATTTAGAAAATGGGTATAAGACTAAATTGACAACCATTCCATAAAAAGCCGTCCTCCGCTACGCTAAAGGACGGGGCTTTAAACCCATTTTTTGGGTAAGAAGCCGGATTATCTATCCCAAACACCTTACCTCTTTTTTTATCTTTATTTTTAGCCTTCTTCTACTTTAGGGGGAAGATACATCGGATTGGATTGAACAAGTGGCAACCATCGTCCTTCGGCAGTCCGATAACCTAATTCCGCTTGATAGTGGCGATCGCCGTAATAAAGGGGAATAATTCTCTCAGAATCCAGTTCACTACATTCGTGATCCCACACACTATCTGGCTTACCATCATTATTGGCATCCGTCAGATCATAAAGACGCAGGATGAACTGTTCTCCGCCTTGTTGTCGTAAGATTTCCTTAGCCGTTTCTGAGACTTGCCAAGACACATAAGCTTCTTGGGAACTCCGCGCCACTAAGGTTAAGGTATCGGCTGGCACTTCTGTGAAGCTGACAAAAGAGGGCTCATCCGTCTCTAAATCTTCCTGAAGAAACACCGTATCCGCAACGTCGAAGCCTTGATTAAGCGTAGGGATTTCGTCTACAAAACTCTCGTCGACGTCTGGGGGACAAGGGGGAACACGCACATGGAGGGAACGGGCTAAACTCAAAAAGCGATTATCTGTCGTTGAGTAGCCCAATTCTGCCATATAATCGCGATCATCTTGGGCGATCGGCACCTGATAATCGTTGGTATCCTCTAAGAAAAAATATTCTTGGACATTGTGGGGAGGTTGATGATCAATATCAATATTGGTGACATCATAGATGCGTAGTACCAGATTTTCACCTCCTTGTGCCTTGAGGTTTGCTTTATCAGCATCTGGCACTTCCCAATAGGCGTAGGCTTCCCGACAACCACGGGGCGTCAAAATCAAGCGATTGGGGGCAATCGATTCAGTGACTGGCAAAGGAGGGGCAATAACGGCATCTTCTCCGATGAGCGGCTCTGGAGGAGAACAAGGAGGAACCCGTACATGAAGGGAACGAGCTAAACTCAAAAAGCGATTATCTGTCGTTAAGTAGCCCAATTCTGCCATATAATCGCGATCATCACGGGCGATCGGCACATGATAATCGTTGGTGTCCCCTGAAAGCCCGTATTCTTCAACGCTATGGGGGGTTTGATGATCAATGTCAATATCCGTGACATCATAGATGCGCAGTACCAAATTGTCGCTTCCTTGTCCTTTGAGGTCAGCTCTATGAGCATCTGACACTTCCCAATAGGCGTAGGCATCCCGACAGTCACGGGGGGTTAAAATTAAGCGACAGGCTGGCACAGGGGGAGCAGGAGGAGGCACAATTGCGCCGACGGGTTCAGGTTCTTCGTCTTGGTTTCTCAGCAAAAAGAAGAGCGGAATCGCCAACAAAGGTAATAATAGTAACCACCACGGAAATCCCCCTCTTTCTTCTTCTTCTACTACGGGTGGGGTCACCGTCGGGGATTCCTCAGGGGTTGGAGTTGCCTGCGCATAGCGAGAAGCCCGCGCTGTTTCAATCGCTTCTTGACTGGTAGCACCCGTAGTATAGCCGAGCAATGCTTGTACCGGTTCACTGGCATTGGGGCCTTTATAGACGAAGTAGAGCGGTTGAGAAAAGGGATAATCTGGATTATCCGGTAAGGTATCGTACATTTTCACGATTTTAACTCGGGGATTGTTGGCGACTTGGTCATAAATGGCATAGGAGATGCCGTCTGCGCCTAATTTTTCAATCACTAAATCAGTATTATCTTCGGCAACCGACTCGGCGGTTTCACTAGCTTGAAAAGGGGCTGATTGAAAGACGGGGTAGGTGAGGAAGGCTTGACGGGTATCGCTGGTGTCAGGACGATCAATGAGCTTAATCGCACCCTCTGTTCCCTTGACTTCTGACCAATTTTGAATTTCCCCACGGAAAATCTTGGCAAAGTCTTCAATGGTTAAACTGCCCTCGAAGGGGTTATCTACCCCCACAATCATGGCAATTTTATGACGAGCAACGGGAACCGCAATCAATCCTTGATTTTTTTCTGCTTGGGTTAGGGGGCGACCAATAGCGGCAACGTCAATTTTGCCATCTGCTAGGTCTTTGATCGCCGTATTCGTTTCTTCTACCTTAACGGTGGCATTACTGCCTTGATACCGTTCAATAAATCCCCCTTTCACCGCCTCTGCAATTTCCTGCATACTATCCGAGGTTTCAATTTTGATCGTTGTACCGTCAGGAATGGTTTCTGGTAACGGGAAGGTGGCTTTGGGGCTAGCATCTTGGGCAAAAACCCAGTTAGTTTGTTCTAGCCTTCCCCAATCTGGCATTAAGCCAAAGGTGAGTAACGATGCACAAAGGGCTAAACTCAGCTTTCCTTTAAACATTTTTTGTTTTGATCCTTATATCAACAAATAGAAAGAGGGGTCAATGGCTAATCGTTTTTTAGGATTTTTAATAATTATTAGCCACTAACCACGACTATCAACAGCCGAAGATACCCCGTTGAGAGAGCAACCTTGAAACCGCAATGAGGACCGAGTTTAAGTCTTATTTTGGGAGGTTAAAGAGGTTAATAACTGCTCAATGGGTCGTGCAAACTAGATTTCCGCCACTGCTCGTTCAACCAGACGGCGCGCAAGGGTTTGAATCCCTGTATGACGATAGTATTTTACCGACATATCCAGAAATGCCCCTAAATAATCTAGCTTATCTTTGGAGACATCAATAAGCTTCGTTAAGTTGCTGGTTATTCCACTTTGAGTGAGGTTGTTGTGACTGACAAAGCCATCCATCCAGCCTTTGGTGGATTCGACACTTTCGGTGATAAACGCTAATTGTCCCGCCGAACTATCGCCCGGAATCAGGTCTTTTACCCCTTTAAATGTTTGGTTTTTTTCTAAATCCGAGGGACCCATTCCTTTAATAAACGCTAGGGCTTTTTCGCTAAACCCTGCCCCTAAAGGGATTAAACCATCAAAAGATACTAAGGCGGCCATCCGCATTAACGCTTCACCACTATAGTCTCCCAAGGCGGCCACGAAATCTCCGATGCTATCGCCCGGAATACCATTTATTTGACAAAAAGCCACCAATTCGGTGACTAATTTAATGGATAAGTCAATACTTTGCGCTTTTTCGGGTTTAGGGGTTAGGTGCTTTAAAAAGCCAAGGAATGTATCCTGTCCAATACGATTGGCTAGAGCGGCCGTTCCCAATAACCCTGACGCATCATCTACGGTTTCGTATAACCAAAGGGCTTTTTGGTATCCTTGAGACTTATCATTAAAAAGAGTAACGGCTCTTTCGCCAATTTGCTGCACTAAGGCTGGATCGGTTTCTCCGGTGACAACTCGAATGGTTTCATCAAAACCCACAAGGTTTTGCCATTTGCCCGGAACAACATGATCAAGGGTTCTTAAGGCCGACACGGTTAATCCCCCTGTCGGCAGTTCGTCCACAATTTTAAAAATGGGTTTGCTCACAGTATGCTCCTTGGAAATACAGAAAAGGATGAGTGAATCGCTCTAAAGCAACACAAGTTACCAAAAACCACTAGGTGGCTGGTTGGGGTCTCAATGAAGGGGCTTGTTGCCAAGGGGCTTTCTGTTTAGCGTTCAAATCGGTTTTCTGCTTGGCGGGTAAGGAGGCTTCAAGGGACGCTAAGCCCCGTAAATTGAATTTTTGTAACCAAGCTACCCGATCTTCCTTGGTAAATGTGATATCACGGGATAAGACTTTCACTTGGTAGCGATCGCTTACTAAGATACTGGTCATGCTTGACCCTTGCTCGACCGAAGGATAACCCGCCACTTTTTCGGTAGCCGAGTCAAATTTAGCGGCGGCAGTGGGAACGCTGGTGGTATCACTAATAGACAGCATAGCGACGGTTTTGCCATCTTTATTGACTTTGTATTCAGCAAAGCCCTTTTTCTCTTGGGTTGGGATAATTTCGTAGCCTCTCACACCAGAGGGGAAGAATTTATTAAATTTGGCCCCTTGGGTTGCTTTTTTGTCAACCGCTTTCTGGGCGCGAAATCCAGTGGTTTCTTTTTGTACTTGGTCGTAGGGAGAAGGGGCTTTAGCACAAGCCGCCATACCGAAGATCAACAGAAAAGAAAGGCAGAGGGCAATCAAAACGTTAGGCCAACGGGAGGTTTTCATCATTTTTCCTAAAATTCAGTAAACGTGGTTATTACGATTGATTTTCCCAATTGTAAATTAAGTTGCGTTTATGGTATTAGGACAATGCTTAATTCTTTACAAAAATGTTGAAGATGGAGGGGAAGAGAAATCAGCTTTGTTTTCTATTAACCTGAAAAGCTGGCAGATACTAGAAAACGCTTAAACATCTCTCGATTTTTGATTCATTGGTTAAACGATCCCATCTTAACCTGACCGAGGATGAAAAATATAGATAGGGCTTTGGTGAAAATAACAAGATTCAAGTATTATCAATTGTTGCCAAACGATCCCCGAACCCACTATCATTGTCAATAAAGTGATCATTATTGAAAACTATTCCTATGCCTCCTTACACCGCCGCTTCCCTGAAAGCCGAATTAAATGCAAGAGGTTGGCGTTTAACCCCGCAACGGGAAAAAATCTTACAAATTTTTCAGAATTTACCGAAAGGAAACCACCTTAGCGCGGAAGAACTCTTTGAACAACTCGAGCAACAAAACGAGCAGATCAGTCTGTCCACCATTTATCGTAGTATAAAACTCATGTCTCGCATGGGAATTCTGCGAGAATTAGAACTGGCCGAAGGACATAAACATTACGAACTCAATCAACCCTATCCCAACCATCACCATCATATTGTCTGTATCCAGTGCAATAAAACCCTCGAATTCAAAAATGATTCTATCCTCAAACATAGTCTTAAACAATGTGAAAAAGAAGGATTTCAACTCATCGATTGTCAATTAACGGTCATGACGATTTGTCCTGAGGCCATTCGCATGGGGTGGCCTTCCATGCTTCCCAGTAGTTGGTCTTGTACCCGCGCTATTTCGGAACATCCTAGCTTAGAGACAGAAAATCTTTCTTTGGAGATGGATGAGGAAGGGGAAGAATAGGGCAAAAATAACGAAACAACAGCTTTATCTGCCTCCTTCCTTTTATGATTTCCCTGAATTTGTTATATTAAAAGGTGTCTCCTTGGCAAACCCAAAAAAAAGCTTAAGGGGTCTCATCTCCTTCACCCCTTTCGTGTATAAAAGTCCATAGAACAATCATTCCGAGGATGATCATGCTTTCCCTAGATGCCCCTAAACCCCCTGCTCCCACTGATTTCAAGCCAATTAGTCAAATTTTAATCGTTGAGGACGAAGAAGTGATCCGAGAAATGTTAGTTTTGGCTTTGCAGGAAGAAGGGTATCAAGTAACTGCCGCGGCTGATGGACGAAAAGCCTTAGAATTATTGCAAAGCGACGAAGAAAACCCCTCCGTTTCCCCCTTCGATTTGGTGGTTTTGGATTTAATGTTACCTCAGCTCAACGGTCTCGATATCTGCCGTTTATTGCGTTATCACGGCAATATTATTCCGATTCTAATTCTCAGTGCCAAGGCCAGCGAAACGGATCGAGTATTAGGCTTAGAAGTTGGGGCTGATGATTATCTGACCAAACCCTTTAGTATGCGGGAATTTGTTGCTCGATGCCGTGCTTTAATTCGTCGTCAAGGATTTAGCACCCTATCTAATGTTCCCGTGCGAAAATTTCGAGAAATTGCCCTTTATCCTCAAGAATGTCGCGTCACTGTGCGAGGAGAAGAAATCAATTTATCGCCTAAAGAGTTTCGTATACTTGATTTGTTTATGAGCTATCCACGTCGCGTCTGGTCGAGAGACCAGTTAATTGAACAAGTATGGGGACCCGATTTTTTAGGAGATACCAAAACCGTCGACGTTCACATCCGTTGGTTACGGGAAAAGTTGGAAAACGACCCCAGTCAACCGGAATACCTCATTACAGTTCGTGGATTTGGCTATCGTTTTGGCTAAGTTCCTTAAGTTATACTATCTATCACAAGCGTATCCGTCATCGGATCTCCCATAAATGATTTTAGGGTTAATAATTGGGTTATTATTGGGAGCGATCTTTTATTTTGGGCAACAGTATCGTTTAAAAAAAGAATTAGCAAAAACTCTGACATTTTCCCCGGATATTAGGGATTTAATGCCCACACTATCTGTTTCATCTTTAGTGTATCGGGAGATGTCTTATTTTAATAAATGGCGTCAACAACAAGAAAAAGCCCTAAATGACTGGCAAATGATTGCCTCTCAAGCCCCTCTTGGTTTTTTATGGATAGATGCAGAAAATCGCCTACTATGGTGTAATCAAGCCGCTCAAATCCTCCTCCAGATTGATCGTTGGCAACCCCAAGAAATTCGTTTACTCTTAGAGTTAGTCCGCTCCTACGAATTAGATCAGTTGATTGAAGCGACTCGCTCTACTCAGCAAGCGCAACAACAAGAATGGATTTATTACCCTAAGACCTACCCTATCGAAACTCAAAACCAACAGAATTTATCCCAAAAACCAAAATCCACCGCCTTAAAAGGGTATGGACTGCCCCTCTCCTGCGGAGAAATCGGCATATTTATCGAAAATCGTCAACCTTTGCGAGAATTATCGCAATCTCGTGAACGAGCCTTAAGCGACCTCACTCATGAACTGCGAACCCCGTTAACAGCCATATCGCTACTGGCAGAAACCCTAGAAAAACGGTTAGGTCCCCCTGAATCTCGCTGGTCTGGTCAAATTTCCCAAGAAGTAAACCATTTAATGACGCTGATTCAAGAATGGCTCGATTTAAGTCAATTACAAGAAGATCCCAGTCAACACTTACACGTTGAACGCCTATCGTTACAAATCCTAGTCACAGACGCTTGGACAACCCTCGAACCGCTTGCCCAGCAAAAAAAGATCACTCTCGCCTATCGAGAAACCGAACCCTGTGAACTAGAAGGCGATCGCCTCCGCCTAACCCAAGTCTTCCTCAATCTCCTTGATAACAGTCTTAAGCATAGTCCCCAACCGGGAGAAATTCAGATTAACGTGTCCTATCAAGGGGAAAATGTGCAAATTGACTTGATTGATCAGGGATCTGGCTTTGCAGAGGTAGATTTGCCCCATGTTTTTGAGCGACTCTATCGCGGAGACGTGTCCCGTACCCGCCGAACGTCAGAGAATGAACTCCGTTTTCGTCAAGGCAGTGGCTTGGGATTAGCGATCGTTCAACAAATTATTCAAGCACATCAAGGGTCAATTATTGCTCAAAATCATCCTAAAACGGGGGGAGCTTGGTTACAAGTCCTTTTACCTAAAACCTATAATAGTACCAGAGTATAAATAATAAGGGAAAAAAATTGAGGAAAACTTAATGCGCTGTTAATCTATTTCTAAAATTCTTAAGGTACGATCGATAAAAATAGAGCAATATATCTTTAATTTCAAATTAATGTGAATCTTTCGGCTCATACAAAATTTACGGAACGCCGCTACTTTGAACGGTCTTTGAGACGGTTAGAACAAGATGTTCTCCGGATGGGAACATTGGTTGAGGAATCTTTTCGTCTTAGTCACCAATCTCTTTTTGAGCGGAATTTAGACGCCATTCCTCAAATTAAAACTTTAGACAAGGAAATTGACCGCTATTATCGGCAAATTGAATTAGAATGCGCTACTTTAATGACGTTACAAGCTCCTGTTGCTCAAGACTTACGGTTGTTAAGTGCGTTTATGCAATTGGTGCGAGATTTAGAAAGGATTGGTGATTATGCCAAAGATTTGAGTGAAATTGCCCTTAAGCTTTTTCCCTATTCCCCTCATGACTGTTTAAACGAAATTGAGGTTATGTCTCGCCATACCCAATTGATGTTGGCGACCAGTTTAGTGGCCTTGGCTGACTTAGATGCTGAGGAAGGAAAACGGATTAAACGCTTAGATGATACAGTAGATGATCTCTACGACCACCTCTATCAAGTCATCGCCTATCAACGAGATATTCCGGGGATTATTGAGCCAATGATCCTGCTTGCGCTTGTCATTCGCCACTTAGAAAGGATGGCTGACCATGCGACGAATATTGGTCAACGAGTGGCTTATATTGTGACAGGACATCGCGGATAATTTACATTACCCTAAAGCTGAATAGTGACGATTTGCCCGAAGAAGGAAATAGGTTGCCCGCCTATTTCTCGGATTTATTTATTGGAAAGTTGATAGAGTACAATGCAACATAACGATTAAGTTTGAATCTCATTTCTCGGATTTATTTATTGGAAAGTTGATAAAGGATAACGCAACATAACGGTTAAGTTTGAATCTCATTTCTCGGATTCATTTATTTGAAAATTTAAAAAAAATGTCTTAGAATGTTAGGCTAATCTCTATTCGGACTCATTACGAGGAAATTTTATCAATGACTGTAGCTCCCGTTAAGCAAAAATACGAAATTAAAGATATTAATCTTGCAACGCAGGGAAAGCAACGAATTGAATGGGCAAGCCGAGAAATGCCCGTTTTAAAGCTAATTACAGAGCGTTTTGCTAAAGAAAAGCCTTTTACGGGAATTCGTTTAGTGGCTTGTTGTCACGTCACCACCGAAACCGCTAACCTTGCGATCGCCCTGAAAGCGGGAGGGGCAGATGCCATACTGATTGCTAGTAATCCCTTATCTACCCAAGATGATGTAGCCGCCTGTCTGGTCAAAGAATACGAAATTCCTGTTTTTGCCATTAAAGGGGAAGATAACGCCACCTATCACCGTCACGTTCAAACGGCTTTAGATCACCGTCCCAATATTATTATTGATGATGGTAGCGACGTGGTAGCCACCTTAGTACAAGAACGGAAACACCAACTGAGTGATCTCATCGGTACGACTGAAGAAACCACCACTGGGATTGTGCGCTTAGAGGCAATGTTCAGAGATGGGGTTCTTAGCTTCCCTGCCATGAACGTCAACGACGCTGATACTAAGCATTTCTTCGATAATCGTTACGGGACGGGGCAATCCACCCTAGATGGGGTTATTCGTGCTACCAATGTTCTTTTAGCCGGTAAAACCGTCGTTGTCGCAGGTTATGGCTGGTGCGGCAAAGGGGTCGCCATGCGAGCAAAAGGATTAGGATCAAACATCATTGTCACAGAAATTAACCCAGTCAAAGCGATTGAAGCGGCAATGGATGGTTTTCGCGTGATGCCGATGGCAGAAGCCGTCACCCATGGCGATTTATTTGTCACCGTTACAGGCAACAAGCACGTGATTCGGGGTGAACATTTTGCGGCCATGAAAGATGGAGCAATGGTGTGCAATTCGGGTCACTTTGATATTGAAATTGACCTAAAAGCCCTTGCCAGTCAAGCCACTGAAGTCAAAGATGTTCGGAATTTTACCCAACAATATCTATTACCCAGTGGCAAGTCTATCATTGTGTTAGGAGAAGGTCGTCTCGTGAACCTTGCCGCCGCTGAAGGTCATCCCAGTGCGGTGATGGATATGAGTTTTGCCAACCAAGCCTTAGCTTGTGAATACTTAGTCAAAAACCAAGGCAAACTGGAACCCAAAATTTACAATATTCCCACCGAAATTGACCAACAAATTGCCAGTTTAAAACTGAAAGCAATGGGCATTGCTATTGATAGCTTGACCCCTGAACAAATTGAGTATACTAACTCTTGGACAGTGGGAACTTAAGAAGGTTGGGTGGGCTTAGCCCACCTTTTTGATGATTTTGAATTTCTATTTTTGAAGTCAATTAATTCTTGCAATTTATGCTAAGGCGAGCTTATCACTGGGTCGCTCAATGGAGTGAAACCCCCTACGGTAATTGGGCTTTATTTTGCTTTGCATTTGCCGAGTCTTCTTTTTTCCCGATTCCGCCCGATATTCTTCTGATGGCACTGTGTACTGGCAAACCGTCTAGTGCTTTTGAATTTGCCTTGATCTGTAGTCTTGGCTCTATTTTGGGAGGAATTGCGGGTTATGCAATGGGAATGTTTGCTTTTGCCACCATTGGTTTCCCTATTCTTTCTCATTATGACCCTAATCAAGTGATTTTTGAAAAAGTCAGACATCTCTATGAGACTTGGGGGTTTTGGGGGGTTCTAATGGCTGCAATTACGCCAATTCCCTACAAGGTTTTTACCATTGCTTCAGGGGTTTTTCGGTTTAATTTCTCGCAATTTGTCTTGGCTTCTGTTTTGGGGCGAAGTTTTCGTTTTTTCCTAGAAGGTGGCTTGATCTTTTGGGGGGGAGAACCCCTTAAAATCTGGATTGATACTTAC
The DNA here is from genome assembly GCA_041746575.1 of Microcystaceae cyanobacterium. Classification (GTDB taxonomy): domain Bacteria; phylum Cyanobacteriota; class Cyanobacteriia; order Cyanobacteriales; family Microcystaceae; genus JBGTGT01. Next base: position 50,039 of record JBGTGT010000073.1, read on the forward strand.
TTTGATAAGTTAGCTTGGGCTTTCTTAGCGTTAGCAGGACTTGGCTTTGTACTTTTAAAGTTTTTGTAGGTTAAATATTATGGCAAAATTATCAGTTGAGTTACAACGCTATTTTTTTGAAGAAGAACGGTCTGCTGATGTCAAATTACAAGATATTCTTGCGCTCGCTGGGGAAAGAATTTTTGGTTTTTTATTTGTGATTCTATCTTTTCCATCCGCTTTACCTGTTCCTGCACCGGGCTATTCTATTCCTTTTGGCATCTTAATGTTATTATTAGCAATACAACTCATTTTAGGCTCAAAAACCCCGTGGTTGCCTGAAAAGATGATGAAGGGTTCAATGAAGTTAAAAACCGTTCAAGCTGTCCTTAAAAAAGGATTACCTTGGTTACGCAAAATTGAAACCCTTAGTCGTCCGAGACTGAACTATGTTTGCACCAGTTTAACCGGACGAATTATTATTGGGATTGCCATTGCGCTGATGTCTATTTCCATGATGATTCCCATTCCTGGAACGAATACCTTACCGGCTATGGGAATTTTTATTACTGCTTTTGGTTTACAAGAAGATGATGGTTTTATTAGTTTAATAGGATTGGTTGTGTGCTTAATTGCAGGGGCATTATCCACCTCAATTATTATAGCGGCGATTTGGGGCGGAACCAGTTTATTGGATCTGATTAAAGAACAATTACAGAGATAAACTTAAAGGCGATCGCTCCTCTCCTATAAATAGGCAAAATACTAATCAATGTACGATAATGTTTATAGAGCTTTAGCTGAAAATTGAGCCTTAACTTGGCCCGCAGATTACACTTACTAGATAAACAACTGTAATGCGTCTTCATCCCGATACTATTGAAGAAGTCAAGCAAAAGGTTGATATTGTGGATGTCATCTCTCAATATGTGGTACTGAAAAAACGCGGTCAAGATTTTTTAGGATTATGCCCTTTTCATACCGAAAAAACGCCTAGTTTTAGTGTCAGTCAAACCAAACAAATGTATTACTGCTTTGGATGCGGTGAAGGGGGGAATATTTTTAAATTTCTCATGGAAGTGGGGAAACAATCCTTTGCTGAAGTCGTGTTAGACTTAGCTAAAACGTATCAAGTTCCTCTTAAAACCCTTGATCCTGCCGACAAACAAACATTACAGCGTGAAATTTCCTTAAAAGAACAACTTTACGAAATCTTAGCCGTCACAGCAAGTTTTTACAGCCATGCTCTTTATCAAAGTCAAGGAGAAATGGCTCTAAATTATCTCAGAAAGCAACGCCACTTAAGCGATGATACTATTGCCCATTTTCAACTAGGGTACGCGCCAACGGGATGGGAAACCCTCTATCGTTATCTTATCGAACAAAAACGCTATCCTTTAGCATTAGTGGCAGAAGCAGGCTTAATTCGCCCCCGTAAGACGGGAAATGGCCATTACGACTATTTTCGAGATCGTTTAATGATCCCTATTTTAGATCCCCAAGGACGAGTGATTGGCTTTGGAAGCCGAACATTGGGGACAGATGAACCTAAGTATCTCAATTCTCCAGACACCCCTCTATTTAACAAAGGAAAAACCTTATTTGCCCTCGATAAGGCGAAATCTGAGATTTCTAAACAAGATCAGGCGATTGTAGTGGAAGGGTATTTCGATGCTATTGCCTTGCATTGTCATGGATTCCCCCATGCCGTTGCCTCCTTAGGAACGGCTTTTACACAAGCTCAATTACGCTTATTATTGCGCTATAGTGAGTCAAAGCAGGTGATTTTTAACTTTGATGCTGATGCGGCTGGAACAAAAGCCACTCAAAGAGCGATCGCAGATATTGAACCGCTAGTTTATTCAGGACAAGTGCAATTACGGGTTTTAAATTTAAAGGAGGGAAAAGATGCAGATCAGTTTTTAAATTCAACGAAAGACAGCGCAGAACACTATCACAAACAACTAGAAAATGCACCATTATGGTTTGACTGGCAAATTCAACAATTACTAAACGATAAAGATTTAAAACAAGCAGACCAATTTTCACAGGTTTTTCAAGGGATGGTTAAGTTATTAAATCATCTTGAAGATAGCAATCAACGTATTCATTATTTAAGTCATTGCGCAACTATTCTCAGTCAAGGCAACAGTCAATTAATTCCTTTACAATTAAATAGTTTACAAATCCAACTTAAGAAGCCTAAAGTTCAGCAATATCCCGCTAAAAAAGCAATCGCCAACTCGAATAATTCCGCTCATAATCCGGTTATTAAAGAACGAGAGAATTTGAATACCAATGAGACGGTATTATTGCAAATCTACTTACATTCACCTCAATATCGTCAAGAAATTATTGAGCAACTTGAAGAAAAAGAATTACTTTTTTGCTTAGAGCATCATCGTTTACTATGGCAAGCGATTATCCGTGTACAAGAAGAAGACAAAACACCCGTAGATACTTTAAACAATTCACTCATTTCTCGATTACAGGATAGACTTTTGAGTGAATCCATCAACTTACAACCGTTTAACTCCTTTTTTCACCCAGATGAAAAAGAAATCGAAGATATGACCAATCCAGACTTACAAATTAAACAAATTATCCTGAGATTAGAAAGAATTGCTCTAGATAAATACATCAGATATTGTTGTCAAAAATTAGAAGGGTTGGACTACAGCAAAGATTTTGATATTTGTCAATATTACCAGCAAGAAGTTATTTCGGCAAAACAAAAACAGAAAAGACTAGGAATTCCTTAGATTTAGGCTCAATTAAGCAAATTTTCTCAATACTTTTGCTACTTATCTTTCTGCGGGCAATATCGAAAACCCATCTATCGATTTGACAATGAGATCGCTCAAGCACCCCATTTTTATCTTAACTTAACTTCTTTTTAAACTTAATTAATGATGAAGTTAATGTCTTTTTTGCCAAAAAATGCGATAAACTATTGATTGATAGAAAACTCCTTTGTGTAAGGTTTAGTTTTCTTAGTGTAATCTCAATCCATAATTAAGTAATTTAAAGGTGTGAGGATTGATCTGATGTCAAAATCTAACTGGAATCTTTTAAAAGTTGCTCCTACAACGCTAGGGGTTGCTCTATTGTCGTCTCAATCCGTTTTTGCGGCACCGGCGACTGAACTGTCTAATTCGTTAGTTTTCCCCGAAACAGAGACCTTATTGGCTCAGGCAACCCCTGAGGTGGTCTCTAAGGATGAAGCGTTAAGTATTCTACAGCGTCGCAACGAAGCCAAACGTTTCAATGTAAGTTCAAATAGCTCAATGTCTCAAGTGACGAGCGTTTCAGAGTTGCGGGACGTCGAGCCCACCGCTTGGGCGTATGAAGCCTTACGCAGTTTGGTAGAGCGTTACGGTTGTATTGTTGGTTATCCAGACCGAACCTTTCGCGGCGATCGGGCTTTAACCCGTTGGGAATTTGCGGCCGGTTTGAACGCTTGTATGAACGTCATGGAGCGTTTAATTCAAGAAAACGCCTCAGTTTTCCAAGAAGATATCGATAAATTAAAACGCTTAGCCGAAGAATTCCAAACCGAATTAGCCGCCTTAGGGGCGCGGGTGGATAACCTTGAATCTCGTACCTCCTACCTCGAAGATCATCAATTTTCTACCACCACCAAGTTAAGTGCAACGGCAATTTTGGCAATAACGGACGCGTCCGGTGCATTTGCCCTCGATAGTCGAGAACAGGATCAATTCGATCAAGGATTGAGAGGCCGAGGGACTTTGGCGGCAGCTGATCAAGCCGCTCTGTCTAATCGGGTTCGTCTGAACTTTGATACCAGTTTCACCGGAACGGATCGCTTACGGACGCGCTTATCGGCGGGCAATGTTCCTAACTACAACAGCACAGGAACCGATATGGCACGGCTGGGTTGGGATTTAAACACTGATCAAGGCGTCATTATTGAAGATCTGTGGTATCGCTTCAGATTGGCAGGATTTACCGGCTTTGTCGGAACGGCAGGGTTAGACCTTGATGATGTCTTCGACGTGGCGAACCCCTATCTCGAAAGTAGTGATACCGGAGCTTTATCCCGCTTCAGTCGTCGTAATCCCTTAACCCTACGGGGGCCAGAAGGAGCAGGGGGTGCGCTTAAATACACCTTCGGAGGTTTCTATGTGGCTGGAACTTATCTGGCTGATGAGGGCGATGCGGGAGATCCTAGCGAAGGCGCGGGTTTATTTAACGGTTCTTTCAGTGCTGGGGCGCAAGTCGGCTTCAAAACCGATACTTTGAACATCAACGCCGTTTATCTGCATAGTTACTTTTCGGGTAGTCCGAACTATACAGGTTCTACGGGAAGCCGTCTTCTGGGTGTTAACCCCTTTGCCAATACGGGGGGTATCGTAAATAGTACCCGTGGCAGTCGGGATAGCTACGGCATTCAAGCATCTTGGCAGGTGCTAGATTTTGTTAATTTGGCAGGTTGGGGTGGTTACGCTTTAGCGACGGCACAGGATATCACGCAAGAAGGGACGGGTAACCGAGTGGGGGCTGACTACTGGACGTGGAATGCGGCCATCTCTTTCTTGGATGTCTTCAAAGAGGGGGCAGTGCTTAACCTCAATGGCGGTTTATTGCCTCGTGCGGCGCGGGTTGACCAAATAGCAGTCGGGGATTTTGTTGCCCAAGATCAAAATGCTTCCTACATCATTGAAGCGTCCTATGGCTATCCGATTTCCAAGAATATTTTGCTGACCCCTGGGGCTTATGTTATTCTTAACCCGGATCATAACAATAATAACCCGTCTATTTGGGTGGGGGTCTTACGGACAACCTTCAAGTTCTAGAACGGACTTTGAGTGAAACCATGTAATGTATATGATGAAAGGGGTATGGTTAAGACAATAACGACCCCTTTTTTTCATGAGATTGTAAAATGAGTCCAGATATTTACTGAATCGGTTAATTATGCGTATCGCTATTGTGGCACCGGGATTACATAGAGTCCAAAGAGGGGCAGAGGTCGCCCTAGAAGCAGTCGGACGCGAACTGGCTCAGATAGAGGGGGTTCAAGTCACGTTATTTGGCTCAGGGCAGGTTAGACAGGGTGAACCCTATCATTTTATTCCTGTGGGCAATATTCAGCGGGAACGATTTGAGAAATGGCCGCAACTCCCGTTGTTTCGGAATGAATACGTGTATGAGGAGTTTACATTTATCCTCGGACTCATCCGTCGCTATCAGCCTGAGAATTTTGATGTCACTCTGACCTGTAGCTATCCTTTTACAAATTGGTGGCTACGCAAAGGACAAAATCGCCCTTCTCATGTCTTTGTTACTCAAAATGGGGATCATCCCGCTCAAAGCGATCGCAGTGAATACGCATGGTTTGGTTGTGAAGGTTTAATTTGCACGAATCAAGAGTATTTTGAGCGAAATAAGTCCCGATGGTTATCCTGTTTAATTACCAATGGGGTGAATCCAGACCGCTTTTTTCCGCAAACCGCTAATCGCCAAGATTTTAATTTACCCGAAGAGGGAAAGATTGTCTTAATGGTGAGTGCCTTAAATTCCTCTAAACGGGTTTTAGCGGGGGTTCAGGCTGTTTCTCGGTTGCCTGATGTCCATTTGGTGGTTTGTGGAGATGGGCCAGAACGGAGTCAGGTTAATGAATTGGGACAACAATTGATGCCCGGACGATTGCACTTGATGCAGTTATCCTATCAGCAGATGCCGAATATTTACCGAGTGGCAGATGTTTTTCTGCACATGAGTATGGATGAACCCTTTGGCAATGTTTATCTAGAAGCGTTAGCCACGGGTTTGCCGATTGTTGCTCATGATAATAGCGTCAGTCGTTGGATTTTAGAGGATACAAGCATTTTAGTCGATACAACGGATATTAATCAGACCGTTCAAGGGATCAAGGAAGCAATGCAAGCGAAATCCCCTGAGGCGATCGCTGATCGTCGAGCTTTAATTGAACGACGGTTCACTTGGCAGGCAGTAGGACAACAATATTATCAGTTCTTACAAAAGGTATGGCAGGGGATCAAAAAGGAGGGCAAATCTTAATCTTAAACAACGGTAAAATCGAGATTAAACGTTCCTAATAAGTCACCTTTGAGATTATTATGCGAATAGAGGTCAAAGGTAATGTTATTGTTTCCCACGGGCAAGATCCCTCCTTGGAAATTTCCGTTGAAGTCACCAAATAAAGAGTAGGGTTCAACATTATCGGCACCGGTAACTTCTCCATTATTGAGATTGAGGAAGATACTGTCGACATGCTCTGCAAAAACATTATCTTCTGGCACAAAGGCCGCAATATTGATTTCTCGATTCATTAGCGTACTTGCGCTGATTTCATCACCATCTTGCAAGGAGGTGATGAGGGTGTCTGTTTCGGCATCATAAAGACCAACATTTAACGCCACCGCCAAATCATCTACAATCGTAAATTGACGAGTCACTGTTCCCAGTGAGTCTCCCTTAAGATTATTTTGGGAATAGAGGTCAAAGGTAATATTATTATCTCCAATAGGCAATACCCCCCCTTGAAAATTCCCATTGAAATCGCTAAATAACGTGTAGGGTTCAACATTCTCCTTACGGGTGACTTCACCGTTATTAAGATTGAGAAAAACACTTTCCACTTGACCCGAAAAAAGGCTATCTTCTGGCACAAAAGCTGCAAGGGCAATTTTCTTTCCTAATAAAGTACTTGCGCTAATTTGATCGCCGTCTTGCAGGGTGGTAATCAGGGTGTCGCTTTTGGCATCATACAGTTCAATCCGCAGAAGATCAGAGGGAAGAGACTCAGCATAAGTATAGGTCTCGTTTGTTGTCTGTTTATAGTCAAAATCGCCATCATTATCATCATCACGTTCATCGGTTTTGGTTATGGTTTCAGCAACAAGGTTACCTGTCATATTGTAGGTTGAAAGGCGTTCTGAAATAGAGCGAAATGTTGAACCGCTGTAACCTTCACCGTCATAATAATCATACGAAGTATGAGAAAGGGAAGACTTTTCTTCCACTTCAGCCATGAGGTTACCCATCGTATTGTAGGATAAAAGGCGTTCTGAACGAGATGAAGTTTCTACTGAATAGCCATCTTGATAAATAAATGAGTAATCAGAGTCGGAAGACCCCTCCGTCACGACAGCTGTGAGGTTACCCGTCGTATCATAGGTATAAGTAAAGGTGCGCTCCCCACGAAATGATACCGAATTTTTTCCATTATTATAATATTCTTCATTTATCTCTGAAATTACTTGACCTTTGCTATCGTAATTGGTCGTTTCTGTAACCGTTTCCAGTGCATAATCATTACCAGAGTCACGGGAATAGTGACGGCTTACCACACGATCATCCGCATCATAAGTGTAGGTAGTAGTCGCACGTTCACTTCCTCCATATCCTTCATCATTGTAGCTTCCGATATACACAGGTTGCCCCTTGAGGTCGTACAGAGACTGTAACTCAGTAATACTACCACCATTAATAGTATCGTCTTGGACGCTTGTATCTACTACTAATATGTCATTCGCGTATCCCTTAAAAGAACTTTTACCAAAAACATAACCAGAGCTAGAAAAATCATAAATCCGATTGGCAATGATCTCAAAAACCTTTCCGGATGAATCGTTTGCACTCAATTTGAGTTCAGCGGGAGTGACCAAAAGAGGCAATACCGCCGCCCCGTTGTAAGAGGTGATCTGTCCATTCGGATCATAGTTAATCATTAAATCATTTTGCCCCCCGTCATAATTCACAGCAAGGGAGCGGAGATTCCCATTTTCATCATAAGTTCTGCTATGATAAGTCCAACTTTCATCCGTTATCCCATCACCTTGCTGATCAACTGCATAATTATATTCGGTCAATCTTCCTTGTGCGTCATATTTAATCGTAAACGTTAATATATAATCCGCTGAGCCATTCCCATCTTCATCTAGGGCATATCGAGTTAAGTTTCCATTAACATCATAGGATCGTGTTGCTTGGGTCATATAATCATAGATGCCATCCCCATTATTATCCCTTTTATAGGTAGAAAAAATCAGATTTCCCTCATTGTCATAATCATAAGTCCATGCTTCTGTTTTGTTTACTTTATATGTTCCATCTCCATCGTAATCAGATTTATAAAGATAGGAAGTTTGATTGTTATTGTCATCATAAGTCCATATTTCTTCAGTGAGATAATCATATTTCCCATCTCCATCGTAATCAGGTTTATTGGTATGAGAAGTCTGATTCCCCGCCTTGTCATAAGTCCATATTTCTTCTTTAATATTAATATAATATCTCCCATCTCCATCGTCATCATCTTTAAGGGTATCGGTATAAGAAATCAGATTCCCCGCCTTGTCATAAGTCCAACTTTGAGATTCAATTCGATTAGCGATGCCGTTATTATCATTATCAGTCGAGACAGTCCGCGTTTTTTGAGTTAGTGTGGCCATGATGTTTGATTTCCTTGAGAAAATAATGAGTTGAATAAATAAATAATGATGAATTACTAAATCTTACCCTTAAACAATCGTAAATTCTAGACTCACTGTTGCCAGTAAATCCCCCTTAAGATTATTTTGGGAATAGAGGTCAAAGGTCATCGTATTTTCGCCGACAGGTAATACCCCCCCTTGAAAATTCCCCTTGAAATCGCTAAATAACGTGTAGGGTTCAACATTCTCTTTGCGGGTGACTTCGCCATCGTTAAGATTGAGAAAAACACTTTCCACTTGACCCGAAAAAAGGCTATCTTCAGCGACAAATGCGGCGATCGCAACTTTTTGATTTCCTAGCGTACTCAGACTAATTTGATCGCCGTCTTGAAGGGTGGTAATCAGGGTATTGCTCTTGGCATCATACAGTTCAATTCGTAAAAGATCAGAGGGAAGCGATCCCGCATAAGTATAAGTCTCGTTTGTTGTCTGTTTATAGTCGGAATTACCATCACCGTCGTAGTCTTTTTCGAGGGTTGTCGTTTCTGCGGTGAGGTTACCCGTTGTATCATAGGACAAGGTTCGTTCTGAACGGGATACTTCTGAGCTATCATAATAAAACTCGGACTCTTCTTTTATCTCTGAAATGACCTTGCCTTCGGTATCATAATTCGTCGTTAGCGTACCAATGGTTGGCGACTCATGACCCGAATAACCGAGATGTTCAATTTCATAGGAACGAAGACGACTCATTATGCGATCATCTGCGTCGTAAGTATAGGCCGCCGTTTCAGATGTTCCTTCTCCTCTATTAGTAGAGTAGCGACTCTCGTAGATAAGTTGACCCTCAAAGTCGTATAGTGAGTAGTTCTCTGAATTAGAAGTATAATTACTGGTCTCACTGATCGTATTTACAACCAAAGTATCGTTAACGTATCCCTTGAAGGAACTGGTTGTAAAGACAAAAGTTTCAGGAATCGGACTCGTCAAGACCTCAAAAACCCTTCCTGATGAATCATTTACGCTTAATTCAAGTTCAACTGGGGTGATGAAAAAAGGCAAAAACTCGGCCGCACTATAAGAGGTAATCTGTCCATTCGGATCATAGTTAATCAATAAATCCGTTTGACCCCCATCATAATTCACAGCAAGGGAACGAAGATTCCCATTTTCATCATAAGTTCTACTGTGATAAGTCCAACTTTCATCCGTTATCCCATCACCTTGCCAATCAATCGCATAATTATATTCGGTCAATCTTCCTTGTGCATCATATTTAATCGTAAACGTTGATATATAATCATTCTGACCATCTCCATCTTCGTCTAGGGCGTATAGAGTTAAATTATTATTAATATCATAAGATCGTGTTTCTTGGGTCATAGAATCATATATTCCGTCCCCGTTATTATCATTTTTATAACTATAAAAAGTTTAATTATCGTTATTATCATAAGTCCACGTTTCTAGGATATTTTGGTTATCTATGCCATCCCCATTATTATCTATACGATACGTATAAGAAGTCCGATTTCCGCTAGCATCGTAAGTCCACGTTTCTTGCGTAATGTAATCGCTTTTTCCATCTCCATTATTATCTATTTTTTGAGTATAAGCGGTTTGATTGTCTTGATTATCATAAATCCACATTTCCTGTGTAACAGAATCACTTTTTCCATTCCCATCATTGTCAAATTCTATGGCATAAGCAATTCTATTACCTTTAGCATCGTAGTCCCATGTTTGTTTTCTAACAAAATCGCTTTGACCATCGATATTATCGTCTCTATTTAAAATCGCCAATATTTTGTTATTATTGACGTCATAATTAAAAATTTCTTCATTGCGGAAGTCAATCTGACCGTCCCCATTGTTATCTGTTTCAGTCGTCAACGAAGTTTCGTTACCCTTATTATCATACTCATAGGTTCGTGTTCTCCGAAAATTGCTCTGACCGTCTCCGCCATAATCTGAATCATAAATATAGAAAATAAGTTTTCCTTGCTGATTATACGTCCACGTTTCTGTCAGAATGCTTTCTTCTTGTCCATCAGCATTACTATCGTAGCTGGAAAGATAAGTCAGGGGATTTCCCTTTTGATCATAAGTCCAAATTTGAGAGCGGCTGTTATCGACAATGCCGTCATTATTATAATCAGTTGAGACGGTTAGCGTTTTTTGTAATAGCGTATCCATGATATTTGATTTCCTTAAAAAAAAGAATGAATAAAAGATTTTGGATTTTGGGTATTATCCCTTCTCGAAAGAAGGGTTGGTTGTACCTGTTTCAGGAGAAATCTAAACCCACCGAACCTAGCAAATGATCTCCTGAAAAAGGATTGAAAGAAAGGACATTATCTTCCTGTTGTGAGGGACTTCCTTGATAAGGATTACCCAATAATACAGAAGAATCATCTATCTCAAGCGGGATGATCTCGTTATTAGTCTCGTCTGGTTCAATCGGCGAAAATAAAGACTGCACTTCATCGGCCGTTAAAGATTTGTTAAATAATTGAACTTCATCGAGCGTTCCCTTGAAATACCCCCCCACAGGGCTATCAGAACGCCGTCCTAATGTTAGAGGTATAGAATTGCTCAAAGAGCCTTGGCGACTTGTCGGGTTGAATCCCCCTACTTCAACACCATCCACATACCATTTTCCCCCGGTGATGCTATCTCGATCAACCGTTATAGTCGCTTGATGCCAATTGTCATCGGCGATAAAAGTATTGCTTCCGTAGTTATTATGTCCCTGTCCATCTGCCAACTGAAAGCCCAATTCACCCTTGTAGGTGTAGATTGCATAGCCTTGAACTGGCCCTGATGCTTTAATCCGTTTATCGAGAATAACATCAACAGCACTAGAATGACTGCTCGTCTTGATCCAAAAAGCGACGGAAAAATCCTCCATACCGATATCCAGAGCATCGTTGTCAGCAATTCGGACAGAATCATTTCCGTTGAAGGCGAGTCCGCCATTGATCTTTCCTTCGCCCCATACAGGATTACTCTGTAAAATACCGATATTGTCGCCAATACGGTCATCAGCCACTGATCCTGATGTTTCATCAAGAGACCACCAAGCGACGGGAGAAAGGGGTTTAGTAAGATCATCAACAATCGTAAAATTGCGAGTGAGGGTTCCCAGTAAATTGCCCTTACGGTTATTCTGTGAATAAAGGTCAAAAGTGATCGTATTATCTCCAACAGGCAAGAATCCCCCGTGGAAATCATTGTTAAAATCGCCAAACAATGAATAGGGTTCAGCATTCTCCGTGCGGGCAACTGCACCGTCGTTAAGATTCAAGAAAATACTATCAACTTGACCCGAAAAAAGACTATCTTCTGGCACAAAAGCCGCAATGGTGACCTTCTTTCCTAATAATGCACTTGCGCTGATTTCGTCCCCTTCTTGAAGCGTCGTAATAAGGGTATCGCTCTTAGCATCATAAAGTCTGATATCGAGAACAACTGATTGGACTTCAAATGCGCCAATATCTGCTTTGCCATCGATGACTCGCTCAAATCCGGCTCCTCGTTGGTCGGTTTCGAGGTTATCGGGGTTACTTCCCCCATTCCAAGCGGGACTGTTGGGTTTTAAGGCGTGGGTTTGAGTAACACCACCATTATCGGCAAGGGGTTCGAGTCCGGGGTTAGTAATCCCTGTCGTATCACCAATTTCAATAAAAGCTGATGTAGCATTCCCTGTCCCAATTAAATTATTCCCTTGACTGACAAAGAAAAAGACATTGTCGTTTAAGGAATCCACATCGCTGTTTGTATTCCCTGCAATGATACTGGATACCACTTCAACTGTCCCCCCTGAATTCGCCACTCCACTGCCTTGATCAAGAGGAGCCATATTTTGTGTCAGGGTGCTATTGCGGATTTGTAGAACTCCTCTTTCGTTATAAATTCCCCCTCCAAAGCTCGGAAATCCTTCTGGTACGGTGTTACCACTAATAGTGCTGTTGCTAACGATTGTGTCTCCTGTCGTATAAATGCCTCCCCCAACAGTGAAACCACCTGATGACGCACCATTGTTATTTATGGTACTGTTGCTCAGTGCCAGATCACCGGCAAAATTATGAATCCCGCCGCCTGCACCACCGTATGTTCCGTATGCAGTGTTATGACGAATCGTACTATCAATAATCGTTAAAGGACTATATTCGCCATAAATACCACCCCCATTCCCCCCTAATCCACTCGAACTGTTATGCTCAATCAGGCTGTTGCTGACGGTGAGTTTGCCGCTCGTTATAGAAACACCGCCACCGAAAGCATCCCCTTGGTTATAACTGACGACGGAGTGATCAATAGTCAGGTTACCTCCATTGCTATAGATGCCACCTCCAGCTCCACTGATTCCGCTTGCTACATTGTTATTGAGAGTACTGTTGCTGAGAGTCACATTCCCCTCTTGGTTAGCAATGCCGCCGCCGCCATGCTGACCTTCTCCTGATGCCACATTATCGTTAAATGTGCTATTGTTCACTGCCAGAACGCCATTTTGATGAAAAACGGCTCCCCCTTCTCCTATTAATCCATCTACACGATTCTTCTCGAAGATACTGTCATTGATCGTCGTCAGAGCTTGATTATTAATGGTACTATGACCGATATAAATGCCACCTCCCTCAGCTGTGCTGGCACTGATGTGGTTATTTCTAAAAGTGCTATCATTCACGGTTAAGCCGCTATCCATGCTGTAGATGCCGCCACCGTAAGCATCGCCTCCTGTAGCCGTATTATTGTCAAAAAGGCTATTTTTGATAACTACATCACCATTAAGGCTATAAATCGCCCCACCGTAACTGAAAATTTCTCCTGACGCCTTATTACTCCGAAATGTACTGTTCAGAATGGTAAGAGATACCCCCTCTCCGTAAATGCCACCTCCCGCTTCAGCGTTCCCGTTAGCAATGGTCAAATTTTGGATTTCTGCATCAGCCGTTAGATAAAAGACCCGTATCTTGTCATCTCCACTAACTGTAATCGTCTCTGCGCCTGTTCCTTCAATGGTTAGGGGTTTATCTATTAATAGTTGACCGAGATCAGCATCAAGAACAATAGTTCCCATCAACCCCTCCGCAAAGTTAATCGTTCCCCCTTCAGCGAGAAAAGCGATCGCTTCGCGCAGTGATAAATCCCCTGCACTTAAGTCCCCATCGTTTTCGTCAACGAGGGTATCTACTGTCAGATTCAAATCAGGAGTCGATTCAAAAGGGTTAATGGCCGAGAATTCTGGGGTAGAAACAGAAAAAGTCATACGTTTACATTCCTTTAAAAGACGAAAAGAAATCGTTTCCGTTGATTAACAACAATTTACCTCTGCCATAATATAATAAATTCACAACAAATTCCTCGAAATGTAATGTATTTTACTTAAATTTATTTAACGTAAATTACCTCTAAAGAAATATTTCAAAAGTTATACTAAATCCGGTTTACAAAACCCGCTTATAATAAAGGGTAAATAACCGAGACAACTCTAATGCCAAAAAAAGCCTATCTAGCCAATCATCATAGTTCAGAAGAACTAAAGCAAAAGTACCTAAAAAGTCAAGATCCAGTAGAATTAAGAAGATGGCATCTAATCTGGAAAGTGTCTTTGGGATGGACTATTAAAAATAGTGCAATTGCGGTGGGAGTTAATTATGATTATGGAAAAGAAATTCTCAAAAAATACAACGAGTTAGGAGAACAAGGAGTCAAAAATTTAAAAGCAATAGGCAGACAACAAACAAGAGGAAAAAAGCCCCTTCTAACCTTAGAGAACATCGAAAAATTACAGAAAGAATTAGAATCAAGACCCTCTGATGGTGGGATTTGGACGGGGCCAAAAGTAGCTCGTTGGATCGAAAAAGAAACCGGCGTTGAAAAAGTTTGGAATCAAAGAGGATGGGATTACTTAAAAAAGTTCAGGTACTCATGGCAGAGTCCCCGTCCCAAACATCAAAAAGGGAATAAGCTAGAACAAGAAGAATTCATTAAAAGCTTACCTTTAAAATTCAAAAAACTAGAAGAAGAAGAACCAGAAGCAGAAATAGCTCTATGGTTCTTTGATGAACATAGGGTAGGATTAAAACCTATTTTAAGAAAAGTCTGGGCGAAGATTGGAGAAAGACCAATCGCGGTTGTTCAACATCGTTATGAATGGTTGTACGTTTATGGATTTGTCCAACCAAAAACAGGAGAAACTTTCTGGTATTTAATCCCAAGAGTCAATACGAAATGGTTAAATGTTGTTTATGAAAGCTTTGCTAAAGATGCTGGAATTTCTCAAAAAAAAAGTGTTGTTAGTCGAAGATAATGCCGGATGGCATCGGAGTCAAAAGTGCAAAATTCCTGAAGGACTCATAATCGAATTTCTTCCCGCCTATTCTCCCGAATTACAACCCGCCGAGAGACTTTGGACGTTAATAGATGAACCCTTAGTTAATGAGTCTTTTGAGACAATTGATGAAATTGAAGAATTGTTAGTAAAACGTTGTAATATTCTGGGTGAAATGAAAGAAGACATCAAAAATTTGACTAACTATCATTGGTTAAGTTTTGTTTAAAATGTTAGTGGGGTATATAAACCGGATTTGGTATTAGACCTAAAAACCAACGACCAACAGTAAGTCATTAGATCTATTGCATAATTACAGTTAAATCAAATTCAGTATAGAAAGCATCCATTTTTCTTGCTGTTACCTGACTTTCGCAAGAACTCCATGATTGTCAAATATCCAAGATCGAAGCTTTTAAAAGGGTTCAATCACCACCAAATTATCCCGATGAATCACGTTTTCTGAGGCAGAATACCCTAATAACACAGGAATTTCTTGAGATTGATGACCTTTAATTTTATTGATCTCTGCACTGCTGTAATTCACTAACCCTCGTCCTATTTCTCGTCCTTCCCCATCACACAACTGTACGGCATCCATCGCCGTGAATTCTCCCTCAATCGCCGTAATTCCTGCCGCTAAGAGGGATTTTCCTTGGTAGCATAAGGCTCTAACTGCCCCTTGATCTAAGAAAAGTTTACCCATTGGCAACAAACCATGAGCAATCCAGCGTTTTCGGGCATTTTCTGCTTTGGGTTGCGGTTCAAATTGGGTACCAATCGTCTCCCCTTGCAGAATCTTGAGGATATCTTCGCATTGTTTCCCTTGAGTAATAACGGTTCTCACTCCGGCACTGGTGGCAATTCTCGCCGCACTCAATTTAGTTCTCATTCCCCCTGTTCCCCATGAGCTACCTTTATCTCCGGCTTCTACCTGCAATTGAGACAATTGATCATAACTCACTCGGGTAATCGGTTGAGCATCCGCATAGAGTCTAGGGTCGGCTGAGTAGAGCTTATCCACATCTGTAAGAAGAAATAACCAGTCTGATTCAATTAAACTAGCAACTAAGGCAGAAAGCGTGTCATTATCGCCAAATTTAAGCTCGTCTACGGCAACAGTATCATTTTCGTTGACAATGGGAATGACGCCTAATTCAAAAAGGGATTGAAAGGTGGTAAAAGCATTGAGATAGGAAAGGCGTTCCATTAAGTCTCGTCGGGTTAATAAAATTTGAGCAATCGGTTGATTTAAACTGGTAAAAAGATCATCATAAACACGAATTAAACGTCCTTGTCCCACGGCAGCAACTGCTTGTTTCATGCCCATTTTCTGTGGCTTTTTTGTTAATTTAAGACGACTACAACCCACCCCTACTGCCCCTGAAGAGACTAAAACCACTCGATTCCCGTTCATTCGCAGATCAGTTAAAGTTTCAACGAGTTTTGCTACAGTAGAAAGAGATAATTGACCCGTTTTGCCATCGGTTAAGCTAGAGGTGCCAATTTTAATGACAAGGGTCTTATTTTCGGTCATTTTGCTGAAAGATTTAGGAAGATTCTTCTATTTTATCACGAGATGAGTTTGAGAAATTGAGTTTTTAAAAGACTTCATTTTTGAATTTTATTTTCTTCTCAAAAAGATTCTTTTAAGCATTTTCTTTGACCGAAACAAGGAATTCTAAAGAAATCGTGATCTTTTGCGTTGAAAGACTCATCTGTTTATTTTCTGAACTAAAATAAAGGGGCGAGGCTATCCTTATTTCTCTTATTTTCTGAACCATTTGTTTTGTATGGATAAAGATACAAAATTCGCCCTATTAGTATTAGGTGTTCCTTTTCTTGGACTCCTTTACTGCGCACTTATTTTTGGCATACTCATAATATTTCCTTGGGGGCGAGAACATCCTATCATCTATGCTACCCTATCCGTCATTGCCCCTTCTCTTATCTCGGGTTCAATTTGGTTAAAATCAGCTATTAAAGGGCAAAAAAAGCCTAATATTTCTTCTGCCGAATAAAATTCGTTTTAAGCAACGAAAAAGCGGTTCAAAATGATTCGTAATTTATCCAATTTTTAAGTTTCAGCTACCACTTTCAACGTCTTTAACGTCGCATCCTGACATCCGGTTATCGTTGCTCCTTGTTGTAACAAGGTTCGTAAAAACTCAATAGCCGCTTCTGTGATCCGCTCTCCCGCCATTAACACAGGAATACCGGGCGGATAGGGACAAATCACTTCTGAACTAATATATCCGGCACTTTCCTCTAGTTTTCGGTTTATAGTACGGGAAAATGTCGCTTCACGGGGTGAAAGGACAAGGGGTGAGAGGGGAAGCGCGTCCAAAAATGAAGAAGTAAAAGGCAGAGGGGAAGACTGATAATCGGTCGCTAGAATTTGAAATGCGCCGATAAGGCGATCAATATCCTCTGAACAATTGCCAATCGAAATAATAAACGTCAAATGCCGCAATAAAGGTAATTCTGCCGTTACACCCAATTCTTGATCTAAGATTTCATCCGCCTGATATCCCGTTAACCCTAACCCTGTTACATCAACTGTTAAACGGGTGGGGTCAAGATATTGAAAGCCTGACTTAGGATTGTCAAATTTAATAACTGATAGTCCCTGTATTTGGCTTAATTCTCGTCTAGATCGCTGGGCTAATCTTAAGGTTTCCCCCAGTAAATGTTTCCCTTCCAAAGCCATTTGTTGCCGCGCCGCATCAAGGGAAGCCAAGAGAAGATAACTCGGACTGGTGGTTTGTAGCCATTGTAAGGCTTGATTGAGACGCCGGGGATCAAGGCGATTACCCTGAAGATGAAGCATCGATGCTTGCGTCATTGCCCCTAAAACCTTATGGGTAGATTGTACTGAGAGATCCGCTCCGGCGGAAAGAGCAGAAGGTGGTAATTGCTCATGAAAGGTAAAATGCGCACCGTGAGCCTCATCTACCAGTAACGGGATATTGTATTGATGGGTGATGTCTGCTATTCGTTTTAAATCGCCACAAATGCCCTGATAGGTCGGATAAACCACCATGACCCCTTTTACGTTAGGGTAAGCTCTTAAGGTGGCTTCTAGGGCTTCTGACGTGATACAGCCGATCATATCTTGATGGGAGTCGTACTCAGGCGTAATAAAAATCGGCATTGCTCCTGCTAGGATTAAACCAGCGATCGCTGATTGATGACAATTACGGGGTAGAATAATCTGATCCCCTGTCTGACAAATCGCTAAAATTGAAGCAATAATGCCACAAGATGAGCCGTTAACCAAAAACCACGTTTGATCTGCTTGAAACACTTCTGAAGCCAACTTTTGAGCTTGCAAAATCACGCTTTCTGGGGCAAATAAGTTATCTAATTCGGGTAACTCTGGCAAATCAGCTTGAAAAATGCTTTTCCCAAACAATTTAGCGAGAGGAGCAGGAATTTTCTTCCCTTTTTTATGACCGGGTGCGTAAAAAGGGGCTTTGGACTGATGAATTAAATCTTCTAAAGTTGATAAAATAGGTAACTGAGACTGAAGCTGTTGAAATGCCGAATTCATCGCGAATCTTTAATCTCCTTTTTTTCTGGTCTTCCCCAATCATGACACCAAAATCTGTTAGCAATAAAATCTTAGTGGTGGATGATGATCCTGCAATTCGTCATCTTATTTCTCGCTTTTTTACGTATAATAACTATCATATTGAAACGGCAGAAGATGCCCAAACAGCCCGTCTTTTGATGCCTAAGTTTTCACCTGACTTAGTTATTTTAGATGTTAATCTACCTGATGATAGTGGCTTTAATCTGTGTAGAGAAATTCGCCAACAGGGAACACTTGTTTTGATGTTAACCTGCTTAACCGATACCAGTTATGTCCTAGAAGGATTTGAACAAGGAGCAGATGATTATATTACTAAACCCTTTGATATTGAAATTCTCAAAGCAAAAATCGGCGCATTGTTTAAGCGGAATGGCTACTTAGAAAAAGGCAAAACGACAACTTCAAAACGATTAGAATTGGATCCCCTAATTATTGACGCTGATCGCTGTGAAGTTACCCTAAATCATCAACCTGTTGCGCTGACCAATTTGGAGTTTGATTTATTATACTTCCTAGCGACTCATCCGAATCGTGTTTGGGATCGCTCGGAGCTAATCGTAGCCGTTTGGGGACCGGATGAGATTCAACGGGTAGATCGTAAAGTAGATGTGCATATCGGTCAAATTCGCAAGAAAATTGGTGATATAGAAGGAAAAATTATCAAAACGATTAGAGGAAAAGGCTATCTGTTTGAAATCTCTGATTCGTTGTTATCCTAAGATTCTAACCCCTAAGCTTTGAGACATATCCCCTAAAAACGCGATCGTACTTACACTCTCGATAAACGTCGTTAGCCTGAGAACCCATAAGAGATTCAGTGATGATGAAAAACCTTTCTATGGTAGGGTAATAAAACAGTGAGTAAAGGTCATATTTGTCATTTATGAAGCGTCGTTCAATTCTTAAAGCGGTCTCTCAAGGTGCGATTGCGACAACGGGAGTGGCTATCGTCGGAGGATGTCAAAATGCTACCCAAAACCCATCTAACAGTCAATCAGCAGGTAATTTACCGAAAATTGAATGGCAAATGGCGACCAGTTGGCCGCCTTCCCTCGAAACA
This sequence comes from Microcystaceae cyanobacterium, assembly GCA_041746575.1. Taxonomy (GTDB): domain Bacteria; phylum Cyanobacteriota; class Cyanobacteriia; order Cyanobacteriales; family Microcystaceae; genus JBGTGT01. The sequence goes on from JBGTGT010000073.1 coordinate 69,433, forward strand.
ATTTTTGGCGGAGCGCAGGTGTTAGCCGATCGCGTTTCTGTCTTAACGGGGGGAAATTTTAAGATAGTTCCCCGTGCGGCAGGAGAAATTGCTCCCGGTTTGGAAGTTCTCAACGTAGTGTCTCAAGGCGCAGTCCCCTGCGGTCATACGGCATCCTACTATTATGTCGGCAAAAGTCCTGCTCTCGCTTTTGGTACAACAGTTCCTTTTGGCTTAACGGCACAACAGCAAAATGCTTGGTTATATCAAGGTAAAGGGTTGAAGCAATTACAGGAAATTTACGCTCGTCAGTTTAATGTCATTCAATGGCCAGCAGGGAATACTGGAACTCAGATGGGGGGATGGTTTCGCAAAGAAGTAAATAGCTTGAAGGATCTTCAGGGCTTAAAAATGCGTATTCCGGGGCTAGGGGGTCAAGTAATGGCTAAATTGGGGGTAACAGTTCAAACTTTACCCGGTGGCGAAATTTTTCAGGCGTTACAAACGGGAGCAATCGATGCGGCGGAATGGGTGGGTCCCTATGATGATGAGAAACTGGGTTTGAATAAGGTGGCGAAGTATTACTATTATCCGGGCTGGTGGGAACCGGGGGCAACCTTAGAGGTTCAAATTAATTTGAATGAGTGGAATAAGCTTCCCCCTCAATATCAGGCGGCTATCGAAACGGCGGCTTATGAATCGAACGCAACGATGTTAGCGCGCTATGATGCTCTTAATAGTGAAGCGTTACCCCGTCTTTTAGAGAGCGGAACACAGGTACGCGCTTATAGTCCTGAGATTTTACAGGCGGCACAACAAGCGTCTTTTGCTTTATATGATGAATTTGCGGCTAAAAATGCGGATTTTAAAGCAGTTTATGAACCTTGGAAGCAGTTTCGCTCCCTTGTCTCAGTTTGGCATAAATTGAATGAAGCAAGTTACACTCGTTTTATTTATTCTCAAATAAAGTAAAGTATGAAGTTTAAACTTAAGGTTTATTCTCTGCTTTTTGGTCAAATTTACAATTCCATGACCATTTAATTTCTTAATATTGTAACAACGTTTAAAGAAAAATTTAGAAAAGATCTCCCTTATTTAAGAACGTTTTTGATGCTTGACTTTTAGCCGATTTATTTTTTAAAAGATTGTTTTTCTCGGCTTTTTTTGCCAAAGATTTAAAATAAAGCTTAAAAGAAGAAGAAGTTGTTTAACCTGCTGTAGGTAAATTACCCTTTGCTGATAGTTTTTTTTCAATGCAATTGTTGTTCGTTGAGAGGTTAAAACCCTTTCTGGTGCAGTAGCAAGCATCCCATGACTTTGGATGACAATATTTTCTAATATAAGATGAGTCGCTTTTAATTTTTGTCGCCAATCCCATAGACATTTCAACACATATAAATTGAGGAGGGTTAACAGCAAATTGCAGATAATGACGAAAACTAACATTGAGTGCTATGATTTATAAATATATGGGGAATTAGCTCAGTTGGTAGAGTGCTGCGATCGCACCGCAGAGGTCAGGGATTCGAGTTCCCTATTCTCCACTTTTAGATTAGAACAAGATTTGGCTTTCTATCCTAACGCACTTCTTCAAATCTTAAATCATTTAAAAGCAAGGCAGTTTGTATGATATTAATTGACTCAATCTAGCTTTTCTTATGTTACAAGAAATTCTCCCCCTTTTGGACAAGCTCAGACGATTAAATCAACAAGATATTCAATCATTATGGCATTATACTGAAGACGGTCAGAGCAGTTTAGCGGAAATAGCTCAAAATATTAATAATTTTCCCCTAGTGACGCTCAACGAAAAAAATCATGCCACTTGGCAAAAAGGTTGTCAAGTTCGCTGGTTTATACAACACTTAACCCTCCCTTCCCATCTTCACGGGTACAACCTAGAAGGATTTAGCTTACGTCTCAAGTTGACATGGTGGGCAGAAGAAGCAAAAATTTATATTAATGGCGAATTAGTCCAAGAGGGGGATTTATTTGACTCAACAACTCGAATTCTACTCACGCCTTCGGTGATTCCCCATCAAAAGATTGAAGTTGCCATAAGGTTAGTGAGTCCCTATCATGATGTTGGGGGATTGATGGAATCTAAGTTACTCTTTGAAAGAGAAAATTATTATTTAGCTGAACCTAGTTTCATTGCCGACGAATTGACAATTTTATGTCAATCTTTAGAAAGATTTGATTCTTCTCAGCTGGAAACGGTCAAAACAATACTACAAAAAATTGAATGGTCATCGCTTGATAAGAGAGAAACCTTTGATTTAAGGTTAAATCAAGTGAGAAACGAATTAAGTGCTTTCAAAACGCCAATTAAATCTTTTTGCTTTCATTTACTAGGTCATGCTCATTTAGATATGGCGTGGTTATGGCCGTTATCTGAAACGTGGGATGCCGCACAACGTACCTTTGATTCTGTCCTACAATTGCAAAAAGACTTTCCCTACCTCATCTTTGGACATACTAGCCCAATTATTTATGATTGGATTGAAAAAAATCGTCCAGTCCTCTTTGGTCGCATTCTAGAGGCATATAAAGCCAACCAATGGGAGATTTTAGGAGGGATGTGGGTTGAACCTGATACGAACTTGCTGTCTGGGGAATCTTTAATCCGTCAATTATTATATGGTCAGCAGTATTTTAAAGAAAAATTTGGCAAGATCGCAAAAGTAGCATGGTTAACGGATACCTTTGGTTTTACTTGGCAATTGCCCCAAATTTTCCAACAAAGTGGCATCGAATATTTTGTAACTGGGAAGCTTCACTGGAATGATACGACAGAATTTCCCTACGGATGGTTCAAGTGGCGATCGCCGGATGGGACAGAAATGCTGACTTTGATGTCTCCGCCCAACGTTGCAGGCGTTATGGATACTGATCCCTTAGTAATGACAAATTATGCGCTAGAATGGTATCAGAAAACCCAATTAACCGACATTTTCTGGTTGCCGGGAGTGGGTGATCATGGCGGAGGGCCAACCCGTGATATGTTACAAGTACAACAACGTTGGCAGAAGTCGGATTTTTTCCCAAATATTCGATTTTCAACCACCTATAATTATTTGCATAAAATTACAAATCTTTCTCCTTCTTTACCGATTTGGCAAGACGAATTATATTTAGAGTTACATCGAGGTTGTTATACGAATCACGCTGATCAAAAAGGATTCAATCGTCGCAGTGAAGAACTTCTTTATCAAGCAGAACTTTGGGCGTCTTTAGCAAATATTTTAGTTAAAAATAATGCTTATACTTATCCAAAAGAAACCTTAGAAATGGCATGGAAAAAGGTTTTGTTAAATCAATTTCATGATATTTTACCGGGAACATCGATTCCGGAAGTGTTTCAAGAAGCTAATCAAGATTGGCAAACCGTTCAAGAAGAGGGCAATTTAATTTTAGCCCAAGCTTTAGAAGCGATCACTCATCAAATTAAGTTACCGATTCCACCTCAAGTGAATGCCAAACCTGTTATTATTTTTAATAGCTTAAATTGGCAAAGATCAGAAACGGTTACCCTCGATCTTCCTAATAGCGAAAACTACACCGTTTACGATCTCGATCACCATGAATTAAAGACGCAAATTTCTGTAGAAAATCAATTATTATTTTATGCAAAAGATATTCCTTCTGTAGGTTATCGTCTATTTTGGTTATGTCCACAAAATCAAGTATCAAAACAAGCGGCTAATTCAATTAATCATCCTCAAGATTTTATCTTAGATAATGGATTATTAAGGGTAATTGTTAATTCTACAACAGGAGAATTAGAGAGTATTTTTGATAAAGTTGCACAAAGAGAAATTTTAAGAGATTCAGGAAATCAATTAGAGTTATTTCAAGATCAAGGACAATATTGGGACGCGTGGAATATTGACCCCAATTATCAAAAATATCCCTTATCTTCGCCTATTTTACATTCTATTCAGTGGTTAGAACAAGGCTCATTACGATGGCGAATTCGAGTGATTAAAACCTTTCGTTATTCTAGTTTTACTCAAGATTATATTTTGCAAGCAAACTCTCCGCTTCTAAAAATTTCAAATACCGTAGATTGGCAAGAAAAACATACCTTACTCAAAGTCGCTTTTCCTTTAACCATTCAAAGTGAGTTTGTTTCTTATGAAATTCCCTGCGCGACGATTCAACGTACGACACAAGGAAAAACACTTGAAGAAAAGGCAAAATGGGAAGTTAGTGCCTTACATTGGGCAGATTTAAGCGATAGTACCGAAAATTATGGTGTCAGTCTTCTAAACGATTGTAAATATGGTTATGATAGTCGACCGAATCGGTTAAGATTAACTTTATTAAGAGGATCAGAATGGCCAGATCCGAATTCAGATCAAGGAATCCATTATTTTAATTATGCTATCTATCCCCATAAAGGGGATTATATAAAGGCAAAAACGGTTCATCGAGGATATGAATTTAATCTTCCTTTACGCGTTTGTTTAATCAATTCTGATTCTTCATCACCTAAAAATAATAGTTTAGTTCCTAGTGCTAGTTGGATTAATTTAGACAATGATAATTTAATTTTAATGGCATTTAAACCTGCCGAATCTAACTCTAATTTTTATTTATTACGGTTTTATGAATGTCATGGCGAAAAGGCATCATTGTCCCTTAAAAGTGATTTAAAGCTAATCTTTAAACAAGCTGTTAATCTTTTGGAGCAACCGTTAGAAACCTCTTCAGGTATTTCTCCTTGGCAAATCAAAAGTGTATTGATTTCCGCTCATTGTTAATCCCTTCACTCTCTCTTTTTCAGAAAACTCGACAAAGTTAATTTAGCTTCACCCCAAAAAACAACAGCCTTGACAGAGATGTCAGGGCTGAAATCAGGGTGAAATATCTCACAGGTTACTTTAAATTTTTTAGGTCAATTTCGTTGCTAACTCGTTCCAACATAGATTGTTGACGGTTCATTTGCGCTTTGTGCTGACGAATCATTAAACGACGTGCTTTTTCTTGTGTATCCATGAGTTACCTACCGATTGCTTTTTAATAAGAGAGGATTAATTTCTCTCTAAAACTATTTATATCATAAAAAACTGTAGCAAAATATACAAAACGATAAATTGTTACATTACTCAATAAAAAAATGAGGCTCACTCAAGTCAGGTATCGCAAAATAAGAGGGATAGACTTAAATTTTAGACAGTTTGTCACTATTTTTTAATTTTCTATAACTTTTATTTGTTCTTTTACCGTTAATCCCATCGCAATTCCTTTTTCAATATAGGCGGATTCACCAATAAAAACGGGATAATGAGTGACTGAGGGATTATGAAAGCTATTTTTGACATTATTATTGATGAATATTGGCTGATCTACCTCAATTGGCTGATAATTGCGCAGATAAGGGTTGATTTTCGCTACGATGCGACCTTGCTTATCTCTAGGATAATCCAATTGTGCCACTTGTCTATATAAGCTTAAAGTGTAAGACTGAGGTATTAAGTTTTTTTTGTTATAAGCGTTTATATAAAAGAGAATAGCGTGTAAAACCTTTTCTGTTTGTTTTAATAAAGCTAAATTGAGTTGATTATGAGGAACTGCGCCGACTTCAATCGTTAAACCTAACGGGCAGAGATGCCGAAGAAAAGGGGGATTGTTGATATGATCATAGTGCAGAACTTTAACTGACAAATTTATTTGACTGACATAAGTTGCTAGTTTTAATAAAAAAGGATTGGGTTCATTCAAAATTAGAGTAATCCCCATATCAGAAGTTGTGCTATGAAGATCAATAATTAAGTCAATTTCCTCTCGATTGAGGGTCTGAAACAATTCTTTTGCTCTTAAATGCTCATAGCCGTTTAATGTCGAATTCTGTAAATCTTCTTTAGTAAAACAACGATTTAAGTCAATATCAAAATAACGTTGCCCTATTTCAATGGCTTTAGGATTGCCCAAAAAAGAGATGATTTCAAAGTTTGATTTTTTAAACTGTTTTGGATATTTTTGTAATTTATCAATTAAATAAATTCCCGTCAATTCATTACCATGAACGCCTCCAATAATGGCGACTTTCTGAATTTTGATTTCGGGTATGTGGGGAGTTTTCATCCCTAACATTAAGGGCAATGCGCTACTCATCCTGAAAAATCGCACCTCGTTACTGTAAATTTTTTTTAAGGTCTGGGATTAATCCCACGTTCTTTCCAAATGTAGCATTTTTTACCGTTGCACCACTTAAGTTCATTTGGCTAAGATTGACACCAATTACAGCGTTTTGCGACAGGATGATATATATGATTGAGTGTAGGAATGCAAGGTTTGCACCCAAAGGTGTATGATACTAACTCACAATGGGCGATTATTCAAAGAAATTATTGGTTTTGAAAGAGCAGATTTACTCAATAATCGTGTTATTTAGAAATTTTGAGACGTTTTCCTATATTAAGCCACTGAGGAGAAGTCTCTAAGATCATGGATAGACAGTCTGGATAGAGATTTTGCGTCGCTAAAAGATACATCATGATCTTAAGTACAAATTCATACTTTAATCTTCCTCTCTTCTGTCTTTTCTGTCTATCCCTTTGTTAAGAAAAATTCAATTTCAACGATAACGATGTTCTTCTAAAAGCGTTTGCGCACGGGGTTTATAAATGAGGTAGAATAACGCTTCAAGATAGCGTAATAAGTCTTCACGATTTTCTTTAGAGGCGAAATTCCAGAAACCATAAATGCGAGCCAATGATAGCAGACGAGTGGTATGAATTTTCCAAGTATAACTGCTATAAACACGTTCCATTGCTTTATGAGAAACCGATTGCCAAACGTTAGGATCTTGTTCACATTTTAGAATAAAATCAACTAGCTTTTGAGCCGTTTCTAGATAATTAGTGGGATTGATATAAAAGCCATTGACTTTATCTTGAATAATTTCTAAAGGACCTCCAAATTGAGTGGCGAAGGTAGGTAATCCAGAGATCATTGCTTCAAGAATCGTTAACCCGAACGCTTCAAATAAAGCCGGTTGTATAAAGATGCCTTTATGGTCAGCAATCACACGATAGACTTCTCCCGATTCACTCTTGGGCAAACGCACTCCTAACCAGCGAATTTTTCCTTGTAATTCATATTGGTCAATAATGCGATACATCTTTTCAATTTCTTCTTTTTCTTCCCCGTCAGTTGTTTCGGAAACAGATAATTTACCTGCAATTAAAATGAGATTACAATGGGTTTGCAATTCAGGGGATTGACCATAACATTCCGCTAATCCCGTTAAATTTTTAATGCGATCTAAACGCGCCATTGAAAAAAGAGGTCGCTTATTGGGCTCTGTCAATTTACCATAAACTTGATGGGGATCTTCTAGGGTAAACAGTAATTCTTCTAGCTTTTCTCTTTTACCCGGAATACGATCTTCCTGGCGAGTATAAGGAAAATAGACGTCTTCATTAACGCCGGGGGGAACCACATTAAACTTCGGTGAAAATAAATCAATGCCATGAACTACGTGATATAAATTAGGCATCGTAAAATTTTCATAAGATTCATATTGACCGACACTATCGGGACGTCCGACAATTTCTTGATAAGTACTGCTAATAATACAGTTGGCCGCATTCATGGCAATTAAATCGGCGGTAAACTGAAGGGAAAAATGATAGGTATTTTCTAAATCTTGCCAATAAAGATTACTGAAGAGATACTTAGATTTTTCGAGAGCATGAGCGATAATAAATTGCGTCACTTGTAAGCGTCTTGCCAGTAAAAACGCCACTAGATTTCCATCTGAATAGTTACCAATAATTAGATCAGGTTGTCCTTGACATTCTGCTAGTAAGGCTTTTTCAGCATCAATAACATAGGTTTCTAAATAAGGCCAGATTTCAAAACGAGAAATCCAGTTTTGAGTCATATTCGGATTAAAGTCTCGGAAAGGAACTCTCAAAATCCAAGCATTTTCTGTGCCATGTACCCGTTCTAATTCTTCATTACATCGTGTTCCATCACTATTAGGAATTAGGCGCGATAAAATAATTACTTTCGGTTGGATATCAAAAAGTTCTAAACCGGCTAAACGAATATCTTCTTTAAGTTGTTTTTCTAAACTTCTAGCTTGGTCTAATACATACACCACTTGACCCCCTGTATCGGGACGGCCAAGAACCCCTTCTTGTCCAAACCAACCATGTACTGATACCAAAACAATCCGAAAAATCATCGGAATTCGATATAGGAAAGCTTGCCAAAGATCAGGGTCAGGAGAATCAATTAATTCGTCTAAAATACCGAGGGTTTCTTGAACTCGTCCGGCGGTATTTCCCCAACCCGGCTCAAAACCCATGGCCTGTAATTCGTAGCGAAAGTCTTCGTAGGGTTTCTCTGGGGATAAGTCACCCACAAATGCTAATGCTTCTTTGACTTGGTTAGACAGTTGATGTTGATTTTTAATGCGACCATTGATGAGTAAAACAATACCATTGTAGTGATGAAGGCTTAAAAATTCATACAAGACATCTAATCCTTGGCGGGGATCTTGAAAAAGTTTACTCGAAAGAAATCGGTTTAGAAATTGAACCCCTTTCCCAATATTTTTTGAGTCTCGAATGCTGGGTGAATAGTCATAAAAGGGCTGAAAATCAATTTCAAAAATGTCTCCTTCTTCAGGATGATAGCAATTGACAATGCGATCGCGCACGTCTAATAATTGATTAACAGTTAGGGGTTCAATGGTCAAATCTTCATAAATTCGATAAATTTCAGTTTGTGCAATTTTGGGACGATAAACCAGACATATATTTTCAGCTTCGATGATAATTTCTTGGGTATAGGAAATCAGTTTGCTAAGGGAAGATTGAGTCCGAAGCTTCTCTTTATTTCCATTTTCTTCGCAATAACGATCAAAGGTAGATAAAATCTCGTTGCGTAGTAAATATTTTTGACTGGACTGACGTAATTCATCTATAAATTGCAAAAGTTCAATTTTTTCTTCAGATGCAAAAATCTGCTTGATTAATTGACTCATAAAATTCTCCACAATCAACAATAATAGTTACTCGAAAGCTTAAATCTTAACAAGAATTGAAGGGAATTCTCGATTTTAGCTTTATCAGCTTAAGTCCCTTCTTAAGCACTTTACAAAGATTATAGCATAGCTTGAAGAAATTGCTTTTAAGTTTTCCTGAAATCTTTCTAAACATCAAGAAATCTATTTTTTTCTGAGAAAAAACCTATCAAATTAACGATGACCTTTTAACTTCACGCTTAATTAAAACGATTCTTCATTGACTTATCAAGTTTGCTCAAAAAAAAATGATTAGCTGATCTGACATATCCTTCAAAATCTACTTGACAAAGCATGATTTTTTCACCTCAGAAAAGGATATTCTGATGACCTTTGCATAAATTAAAGTTGTTTGTTGCATTATTTAGACCGAATTTGTCAAGACAATAATATAAATTCTCGTTTATTTCCTTTATTCTTCAATAAGATATCAAACCTTTAGCTTAGAGAGAGTCTATCATTATAAATAGAACTTTCAGGGGACAACTTTAAACCAGTCAAACCTAAGGCTGATGACTTCGTGAAACGTGAGTTCGGCGAGGGCAATTATCTCAATTTTTTTGTTCATTCTGATTGGGATTGGGAAAGGAAAAACAAATTCTTGATTGGGGGACTAGCCCCCCAAACCCCCCAACGGGGGACGGAGTGCCTCCCCCGCACCCCC
>JBGTGT010000074.1:0-34814 GCA_041746575.1 Microcystaceae cyanobacterium
GCTAATTTATTAGCCAAGGGATATTACACTCTACCTAATAACCAAAAGGCAGTCATTCTACCTGAATTAATCGCTGATCGCGTCTCTGGTAAAACCTTTGTTCAGGATATCGTCTTAACCGTTAATGATTCTTTAATTAACAACAAATTGCCTTATTTAGGAAAACTCAAGGCCACCGATCTCAATCAGGATAAGGTTTGGGAAGTCAATAGTGCCCCCCATGCCGCTTTTGATGCTATCAACGTTGAAAAGAATAGCTCTGTTGTCTTCAGCGTTTTAGGTAATGATAGTGATCTTGACGGTGATCTGATTGCCTTACAAAACTTCACCAACGTAGAAGATGGCACATTACAACTACTCAATCAACAAACGGGAACGTTTCGCTATACCCCCAAGACCAACCATGATGGCTACGATTACTTCTACTATACGATCGCTGATCCTAACGGCAGTGGCCGCACCCAAACGGCACGCGTTCAGCTTAAGATTGACACCGTCAAGGGATGGTAGCGAAAATAGGGTTTAGTGATTGATGACCAAACATTAATCAAAGTCAAGTCACCCGTTAAAATTACATTAGTTTGGGGCTGGATGAGGGGCGCAACGTTTGCGCCCGCAACGGTATGATACTAACAATTATCCCACTATTGTTCCGCCAGACGACGAGAAAGCATTTGTTAAAGTAGAAGAAGATGCCCCACGTTTTGATATTTGCCAACGGGAGAGAAAACCATGAATGATGACCTTAATCGCCCTTATTCCTTTACCCATGAGGATGCCTCTAGTGAAACCCTCTGGGAGTACGTGCAATCCCTCAGTCCCGAATTAATTAACCAACTTTCTAAACCAGAGTCAGCAGAGGTTTTTCAGGTAATGGAACGAAACATTATCGGACTATTGGGGAATTTGCCGCCTGAACATTTCAATACTAGCATTAACACCAGCCGAGAAAATTTAGGTCGCCTTTTAGCATCTGCGATGGTTAGTGGCTATTTTATCCGCAATGCTGAACAACGGATGAAATTTGAAAAGGCATTGGATGGGATTCACTCCCTTCCTTCGGATGAAAATCAAACTTGATTTTCTCAAAATATAAAGCAATAGGAATTCTTTAAAACTATCGTATCGGACTATCTTACAAAATTTCCCTCAAAAATTGCAGAGATATATGATTTCTCATTAAGCTCATCTGGGCAAGATAAAGGGGAGGGAGAAGGCCGATCAAGCTAAAATACAAGGAAGAATTTGCTTTGTTAGTCTTAAACCCGTTTTGGCCATTTAAGCATCGCATCTATGGAAAAACGTTATGAGCATTCTAAGAATTTGGGCAATCGCCGCTAACGGCTTTCGAGAAGTTATCCGAGATCGGATTCTTTATGTAATTGGCTTTTTTGCCGTCCTTTTAACTCTTGGCTTACGTTTATTACCTGAAATTTCGGTAGGAGCAGACCAAAAGATCTTCTTAGATTTAGGACTGGCTTCTACGGCTTTATTAGGCGCAATCGTGGCTATTTTCGTCGGAACCAGTCTGATTAACAAAGAAATCGAGAAACGTACTGTTTTAGTGATGATTGCCAAACCAATCAGCCGCACTGAGTTTATTGTCGGTAAACATTTAGGACTGGTGAGCGTTTTAGCGGTTATGATCGCCATTATGACGGTGATTTACTTAGCCATGCTCAGTTGGGCGAAAATTGACTACTCCCTAACCAGTATCTTAGTTTCTCAGGGGTATTTGCTCTTAGAATTATCTCTTTTGACGGCAGTTACCCTTGTATTTGGCGTATTTACTAGTCCCATCTTGGCAACACTTCTCAGTTTTGGAATTTATTTGATGGGACACATCAGTAGTGACTTACTCAAATTAGGTGCTATTACGAAAAATGAAAGTATAGAAACGCTTACTCGGTCAATATACTTAATTTTACCCAATTTGGAACGGCTAGACCTGAAAAATGAAGCTGTTTATGGGTTACTCCCCTCCCCTACTGAACTGATTAGCAGTGGACTCTATGCTATCCTTTATACTATTTTGCTGTTGACGCTAGCGATTCTCGTGTTTTCCCGACGACAATTTTAGCCAGCATTTTTTAGCCTATCTTGATCAGGTTTTTCAATAAATACTTAGAGAAATTGTTTTCAACCGCCTGAAAATAGATAGGATTATAACGAGAGAGAGAGTCGACCCAGCTCAATGCTTTCGCTTAACCTAGAATCTCTGTCATTGCCGTGCCTTTCATCCGATCTCAACAACCGCACAAAATTCGTGATTCTTCTGAAGAAGGAGGTTTTAGGCATTCTTTAGAAGTTCGTTTGCGATCGCTTGATTTTTTGTTGCGTCAGTCACTAGGGGAGATTTCTTGGGCTATTTGCTATAGTTGGGATGATGCCTCAGAATCTTGTCACTTTTTGCCGATTACCCTCAGCAATCAGTTTTCTGCTGTCTGTCATCATATTGGACATTTTCGTGATGAGTTAAACAACCCAACCCAACCCATTTGCTTAGAATCCCATCATTCCCTGTTAACCCCTCAAATTGAACAATTATTGCAAGATTATTCTCTGTCTTCTCTGCTACTGATGCCGTTGGTTGATCTAGAGCGAGAAGAATGTTTGGGGAAAATGTATTTAGGAAAGCCACGAAATTTAGGCACTTGGCACTCCGAAGAATTAGAATTAATCAAAGCCATCGCTCAACAAGTGGTTATCATTCTTCAAGAACAACAATTACGTCAAGCTCAAGGGGAACAGCAACAGAAAGAACAACTGATTCAAAACCTTTATTATGCCTTTGAAACAGTTAATTCAGGGGTTGATTTTTGGGCGCAAAGTCTATCTCAAATTGGACGATACTTCCAAGTTGAGCAGGTGGTTTTCCTCCGTTTCGGCTTAGATAGTCAGGTTCAAGTGGGACAGGAATGGCGACGAAATGTTAATATTCCCCTTTGGCATACGATTAATTCACTTAATTTTATGCCCCAAAATGAAAGGAAGAAACCAAAAAATTCTGGACTGCGAGCGGTTGCGCCAGACAGTTGTCTTCAACCTTGTGCTATTGTCAGCATTTTCTTAAAATCGAGAGAAACCGAGTTAGGTCGTTTAATTGTGCAAAGTTATGACCCTCAACGCTCCTTTTCTCTCCCAGAACTTCATTTTATGGAAGAGTTGGGTAGTTATCTGACTATTTGGGGAATGTATCGCTTATTTGACCAAGAATTGGCTAATTTGTCCCATAAAAATCGCCTCAAAGGAGAATTTCTTTCCTATATGACTCATGAACTCCGCACGCCTTTAACGGGAATTTTAGGATTTGCGCGGATGTTAGATAAGCAATTATACGGTGAACTAAACGATAAACAAAGAGAATATGTCAGAGGAATTGCAACGTCAGGTGAACACTTACTCTCTTTAGTGAATGATTTTTTAGATTTTTCTAAATTAGAAACAAAAGGGGAAGAATTACTGCTAGAACCGATGGTAGTAGAAGAACTCTGTCAGGCGACTTTTTCGATGGTGCAATCGAAGGCAACTGAATTAGAATTGGGTTTGAATTTAGAGATTGAAGACACGGTCGGCATTTTTGTGGCAGATCAGCGCAGAATTAAACAAATTTTACTTAATTTAATCTCTAATGCTCTCAAATTCACGGAAAAAGGGTCAGTGACGCTACGGGTTACCCAAGAACACCACACTCTCCTTTTTTCGGTGATTGATACAGGAATTGGCATTAAACCAGAAGATCAAGCTAAATTATTTGAACCGTTTGAGCAAATCAAGAACATCTTACAACAAAAGCACAGAGGAACAGGACTGGGACTGGCGATCGCTCGACAACTGGCGCAATTGCATGGCGGTGATTTAACGTGTACCTCTGAAGTGGGTAAAGGAAGTTGCTTTCAACTCATCTTGCCCCAGAAACCCCTAGAAAGATCCTAAAAAAAAGAATCGGGCTAATAAATCTTAACTGGGTCAAAAGAATCCAGAAAAATGTCCCAATTCAGCGTCGAAATGCTTATAAAAAGTCTTCACAGCTCAAAGAATAGGTTTTTAACGGGCGGCCGTCGCAGGTTGTCTTTCTCGAAGAATTTTGCGTTCCCCGTACACCAGTAACTTCTCCAACGTCGCTAGACGATTTTCCCACACTTGGACTTGATAAGGATGGTTTTCCTGCTGCTGGGTCATCCATGTGCCAAATTGACCTCTAAATTGATTTAATGTGCCTCTTGCCTTAGTCAAATTCTGCTGAGATGGATTTTCTACCAATTGCGCTAAGACCTCCCCTAACTGATCCGATTGTTTCGCCCACGTTTGCAGAGCGGTCGGATTCATTTTTAATTGATTTTGACTTAAAAGAAACCGCCATTCCCCTTGTAATGCCTTATAACGTTCATTGGACGCTTTAAACGGCTGACGATAGGGCAATGGGAGCTGTTGCGTTGTTTTTTGCGTTCCTTGCATTCGTCCTAAAATCGTCTGTAAGGTCGGGGTCAAATTTTCTGCTGCAAATAAAGCGTACCCCCCCGTCGGCATATTACGCAACAATTGTAACTGATCCACTGTTACCGAATCCGGTACTTTTAATAATCGTAACCCCGGAATCACTAAAGTGGACTTTAAGACTGATGGATCAAATAAAGGAGCGGTACGCTCTTCTAAACTGCCCGTATCCAGTGCATAGGTCATCAAAACCACCATATCAATCCATTCTTGACTCATCCACTCTTCCCAATTTTGTTGAAGGCGGAATAAGCGATCTTGACGTTCCATGGGAAAAACCGCCGTTGAGATCATTAAATCGGGTCGTTTTTGCTTTAATTGAGCCGAAACCGTCGCCACAAAGCTATCTACTTGTCGGACTCGAAAACCGACCCAAGATGACCATAACGGATGAACAGGGGTAATTTCAATCGGATCGACTCCATAAATATCCTCAAACAGCTTGCGAGAGACGGCACTAAAACCATAGGTTTGATCGTGCTTAGCATCTTGAAATGGATAACGAATATAATCCAACTGCAAGCCATCTACATCATAATTGGTGACAATTTCCTCAAAAAGTGCCAATAAATACTGCCGAACTTGAGCATTCGCCGGATCATAAAAAGCTTTTTTAAATTGCGCTCCTTGATCAAAAGCATTGCCAGCTCTATCTGTAATGCCCCAATCGGGATATCGACTTAAAACTGGACCTAAATAGTCTTTCGACTGGTCTAACACCTTATTATGTCCCTGATTTGCCGCCGCAAACGTCCAAACCCAAGCGTGAATTTCCATACCCCGTTCATGGGCTAATTTGACCGCCGCTTTCAAAGGATCCCATCCTTGGGTTAAGGGGTTTTGTTCGGGGGCAATTTTACTGGGATAAATCGGGTAACTGGCGTTAAGGGTTTCAAAAAATACCGTATTGATTCCTGCTTCCGCCATACGGTCAAAAATAACGGCTAATTCTGTTTCTGATTTTGTTTTGACGATTGTTCCTCGATCCAACCACATAGCACGGACTTCAGGCTGAGCAAAGGTCTGATCCGTTGGATAATGATCCCATAATAACCGCCGTGCCTTTAACCATTTCTCACGAGCTTGGGTGTAATTTCGTTGTTCGACCAATTCCTGAAACTGTGCAAGACTTTCTCGCGCATTTTGTAGGGTTTCGTAGGCACGACGGGCATGGGGACTGAGGGCAAGGGTCGTAGTACTCTTACCAGACGAAGAGACCAACGATTGATTGAGCGTCTCAGGAATCGGTCCATTTTCAGTATTTTGGGTGGCTTCTGCAGAAATTAAAGTGCTTTCAAACCGCGCAATTAAACTGGCTAATTCATCCCGCATTGCCGTCACCTGTTGCGGAGCGATCGCCGCAGGAGAGGTAATCCCTAATTCTAAACCCGGCTCAGGACGATTGGTCAATAAAACCTCAGTATTGTATTGAGAACGGGGATCGGTGGCGGGTGGCGCGGGGGGAGGACTTTGATAATTAAGCGGAAGTGGGGGAGTCGGCGGTAAACTGGGGGGTAGATTTTGGGGTTGAGGAACGACAGGCGATTCGATGGGGGTGGCAAAGGAAGGAACAAGGGGAATGGGAGCGGTGGGAGCTTGAAAACCTGAAGGACAAGCAGGGGCTTGACCAGTAAACACAGATTGGGTTGCGCGCACCCCAAAACGACTCAAAGCGGTTTGTAACCAAGCAATATCAAGGGAGGCTGAGGTTACTTCATCAAGACCCCAACGCCAGCCAAAAAAGGTGGCTTGATCATTCATCACTACTGCTGGAGGCGTTCCATCGGTCACCCAAACGGCGGCGGTGCGACTATTGAGTCCTGTTGGAATAAGAACTCCCCCGACAAGGGTACTGGAAAGGTTGGTGCGGGTGGCAATGGCCGGAGAAGCCATCAATTTTAAAGTTGAAGGAGTAGAATTAGGAAACGCCCAATAAGCCCCAAATAAGGACTTTAACTGCCTCTTTACATCTGGTTGGGCTAAACTTCCTGTCGGACCCGTCACAATGACCTTTCCTCCCCGTTGCATCCACTGTTCTAAAGCGATTGCCTGGGCCCCGGTGATGCTGGCCACATTCGGCAAAATCAACACTTGAACTTGCCCAATATCGTCAATTTCTTCCCAATTTTTTGAGTCAATAATACAGTAATCAACGCCCGACAATTGCAGACGGTTGGTGATTGATCGCCATTGAGGCGTATTTTCTTGGCTTTTGATCACCCCTACCGGACGGCCTAACGCATGAGCAGGAAGACGATGGGTTAATGGAATCAGACAAGAGATTAAGGTTATCAGGATTCTAGCCGATGGCATGAATCGCGTCACAGTTGTTTTCCTCACCACAACACTCCTTATAATGCGTTATTAGATTCTGCCGAATGGATGACGAATAAGTAAATATAAATATTAAACAATAGCTTCATCCATTTTGACAAATTGTTAAATGGGAAATCGCTTCATTTGAGCGATCGCTTCCGTAGCACTTTGGCGCAATTGGGTGGAAATTCCCGAAATTTGCGGTATTTGCCATAAAACATCGATGGTTCGTCGAAGCAAGCGCACAATATCCCCGTCGTCTAAGCTGGTATTCTCCAATAAATCATACCAGTCAATGCCCAATACCCATTGCTCTACGAGGCCGATACATTGCATTTCTAACCAGACGGGAATAAGGAGGGCGTAGCGTTTCTGACATTGAATCAACAAACGGCGGATTTCTTTTAAACTCTCTTGAGGAGGCAAACTTAAATCAAGCACTTGACTCAATTCTGGGGAAGCAGAAAAGGATACCCAAGTATCAGAGCGTAAAGGCTCAGTAATTAAAGCACTCACGAGTCCCGCTAACTGATGAGGCTTCAAAGAGTCTAAATAACCTGAAATGAATACTAAGCCCAGCCATAATTCGTTTTCGGAACGAATCGTAGCGGCCGCCTTGCCTAAGTCGGTGGGATGATAGCCCTCTAAGGCATTAAAGTGTTGAAGTACCCCAATGACATTGAGAAATTCTTCCCAATAATAGGATTTCCGCGATTGGAGTTTTTGAAAACTCATCTGACGTTTTTTTAATTCTTCTCTTAAATTCTGTCTTTTATCATATAACTTGAGAAATTTCTGCGGATTTTTCCTTTTGCCTAACGGATGTTCCCCTAATTGGCTTTTAACGTCTTCGATGCGTTGTTGCTGTTGTTCAATTTCGGGAGGAAGCGTAACCGTTTCTTGAGTAGCGTTCAACGTCTGACTGATCTCGAGCGTTGTCTCATCTCCCTTTACTCTTTTGCCCAATGTCAGGATATCTGCAGTCGGGATAGGCAAGGTTTCTACCCTTGCAGGGGCAAGAAAATGAGGATTGAGGTCAGTTATCTCTTTATAACTCACACGATACCAATAATTATCCGATCCTAGCCCCAATATATCTGGAAATTGCCCTGAGCCTGTCATATAAGCGACAAAAACGACTTTGATTGGCTCTCTCACTTGGAGAGTTTTTCCTTTCAGATAGAGTAATGCTCCGGGAGACAAATTCAATAAACTGGGAAAAATTTCTTTTTTTCGACTCTCCTCTGCCTGTTGCCACAATATCTTGAGTAAACGCTTTTCTTCTCTTAAACGATTGTTTAATTTTATATATAACTTCACAGTAGAGTCGTCAATCCCTGCTAACTCCATATCCAATTGAGCTGTTTGTCTCGTTAAATCAAAAATCGCCTCTCTTTCAGGTTCAAGCTTTAATTGTGCCAAATATTCCGCAAAACTACATTCCAATAAGGCTTTAACTTCCTCTAAACTGTGTTTTTGGAGGAGATTCAAAGCCATACCGTAGGAAGGCGTAAAGCAACTTCTGAGGGGTTCAGGTTGTGCAGTAGCGAGATAGGCCGCTTCTTTTGCCCCTTCAAAGGGGGTTTCCACCGTTACTACATAACCTACGCTATCTAACCCCCGTCTGCCTGCGCGTCCTGCCATTTGCAGAAATTCTGAAGGCGTGAGAAGGGTATGGCCTTTTTCGGTTCGTCGTTTTAGAGATGAAATCACCGTCGTTCGAGCAGGCATATTTATTCCCGCCGCTAAGGTTGCAGTGGCGAAAACGACTTTAATTAAGCCTTCTTCAAACAGTTGTTCAATAAAATGCTTCCAAACGGGCAAAATTCCCGCATGATGTGAGGCAATACCGCGCGTAATCGGCTCAATTTGATTGAAGTAAATACATCCTGAACCATAAGCCAAATGATTTAAAATCTCCTGTCGGAAGTCCACATCTGTATATAAACAGTGCAGAAAGTTGTCGGTGGCGGGAGCTTCTGGGTGGAGAAAGCCCTTTAACGCTTCGGTATGATGAGGGTATGCTTTTTGACAGAAGTCTTGCAAGTCTTTTTGAAAGTCAGTGTTTTCTGCAAGGAAGAAGCTTAAAACATAATAATATATCTTCTTTGCTTCCCTTTCATCTACTAAAGAAAGGTGTCCCAACTTGCCTACGGCTTGATCACACCCTCGCCGACTTAGGATAACATAAATGGCAGGTAATAAATCTCTCTCTCGTAACTGTTCAACGGTTAAAGCAATTGTGGGGCAATCTTGACGGCGAATATTTGTTTTTTTGCCTTTTTTCGGCAGTAAGTTAGGGTTGATTCCCGTTTGTTTGCCATTAAGCAGGGGAAATAATCCTTTTTTTTGGCTGTAGTAAAATTGCAAAGGAACAGGACGAAAATCTGAGTTGATTAGCTCACAATGCTTTTTTTGGCCTTTTTTTTCTCGAATAACGTTAATCCAGTCCGTTAACTGTTCAGGATTGCCAATGGTTGCACTCAAAGCTACCAGTTGAATCGTTGGAGGGCAATAAATAATCGACTCCTCCCACACCGTTCCTCTGTCTTGATCGCTGATATAATGGCATTCGTCAAGAACAACGGTTTCTACCGACTCCAGAGAGGTTCCCACTTCCCCTATCGGCGTTTCGTACAGCATATTGCGAAAAATCTCCGTGGTCATCACCACAATAGCGGCATCGGGGTGTTCTACCCTATCTCCAGTGATTAAACCAACGGTTGCTTGGGGAATCCCTGACCATTTTTCTTGAAAATCTCGGTATTTCTGATTAGAAAGGGCTTTTAGAGGGGTTGTGTAAAAGATTCGCTTCCCACTTTGCAGGGCGCGATGTACCGCATACTCTGCGATCACGGTTTTTCCTGAGCCTGTGGGCGCACAAACAACCACAGATTTTCCCCGAGTCAGAGCGGCGATCGCTTCTTGTTGAAACGGATCGAGGGCAAAGGGAAATAAATTTGCCAAATCAGGGAGAGGTGCAAAAGAGAACTGAGTCACGCATCTATTCGTCGGTAGATTACTATCACTTTAACACGCACCTAAGGACTTTTAACGTTTAGCTTAGTCTTCATCGTCCCAAGATTCAACGACTAAGACGGCACTAATGGGATCTTGCATGGTAAAGCCAAAGTCTGTTAGTTCTTTTTTCCAGAATTCCCACTCTTTTCCAAATAGAAAAGCAATTTTCCAAAGGCGATCGCTGGGTTTAATGACTTCAGATTCGACTAATGAAGCCACTTTGCGTTGAAACTTCACCATAGGCTGTGCAAGTTGGTTGGTCATAAATGCAAGGTTTCGTTGTTAATTTTATAAAGACTAAATCAACCGTTTGCTGCTTCCTGCTGAATTGGATCAATCTACAAAGGTTGAGTGAAGATAAAAGAACGATGGTTTTCTGGAAGCGAGTTGATTCCTTTCTATTCTTACTTGATCTTTCTCTTTTTTGCAATAGAAAAATTACGGATGTACGGGAATTACTACTTCATCAGGGGCTAGGAGGCAGGCGAGGAGTCTTCTAGCCCATCTAAAGGCATACGCCTTTCTCAAAAATGACCTGACGCGACAATCATTGAGCCAATGCCCTCATCGGTAAAAATTTCTAACAACAAGGAATGGGGTACCCGGCCATCGAGAATGTGAGCGGCCTTAACGCCTTGCGCTAGGGAGCGGACGCAGCAGTTCACTTTAGGAATCATGCCACCGGCCACAATCCCTTGATTAATTAACTCTCTGGCTTGCTGAATGGTCAATTTTGTAATTAATGTAGAAGGATCTTTATAATCTTGCAAAATTCCGGGCGTATCCGTTAACAAAATCAGCTTTTCTGCCCCCAGTGCCGCGGCAATTTCTCCGGCTACCGTATCCGCGTTGATGTTATGGGCTTGTCCGTTTTCATCGGCGGCAACACTAGAAATGACGGGAATATAACCATTGTTAACCAACGATTCTACTAATCGGGCATCAACACTGCTGACTTCGCCGACAAAGCCAATGCCTTCTGTACCCACAGGACGAGCCGTAATTAAGTTGCCATCTTTGCCACAGAGTCCGACTGCCCTTCCTCCGGCCTGATTAATCAGTGCCACTAATTCTTTATTGACGCGTCCCACCAGTACCATTTCGACTACATCCATGGTGGGGGCATCCGTTACCCGTAAACCTTCCTTAAATTGGGGTTCAATACCCAGTTTGCCTAACCAACTATTAATTTCGGGTCCTCCCCCATGAACCACCACTGGGCGAACGCCGACGCAGGACATAAAGATAATGTCACGAATAACGCTATCTTTGAGAGAACTCTCTTTCATCGCCGCCCCCCCATATTTCACAACCACGGTGCGGCCTTCAAAACGTTGAAGATAGGGTAAGGCTTCACTGAGAACTTGCACACGGGCGGCAGAGGCGTCTTTAATCAGATCACTTTCACTACTCATAAGACTTTCATTACAAAAAATTTAGAGAATCAGGGGCGTTTCCTATCGTTATAGTTTAGCGTTGTCTGACCCGATGGAACGGTTTATTTTTAAGGAAATTCGTGAGTCCATTGGAGTCGTTACAGCTTAAGATTAGATAAAGAGCCAAATCAATAGGTTTCTCTAACTGTTTTCGCACAGCTTGCACGAAGGCAGTATATACTTAACTGTTACCGCGAATTTTCACACTGATTTATGGAACTCGATTATCCCGAAGATTTACGTTATCTTGACACCCATGAATATGTCCGCGTAGAAGGAGAAATTGCCACCATCGGCATTAGTGCTTTCGCGGTGGATCAATTGGGAGATATTGTCTTTATTGAACTGCCCGAAATTGGCGATGCCCTTGAAGCTGAGGAAAATTTTGGCTCAATTGAATCAACGAAGGCGGTGGAAGATTTAAAAGCACCCTTATCGGGTACAGTCATCGAACGCAATGAAATTATTACGGAATCCCCAGAATTGATTGCTGACGATCCCTATGGAGAAGGTTGGTTTCTCAAGGTTCGGGTTAATGATCCAGATGCCGTTGAAAGCGTAACCTTATCTGCGATGGAATACCGAAATCAAGTAGAAGGAGAATCTTGATCATTTTCGACAAAATTCTGCAAAATGGTGCGCTATAATAAGTTTTAGCGCACCTCAGTCCTTAAATTTCCCCTCAAAGTCATTCCTAGGGTAGAGGTTTACCTAGATAATTTAGGAAAAAATAGTGTGAAAAGAGTGAAAAGAGACTAAAATAAATGAAGTAAGTTTACTTTGTTTCTTGTAAGTTTCAATTATTGTCGATAACATTGATATCGTACCAATTGGACTTGCTGCTCACACAGGAGAATCAATTATGGCTATGGAAATGCAATTGATTAACATCGGTTTCGGCAATATTGTGTCCGCTAACCGAGTAATCGCCATTGTTAGTCCCGAATCTGCCCCTATTAAGCGCATCATCACTGATGCTCGTGATCGAGGTCAACTCATTGACGCAACCTACGGTCGTCGGACTCGTGCGGTAATCATTACCGATTCCAGTCACGTCGTCCTCTCGGCCATTCAACCCGAAACCGTAGCTCATCGCTTTGTCGTTCACAAAGAAACGGCCAACAGCAATTAGTTTGAATGACTGGGGGGCGTCGGTGGGAAAGTTAGTGGTTTTGACAGGTCCGAGCGGTGTGGGTAAAGGGACGCTAGTTAAAGCGTTGCAGTCACGCCATCCCAAATTGTACCTCTCGATTTCTGCAACAACCCGCTCACCTCGTCCGGGGGAAGAAAACGGAAAAGCTTACTATTTCGTGACTCGTCCCCAGTTTCAATCGTTGATTGAACAGGAATCCTTATTGGAGTGGGCAGAATACGCAGGGAACCTCTATGGAACCCCGCGCATCCCCGTCGAAGAACGTATTGCGCAAGGGCAAACCGTCCTTTTAGAAATTGAAGTTGTGGGGGCAAGGAAGATTCAGAAGACCTTCCCCACAGCTTTGCGGATCTTTATTCTACCCCCCTCGGTGGCAGAATTAGAACGACGATTACGGGGTCGGGGACAAGACAGCCCAGAGGCGATCGCTCGTCGTCTAGAGAAAGCCAGAGAGGAGTTAGCCCTACAAGCTGAATTTGACCGACAAATCGTCAATGATCACTTGGAAACTACTTTGGCAAAACTGGAAATAGCGATCTTCGGGGCTTCGTTTTCCCCATCTCCGTAAACAATCGTTACAATTGAAAAAATGATAGATAAACAATTAACCCACTAACAAGGATATGATTCCTACCGTTATTGAAACGTCAGGTCGGGGCGAACGCGCCTTTGATATTTACTCTCGCTTATTGCGGGAACGCATTGTTTTTTTGGGAACAGAGGTACGGGATGACAGTGCCAACCTTATTGTGGCTCAACTGCTCTTTTTGGAGTCAGAAGACTCAGAAAAAGACATTTATCTCTATATTAACTCTCCCGGCGGTTCAGTCTCGGCAGGACTAGGAATTTTCGACACGATGAACCAGATTCGGCCGGATGTCTGTACAATTTGTATTGGATTAGCCGCTAGTATGGGGGCTTTTCTCCTGAATGCAGGGGCAAAAGGAAAGCGGATGAGTCTGCCAAATTCTCGTATGATGATTCACCAACCCCTTGGAGGAGCGCAAGGACAAGCGACAGATATCGAAATTCAGGCGAAGGAAATTCTCTATCTAAAGGGGTTATTAAATCATCATCTGGCTGAACGAACAGGACAACCGCTCGAGAAAATCGCCGAAGATACGGAACGGGATTTCTTTATGTCTGCTGAAGAAGCGAGAGACTATGGTTTAATTGACCAAGTGATTAACCGTCATCCGTCTGCTAGTAATCCTCCGATTGATATGAGTCAAGCCAGTAAATAGATAAGGAAGTGAGGAAATAAACAAATAATTCTCTTTACTTCCTCATTTCTTTTTTTGTTGTTTTAGAACTTGTTCGAAAGTCGTTTTTAACGTAGAGATATCACGGTATTTTCTTTGCCTAATGATTCACTATATTCCAATACCACTTGCCTTGCCCATTGATCAGCGTTTAAAATATCTTCTAAGGCAGGCGTCAATGTATTTTGGGGAATAAAACATTCACAGGTTTTCTCAATTAAACGGGGAATATCAAGAAAAGCAATCTTTTCATCTAAAAATAAGGCCACTGCCGCTTCATTCGCCGCATTTAGAACCGCCGGCATCGCACCGCCTTCTCTTCCCGCATTATAAGCCAATTGCATGCAAGGATATTTATAATGATCGGGTTCACAGAAGGTCAAATTCCCTGCCTTAACGAGATCGAGAGTTTCCCAGTTTGTATAAATGCGTTCTGGCCATGAAAGTGCATATAAAAGGGGTAAACGCATATCTGGCCAGCCTAATTGCGCTAAAACTGAGGTATCTTGTAACTCAATCAGCGAGTGAATAATACTTTGAGGATGAATAACAATATCAATTGCATCATAGTCCATTTCAAAGAGATAATGCGCCTCAATGACTTCTAAGCCTTTATTCATTAAAGTTGCTGAATCGACCGTTATTTTGCGTCCCATTGACCAATTAGGGTGTTTTAGAGCATCTTGTACGGTAACAAGCGGTAATTTTTCGGCCGGCCAATCTCGGAATGCACCCCCTGAGGCAGTTAGGATAATCCGTCTTAATCCCCCTTCCGGCACCCCTTGTAAACACTGAAAAATAGCAGAATGTTCTGAATCGGCCGGCAATAGTTTAATTCCGTGTTTTTTCACTAAAGGAAGCACAATAGTCCCCCCAGCAATTAACGTTTCTTTATTGGCTAAAGCAATGTCTTTTCCCGCTTCAATTGCCGCTAAGGTAGGTAATAATCCGGCGCATCCGACAATCCCTGTTACCACGCTTTCTGAGTTGCCGTGTCGTGCTACTTCTACTACGCCTTCTTCCCCTGCAAGAATAATGGGGGAATAATCCAAGTCAGTTAAGCTTTCTTTGAGAGGTTTAAGCTGATTTTGATCTTGAATTGCCACGATTTCTGGGCGAAATTGACGAATTTGCTGAGAAAAAAGAGAAATATTTTGGCCGGTAGCTAAACCCACTATTTGAAATTGAGCGGGGTATTGCGCAACAATATCAAGGGTTTGTGTCCCAATTGAACCAGTAGAACCAAGCAGAGTAATGCGCTTCACAATGTTTTCAGGGAGTAAAAGGTCATTTGCTACTATACCAGACTGCAGAATTGAGAATGCCCTCGTTCGTTAAATTTTTGAGATACTGTACCTTAAAAGCGCAAATCAAAATTTAAGCAATACAATTTCAAGAAACTGAGATTAACAGGCGTTTTTATAGCCAAAATACTGGCATTAATCTCAAGAAACGCTATTTTGCATTTCGGATTTTCTATGATATTCTCAAAAAGCTTGATTAAATAAGCTGACACGAAAGTTTTATGCAAAATAATCAGATAAAGCGACCTTTTTTTATCGGCATTGGTGCGCAAAAAGCAGGAACGACTTGGCTATATCAAAAACTTCATAGACATCCTCAAATTTGGGTTCCCCCAGAGAAAGAACTTCACTTTTTTGATCGTTCGCCTCACTATCCTAGTCCCAATCAATTAGCAACGTCCTCCCCATGGACGAGATTAATTGGCAAACAACCTTGGGAAATGGACAGAACAATCAAGCTGAGCGCACAGCTCATTTATAGAATAATGAGAAGGAAAATTAAAACGACCTTCTGGTATTGCCAATGGACTTTTGGTTATTATGATGACAACTGGTATGTTGATCTTTTTTCCCAAGCTCAGACTGATCAAATAATGGGTGAGATCACTCCTTCTTACTCCATCTTAGAAAACGAAGATATCGCTCACCTTTCAGCGATTAACCCCGACATAAAGTTGATTTTTATGCTACGCAACCCAATTGATCGGGCTTGGTCTGCCGTTCGCTTTTATAATGATAAAAACCCAACTAAACAGGTGAATTCAAGCGATGAAATGGTCTCTTTATTAAAAACACCTGATATGGTCTTGCGGGGCGATTATGAACGAACCCTTAATAATTACTTAAATCATTTTGATTCCTCACAGATTTTAATGGGTTTTTATGACGCAATTATTGCTGATCCCTCTGGGCTGCTATCAGGTATCGCAAACTTTCTAGAAGTCGCTCCGTTCCAAGATAAGGTACTCAGTAATAAAACACGGGTTAATCAGTCGTCCCCTCTGCCAATGCCCGGTGAGGTGAAGGATTATCTATGGGAAACCTATACCCCTATGATTGAGAGACTCGCTAAGAACTTAGGAAGCTATGCAACGACGTGGCAAAATTCAGAAAGCGGGGATACTCCTAAATTCCTCTCTCCTTATACCCACTCAAAGCCTCTTCCGGTCGTTCATCCGTAAATTGAAAAGAGTTTAGGGCTATCATTTCGTCTAACTGATCTGCTGGTAAGTCCTTAATAACAGGACGAAAAGAGCCGGCATTTGGAGTCTTCTTGAGGAATAACGCCATCATGCCCCAGAAAATTAAGGCCTTACCACTGCCGGCTTCTGTGGTGCTAATATAGAGAAAATTAGTGGTCATTTGAGTAACCATCAATCGTTTTTAACCCCTCATACTTAGCCTCTAATTTTTCTGCTTAGCTTAGGCTGTCTTTTGCCAAGAGTGTTGAAGGTAGTTGTCCGATTTTTTCTCTGATTCTGAAGACGTGATGAGGGTCAATTTTCCGGAAGCTAAGGTATGTTCTAAGTTTTGTAAAATCTCAATACTTTGATTGACATTGGCGGTAACTTGGCTTATGCAATTAGACCATTCTGATTCAGTTTGTTCATAATGAACCGTTTTTTCTAAAAGAGCGAGGGCGGTTTGGAGTTCTGTTAAAGCTTGATTCAACATAGGGCAAATCTAAGAAAAAATTAAAGGTTTCAGTGAGCGGAAAATTCTTTTTAGGTTAAGAAGTTCCCCTAAGTTATTGACAATTTAACATCTTTCTTTACGTTAGGTGAAATTCTTTTAGAAAAGTTTATATTTGCACAGATTATTTAACAAAGATAAACTTTAAATCATAGAAGAAACTTATTTTATAAATCTAAAGAAAAGATTATATT
The DNA here is from genome assembly GCA_041746575.1 of Microcystaceae cyanobacterium. Taxonomy (GTDB): domain Bacteria; phylum Cyanobacteriota; class Cyanobacteriia; order Cyanobacteriales; family Microcystaceae; genus JBGTGT01. The sequence goes on from JBGTGT010000074.1 coordinate 16,876, forward strand.
TTTTAGCTCAGAAAAACTTAACTGACAGTACAGTTAAGAAGAACAAGATTGAGCAAACTGTACTGGGTTGTTTTCGACCGTCTCAACGAACCTATGAGCTTTGACAATTCGTCATGACGTGTGGAAGAGGAGATATAATTTTGGGACAATCCGTTATGATTAAACATTGTCAATGATTATGGAAAAAAGAGGCTATCGTGACGGTTAGAGTACGCATTGCACCGAGTCCGACGGGAAACTTACACATTGGGACAGCAAGAACGGCAGTATTTAACTGGTTATTTGCTCGTAATATGGAGGGAACTTTTATTTTGCGGGTAGAAGATACTGATCAAGAACGTTCACGCCCAGAATATACCGAAAACATTCAATCTGGACTGCAATGGTTAGGGTTAAAGTGGGATGAAGGACCTTTCTACCAAACCCAACGCCTCGATCTTTATCGTCAAGCTATTCAAACATTATTAGATAAAGGATTCGCTTATCCTTGCTATTGTACGCCAGAAGAACTAGAACAGATGAGAGAAGCTCAGAAAGCGAAAAATCAAGCTCCTCGCTACGATAACCGTCATCGTTCTTTAACCGAAGAACAACGGCAAGCCTTTAAAAACGAAGGAAGAAAGCCCGTTATTCGCTTTAAAATTGAAGATAGCCGTGAAATTGTCTGGAATGATCTTGTTAGAGACAAAATGGTCTGGAAAGGGAACGACCTTGGCGGCGATATGGTCATTGCTCGAACCCCAGAAACAGAGGGAGCAGCTTTTGGTCAACCCTTGTATAATTTAGCGGTGGTGGTCGATGATATTGAGATGAAAATCAGCCATGTCATCCGAGGGGAGGATCATATTGCTAACACAGCCAAGCAAATCTTACTTTATGAGGCACTGAGCGCAAGTGTTCCCGAATTTGCTCACACACCCTTAATTTTGAATAAAGATGGCCGTAAGCTCTCCAAACGAGATGGCGTTACTTCTATTGATGATTTTAGAAAAATGGGCTTTCTGCCGCAAGCGATGGCAAATTACATGACCTTATTAGGTTGGACTCCCCCAGACTCAACTCAAGAGATTTTTACGCTGTCCGAAGCCGCTACCCTGTTTAGTTTAGACCGAGTGAATAAAGCTGGAGCAAAATTCGACTGGGATAAGTTAGATTGGTTAAATCGTCAATATTTACACCAATTATCGTCGTCTGAATTAGTCGAATTATTAGTCCCCTATTGGCAAGAAGCAGAATATTCAGTAGATCTAGCACAAGATCGAGAATGGTTAGAAGAATTAACAGCTTTGATTGCGCCTAGCTTAACCCGTCTCAGTGATGCGGTCACAGAAAGCCATTTACTTTTTGGAGAAACAGTGACTTATACCGAAAAAGCGATCGCTCAATTGCGACAAGACGGCATTCAAGACCTTTTACAGACGATTTTACAAGAAAGTCAAGGGAGAAAGACGTTAAGTGAAGCAGAAGCCAAGAAAATTATTGATGAGGTCACGAAAAGCCAAAATCTTAAGAAAGGGGTCGTGATGAAATCCTTACGTGCTGGACTAATGGGGGATTTACAAGGACCCGATTTAATGCAATCTTGGCAATTATTACATCAAAAACAATGGGATATCAGCCGTTTACAAGGGGCGTTGGCTCAGCTTTCCCCCTAGGTCATCTGAGTCATTCAGTGTAACATGGACATTTGTCTAAGTTTATCAGAACGGTTTACCATAGAAGAGAGTCAGAAACGCGAGGAATAATGGTTAATTTCGGGTTAAACTCAGCAAGTATTTTAGGCATCTTTTTAGCGGTGGCCGGCGCAGGATTGTATTTTTTGCGGTCAATCCGTCCTGAACTAGCAAGAGACCACGATATCTTTTTCGCCGCCGTGGGTTTGCTGTGTGGCTTAATCTTACTTTTTCAGGGATGGCGACTAGATCCAATTCTACAATTTGGTCAATTCCTATTAACAGGGTCAGCCATCTTTTTTGCGGTTGAAAGTATTCGTCTGCGGGGAGCTACCGTTGAACAAGCGAAACGGGGTGGGTCTTATGTTGATCGCGATCGCCCTGTTAGTCGCACTAGCGTTTATACTGAGGCAGAATTGGACGAAATCGAGCCTTACAACGAAGAACCTAACTACGATAGTCCCCGCCTTCAAGGATATACCGATCCCCGCAGTCCTCGGCGTTCCCGTGTGGAAAGTGACCCCCCCCGCAGTTCGAGTTCTCGTCGTCGTCCGCCTTCTGAGACTTATGGGACAGAGGAGAATTATCGTTCTCGCCGCCCTCGGCCTTCAAACCCCCGATCTCGGACAGATTCTCGGGAAGATCCCTCAGATATGTGGGAAGAGCCTTCTCCCTCTCGGCGTCGTCCTCCCACCCGTCCAGATAGTGATTATTCTGAAGAAAGAGAGCAAAAACCCCAAAAACGCCGCTCTCGCTCCGCGCCACCGAGTTATGATAACTACTATCCCGACGCTGAAGTGACACCCGTTGATTACGTTGATTATCAACCCGTAGATGAGTCTGATCCTCCCGATAGTGAAGATGATTGGGACGAACCGACTCCCCCTTCTCGTCCTGAACCCCCGAATCGTAATTATCCGCGGGAAGAAGACGAAACCAGTAATGATCCTCCTATTCGCTTTGATTATTAAAGAATGCGGCAGTTTTATTGGGGAGTTTGGCTAACTTTAGCCTATTTTCTTACTGCTTGTAACTTGATTGAGCGTCCCCAAGCTCCTGCTACCCTCAATAGTCGTTACAATGATGAACAGCCTACTCTCAGCGGCAATGGACGTTGGCTGGCGTTTGTCTCTAACCGCAATGGCAGTCGGGAGATTTGGTTATATGATTTACGTTTTCAGAAATTTGAGGCAATATCAGGGGTAAACCGGAGCGATACGGTGGCAGAAAGTCCCAGTCTCAGTCAAACAGGACGTTACTTGGTCTATATGGCTAGTTTGGATGGAAGACCGCAGATGGTTCTCTATGACCGTGCCACGAAACGAGGCGAACTTTTGTTGCAAAATTACCGCACGTGGGTCAGAAATCCGCAAATTAGCCCCGATGGTCGTTACATTGTCTTTGAAACCTCCCGTCGCGGTCAATGGGATATTGAAGTCTTAGATAGAGGCGATCGCATTGAATTGGATATTCCCGAAGGAACACCCATACAAGACCCTAATTTACGCCCCTAAAAAAACCTTTAAGCAATTTAGAAGCATTAAGCTTAATTTTGAGCTAAAAAACGTTATTTTACCTTTAATTAAGCATTTTTTCTGAACGGTCAAAAGACAAACGATTTACCTTCAATGGTTGCTCACAGCGAATTGCTCGAAACATTCCGAAGCGGCAAAGTCCAACCCCAAAGGCGAGACGCATTAATAATAGAGTAGGAACTTCTCTAACTGATTTAATAAAGCCCGATACTCCAAAGCGAATTAGCCCGTCTGGCCGAATAATTCCTTGCCAAATCGAATCCAACCAAGAAGGGAGGGTTTCCTGTGTCCAATCAGCCGTTATAACGTCACCTTTTACAAATCCTGTTTCTTCTAAGTGTTCAGCAAAGCCTTCAATGCTCGAAAAGGCGGGATGAGACCATTGATCTAAAAGTTGACGCATTACGATTTTTTCCCAGAAATTTAAGGGTTTTTGACGATCATCTCGTTGATTCCAGTCTGCAACCACTAGGACACCCTCCGGCTTGAGTACCCGCATCATTTCTCTAGCATAAAGGGCTTTATCGGGCATATGAGGACCCGCTTCAATTGACCACACAATATCAAAGCTGGCATCAGGAAAAGAAAGATTGAGGGCATCGTCTACTTTAAATTCGGCAGTAACATCTTCAGTCGTTAATTCTTGAGCGCGTTTGACCTGTTCTGGACTAATAGTTATTCCCGTGACGGAAAACCCGTAATCTTTTGCGAGAATGCGACTACTGCCACCAATACCACACCCAACATCTAATACGGTTGTTCCTTTAGGAAATTGTTCTAATTGACCCCATTTCACCATTTCATGCACAAAATCTACCTTTGCTTCGATAAAATCTTTAGGCTGAGGAGGTAAGCCATAATGCCCTAAATGAATGTGTTCACCCCAATAAAATTCCAGAATACCGTCTTCTGTCCATTGGTCATAGGAATTGGCCACTGATGCGGCAGACTCATAACGACGGGCAGTCAATAAATAGATAATGAGTCCTAGGATTAGGACGAGGACAATAAAAATCAAAAGATAAAGGAAATTCATAAATATTGTTCAATAATAAATGATTAAGTAGAAATTTTCTATTTTAACCGAATATTTAAAGGCTAACATAGTTCTTGATCTCTGACAAGTTCCCCGTATTGTATCGTGTATCCTCCCAATTGATGGTAGGGGATGCAAGGTTTGCGTCCAGAGGGATAAACTTGCAGTTTGCTTTTGCTATAAATTGGATTTTAACGCAATCTTTAATCTAAACTCAGGGTATTTAAGCACCCAAAATAACTGCTAATTCCTAATATTAATAACACCTTAGTTAACCAGTCTCCCCACTGAACATAAAGGGTTTTGGTTTGGCGAGTATAAATCGTATCTTTGTGTAATTGATAAGTGTTTTTATCAGATAGCCAAAGGGTATCACCACGAGGATTAACAATAGCAGAATAACCCGTATTTGTTGCTCTGGCAACCCAGCGATTGGTTTCAATCCCTCGCATCAGATCTACAGCATGATGTTGGATTAACATCGAAGAACTATAATGAGCATCATTAGAAGCAGTAATAATAAATTCTCCGCCTTGTGCCGCTTGTCGTCGAAAATGCTCTGAAAAAGCAGATTCGTAACAAATTCCTACAATAGCTTGACCAAAAGGGGTTTTAAAGGTTTGATTTTTATCTCCTTTTTGTAAATGACCATCAAGAGGAGAAAGACGTTGAATAAGATTGCCTAAAATAGATTGAAAAGGAATATATTCTCCTAAAGGAACCAATTGGATTTTATTAAAACGACTGATAACTTTACCTTGTTTATCTATCATAAATAGACTGTTAAAATATTGATCTTTGTTTTGATAAAATGTGCCTAACATAACGGGAACATTCTGATCTAAAATGGCTTGATAAAAAGAACTGTGTTGTTGAATATCTTCAAAATAAAAAGGTAGAGCGGTTTCTGGGGTTAAAACGATATCCACTCCTTGACGGGCTAATGCTTCATAGCCTTGAGTGTAACCTTCAATTGCTTTTTGTAAACCGCCTTTGTATAATTTGATCTCATTGGGAATATTTCCTTGAATCAGTCCAATTTGCAAGGCATTATCAGCAGAATTCTCAAGGGGAAGTTGATAATAATAAAAGCCGATTAAATGAGAAAAAATCAAAACAATAATTGTGAAGATAAAGAATGGAAAACGATAGAAGGTGATAGCTTTATGGAAATTTAGTTTTGTATTTCCTAATGAAAAATTCTTAGAAACAAGGGGTTTCATCTCTTGATTTAAAAGTCCTTCCGTGATCAAACCATTCACTAAAAGTAAACAAAAAGTTACTGTTGAAATGCCTGAAAATTGTTCTAATTGTAATAACCAGAGATTGTTGGGACTTTGGGTTAAAGCGATCGCGCTCCACCATAAATCCCCCTGACTCCATATCCATTCTAAAACACACCAAAAAGCAATACTGATTAAAATTCGACTGAAACTTAAATGAAAAGAAGACTTTATAGGCTTTCTTTTACGAGAGAAATAATAAATAAAATAAACCCCGATTGACCAACTAATCGCAATTAAAGATCCCCAAATAGTAATAAAAATCCAACAAAATAAAGCAATACTTAAGCTCGCTAACCAAGGCACACCCATCCAAGTCATGGGATGCACACCTAAAATCCATGATAAACTCCATCCATAGTATCCTAATCCCCACAATAATCCCGCCAAAATTGCTTCTTTAAAAGTTGTTTTTTTCTGAGCAATACAATACCAAAGGGGAACAATTGCCACCCAAGCCAATCCATAAAAGGACGTAGGCGGTACAGCGAAAGCCATGCCTAAACCACTGCAGAACACGAAAATTAAAAATATCATTGTTCGTTTTTATGAAGTATTGATTGGGCAACCCATCTTAAATCCTGACACAAGTAGGCTATCATAAGTTAAGATTTGTAACAGTCATTATTTACTGAACATCAACTTTTATGAATACTACTATTCCAGAGAATATCAAAATATGGTCTCAATTTGGTCATCCCCTGCTGATGTGGGTATTGTTTGCCCTCACCGTTTATGCAATGTATTTAGGCATTCAGTGGCGTAGAACTCGTAAGGCTGATAAAGATCTAAAAAAAGAACTAATTAAGCAAGATTTTCGCACAAGACACTATCAAATAGGGTCTGTGCTTCTCGCTTTCATGGTACTCGGCACCCTAGGGGGTATGGCCGTCACCTACATTAACAATGGTAAATTATTTGTGGGTCCCCATCTCCTCGTTGGGTTAGGGATGACGGGAATGATTGCCCTATCTGCGGCCTTATCACCCCTAATGCAAAAAGGAAACGATTTTGCCCGTTATACTCATATTGCTCTTAATTCGGGGATTGTCGGTCTTTTTGGCTGGCAAGCGGTTTCGGGAATGCAAATTGTCCAGAAAATTCTTGATAAAATGGCTTCGCCGTAATCAGTAACTTGTCGGGGTGCAAGCCTTGCGCCCAATTGCTAACTTAAACAATAAACGGTTATATTAAAAGGTAAGAAAATAGGGAAATTTTCTTTATTCGTTCACACTTTATAACTGCCGTAAACATGATGCAAACGGGGTTCACTCCCCTCAATTCTCTGCAACAAGGACAATGGTTTAAACTGATTTGCGGTGCCAGTTTTCAAGACTTACCTGCCATCCGACTGTTAGCGTTAATCTACGGTTTAGTGGGTGCAGATTGTATTGATGTAGCCGCTGACCCTGCTGTTGTGACCTCTGCCAAAGAAGGCTTAAAAATGGCGCAGAAATTAAGCCCAATTGCCCAAAAAAAAGGCTATTTAGGCTATCGAAATCCATGGGTTATGGTGAGTCTTAATGATGGGGAAGATCCCCATTTTCGCAAAGCCCATTTTAATCCAAATCACTGTCCGTCCGATTGTTCCCGTCCCTGTGAAAAAATTTGTCCTGCAAACGCCATCATCTTTTCAGAAAAAAGTCAAGGAATTATTGAAGAACGTTGTTATGGTTGTGGCCGTTGTTTGCCTGTTTGTCCCCAAAATCTGATTGTTACTCATTCTTCCGTCTTTTCTCTTCCTCTGATAGAGGCAATGATGAAACAAAGGGAAATTGATGCCCTTGAAATTCATACGCACGGGGACAATGTAGAAAACTTTAAGCAATTATGGTCTTTCGTTGGAAAAAATAGCAAAAATCTGAAGCTTTTAGCAATTAGTTGCCCGGAACATCCTGAATTAATCTCTTATCTTACTGAACTTTCTCGTATCATTGCGCCTTTACCTTGTCCTTTAATTTGGCAAACCGATGGCCGTCCCATGAGTGGCGATATCGGCAAAGGAACCACTCACGCTACCCTTAAATTGGGGCAAAAGGTCTTAAAGGCAGCTTTAGGGGGGTATGTCCAACTAGCCGGGGGAACAAACCACCATACCGTTCCTAAGCTAAGAACGTTAAGATTATTAAAGGACACTCAAGCTTCTGAGACGCCTTACATTGCCGGCGTTGCTTATGGCAGTTATGCCCGTTCATTGTTATCCCCTTTTTTAGATCATTTTGACTATTTTGGCGAAAAAATGAATTTTCAGATTTTAGACAATGAACTTTTTTGGCAAGCTGTTGATATCGCTCATTCACTTATTTTTCCTTTAAAATTCCCTCTACTTTATTCGGAAATATCCACTCTTAACTCGAATAAGTGAAATTCATCAATCATAACCCGTAACAAAGGTCCAATTCTCGGTATCATAATTCGTAATTCATTATTTAGCCTCAATAATGTATAATAGAACACCTTTTTCTCTTGATCCCCTGCCCAACGACCTACATCAACTATTCGACATTCTTCCTATCTCCATCCGTCAAATTCTTCAACAACATTCCCAAAAAGATCAATTAATTGAAGTGGTAATGGACTTGGGACGCGTTCCTGAAGCCCGCTTTCCGAGTCAATCAGTAGATTTGGGGAATAAACCTGTAACTCACGCCGATTTACAGCACTGCATCGAACGGGTGGGAGAATTTAGTAGCGATAATCGTGCGGGTATCGAACGGACGTTGCACCGCATCAGTGCTATCCGTAATCGCTCAGGACAAGTGATTGGGTTAACCTGTCGGATTGGGCGAGCGGTTTTCGGTACCATCACCATGATTCGGGATTTAGTGGAAACGGGTCAATCTATTCTGTTATTGGGTCGGCCGGGGGTCGGAAAAACCACAGCTTTAAGGGAAATTGCTAGAGTTTTAGCAGATGAGCTAGAGAAAAGAGTCGTTATCATCGATACATCCAATGAAATTGCTGGAGATGGCGATATTCCTCATCCCGCGATTGGCCGAGCGCGAAGGATGCAAGTAGCGCGTCCTGAATTACAGCATCAAGTGATGATTGAGGCAGTAGAAAATCATATGCCAGAAGTGATTGTTATCGACGAAATTGGGACAGAATTAGAGGCAATGGCAGCCAGAACGATTGCAGAACGGGGTGTGCAACTGGTGGGGACTGCCCACGGCAATCAAATCGAGAATTTAATTAAAAATCCCACCTTATCCGATTTGGTGGGGGGTATTCAAGCCGTTACCTTGGGAGATGATGAAGCGCGTCGACGGGGGTCACAAAAAACCGTTTTAGAGCGTAAATCGCCACCGACCTTTGAAATTGCCATTGAAATGCTGGAAAGACAACGTTGGACTATTCACCCGAATGTGGCGCAAACCGTTGATATTTTATTGCGAGGCGGTGAGCCTCAATTGGAAATCCGAACGGTTGATGAGGAGGGAAACGTCCAGATTTCTCACGAAAATTCTGCCTCTGCCCCAACAAATTCCTTTCCAGACGTTAATACTCCCGTTTTTTGGACAGAAAAACCGACTGGACTACGAGCTTCTGGCCGCATGACGCCTTTACCCCCTTTTTCTCCACAAAATAAGAAAAAAAATCTAGAGTTTGAGCAAATGCTCGAAAAATCTTGGGTTCAAACCGAGCCAAAGACTGAAAAAGTGCGAGTACCGGGACCTAACGGCGAAGATTATCCCATTTACGTTTATCCTTATGGTATTGGACGATCGCAAATTGAGCAAGTCATAGATGTATTACAAATGCCGATTGTCTTAACTAAAGACTTAAATAATGCGGATGCAGTGGTAGCCATTCGTTCCCACGTCAAAAATCACTCAAAATTACGTCAAATTGCAAAATCTCGTCAAATTCCCATTTATGGCGTCAAGTCAAATACGGTTCCCCAAATAAGTCGTGCTTTGCGTCGATTATTGGGTTTAGATGACCCCCAATTACCCACCAATGACGAATTGCGCCTTTTTGCCCACTTAGGGACGGATGACGAACTTGAAGCCCTCGAAGAAGCACGATTAGCTGTAGAACAAATTGTCATTCCTAAAGGACAACCTGTTGAATTACTGCCCCGTTCGCCGAAAATTCGCAAAATGCAACATGAATTAGTGGAACATTATCGCTTACAATCTGATAGCTTTGGCGAAGAACCCAATCGTCGCTTACGGATTTATCCTGCTTAGGAGGATGGATTATTGATTCGGCGATCGCTGACATGGAAACCCCTTAAGTTAAGATAGCCATTGACTAATACGCTGAATAATCAAGAAAAACCCTGAAGATTGGGTCAACCAGACGTCTACCCCCTTAGATGCCCAGACGAATCGCATGATTTTCCCTATCCTAGATTGCTTGAACGAGATTTATGAATCCTATCTTCCCAACAAAAACGGTCAAGTTGCCGATTACATTCCCGAATTAGCGAAAGTTAAGCCTGATTTATTTGGAATCTGCTTGGCAACCCCTGATGGTCGAGTTTATGAAGTGGGACAGTCGCAACACCCCTTTACCCTTCAATCTATTTCTAAAGCGTTTGTCTATGGATTAGCTTTAGAAGATAACGGCCGAGAGACTGTTATGCAGAAAGTGGGCGTTGAACCCACAGGGGAAGCTTTTAACTCCATTATTTTAGACGAAGTGAATAATCGTCCCTATAATCCGATGGTTAATGCAGGAGCGATTGTAACCACCTCATTGATCAAAGGAAGAGATCGGGAACATCGGTTTTCTCGAATTTTAGAGCTTTTTGAACGATTAATAGGACGTGAACTCACTGTAGACGAATCAGTCTATCAATCTGAAAAAAAGACAGGACATCGCAATCGAGCGATCGCCTATTTAGAATTAAATAGTGGCATGATAGAAGAACCCATCGAAGAACATTTAGACCTTTATTTCCAACAATGTTCAATTCTCGTCACCGCCAGAGATTTAGCTATTATGGCGGCAACCTTAGCCAATAATGGCATTAACCCGATCACTCAGATCAAAGCCATCGCTAATGAACAAGTGAGTGCCGTTCTCAGTGTAATGACCAGTTGCGGTATGTATGATTTTTCAGGAGAATGGCTTTATCGGGTAGGACTTCCGGCCAAAAGTGGGGTTGGGGGCGGCATTGTAGCAGTTTTACCGGGACAACTAGGGATTGGCGTTTTTTCTCCCCGTTTAGATGCACAGGGGAATAGTGTCAGAGGAATTCGAGTGTGTGAAGAATTGTCCCATCGTTTTCATTTACATTTATTCGATACCCATACCATTTCTCAATCCTTTATGAGTCGGATTTATACGGCCGCAGAGATTGCTTCCAAAAAACGACGTCGCGCTCCAGAAAAAGCTTTTTTACAACAGCAAGGCACACAAATTCTCGTTTATGAATTACGGGGCGATCTTTACTTTGCGACGATGGAACAGTTAATGAATCAATGCCAAGGGATTTTGGCATTGATCCAGTTTTTAATTCTCGATGGACGGAAAATAGGACGGTCGGATGGCAGTGCTTTAAATTTACTCAAACAGATGGCACAAGCTTTAGAAAAACAAGAGATAAAATTATTATTAGCGAGTTTTCCGGATTTGATTGGTCAGCCCCTTCAACAAGAGGGAGGAGAACCCTTTTTATTTTTTCCTACGGTCGATGGGGCGATCGAATGGTGTGAAGAGCAACTATTATCATCCCTAGATATTTCCCTATTGTCAGAATTGTCAGAGACCCAAAAACTATCCTTAGAAGAAATGGATATTCTGCAAGGATTTACCGCAGAAGAATTAGACATTCTGGCGAACTTTATTACCGAAGAACGGTATCTTCCTCAAGAAATGATTATTCAAGAAGGATTAGAAGGCGATAGTATTTATTTGTTGGCTTCGGGGATGGCAACGGTTTCTTTAAGCTTAGGACAAGGTCAAAATCGTAAACGCTTAACCACCTATATTCCAGGTATTGCTTTTGGCGAATTAATCTTATTTGAATCGGGCAAACGAACAGCTGATATTATTGCGGATACAGAAGTCATTTGCTATGTTTTAACATTGGACAAGTTAGAAAATCTTTTTAATCTCGCCCCAGTCGTTTATGTCAAACTGCTCAAGACCTTCGGGAAAAATTTAGTAGATACCCTCCGTCGTTCAACCCTAGAAGTGCGTAGTCTGTCTAATTAAATTAAGTTAGAGGTTCTCTTTTCTTCCCCAAATATACCGAAACGGGACTCAAAACATCTCAGTGAAATAACGGAATAGTTCTGCATTTATACGAATTCAGGAAAAAAGGTAAAAAATTTTGCAATTCCTGTTCGTTAATCCCTCGATTCGGGAACTCTATCAATAATGGATTAGAAAATATCTTTCTGGGTCAAGACGGAGAACGCTCAGTTTCATTAATCTTTACATTCTTCTCTCTCGAATGACCTTTTTTTTAGCCTAAGATATTTCCTCGCCCATTTCCCTAATCTATTAGACCGAGTGAGATTAAGTGATGCAAGTGCCTATTCATCTAAGGAGTGCAGACAGCTATTCTGCCCACGAAACTACGCTCAATCCGTCCTATCGTCTTTTTTGCCGTCTAGATGGGTTAAATCCTGCCATGCGAGAACAAAAACGGTTAGCGGTTCTTAAAAATTTAGGATTATTAGAAGCTGAAAGTATTCCTGTTTTCGATGAGGCCACACAAACCGCCGCTCATTATCTCCAATCCCCTTTGTGCGTACTAGGTATTGTGTTAAAAGAAGACATTCGGCTAAAATCTGCCATTGGCTTGTCTCGGTTGGGTTTAATGAACCCAATTGCTTCTTCTCGCCAAATTCCTCGTCATGGCTGTCTCAGTGCCTATGTGGTGGATAGCGAACAACCCTTAGTCATCTTTGATACGCTGGCGGAGTCCACCTTTTCTCAAACCCTTTTTGTACAACAATACGGCATTCGTGCTTATCTAGGGACACCGTTGATTACGGCAGAAGGAGATTGTATTGGCGCATTGTCGGTGATGGATTTAGCTCCCCATGTTTTTTCGCCAAAAGATATCGAATTCTTAAATTTAACTGCTCGTTGGTGTCTGCGAGAGTTTGAGCGGCAACAACTCCTGAAAAGTCTGGAAAATAATGAAGAAATTCTCTTTTTAAACGCTTCTTCTAGGGAATTGCCCGTTAATGGCTCTGATTCTCCCCATAATCCTCCCTATTCTTTCCAAAAGTTTGCCCAATCTTTAAGTTACGTTAAACTAAAACTCTTGGGGCAACTCACACAAGAACTACGTACGCCTTTAACTGCCGTGATTGGAATGTCCAGCGTTTTGCAAGGAGAAGTCTTTGGCACGCTTTCATTAAAACAGAAAGAATATCTTAATATTATTCATACCAGTGGTCAATATCTTAATTCGATTGTCGAAGAAATTCTTAAACTAGGCGTTTTAGAAGAACAAAGTGCTGATCTTAAACTGACTCCTGTCAATATTGAAATGATTTGTCAGCAATCCCTTAATAGTTTAAGCCAAATGGCTAAACAAAAACGGTTACAATTACGGTTATCTGTTGAACCGGGTCAAAGAGTATGGTTACTGGATAAAGAACGCATTCGGCAAGCTCTTTATTATCTGGTCTTAAGTGTGATCGAAGCGGCAGAGGCAGGGGGCGAAATTCGAGTTCATATCTCTCGACGAACGAAAACGCTGAATATCGCCGTTTGGATTTCTCATCCTTGGTTAGGAGACGGAATTCCACAAGTCGTTTCCTATCGCAATCTTAGACATCAACCTTCCTCTTCTGTCATTAGTTCTTCTGAGGCGAGTGATATCCCTTCAACCCATCAAGTGGTAACCGTTGCTTCCCTAGAATCGGCCATTAACGGTGGTTCATTGAGTGCTTCTTTATGCCAAAATCCGCAAGAATTGCTCGGTTTGTTACTTTGTTGCCATTTAGTAGAGAGCCACGGCGGAAAAATCGTCATTCAAGGCTCAGATGAGTCGGGACGCCGTTATGTTCTTATGTTACCGAAAATTGCCGCCGAAGAAAAATAAACGTAAAGTAAAGATATTTAGCAGACTTAAATCTTATCGTAGGGGGGTTTTAGAAATAAGGACACCCCTATTTGGGAGCAATAAAATAGACTAAGAGTAAGTCACCCTCAATCTACATTGTCAAAACCCATCTATGTTGAGTTATTCGTCTTCCCCTCTCTGTCCCTCTTCTCGTCTCCTTTTTCCGATTGAAGGAGTATGTAAACCGAATGAGGCATTACGGAGCGACTGCTCATGAATTTAACACAAGTTGGCGGATTATGCTTAATCTTAATCGTTGTGCCAATTTTAGGCGCATTACCGCTAATTCAAGGAATTTTTGGGGTCTGCACAGGTCGCAATTTAAAGCAACTTGGAACAGGCAATATTTCAGTATCAGCAGCTTTTTATCACGGCGGGACAATTATCGGTATTTTAGCTGTCTTATCAGAAGCCAGTAAGGGCATTCTTGCGGTTTTACTCGCTCGCTTTTTTTTTCAAGGTGATCCCACTTGGGAATTATTATCCCTGATGGCATTAGTAATAGGACGCTATTGGGGCGGCAAAGGTGCAGGAGTAACTAACGTATTTTGGGGGATGATGGTGCATGATTGGCAAGCAACCCTTTTATCTGCCTTAATCGGACTGGTTAGCTTTACCCTATTTCGAGAAAGACGGTCTGGCCAATTTGCCATTCTATTTATTTTGGTATTGGTGTTAACTTTGCGTCATCCTTATAATCAGACGTATATTGGCATGGCGTTCCTGTTGATGGCTTTACTGGCATGGATATTACGACGGATGCCCGATGATTTAACGTTGCCGGACACGGGTGTTTCATCAGATGCAAAACAAATGTTTCAATTTTTCCGAGGCGATAAGGCCTTAATTTCCTTAAATCAAAAGTTAAAAGCGAATAAAGTCGGACAAAAAGCGGCGAATTTATCTAAAATTAAACGCTTAGGTTATGCCGTTCCCGATGGTTGGGTTTTACTACCTGGGGATGACCCCCAAGCGGTGATTGATTGTCTTGATGTTTCCATCCATAACCCATTCGTGGTTCGGTCATCTGCAATGGGAGAAGATGGAGAAAATGCTTCATCAGCCGGACAGTATTTAAGTATTTTAAATATTACTACTAAAGAAACTTTAAAAAATGCAATTTTTGATTGTTTAGGCTCTTATAACCGAGTAAATGCCCGTCAGTATCGTCAAGATTTTCAGCAAATTGAGCAAGAAATGGCGATTTTGATTCAGCGACAAGTGCAAGGGGTCTTCTCTGGCGTTGCTTTTAGCCGAGATCCCGTCAATCCTTGGCATAAGGGCGTCATTATCGAAGCATTACCCGGTGATGCCACTCAAATTGTCTCAGGACACTTTACCCCTGAACGCTATGAGGTTGAATTAGAAAAAGAAAACAAAATTACGCCCCTAAATGATCAGACAGGAGATATTCCTGCTTCTATTCTCGAAAAAGTCGCTCAAATTGCCAGAGAACTTGAAAAACACTATCAAGGTATCCCGCAAGATATTGAATGGAGTTACGACGGAACAGAACTTTGGCTCTTACAAACCCGTCCGATTACCACAAATACCCCAATTTGGACTCGAAAAATTGCCTCAGAAGTGATTCCGGGGGTGATTCGTCCGTTAACGTGGTCTATTAACCGTCCTGTTACCTGTGGTGTCTGGGGAGATTTATTTACACTGGTTTTAGGTAAACGCGCTCAGGGATTAAATTTTGCTGAAACCGCAACTTTACACTATCAACGAGCGTATTTCAATGCCACCTTATTAGGGGAGATTTTCCTTAAAATGGGATTACCCCCTGAAAGCTTAGAATTCCTGATAAGAGGGGCAAAATTCACTAAACCGCCCTTAATCGCTACTTTACGCAATATGCCAGGATTATGGCGTTTATTGCAACGGGAATGGTCCTTAGAACGGGATTTTCAGCGAGATAATCAACGGTATTTTCAACCTCTTTTAACTCATTTAGCCCATAGTACTTCAGAAAATCGAACGGTTAAACAAATTCATCATCGTATTAAGTCAATACTCTCGATTTTACCTAAAATTACCTATTACAGTATTCTTTCTCCCTTAAGCTTTGCCCTCCGTCAAAGTCTTTTCCGTATTCCCTTTGAACAATTAGACCCAAGCCAAAGTCCTGAAATTGCCTCTATTCGAGCCTTAGCCGCTTTAGCAGACCAAGAAAGAAAGTTATTGCCAATGGATCAATTAGAAGTTAGTGATTGTGCATCTTTATTTGCTTACTTGGCTGAAAATCCCGACGGAAAGACGATTTTAGATCAATTTCAAGACTGGTTACAAGACTACGGTTACTTAGGAGAAGTTGGGACGGATATTGCCGTTCCCCGTTGGCGTGATAATCCCCATCCCGTTCGAGAATTATTCAGTCAGTTCTTATTGAATCCTGAGCTGGCGACTAAAGCTCAAATAAAGACCGTTACCCCCTCGAAGAAGCCTCCTAAAGCTTTGCAAAACCGTCTTCACCTCAAAGGAAAGGTCACGGCAGTTTATGCTTGTTTTCTGGCTCAATTGCGCTGGCAATTCCTCGATTTAGCCCGTCTTTGGTGTCAGCAGGGTCTTTTAGAAACAGAAGATGAGATTTTTTTCCTAGAATTTCCGGACATTGAAGCGTTAATCAGCGAAGATAACCCCGACTTACGCAACACTTTAGCTCAACGATTGCAAGACCGACAAAACCAGTATTCTCATTATCTGTCTTTAGAACACATTCCCTTTGTGTTGTATGGTAATCGTCCCCCTTCGATTCCTTTGATACCTAATGAAGAAAATACTGATTATTTAGAGGGAATTGGCGCAAGTTCTGGGATTGTTGAAGGAACAGTTCAGATTTGCTTTGATTTAAGTGATATAAACCAAGTGGATTCTAACGTGATTGTGGTTGTCCCTTCTACCGATGCCGGTTGGACTCCTTTATTAGCCAAAGCAGGTGGAATTATTGCAGAAGTGGGGGGAATGTTATCTCATGGTGCAATTATTGCCCGTGAATACGCTATTCCTGCGGTTATGGATGTTCCCCATGCCACTCAGCGCCTGAAAAATGGCCAACGTATCCGGATGGATGGTCAACAAGGACTTATCTTTCTTCTAAAATAACGTGAGTTCGACGGAGTTAAAAACCACTTTGATCATACCAAAAATTCAAGTCAAAGCATTAAAGTTTTGGCGGTTATCTTAAATAGCAATCGCTAACAATCAAGACAAAAATTGTAGCTAAAAAAGAGCAGAAGGCAAGGCCACCTTTCCTTTATGCTCCAAATCTAGTGATGGTTTTTGAGGTAAATAATATGAAATCGCAAAAAGAATGCTATAAATAAGAGAAGGGAAATAAGGAGGAGAAAATGTCAGGAGTTTTAAAAATAGAGATAGCGGAATCGGTGGAAACTCTCAAAGAAAAGCTAAAAAAAGAGAGAAATAGCCGCAATCAGCACAAAATCCAAGTCTTATACTGGCTAAAGACTAAGCAAGCTGAGTCAGTTGAACATTTAGCCGTGTTGACTGGCAAGCATCGAACAACAATATCTAGATGGCTAAGTCAGTACCGTGCGGGCGGCATCGAAGAACTGTTATTGCTGAAAAAGAGTAGCGGAAGAAGCCGAGTCATTCCGCCGGAAATCGAAGCCAAGCTGCAAGAAGAATTAAAAGATAAAGAAGGATTTTCTAGCTATAAAGAAATCCAAACCTGGCTGAAAGTGTGTGGGGATTTAGAGGTGGATTACCGACTAGTACACAAGTTAGTAAGATACCGACTGAAAGGGAAGTTAAAAGTGCCAAGGCCCGTTCACGTTAAACAAGAGCCAGAAGCGGTAGAAACCTTTAAAAAAAACTCGGAGAAAAGCTTAATAAAACGTTAGAAAACCATCGTGAAAAAAGGGAAAAATATCCAAAAGGTCAGATACTGGTGCGAAGATGAGTCGCGAATTGGCTTAATCACGCTCTGGGCTAGAAAGCTAACAGCAAGGGGAATTCAGCCAGTTGGAATAGAACAATGGTGCTTTGATTATTTGTGGTTATACGGAATGGTCGAACCCAAAACAGGAGAGAGCTTTTTTACAGAAATTTCTCATGTAGATGGAGTTTGTTTTGAGCACTATTTGAAATGGTTTGCTAAAAAATATCCTGACGAGCTACACATTATACAATTAGATAATGGTCGTTTACATACCTGGTCAGAGTTAGAAGTTCCTGAGAATATCATTTTATTATTTCAACCCCCTTACAGCCCGCAAGTCAATCCCATTGAACGATTGTGGAAAGAAATCAAGAAGCATCTCAAGTGGGAATTGTTTAATAATTCAGAGGAATTAAGAAGTAAATTATCTCAAGTTTTGTTAGAATTAACCTCAACAACAATTGCTTCAATCA
>JBGTGT010000075.1:0-53301 GCA_041746575.1 Microcystaceae cyanobacterium
AGATAGGAGACCGTAGTGGAAAGACTTTTGAAAAACTCTGGGAAAGAGTAAAAAAATGGGACAGCCGAAGGTATTTAACTGATGGTTATTGTGTTTATGCTAATTATATTGAGCCAGAAAAACAGGCAGTTTTGCCTAAGAAGAAATTAACAAGAGTAGAAGGAGAAAATACAAGATTAAGGCATTACTTAGCTAGATTACATCAAGATACTCTATGTTACTCGAAATCGCTAAAAATGTTATGGTGTTCAATCTGATTATTGATGTACTACTTAAGATTTAATACAATACCTGCAATTGCTTAAACCACTGTCTATTCAGCAACGCCCAATTACTAAAGTAAAGTGTAAACAAGACTTTAAAATTCCCCTTGCTCTATGAACGAAAAAACTATCACGGCTGTTAGCCAAACCGAAACAGAGACTATTCTCTACTTAAACGATGCCAGCACCCTCAAAATCCCCAATCAGCAACTAATCGACTTCTACATAGCAATGATTAAGGCTGTACAGACAGTATAGACAGTTCGGTGTTATATTTAAAAAGTATCCCCTAGTAATCGCTAGGGGATTAAGTAACTTTAATTCCTTCTAATAAAGTTTAACTTATGAGCCAAGAACCTATTACCGTTACATTCTCCCTTGAGGAAATTTTAGGGGAAATTAAAGAAAGCATAAAGGAAGTCAGTCAGAAGATAGACAGTCTAGAACAACAGGTCTCTAAACAATCTGAAGATATGGCAATGATTAAAGCCACTCTGCAATCACAACAGCCATTGATTCAGAAAATCCCAGATTTAGCTGAAAAAGTAGGCGAGTTGAAGAACTGGAAACAAATCGTCGTGATTGCTGTTACTGCTTCTGTTGGTGGTCTGATCGGCTGGTTAATTCGAGGTGGAAACCTCAGACCTTAATGTCTTGACACTTTGTCTATATTGTCATTACACTAAAGATAGTATAGACGAGTATAGACGGTGAGTACAACGACAGCAACGTTCAGAATCGAGTCTGAAGAGTGGGAAGCCTTCAAAAATTATGCAATGGAACAGAGAACAACTGCCAGCGCATTAATTAAGGGGTTTATCAAAAATTGCTTAGGGATTAATCCTGATTTTGAGGTTATCCCTCAAGATTCTTTATCTCATCCTGTAAAAGAAGAGGCGATCACAGACTTAACCGAACGTTTATCTTCACTTGAAGACTTTTTAGAGAAGTTTGTAAGCCATGTCAACCAGAAAATTGAAACTCAGAGAAAGATTAACGAAGTTATTAAAGATGAGATGGGGTTAATGGCTTCTTTACAAGATGATCCTCCAGAAATTCCGGTTAAACAGATTCCTAGGAACACTAAGTTTTCTATTGCCGAGGAAGTGGGATTAAAGTTAGATGACCCTGACCCTGCCCCAGAAAAAGATCCCCAAACGGATCGGGAATTAGTAGGTCAGACCGTGGTGAATTATTTATCGGCCCAGAAAGATTCAAAGTGTTATATTCAGTGGCTGGTCAAGTCATTCCCAGATTCTCCAGAAGCCCAGACCCATATTAAGCGAGTGACCAATCAAATTCCAAAAGCAGATCGACGGCGGGTAAAAGATTTGGTTGTTCCAGCTTTCGGAACTTGCCCCATCTGCCTAATTATTTATGAAGAGATTGATGGAATTATCCAGTTTTGGTCTGGACGTAAATGGGAAAGAGACTGGAAGCGGTCTAAATTTTACGAGCTAGAAAGTGATATCGCTAAAAAAATCGGGCTGTTCAAGAAATCAATACCATCTGCTCAGTTAAAATATGGGAATTTGACGGATTTATTAGAGAATGGAGTGATTAGTTATGGGGAGGTTTAGGACGATTGGGGTCACTTAAAAGTTTCTGATAAGCCTGATCGTAGGTGTCTCTGGTTAACCAAAGTTGATAAATCCGAGTGTGAACATCCAGCCCGTGACCCATCAAGGCAGCCGCTAAAGAGGGATCGTATCCAAAATCAATTGATCTTCTTGCCCAAGCATGGCGAAGATTATAAGGCGCAAAGGGAACGCCATAACGTTTAAAGGCGTGGGTGATTCGGTTTCCTAAGTCGCCATGAGTTTTTCCCGTTATTTGTGGCTTTTTCATCTCTCTTAATTTCCACTCGTCAGCCCATTCTGGATAAAGAGAATAAGAATACCGTTCCTGTTTGGATTTGCCCCTAAAAATATAGCAAATTGGGAAATCTTCGAGATCGCAAAACATAACCTCATGATTTCTAAGCCCGTAACAGGCCATCATTCCATAAGCCCATTGCCATTGTGGAAAAGGCGATAAAATAGAATATATATGAGCGATTAAACTATCATCGGGAATAGAGCGGGGACTAACGGCTGTAGGGTTATAGTTCCCCGTCTTTTTTCTGAAATTATGCTCAATTCCTGCTATGTCACACAAATACGCAAATGCCAAGGCGTAGCGTCTTCGGCTTCGGGTGTTAGGCTGGGTAATCATATAAGCAGTGGTTCAGAATTGTGTTCGTAATGGGGCTATCGAGAGGTAGCCTTTTATATGCCTGATAATATTCGTTGTTCCAAGTGTCCTCTTTCCCTCCATTCCCCAAATATTGCTCTTTTGCATTCTCTATCCATTGCCCTATCGTTAAAATGTGGGATTTTTCCACGTTTAACCAATCATTCCAATTAAAGCTATTGGTGGCTATCTGCCCTCCTATCAACTTGGCGCAATCGTAGGCATAAGTCAGCCCTTCAGTATTAGTCGAGAGAATGAAGGGCAATTCGTTGCTGATGTCGGTCTTTTCTGGGGCTGTCTGGCTTAGGGGGAAGAGTCGCAACAATATAACAATATATAATCTTTCTCCTCTTATTTCAATTCTCGTTCCCAGCTTGGCCGTCTTCAGGCGTCGATTAAAAGTTTCTATCTGATTCACTGGCTTAAACTTGGCTTAAAATTTTAGGGTCAATCAGTCCCTATTGGTTCTCTTTAGGGAGGATTAATAAATATTTATAATTTTAAAATCCTTATCAATTAAGGATTTTAGCCATTTTTGAAATGGCTCGGGGCAGATTTGAACTGCCGACCTTGGGCTTATGAGTCCCCTGCTCTAACCAACTGAGCTACCGAGCCTTAAAATCGCACCTTCGCTATCATAGCGTAAAACTTAACCAATTTGACAACCCCTCTGCCCAAAAAAGAGGAAGAATTATTTCTCCCTCTGTCCTAATAAAGATTAAGTTTCCTTAACGGTTACGATTTGGTAGAAAAGCAATGGGATTGCGTGCGCCTTGTCCTTGGGGGTGGACTTCAAAGTGGAGGTGAGGGCCGGTACTGTAACCCGTGCTACCCATCTCTGCAATCAATTGTCCTCGTTCAACCTGTTGACCGCTACGCACCAAAAGACGACTATTGTGTCCATACAGGGTAATACTACCATCGGGATGACGCACCTTCACTAAATTGCCATAACCGCCCGAATTCCAACCGGACGTAATCACTTCGCCTTCAGCGGCCGCTACAATCGGCGTACCAATCGGTGCGGCAATATCAATCCCCTTGTGCATTCTGCCCCAGCGTTGACCAAAACCAGACGTTAAGACGCCTTTCGCCGGCCAAATATAACCCGTAAATTTCATCGGAGCATCGGGTAAATAATCTTCGGGTAACAATAAGGCCGGTAACTCAGGACTGACCGATGTACCCACCGCCACCTGAAAACGATTGTCATTGCTTTCCCGTCCTGTTGCTGTGCCAATCAATTGGGATTGAGGAGCGTCACGGTCAAGATTATAAGAGGGATTAGTAGCGGAAGAAGGCTGTTTCTGTTGATCCTTCTGCCATTCTGGGTTAATCGCCACCCCTACTGTCGTCGATGCTCCATCTGCCCCCCCATAAGCGAGAACAGGAATTTCCGATGGGGTGTAGTCTGCTTGCAGTTGTTCAAAATCCGCTTTCAATTTGTCTGTATGAATGGCAGAGGAGGGAGCGGCCGCAAGATTAACAGGATAAGAGGAAGGTTGTCGCTTAGGGAACGACAAATTTGCTAATTTTGCTGACCTTTTCGCGGTTTGCTCATCCAAAGGTTTCGGAATAATCAACGTTTGATTAGCCTTAATCAGATTGGGATTACTAATATCGTTGGCTTGAATTAAAGCCGTGACACTCAACCCATGACGACGAGCGATCTCGTTTAACGTATCTCCCCCTCGAACTTGGTAGGTATTGCGTTGAACGGGGGTTGTCACCGTAGGAGATGGCACCGTAATCGGAAGGGGATTCGGTAAAACCGTTGACGTTGACCCAGACGAAGGATAATAAGCTTGTTCCCTCGGTGCCTCTTCTAACTGCGGCGTCTCATCGGGGGGTAGGGGTTTGTCAAATCGTTTCGGTTCAGGTAAACGGGTTGGGGAGTCGTCAACAGGAGTCGGTTGAATAGAGGCTTGATGGGTTTCCGGCGTGGGGACTGAAATAGGGATGGGTGTTGTAGCCTCTGAGGTGGGTAAAATCTCCTGCCCATCTACGTCAATTACCGGAATCGGAATAGCTTGGGATTCTGAGGGAATTAAACTGGTGAGTTGGGGAGAAGATGGCTTTTTGATAGGTTCACTCACGTCAGAGACTTGGGCGGGAATTTCTCCAGGACGCTCTGCGGCATTTGTCAACTGCTCACTTAACCGTTCCCGGGTTTCTTGGAGATAATCAGCCGCCGTTTCTACGGTTTCTACGGCAGTTGTCTCTGAAGACTTAAGATTAGGGGCGGTAACCAAACCTAGGGGTTTTGGCGTTAGAGCGTTCGTTGCTTTAGGGAGAGATTGAGGAATCTCCGGCTGGAGAGATGGAATTTTTAGGGTTTGTCCGACGGATAATTCAGCATGGGAAGGGAGCTGATTAAAGCGGGCTAAGGTATCAGGTTTAATTTGGTAATTTTCTGCCAATGCCCATAGGGATTCCCCTTTTTTAACCTCATGTTTCCAAACAGGGGTGGCAATTCCTTCTGGAGAGGGGCGAGAAGATTGCGTCGTGACCGAGGGAATATTGACTAAAGAATCAATCGGTTGACGAGTGGCGGCGATCGCACCGTTGCCTTGACCGACTATAATCCCCATTGTTCCCATTGCTAAGGTTAAACCGACCCAAGACACGGGGTGACGAGGGGGAGCGTCCAAAAATGGCAAGAACGTTTCAAAAGACGCTTCTGAGCGGGATAATGCAGACGTGTTGGATAAACGTTGTGGATTTTTCAAGCAAACCTCCTCACTGGATATTTAGCAACAACGGCTAGATAGATTAAGTTGGGACTTTTAGGATAGAAAACCCAAGATTATTAACAGACAACGCTAAGTTGATTTACCTAATGACGATATCTAACAAAGATTAGCGTAATTTGCTTCTTTAGGCAAGCCTACGCTGAGAAGGGACTATTCCGTTCCTCCTTTGGGAGGATAGCTCATTTGCCTTCTAGACGGTCAACCCTTAATTATGTTTCCTGAATATTAATCTGTCAATTTTCCGAGAAAGTTTCTAACCCTCTTTTGTCATGTTGGGGTGTAGAATATGAGAAAATCCTTCATAACATGAGAAGCCCCCTATAGGGTTACACCCATTAGAGAAGCAGCAACTACAGTAGGATTTATTGATCATTATTGTCAGGCTTACCGCAGTTTATTTAACAATGTAAGACACTATGAAAGTTTTAAGGACTTACAGATGGGAATGTTATCAGAAATTAAAAGAAAATCTTGACCAGAAATTGCCAAAGCAGTAGGACTTAAAGATAGCCAAGGATTACATCATTTTTGACAATCAACCTCTTGGAAAATAGAAGAGGTTCAGGAAACCAGATGAGGGTTAGCGAAACGATTGATTGGAGAAAGGAAGATAATTTTAATTATTGATGAAATAGGAGATAGAAAGAAGCGGTGCGACCCCGCGCCTTCGTACGGACGGGGCTTACAAGGTGCGGACGCAGGTTCCGCACATAGCCCCTCCGCAAGGGAACGCGCATCAAGAGAAGGGAAGACCACAGATTACGTATCTCGTCAGTAGATTGGAAATTTAGGAAAGACCGAGAATGAAATTGTTTCTGTGAATACTTATGCTGTGGTAGACGGAATTACTTATCCTTTACTGTTTAAAATCTTTCAGCCAAGAAAACGTCTCAAGGAAGGAGATGAATCTAAAACTAAACCTGAATTTGGCTGTTGAGATTATCCAAGAACTAAAACAGTGGGAATTTAGAATTAAATTAGTATTAGCTGATAGTTTGTATGGGGAAAGTGGTCATATTATTGATATTTTAGATAGATGTCACTTATCTTATATTGTGGCGATTCGTTCTCATCATGGAGTCGGGATGTCAAAAGGTCAAAGAATCCGTTATAATCGGTGGCGAGCGTATCAACAAAAGTTCAATAAAAAACAACCAGAAAAACGCTAGATCCGAGAGATTATTTGGGCTAAACGCCAAGGGATTCGTTATGATTAAATCTCTAAGCAGGATGTGCCTGCTCCATGCCAAGAAGAAAGTTGGTATATAATGACCAATCTTGAGGGAGATAGAATGATGGAGGTTCCTTATTTATATAGTCTCAGGAACGGCATTGAATATGGATTTAAACAAGTTAAGAATGAGTTAAGATGGGCTAATTTTAGGCTAACAGACTATCCAAGCATTAAACGATGGGGGGAATTAGTAATGAGTGCTTACTTATTAGTGAGTATTCAGGCTTCGTCTTTTCAATTAGAGACAGTTAAGGTTGACAAAAATCTAAATGGGGCTAGCGTTAATGACAATAATCCTAGTCGTTTTTTTGGTCTTCATCCTTGGTGGGAACTAGGAAATAATGGGAAGAGTGCCTTAAATAATTGAAGATTAATCATTCAGCCCTATATCTTTTATTCTCTCATTCTCCCTTGATTGAAAATTTTTAGAATTCCTCGAATGCAACGAGGATTTATTGAATTAATCGAGATTATGAATAAGTTTTCTGGCTTCAGTAACCTGACAATTTTTCACCAACAAGAAAATGAACTTATTGCTTGTTAGTATTTTTTACTTTCCCCAACCTGATAAAAGAGGGTTAAACTATTAATTTTTAGGAATTTAAAATTGGTAACCGAAAATTTGAATATCCTTCCGATAAATCTGATAAACTTTTTTGACTAAATCCTCGCTGTAATATTCTTGATAAGGCTTCTTGTGAAAAGTCACATTCCTAGAGATAACTTCCTTTTCAGGTAAATGTAATCTTTGTAATACATATTTGAAATCTTTATCGAACGTTTCTAGGCGACCCAAATAATCAATATTGTTTAGATCAATCAAAGCCGCCTGTAGGCGTAAATGGCGATCGCAACGCTCAATATTAAGCGTAGAAACAAAATCCACAAATTTCTCAAAATTCCTCATTTCTTTATAATCAGATTCGTCAAAGCGAAAGCTGTTTTTTTTTATAACTTTATCATTCCAGCATGAAATTAGACGCCCCCAAGGATTGCGAACAAAAGCAAACTTGAAATAGTCATCAAAAACTTTTGGCGGGTAAAAAATAAAATTTGCATGTTCGACATCAAGACTCACTTCACATCTTCCTAAATGGTGCAGAATAGTTCGAGTAGCAACTTTAGCGGCTCGAAACCAAACGAATTTTTTCTCATGACTAATCGTTAGATTGTAGCGACGAGCAGAGAGAATAAAAGGAATTTTATTGAGACCATTGTACAATCTTTGCATCATTATACTACGCTTATCCAACTCTGACTTTCTGCCTGGTATTGTTCTCATGGATTTTTCCCTCTTGCCAGTGACTCTTTCACTAAATTGCATGGTAGTACGGGTTATTATAACTTAACTGAAACTGACTGATGTGACAATTGTTTCACAACCGGAGTTGACGGCGCGCCTCAAAAAGACCGATCGCCGTACTGACCGAAAGATTTAAACTTCTGACGTGGGCTTGAGTAATGGGAATTTTTAAGGTGGCATCGCACCGCCCTAGAAAAGATGTCGGTAACCCTTCCGTTTCACTGCCAAAAATTAACCAATCATCTCCTTGATAAGGGTAGTCTGAATAGGTTATTTGTCCTCGTACACTAAAAGCCAACAAACGCCCTTTTTTTTCTTGATAAAAAGCTTCAAATTCGGTTAAATTAGAATGATACTGCAGTTTAACATAAGGCCAATAATCCAGTCCTGCTCGTTTCAAATAGCGATCGCTCAGTTCAAATCCTAAAGGGCCAACTAAGTGAAGTTCGGTGTCCGTTGCGGCACAGGTTCGGGCAACACTACCCGTATTGGGAGGAATTTGCGGATTAACCAGCACAACCTTGAGCATAATAACTTATTAATACCGCTAAGCAACTAAAATAGACTCGCAAAGGTTCTCCTCTAGCGCATACTCTATTTGATCCATCGTTTGAATTCCTTGCTGCAAAATGGTCAGTGGGGTTTGTCCCTTCTCATACTGTCGTAACCATTGTTGAGCGGTATTGCCTTCCCGTAAAATCTTTTGTAAAGGAGATAAAAAGCAAGCAAAGCCGTTTCTTTTGGCAAATGGTAACACTTCAGCGTAGAGTTCCTCAATCCAGTCTTTTGCTCTGATTCTTCGTCCATCTTGCCAATGAATTAACGACGCATCGAGACTATATTGAGCGGTAGCACTTTCGTTTTGGTCGGTGATTTCTAACAATTGGTCATGATTTAACAGACTACTTTGCAAGGGATCAAGAGATAAATCAGCGATTAACTGAGTTAAACGCGCTTCTAAAAAGGCAACCACCGCTAAAAGAGCAATTGGATCAGCCACAAGGTCGCAAATGCGTAATTCTAAGCGATTTAGATCATAAGGACGATTATCCCCATTAGGACGAACCGAAGACCACAAATGACGGACATTTTGCATTGTCCCCAAGGCCAGCTGTTCATTCGTCCAACGAATAAAATGAGCGTGACTTTCAAATAAAGGGACAACGGACGGGGTTTTCGGAAAAACGTGCCATCGGGTTGAATGATATCCGGTCACTTCGCCGCCAAAAAAGGGGGAAGAGGCTGTTAGAGCCAGAAATAAAGGGGCTTCTAGGCGAATTAAGCGACACGCTCGCATTAGCGTTTCTGGATCTCGTAGTCCAATATTAATATGCACACTCGCCGTTACGACCTTTGTGCCGTAGGTCTGCTCAATATAGTGATGGTAAGGATTAAGCGGATCAGAACGATAAAAACGGCTAGTATCCCCCAGAGATAAGCTACTGCCCGGAATCAAGGTGTAATCCCCAATTTTACTTAGATATTGCCTTAGCTGTCGTCTGGGGCGTAAAATAGCGCAGAGAAGGCGATCATAGCAAGAGAGGGGAGCGGTCGTATATTCTACGTTACGACTATCTGGCTCTCGTACAAATCCGGCTAAATCTCGGACAATTTGGTCAGAGAGTCCAATAATCTCTCCTTGAGGTGTCCCTGTATATATTTCAAGTTCTAAACCTTTACAAAGTAACACCGCAATTCCTCAAGTTCTAAGCCTATGAATCCTATAATACCGCATGGCAAGAAAGCTGGCTCGGCGATTCAATAGACCTCTTTTTGGGTGGCAGAAGTCTATGACAAGGCGGAGGCATTCTTGCAAAAACACCCCCACCCGTGGTAAGGTCATTTTTCAGCAAAAATACTGCCCAATTAAACGGCTTTCTCCAATTGCCAAAGAATTTGATTACCTTCGCGTCTAACGCGAGACACAATCCAGTTACGCCAAGACCAATGATCGCCTCGACTGGTGACGGCACTGGCATTAATGTCCATTAAATCAGCCAGTTCTGAACTGGTGATCAGATAACCTTTGCTGGCAATTTCCTCAGCAATTCGTAAAGTCTCAATGACATTTTGAAGTTCGATTACACGCTCTTCACGGGAGATTAGGGATTCCTCCGAGGTATTCACAGTCGATTCTATCATGGTTGTTTTAAGGTCAAAGGGATCAATAAATAAACAATCAGGGACTTTTTCATGTAGGTAGAAATCGAAAAATTCTACGCCTATTTTATATTAACGATTTTTGCCTCGAAAAAGAGTCAGTATTGATCTAAATTTAAGATTTCCAGATATAAATCCTGATTCCTTAAAAAGATTAGATCCCCTTAGCAGACTCGATAACCAATATCCCGGCGATAGGTTTTTCCTGCAAACTGAATACAATTCACCCCTTGATAGACCTTTTCTCTAGCAGATTGAAAGGTTTCTCCGATGGCTGTAATGCCCAAGACGCGACCTCCATCGGTGATAAGCTGATGGTTAACCCATTGAGTTCCTGCTTGAAAGACGAAAACGTCTTGTGCTTCGGCAGTTTCAATCCCTGTAATCACTTTGCCTTTTTCATAAGCTTCTGGGTAACCTTGAGAAGCCGCAACTACACAGATACTACTGCCATTTTTCCAACGAATAGCTGGTAAAACTCCTAATTTTTGTTCAATACAAGCTAAAATTAATTCTTCTAAGGGGGTTTCTAAGAGAGGCAAAATCGCTTGAATTTCAGGATCCCCAAAGCGACAATTAAACTCAAGTACTTTAATTTGCTTTTCCGGAGAAATCATCAAGCCGGCGTACAAAACCCCTCGATAATCAATGCCTCGCTTTTGTAAAGTTGCGAGGGTAGGTTTGAGAACCTTTTCAGTGACTTCAGCCAAAATATCGGGACTAGCCACAGGTGCGGGCGCATAAGCCCCCATTCCTCCCGTATTTGAGCCTGTATCCCCTTCCCCAATGCGTTTATGGTCTTGAGCCGGTAAGAGAGAACAGACAGTCAAACCATCGCATAAGGCTAACACCGAGGCCTCTTCTCCTGCCAGATAATCTTCAATCACCAAGGGTGTAAATCCTTTGGCGATTAAATCATCCACTGCTTGATAGGCTTCTTCAAGGGTTTGGGCAACAATCACCCCTTTACCGGCCGCTAATTGGTCGGCTTTGATGACAATCGGTGCGCCTCGTTCCGCAATATAGGTTTTTGCCGCCGTTGTCTCCCTAAAGGTTTGGGATACTGCGGTAGGAACGCCCGCTTCTAGCATTAATTCTTTTGCCCATGCCTTACTGGCTTCAATTTGCGCGCCCGCTTGGGTGGGGCCAAAGACCTTAACGTGGTGCTGTTGTAAATAGTCAGTAATTCCTAGCGAAAGGGGATATTCGGGACCAATTACCACGAAATCCACTCGATTATCTTGAACCGCCTTTAAAATTCCGGCAAAATCATCTATAGGAATGTCCAGATTCTGGCATCCTTGCAACGTTGCTGTTCCTCCATTACCGGGGGTGCAAATGCACGTTTCAATCTGGGGAGATTGCAAGAGTTTCCAAGCAATGGCGTGTTCTCTTCCCCCATTACCAACAACTAATCCTTTCATTCTTTTCCTAAGCGTTTTTGTCTAATTCTGCTAAAATTTCACGTGACATTTCACACAACGTACGGTGACATTGACCGTTACTGGCCATATAGCCCCCCCATTTTTTGACATCCCCTTGATTGTAAAAAACAGATTCTTCATCGAAAAGAGTAAATTTGCCTCCTGCTTCGGTCAAAATTAGCTCAGGTGCCGCAAAATCCCAATCTTTGGGCGCAGATTTGCCGGAGAGAGAGATATAAATATCCGATTGTTGTTCTAGGATATGGGCAATTTTACAACCCACACTTCCCACATAGTTACGGCCTTTCAGGGGTAAACGGTCAATTAAATCCTGAAACCGTTGATCGCGGTGTGTCCGACTGACGACGAGGGATAAATCTTCGGGTTTGTTGCGTTCTGATACCTTAATTGGCGTAATTTGACCATCTGGAGTTTCACAATACGTTCCTTCTCCTTTGGTAGCAAAATAGAGCTTTTCTAATTCAGGGAGGACAACAACGGACAAAATAGGTCTTTTTTCTTGAATTAAGGCAATATGAATTGCATATTCGCCTGTTTTGTCAATAAAATCTCTTGTCCCATCTAAAGGGTCAATAATCCATACCCAAGGTTGAGGTAAGGGTTCAGTTCCTTTATACGTTTCTTCAGTTAAATAGCCAAACGCTTCTGAATCAAAGGCATTTTGCAGCTTTTCAAGGATATAATGATTAGTGGCAAGGTCTGCGTTGGTCACCGGCCCTTCTTTCTTGTCTTCGTTAATATTAAGGTCGCCTTTGCCTCGATAATAAGATCGCAAAATTTGCGCCGCTCCCCATCCGACTGAACGGGTTACAGTTAAGATATCAGTT
Source organism: Microcystaceae cyanobacterium (assembly GCA_041746575.1). Taxonomy (GTDB): domain Bacteria; phylum Cyanobacteriota; class Cyanobacteriia; order Cyanobacteriales; family Microcystaceae; genus JBGTGT01. The sequence continues at coordinate 12,218 of JBGTGT010000075.1, forward strand.
AAGTTTTCGGGTAATGTGGCCACCGAGGCTACTCCTTACTACAAATAATCCTATATAGCATGGCATTTCCCTTCCTTTTGGTCAAGGGATAGATAGGGAATTTTGTTATTTTAAGAGTCAGCTAAAAACTGCTCCAAATCTTCAATTAAACGCATTAATTCGGCTTCGGATGTTAAGCGAATTCGTTCATCTCTAAGGGTCAATAATACCTTCGCCGCAAAAGGACTAGGGTAGATATTAGGATTACAAAATACCTCTAAGAAAACCTCCCCAACATGACGATATTCCATAGAAGATTGGGGCATTGGCCGTCCTCCTGAGGTTGAAGCAATTACTTTGAGTCGTTGCATCAGTTGATTAATCTCACTTTTGAGCGTTTCGGCGGCTTCAACAGTAAAATTAAAGGAAACTGAACCTTGAATCAGATTAAGCGTAAATTGAGCCATAATTAATCATGAATAATTGATAATAAACTAAAATAAAATTAATCAATTTAAAATGACAAAGACAGGGATCAGAGATAAGGATTGTGATGTCTTCCCTCCCTGATCCCCATTCAATATTATTTGGTCTTATCCGCCCAAACTCGCGTTGGCAGTCCCCAAATATAAATAAATCCTTCCGCCGCTTTATGATCAAATTGATCATCAGAGCCATAAGTTGCCAAATCAAAGCTATACAAAGTATTTTCGGACTTACGACCAACAATTTGAGCCATTCCCTTAAATAATTTCACTCTGACTGTCCCCGTCACTCGTTCTTGGGTTTTTTGAATAAAAGCATCTAACGCACCTTTGAGGGGACTATACCACAAGCCATTGTAAACCAGTTGGCTGTAAGTTTCTTCAATCCCCCGTTTGTAACGGGTGACATCGGCGGTTAAGGTCAAGCTTTCGAGATCCCGATGGGCTTGAATCAGGACAATCATCGCCGGAGATTCGTAAATTTCTCGTGATTTAATGCCAATTAAGCGGTTTTCAATCATGTCAATGCGACCAACGCCATGATTTCCTGTGATTTCGTTTAATTGGGTAATGAGGGCAACTCCGCCCATATCTTGTCCATTTAAAGCCACAGGAATGCCCTTTTCAAAGCGAATTTCTACATATTCTGGCTCATTGGGGGTATCTGCAATGGCTTTGGTCATGCCATATACTTCTTCGGGGGGTTCAACCCACGGATCTTCTAATTCTCCAGCTTCAATAGCCATGCCTAAGAGATTGCGATCAATACTGTAGGGGGACGATTTCTTTACAGGAGCGGGAATGCCGTATTTTTCGCCGTAAGCGATGGTTTCTTCCCGACTCATCCCCCATTCTCTGGCGGGTGCTAGAATCGTTAAATTGGGGTTTAAAGACGCAATGGCCACATCAAAACGAACCTGATCGTTTCCCTTGCCTGTACAACCGTGGGCGATCGCATCAGCTCCATAAGTATCGGCCGCTTCCACTAGAGCTTTAGCAATGAGGGGACGGGCTAGAGCGGTGGCTAAGGGATAGCGATTCTCGTAGAGGGCATTGGCTTGAATGGCAGGAAAGGCGTACTCTGCAATAAATTCTTCGACAACATCAGCCACTAAAGACTCTTTTGCCCCAGAATTAAGAGCTTTTTTGCGGACAGGATCTAATTCTTCCCCTTGTCCTAAGTCGGCGGCGAGGGTAATGACTTCTTCAATGCCCCATTCGTGTTTAAGGTAGGGGATACAAACGGAGGTATCTACTCCCCCAGAATAGGCTAAGACGACTCGATTAGCGCGACCCATAGATTTTTTATCTCGACAAAATGACTAGTATGCCATTTTACTTCAATTCGGGGTTTGGTTTCTTTAATGGCGTCAGGATTACCTTACAATTGAATTTATTTTATAATAATATCTAACATAAAACGATTCTTAGCTCATCTACTCTCAATTATTTTCTAATTAACGTGAGTTCGACGAGGGCAATTATCGCAATCCTTTTGTCCATTCTCATTGGGATTAGGAAAAGAAAAACAAATTCTTGATTAGGAGACTAGTCTCCCAGAACCCCCAACGGGTGAGGCACTCCGTCCCCCGCGCTCCCTGCACAAAAAAAATTAGATAAATTAGATAAAGAAGTCTCGTAGATTTTCTAATTGTCGAACTCACGTTTGACAGCTTATCTTTTGACTACTTTTCCACCACCGAACTCACGTTAATTAGATGACATAAACTTTCCTTGATTTCAGGATAACGAGGAATTGGGGATTGTTTTCCGTTTCTAGAATTAATATAAATGTCATGCTTTTTCCCGTGACGCTTTAGATAAAATCCATTTTTAACTAATTTCTCGCATTAAATTACCCCTTTTTCACGCCTCATCTACCGTGATTTCTTTGGTTTGGCTATTAGGAATATTTTCCTGATTTTCTATTATAATCATCTGATAGGCATCTTGAATATTTTCCTTAAGTTTTTTTAAGGTTTCTTCTTGACTAAAAATACTCGATATCTCTTTTACTTTACCGATATACCAACTATCATCAATCTAGTATTCTAGGATAAAATTATGTTTCATAATTATAATGATTGATCTCAATATTTTATTTATAACATAAAGACCGAGACTTGACGTTAGTAATTAAAATTACAATTAAGAAATAATCTATTGAATCTAAAGTAATCAATAATTTTTCTATATTGAAGATCAACTAAAATATTGTGGACGGTTGGCGCGAATGGCAAATTGATTGAGATAAGCGACGGGTTGAGAGGGATCAAAGGCGCGTTGATCCACAAAAAGATTGGAAGATTCCACCTTATTGCGATCGCTTGGTAAGCTAATATTTAACGCTTTGGCAACGTCTTCATAGACTTTAATCGGATAAGTCTTATCAATGAGAGAATCGGCGTTTTTAGGATAACTTTTCAACCCTTGATCTTGCCAGCGTACCATCTGAGTAAGTAACCAAATGGTATGAGATCGCCAAGGATAATTAGCATGGTTGGGTTCTTTCAAGTAATTAGTGTCTTGGTAATGATAAAGCGTAAAATCGGGTATTGATTGAGTTTTATGCCATTCTTCTAGGTTTTGATAAGGATATTGCCCCGTGACGAACGGATCGAGTAAAGTGGGATCAACGTTCAAATAATTTTTTTGGGCAACGATAGGTGCAATTTCTGGGCGTTTTTCTAAATTATCAGCATATTGACACCCTTCTAAGACGGATGCCACCAAAGCACGGGCAGTGGCAGGATGTTTCTCCACCCAAGGGGACATTGTTGCTAAGATCGTCCCCGGATGACCTTGCCAAATGTCTCGATGGGTATAAGGGATAAATCCGGCTTTTTGCTGAATGGCTTGATGATTCCACGGATCAGAACTGGCATAACCGTCAATAATACCGGCTTGTAGCTTATAAATCATTTGTTGGGGCGGAAAGGTCACCCATTCTACTGCTTTTTTCGTCTCAATTCCCATTGCGCCTAACCAATAACGGGTTAAATAATTCTCTAGGCTATAAGGGTTAGGGGTGGCGATTTTAATTCCTTTATCTGATGTTCTGACATATTTGCGGAAACTATGGGCAAATTCTCCAAAATCCACAAAATCAGTATAAGGACGAATGCCCTCTTTCCATGCTTTAGGCGTGAGCGCGATCGCACTTCCATTGAGATTAAGCATCATTAGGGAGATGATGGGGGCATAGTTAGAACTTAATTGGGCGGTTAAGGGCAAGGAAAATAGGCTATGAGCCGCATCAAATTGCCATTTCCGAAGATTTTGCTCAATTTCTCCCCAATTATTCAAGCGAACCAGTTTAACGGTTAAGCCGTACTGTTCAAAAAAGCCCTGTTCTTGGGCAATTATTAAAGGAATGGCGGTGTTATCAGCAACATAACCAATGGTTAGATTCTTTTTCTCGATTTCGCCAAATTTTTTATCTTTCCCAAGATTTAATTGAGGAAGGGAGAAATTCCCCTTTTGGCAAGCGGCAAGTCCAAAACCCGCTAACCCGAGTCCCCCGTATTGAAGCAACTGACGACGTTTCATGATTAAATCGAAATACCCATCACTACGCTTTAAAGGTTATACTTTAAACCAAATTTGTCTGCTTTGGTGATTTATTTTGGACACTCAAGGATTTTTTAAATTTGTAAGGCGGATAAGGGCTTGATCGAAAAAGAGATTGAATCGTATTATTTATATAGTTAGCGATTTATATCGCTTTCGGTCGGGGATAACGATTTACTGAAACGTTTGTTGATACATTTTATGCAAAGATTGGTAATCCTGCAATAATCCTAAACTCCGTAAATGTCTCAAGCGTTTTTCGACTAAGAGTCTGACATCTGAGCGACTAACGGGATCAAAAGTGGTCTGCTCAGGGGTCGTCTTAACCAAGAAAAATAACCGTTGAGCGTACAAGGTTGTAAAAATTTCTTGATTTTCATCTACGACACACACCCGATACAGTAATCCAAAGGTGGGATGGTTCAGATAAATTTCGCTACTCATTAAGCTTTATTTAAATGCTTTGTGATTAAAAACGGATAAGCCTTAAACCTTTTGTAACATCTCCTTTGACTATCTTATACGTTCTTGGACGCAAACGGCTCCTAGAAAAAGGGTTTATTTCTCAGAAATTTTGGGGATGTCCGTCGCTACCTTCTTAAATAGGGCGATAGTTTGGGGTTTCATCACTGTCGGGTTTAAGTCAAGGTTTCTTTAAAATTGTTGGGATGTTTTTTTGTCATCGAAATTCGGAAATCTCCCCTTTTTGAACTCACTGATATTTTTGAATTTCATTTAAGATGTTCAGTGTCGGACATTTTTAACTTCTTGGGTCAAATTTGGTCAAGCCTGATAAGATGGGGTTAAGAGAATGTTAACATTTCTTAACGACCATTTATTGACCCTAGCCCTACTCCCAACCCACTCAATCATGATTGCCTACGATTCTCCCCCTGAACGACAGTCTTCCTTTGACCGTTCCATTGATAAACCTGAAGAAGCTTGTGGTGTTTTTGGTCTTTACGCACCTCACGAAGATGTGGCTAAATTAACCTACTTTGGCTTGTATGCGCTACAACATCGGGGTCAAGAATCAGCCGGAATTGCCGTTTTTGATGGACAAAACGTGAATTGTCATAAAGATATGGGACTGGTCTCTCAAGTCTTTAAAGAATCCATTCTCGAGAGCTTAACAGGACAAATAGCCGTAGGACATACCCGTTATTCGACCACAGGATCAAGCCATAGAGCCAATGCCCAACCTGCGTTACAAAATACTCGCTTGGGTACGTTAGCCCTTGCCCATAACGGTAATTTAGTCAATACTATGGATTTACGCCAAATTTTAGAGGAAAGGGGCTGTGATTTTGTTACTACCACTGACTCAGAAATGATTGCGGTAGCCATTGCTCAAGAAGTAAATCAGGGTAAATCTTGGCTAGAAGGGGCAGTGAGTGCCTTTAATTTATGTTTGGGAGCTTATAGCTTAGTCATTGGCACACCAGATGGTTTAATGGGGGTCAGAGATCCCCAAGGCATTCGGCCTCTCGTGATTGGTACTCTAGAAGGAGCGGAAGGGAAGGCTCTACGTTATGTGTTAGCGTCAGAAACCTGCGGCTTGGATATTATTGGGGCAACCTATTTACGGGATGTGCAACCAGGGGAATTGGTTTGGATTACAGAAGACGGCTTACAATCCCTCACTTGGTCGTCTCAAGCACAGCGCAAACTTTGTATTTTTGAGATGATTTATTTTGCCCGTCCTGATAGCGTCATGCACAATGAAACGCTTTATACGTATCGCTTGCGTTTAGGGCAGCAATTAGCCAAAGAGTCGGCAGTGGATGCAGATTTAGTGATGGGGGTTCCTGATTCGGGCATTCCAGCCGCCATCGGTTTTTCGCAAATGTCGGGTGTTCCCTATGGCGAAGGATTAATTAAAAATCGTTATGTGGGACGAACTTTTATTCAACCGACGCAACACATGAGGGAATCGGGCATCAAAATGAAGCTGAATCCGTTAAAGGATGTTTTGGCCAATAAACGAGTGATTATGGTCGATGATTCCATTGTACGGGGAACAACAAGTCGTAAAATCGTCAAAGCGTTGAGGGATGCGGGGGCAAAAGAAGTTCACATGAGAATTTCTTCCCCTCCTGTTACTCATCCTTGTTTTTATGGGATTGATACTGATAATCAAGACCAATTAATCGCCGCCACCACATCTGTTGCAGAAATTCAAGAAAAAATTGGGGTTGATAGCCTTGCTTATCTAAGTTGGCAGGGAATGTTAACGGCAACAGGACAAGATACAAATAGCTTTTGCTCGGCCTGTTTTACGGGAGATTATCCCACTGCAATTCCCGATAAACTCCGTCGTTCTAAACTGATGTTAGAAAAGATGTCGGTTTAACGCGGTTAACTGTTGGGGTAGAGACGTTACCTGAAACGCCTCTAGCAGAGCATTGGGTAATGGTCTACAATTATTTGATGTTATTGCAGATTTTCGAGACCTTTCACTACTTTTGCACTGATAATTTTGTCTTTCTCTGTCAATTTGTCTAAGACTTCTCTTCCCTTGACGAGATAACCAAATACCCCGTAACGACCATCCATCAGGTTGAAGCCGGGAGGGGTGAGTTCGCTGTCAAACTTGAAAAAGAAAAACTGAGAAGAACCGCCATTCGGGTCATTGCTAGGACGAGCAAGAGCAACTGCACCATAGGCATTAAATGGTAATGCGAGATCGGGCAAGTAAATTCCCAAATCTTCTAAAGTTTCCCCATAAAAAGGCTCTTTCTCTCCTTTAACTAGAATTTCTAAGGGAATAGCACGATAGTCTCCTGTCTTCGGATCATTAAAACCCACCGCTTCACCCGTGGGATCTCCCGTTTGGAGGACAAAGTTATCTTCTGAACGAAGGAAGGGTAAACCATCATAAAAACCCCGTTGCACTAAGTCAATGAAATTGCCTGCCGTCAGAGGTGCGCTGTAGCCATCTACGATAAGGGTGAGATTCCCTTGAGTCGTTTCTAGATCAACGGTAGCTCGTCCTTTTAATTGGGGTAGATTGCTATATTTCGCCGGAACCTCAAAGGGGAACTCTTGTACCATCAGCTCCTCAAGTTCAGTTACTTGAGCCAGAATTTGGGTGCGAATTTCGTCGATTTTACCTTTATTTTTGGCTTCTAAGGCTTTTTGTAACTCATTTAACTCTGATTTTAAGGTGTCTGCGATTTCTAAGGCTTTTGCTTGTTTATTTTCAGGAATAGTCTTTAAGAGTTTATCCTGTTGGGTCGTCAAGAGAAAAGCCGCGCGTTTGACATCTTTGGCAATGGCTGACCAGCGTTTTCCCCGCAGTTGAGTGGCAATATCCTCAATAGCAGACTGAAATTGACGAATTTTGTCATTATCAATGGGTAAAGCATAGCGAAGCAAAGCAGAGGGGTCTGTAATGGCATCGCCTTGCGCTAGAACGCTGATAAGCAGGGGTTCTGCTTGGGCTTTGGCGTAAAATGAGGTAAGAGAAATACAAGCGACCAAAATTGAAAGGATGCTGATTTTAAAGCATTTCTGCACAAAGTTTAGGCACTTAAGCTTAAAAGGTGTCATAGGTATCCTGAATCTTTATCGAGATAATAACTGCACTGTTACTAATGTTACCAGTCAGTCGCTTCGCTCCCTCATAAAATAGAGTGGTAAATATTTCTAATTGATGGGAATACCGACAATACATATCTTCAATTCAGATATATGAAGCGTTATCCCTTAATATCTGGAATTATCTTGGTCAATCATCCTAGGAAGTAAAATATTATGCGAAAAACAGTAAATTCGCTTATCTTAGAGATTATGTTTTGCCTAATTCTACTTTTCTAAAATTAAACAACAAAATCACTAACAAGACAGGCTGACCCTCTCTCAATATTCAATGCTTCATCATAAAAGTATCGCCTAGCCGATACTAAGGGATGCGTTCAAAGTTATCTAACGAGGAATTTACCCCTGTAACTGTCACTTATTCCCTAGAAGACGTTTTATTCGTTGGTAATCCTTAAATTACCAAGGATTACCAATTAAGGTAAATGCAGACCAGTAGTAGGGATGAGTAAAATTGCGTTCCTCTACATTGGCGAAAACAGATGGGAGTTCAAAAGGTTGATTATTTACAATCAATTGACCTTTTTCAAGGGTAACTTCCTCTCTCAATAGACTTAACTGTGCTTCTTGTAACGCTTGAGATTTGGTCGGAAATTTTTGCAACGATTGATAAAACAATGTCATTAATCCTAATGTTCCTTCGTCGCTCACTTCCCAGAGACTGCCTAAGACCGATTTAACATTCGCGAGAACGGCCGCACCTGCAAAGCCTAATTCTGAGTTTTTGTCCCCTAATGCGGTTTGACAGGCACTGAGTACCATTAAATCAATGGCAGGGTCATTTAAGCCTAATCCTCGTAGTTCATTCAATTGAAGTTTATCGTTCCACAGTTGAATATAAGAATTACCCAGTTCTCCCTTTTGGAATTTGGCATGAGTCGCAAGGTGAAGAATTCGATAATTCTGCTCTTTTCGGGCAATTTGGAGGTTATCTATCGTAAATCCATCGTTTAAAAAGGTTTTACCTGTCCAAAGTTGATCGGCAATAATTGATAATTCAATGGGAACAGCTGGTAGGGGATTTTGTTCATCAAATTGGGACGCACCCATGGCTAATACTTGCTGGCCGCGTAAATCTCGATAACGAAAGTCAGTTAATGACAAACTCGGCATCACGGCCATACTGTAATTTTCTACTAAAAACTGCTTACCGTCGTGCAAAGCGGCTAAAGGTAGAGAACGAAGTCCAGAATCAAGAATAAATACTAAATTATTTATTTTTTGCTGTTTCAAGTCTGATTCTAAGGGGGCAATTAGCCATCGATAGAGTTGTTGAGAGGCAGGTAAATAAGCAGTCGGACGACGAGGATTGAGGATAAAAGTTTGAAATTCTTGAGCAATTTTCAAAACTTGCTCTTTATTAACATTTTCGACACGTTTTCGGATTATTGTGCCATCTGCCGTTACTAACATCAATTCTAATTGTTCTTGCATGGGGGTGACTTCCTGCACCGTATGGCGACCTGCACTATCGTAAGTCCAGAGATTTTGGGGAGAAGTAGAAGGACGAAAAACCGCATAGATTAAAGCAGAACGAACACCCGTTTCTTCAGTGATGTTTTGTAAGATCGATTGAGATTCTTCTGCTGTAATCGGAGTTACGGCAGAAATTCCTAGAAAATTTTCAAAATCTTGGCTAAATGTTCCTTCCGTCTCAGCAAAACTAATAGATGTTCCCGCACTTTGCAGATTATCATTTCCAGACGATGCTAACGAACTAGATGAAGATATACTATTTTGACCGGAATTAACGGGAAGCAATACATCACGAATGATATCAATAGGAGGCTCAGGTTCGGGTTCAAATTCAATCGGTGGCGTGACAATGGGGGGATTAGGTTCAATCGGTGGCGTGACAATGGGGGGATTAGGTTCAACGGGTGGCGTGACAATAGGAGGCTCAGGTTCAACGGGTGGCGTGACAATAGGAGGCTCAGGTTCAACGGGTGGCGTGACAATAGGAGACTCAGGTTCAACGGGTGGCGTGACAATAGGAGGCTCAGGTTCAACGGGTGGCGTGACAATAGGAGGCTCAGGTTCAACGGGTGGCGTGACAATAGGAGGCTCAGGTTCAACGGGTGGCGTGACAATGGGAGGCTCAGGTTCAACGGGTGGCGTGACAATGGGAGGATTAGGTTCAATCGGTGGCGTGACAATAGGAGGATTAAGGAGGGAGGGATTGGTAAAAATAATAGCGATTTTTCCGACAGTAGTGGTATCTGTCAGAGTTGTTCCAGTAGCAATAATGTCTTGATTATTGGTGATAGCATGAGCCGTTCCACTATTAATAAAGTTAGATGATCCCACTTCAAAAATGGGTTCACCATGAGTAATAATAATATTAAACGGTTCGGAGGTATTGAAATTTGTAAAAATACTTGCTTCGATATTATTAGGATTTGTAAATCCTTGAAGAATTCTCACAAAACTATCACTGGTCAAATTAATACTACCTTGTGCATTAATTTGATTAATTTCTATGCCTTCTTTGGCAATAATATTTACTTGATTTGTGCTATTAATTGAGCCTGTTCTTATCTGTCCATTTTGAGAATTTAAGATGAGTTGCTGGCTATTTAGATTTGCTGTATTGATATTGTTTTGTGTGGAAAAATTAATATTGAAAACATTAATATTATCAGCATTTATACTATTTGAATTAACAAAAAGAGTATCTAAAGGTTGATTATTTCCCACACTCTCATTAAAAGAAAGGTTTCCCAATCCAATATCAATAGTTAACTTATTTAAAGTTTGATTAGTAGCATTAAGGTTATTATTAAAAGTAACATTGCTATCGTTGGTACTTAATTTAATATCATTGTTTATCATGACAGCATCGTTGTAATTTTGTTCTCCATTAGTCGTAATATTGTGGTTAATTTGAGTCATTCCTGCTTGATTTGTGGTAATAGAATTCGCATTAATTCTCTGATTAAACTGTGTAATTCCCCCACTATTAATAACAACATTTCCTAATGCTTCAAGATTGCCGACTTCGCCGAGAAAAGTTATATCTCCTTGATTTACGTTAATGGTTAAGGGTTGATTCCCATTCACTGTATTGATAAAACTGATATTATTAGCGTTAAGTATAATTGGATTAAGTAAAGTAACATTTTTCTGATAGTTTTGATTTCCTTGAGTGGTGACATTTCCCGTAATAACCGTTGGACTATTTGAGGTTAAATTATTGAGGTTACTAAAGATACTATCAGATAATGTAACCGGATTGTTGAAAGTTAAAGTAAGACTTCGATTATTTCCTTGTAAGGGTTGCTTGTTGAGATTTAATTGATTCCCTGTTAAAGTAGCATCCTGATTCAAACTTACGCTATTGTTATATGTCTGATTTCCTTGCGTGGTGACATTGCCTCTGATTACTGTTATTCCTCCCGCATCGGTTTCTAAATTTCCCTCAACAACTAAACTTCCATTTAATGTCGTATTTCCTAAACTCTTCAAAATCAGTGAATTTGTTGCAAGAATATTGCCGTTAAGGATTAAATTTCCCGTATCTGTCTTTAAGGTATCATAATTAATTAAAATTCCATTTTTGCTAGCATCAATCGTAGAAGCATTAGCTATAAAATCTCCACCCTGAGTTGAGATCAAACCATTAATAATAATTCCACCCTCTTGATTATTATCACTATCTGTCGTTAATGTAATATTTCCTTCATTAGTGATCACTGGACTATTAATCATAACAATATTTGCAGATACTAGATCTACCGAACCCTTGCCTGTAGATGTAACTGGCGAATTAACTTCAAGATTATTCGTCTTTGCTGTTAAATTAATATTGCCGTCTTGAGTATTCAAAAAGTCATTAACTTTCACAATATTACCCATCGCATCAATGTTTCCATTTCGGGTAATAATTGGATTATTAATACTAACTACATTTCCTGCACTTAAGCTAACAGAACCAATGCCCGTTGATTCAATAAGAGAGTTAACTTCAAGATTATTCGTATTCGCTGTTAAATTAATATTGCCATCAGTTGTGATAATAGGTTGATTGTTAGTAATCGTATTTCCAGCAACCGTAATATTGCCTTGGTTTGTCTGGATAGGATTGTTATTGATAGCAATTAAACTCCCTGCATTCAAATTTAACGAACCTTTTCCAGTGGCAAAAACACCCCCATTTAAAGTTAGATTGTTATCAGCATTGAGCGTTAAAGAATGATCACTATTCCAATTAATTGCTGCGGTACTCAATTGTAAAATATTTCCTTGTGCTGAGCCGACTTGAGTTGTCTCTATCACTAAATTTCCTTTCGTAGTCAAAAAATCGCCAATACTGCCAGAAAAAAGAATGATTCCATTGGTTGGACTTTGATTAATAGGAAGTGCCGAACCCGGAAAAATAACAATATTAAGGGGATCTAATAATAACGTCCCTCCTTGTCCATTAGAAGCAGAAATATCAACTTGAGACAAAATATCCAAAGCCAATAAATTATTTCTACCGGAAACTTCCACAAATCCGCCATCACCTCCGATTAATCCTCCTTCTGCACGAATAAACCCGTCAAAACGAGTTGTATCGTCACTCCAAATAATAATTCGTCCTCCTTGTCCTTTCTCTAAACTATTAGCATGAATAACAGACGTCTGATCAATATTAGTAGTGTTAGCATTAGGAATAACTTCATTTCCGCCTAAATCTCCGCCAATTCTAATTGTTCCACCATTATTTACGCCATCTGCTTTAATTTCTGCATTCGTTACCGTCACGTTTTCCCCCACTACCGTAATATTTCCCCCGTCACTAGCTGAACTGACATCAATATTCCCTGCAATCACCGTATTTCCTTGGAATTGAGGTAAATTATGAGATAAAGTAAGATCATTCTCTCCAATTGTCAATAAAGTTGCTAAATCTACAGGTTTGATCGCTAAAGGACGATTTTCCTGATCTCTAGGAACATCAACCACTAAACTCACAAGGTTATTGGCCGTGCTAATTCGCAGTAAGCTCGTTCCCGGAATAGCTGAAACGGTAATATTCCCTTCAGGTGCCTCTAAAGTTCCCGTATTAACCACATTTCCCCCAATCAAGCTTAATTGGTGTCCTTCGTTAACTTTTAACACGCCGCTATTGACAATACTTCCAGATTGTGGTACATCAAAAGCAAATTGAGACGGATCACCCATTAAATTACCATAATCATTGCCTCCCACTGCATCAAACCAAGTATTGTTACCAAAACCAATGCCTGTCGCCGTTGTAACCACAAAATCTGCCGGAACATTTAAGCGAGCATCTGCTCCGAAAATTACACCCGCCGGATTCATAATAAAAAGATTAGAATGACCCCCTGTCACTTGAATTAACCCATTAATCACTGACGGATCTCCCCCCACCACGCGGGTTAAAATATTGCGAATATTTGGATTTGACAAGAAATTGGCAATTTGATCGGCAGAAAGCCCCAATTGTTGTAAACTATGGAATAAATTCGCCCCATCTCCCGATAATTGTCCCCCCGTAATATTAAATTGATTTCCCTGTTGCTGTACCGTTGTTCCTGTCTCATCTGCCGCCGGGATCACTAATTGCGCTAAGATCGATTGAGAAGCAACAACATTTACTGCTAAAACTGACAAAATAGAAGAGATAAATCCTGTGTTTTTCATAAAAATTACCGCTTAAGCCCCCATCTTTTTCGCAACCCAAAAACCTTATCGATCTTAGCTTATGAAACTGCACGTTGAAATGAAAGGACAAGGAGATCCCATTCTGTGCTTACATGGTCATCCGGGGTCGAGTCGTAGCTTATCCGTGTTTACCGACCATCTTTGTGGACGTTATCAAACCCTATCCCCCGACTTACGAGGATATGGTCAAAGTAAAGCTTCAAAACCCTTTAAAATGACCGATCACTTAGATGATTTAAGCGAATTGCTCAATGATTACGACTTTAATCAAGGCTTACTCCTCGGATGGTCGCTCGGTGGCATTTTAGCCCTAGAATTACTGTTTAAATATCCCTCTCGTTTTAAAGGATTAATTCTCGTCGCCTCTGCCGCTCGTCCTCTTGGGAATCATCCCCCAATTTCATGGCAAGATTTAGTGTTAACAGGAATGGCAGGCATCATTAACCAAATTAACCCCGGATGGACGTGGAATATTGACTTATTCGCTAAGCGATCGCTGTTTCGTTACCTTTTTCAACAACACTCCCCCCAAACCTATCAATACCTAGCCAGAGATGGATTTATCCCTTTTCTGCAAACCTCTTCTCACGCCGAAAAAACCCTCAATACCGCCCTCAAACAAGGCTATAATCGCTCAGAAAAACTGAATACGATACAAATTCCCGCCTTAGTGCTAGCAGGCGAAAAAGACTGTCATATAACCGCCTTCTCAAGTCAACAAACAGCCCAAATCTTACCGAATGCTCAATGGAAATGTTATCCCAATACCGCCCATCTTTTTCCTTGGGAAATTCCTCAAACGGTGTTGAGAGATCTAGATCTTTTTTTAGATCAGCGTGTTAATTCCCCCTCCCCTTTGGGGAATGTTAAAGGTAGCCCACAGTAAACCTAGCGTAAAGCGGGCGAATTTCCAGTTTAGGGGGGAACACTGCTTTGGATCAGCAAAAATTACTCGGTTACTTCATTGAAGAAACGAAAGAGAACCTAGAAACCATCGAACAAGGGATTTTAGATCTCTCCTCAGCCGTTGAAGACGTCGAACGCATTAATGAGATGTTTCGTGCCGCTCACACCGTCAAAGGAGGGGCAGGAATGTTAGGCTATAGCAGTATCCAAAAAGCCGCCCATCGCCTAGAAGACGCCTTTAAAGTCCTCAGAGAGAACCCGCAAGGGATGTCCGTCGATCACAAGCTAGAATCCTTGTTTTTGGGGGGGTTTGATGTACTCAAAGATTTAGTCGATAAACTCCAAGGTACATTTGGACTCAAAGACGAAGATGCCATGCTAATTGTTGAAGCGGCAGAACCCACTTTTAGCCAATTACAAGGTTATTTAAATCATCTGCTCGATCAAGCGGAATCTGCCCCCCAGGGCAGTCAAAAAGCACCAGATGCTTCTGTTGACGCTCGAGGGTTACTGAAAGCGATGCTCAATATCTTTAAGCAATCCGCTACCCCCAATAATCGAGCTGAATTACAGCAATTATGCGAGCAACTCAGCCATACTGCTCCCCAAGATAACTCGTGGCAAACCCTCGTCAAATGCGCTCAAACGGCGATCGCTAATCCTGCCCATTCTTATCGCACCCTTGCTCCAATTATCATTAAAGAACTCAAACAAGGCAGTGATTACTTAGAATTAGGAAAATCAGCAGGTGAAATTAGCTCCTCTAATGAACTCAAACGCCTTGCTGTAGCTAAATATCCTCAAATTCTCTTAACGGTTGATCCCCAAGCGATCGCGTTAGCCTTACGTCAAGTCTTCACGCAACAACAAATTCGGCAATTGTCTCAATTGTTAAACGCTAAGTAGATAAGGTAAGATATTTTCACGATTAACTGGTTACAAATGACTGATTTTGCTATAGTAACAATATAGTAAAGTTTTGTAACAAACCTTGAAAACGATTCCCAATCCTCAACAGGCAACCACCCACACCTTATCATGGTGCGCTCTCGATGTCCGATGGCAGGGAGATGTCGAAGTGATTAAGCAAGGCTTACCTCATGCCCAACTCTCCCCAACATGGCAAGTCTTATTATTAGGAGATGGTTCACCCACACGCCATTTACAGCTATTGACAGGGGAAAAAACCGAAGTAGATGTGATTGATATGTCTTTAGTTGGGGAAGGGAATGACGGCGCACCTGCACAGATTCAAGCGATCGCCCAACCCCTTTTACGACGGCAAGTGTGGTTGAGAACGGCTTCTGGACAACGGTTAGCTTATGCGGCTTCTTGGTGGGATGCCAACCATGTCGATGAATATTTGCAAAATCGTTCCTTGCCTATCTGGGATAGTTTATCTCAACTCCACACCGAACTCTATCGGGATATTCAAGGAATTTATTATGGTCAATCTCAAGCTCTAGCCAAAGCCTTTGGCGAGAAAGACCCTTTTTGGGGAAGACATTATCTATTTTGGCACGATAGAAAGCCTTTAACTTTAATTTATGAAGTTTTTTCTCCTTATTTGCAAAAATATTTAGGGAAGATGAGTGATTTTTAATAAGGATTAAAATATACAGTAGTTTGCCATTTGCTGTAATTTCTCGTAGGGGTGCAAGGGTTATGCCCAAAAGTATCTGACAATCCCTCGCAACTTGCTGTATATCCACAAAAAAAGGGGAGATAATCCCCCCCTAAATCATAAATGGTTAACTTAACGAGAAGGTGTGGGTTTCCGTTGCGGAGAACGAGAAGAACGATTATAGCGGTTCGAGGACGACTTCCGCTTAACAAGGGGTTTGGGTAAACCTTCTTCAGGAACTTCCCATTCGTGCTTCATCCAATTCGGGCAGTTTTGGTCATAAACCATTTGTAAGGCGGCGGCGGCGATCGCTTGGGGATCATACTCATCACTCAATTCCCGTACAATGGGGAGGAAAGAGGCCATCCGTTCTCCTGTCAAACATTCCTTAATTTGCGTTTGAAGTTTTTCTAAACGTTTCCCTTCCACCTGAGAACGACTAGGAAGCTTAGAGACTTCGACTTTTTGGCGCAAACGGCGTTCTATTTGCCCTAAAAGGCGGCGATCAATCGGCTCAACGATCGCAATCGCTTTCCCTGTCTTACCGGCACGCCCCGTTCGTCCAATACGGTGAATATAGGTTTCTGCATTATCAGGTAAATCAAAGTTAATGACATGGCTGAGGTTCTCCACATCTAACCCCCGTGCCGCAATGTCCGTAGCAACGACGAGCTTAATTTTACCGTCCCGGAAGCGTTGGACGAGGCGTTCGCGTTGAATTTGGGACAAATTGCCGTGATATTCATCGACGCTTTGCCCAGCTTCTTGTAACTTGCTGGTGAGTTCAGAGGCCGTTTGCTTAGTGCGGACAAAGATAAGTGCTGATTCTGGGCTTTCGATTTCTAAAATAGGCTGCAGTGCCTTAACTTTTGACCAGCCTCGCGGTACATAATAAACTTGCTGGTTAATACGAGTGGGGGCGACTTGCGTCTGTTCTACGGTTACTGTCACCGGCGATTTCAAGAACTGATCAACGAGTTCCCGAATTTCCCGGGGCATGGTGGCAGAAAAACAGGAGGTTTGGCGAGTTTCAGGCGTTTTTTTGAGAATCTTTTTGACATCATCAATAAACCCCATACTGAGCATTTCGTCGGCTTCATCGAGAACGACCCAGCGTAATTGGTCTAAATGGAGTTTTTTGCGGTCTAAAAGGTCAATAATCCGTCCCGGCGTCCCGACGACGATTTGCACTCCTCGTTCTAAACTGCGAATTTGCCGTTCGATGGACTGTCCACCATAAACGGTTAAAACAAAGGTGCGTTGCTCAGAAAGGAAGTCCTTCATCGCTTGGGCAACTTGTTGAGCGAGTTCACGAGTGGGAGCTAAAACCAGAGCTTGTACGGCTTTACTCTGAGGGTCAATTTGATCCAAAATCGGTAAAGAGTAGGCCGCCGTTTTGCCCGTCCCCGTTTGAGATTGGCCAAGCAAATCATGGCCTTCTAATATTAAAGGTATGGCTTGCGTTTGTATTTGTGTGGGTTCTGTAAAACCAATGGCTTCTAATTGTTGAATGCGAGTTTCGGATAAGCCTAAGTTTCTGAAAGAATCAGTCATAATAATGAGTTGTGAGTGAATTTTGTACGATAAGGGTTGACAATTAACAGCAGACTTGACCATAGAGGTCGTAGGGGTCTGCATGGGTGATTTTTACGGGGACAATGGCATTGAGAGAGGCATTTCCTTTCACATAAACCAGTCCATCGACTTCGGGGGCAAAACGAGCAGAGCGTCCAATATATTCTCCAGTTTGCGGATTTTCTTGCTCAATCAAGACATCAACGGTTTGACCGACATAGGCGGCGTTTTTCTGGGCTGAAATCGGTTTTTGAATGGCCATTAACCGATGCCATCTTTCTTCTTTGAGATCGGACGGAATTTGACGAGGCATCGTATAAGAAGGGGTTTCCTCTTCTGGAGAGAAAGTAAAGACGCCTACATGGTCAAATTCGTGGCGTTGCACAAATTCTAGGAGGTTGTTAAAGTGCGTCTCGGTTTCTCCCGGAAAACCAACGATAAAGGTCGTCCGTAACGTAGCCCCCGGAATAGCACCTTTAACTTGTTCGATGATGGCATCATTGACTCGTCCTTGCCACGGTCTGTTCATCCCTTTAAGAATCTCCGAGTGGGAGTGTTGTAGGGGCAAATCTAGATAGGGCAGGATATTGGGTGTATTCTGGATGGCAGTTAAGACTTTTGGGGTTAATCCCGTCGGGTAAGCGTAATGGATACGAATCCATGGAATATCAACTGTACCCAAAGCAATTAGAAGTTCCGCTAATTTGGGTTCACCATACAAATCCAAACCGTAGTTGGTGGTAATTTGGGAGATGAGGATCAATTCCTGTACCCCTTGGGCGGCAAGCTGTTGGGCTTCCGTAACAATCGATTCAATCGTGCGAGAGCGTTGTTTGCCCCGTAAGTGGGGAATAATACAGAAAGAGCAACGATAATCGCAGCCTTCTGCCACTCTGAGATAGGCGACACTTTCAGCAGTAGTACGGTAGCGGGGAAGGGTATCATCAGCGATATAGGTAGGATTCTCGCTAATTTCTGTGACTCTTTCGCCCGTTTCGACCCGTTCAATGACATCAACTATCTTTTGATAATCACCTGTTCCGATTACGGCAACTGCTTCGGGTATTTCTTCTAGTAATTGCTCCTGAAAATGCTGTGCCATACAGCCCGAAATAATAATTCGCTTATTCGCTTCGGCCAATTCTACCAACGTGCGAACGGACTCTTCCCTAGCCTTTTCAATAAAGCTACAAGTATTAACGATGACGTAGTCTGCTAATTCCTCGTTATTATCTACTGAATAACCTGCTTGTGCTAACAGGCCAAGCATGTGTTCTGAGTCTATGCGGTTTTTCTCACATCCTAGATGGGAGATGGCGACAGTTGGCTTATTGCCCATGAATTTTGGTTGACCTTTGGTGTAACGTCGGGACAAAAACCAAAATACTTGCTTGCTGGGGTTAAGATGACCGTTAACTGCTCGCTGCCTTTGGCTTGCCCTATTTTTTTTGATTCGTTCATATATCTTAACAGAGAATTGTTCCTTCTGGTTAATAAAATCAAACAATTCTAAAAAATGCAACCACAGATAGAGGTTAAGTTCTATCATAACGGGGACAGTGTTTAGGAGAAAATTAGCCTACAATTTAGATCGATTCCCTGCAAATTGCCCGGATCACCTGTAATGATACCCACTATGTCAGACAAAACCCTTAATATTCTCTTAGTAGAAGATGACGATGTCGATAGAATGAATGTGCAGCGGGCTTTCCAGAAAAATAACATTGGCAATCCTATCTATGTCGCTCGAAATGGGATTGAAGCCCTCGAAATGTTGCAATCGCGAGGAGACATCTCTCCGCTCGTTCCTATTGAACGTCGTTTAATTCTGCTGGATCTCAATATGCCCAAAATGAACGGATTGGAATTCCTTAAAGAATTGCGCCAAAATCCCGAACTGAGATCGATTCCCGTGATTGTTTTGACCACTTCCGACGAAGAGCAGGAAAGGGTAGAAGCTTACCAATTAAATGTAGCGGGCTATATTCTTAAGCCGGTTACTTTCACGAAATTCGCTGATGTTATCACTACGCTCAATAAGTATTGGACGTTGTGTGAAATGCCTTAAATCAGCCTATTTCAATTCAGAGAGTTTCTCTGGAAACAAATGGTGAAAACGATCGCGCGCAAGATGAGGTAAGAGATAATAGTAGAAAGATAAAACTTGTTCAAAGAATCAGTTTTAAGGGTCACCAAAGGACGAAAGAGCCGGAATAGCAGGATATTTCAGCGTGTAACTCTACTTTTCCTAGTGATTGATTAATAATGTCTCAAGTTCTTAACATACTGGTAATTGATGATGATAGTGTGGATCGGATGGCAGTGGCGCGCTCGCTTTATAAAACGGGCATTCCTCTTGAAATTACCGAAGAAAGCCTAGCAACAATGGGTATTGATCGCCTCACTTCGGCAGAAAAGAACTACGATTGCGTTTTTCTGGACTATCGTCTACCGGATCTTGATGGATTAGCCCTCATTAAAGCTTTACGTCGTTTAGGGATTATGATTCCCTTGATTGTCTTAACAGGTCAAGGGGATGAGCAAATTGCGGTAGAGTTAATGAAGGCGGGCGCATCGGATTATCTTTCCAAGTCCAAAATTTCGGCAGATGCCTTGGCGCAAACTCTACGTAGCTCCTTACGGATTTATCAAGCCGAACAGCAGGCAAGACAGGCAAATGACCAACTGCGGGCGACGAATCAGCTACTGAGACATAAAAATCGAGAGTTGGAAGTCCAAAGACATCAAATTGAGCAACAAAACCAGCAATTACAAGAAACCTCGCGCTTGAAGTCCCAATTTTTAGCGACCATTTCCCACGAATTACGTACGCCGATGAATGCCATTATGGGTTTTTCTCAGATGCTACTCAATCAGTATCCTGACCCGTTGACGCTCAAACAGACAGATATGGTGAGACGTATCTATAATAATAGCCAAAATTTACTTAATTTGCTAAATGAGGTGCTAGATTTTTCTAAAATCGAAGCAGGACAACTCACTCTTCACCCCAATGAGTTTGATTTAGTCAAATTAGCCAGCTTTACGGTTGACGAATTACGTTGCCTCGCCGTGGACAAAGCCTTGAGCTTGGAGATGGAGATAAAAATGGATAATCCTCTAATTATTAGCGATCAACAGTGTTTACGACGAATTTTAACTAATTTACTATCCAATGCTATCAAATTTACAGACGAGGGAAAAATCAGCCTAAAGATTCAGGAAAAATCTGAGGATCGGATCCTTATAGTATTACAAGATACGGGTATTGGCATTGCCCCAGACCACTTAACCTTCATTTTTGAGGCGTTTCGTCAGATTGATCAAACCCTCACCCGAAAACAGGCGGGAACAGGATTAGGGTTAGCCATTACGGATGCTCTCGTTAAACTGCTTCAAGGGACAATTACCGTTGAAAGTCATTTAGGGCAAGGCAGTACCTTTAAAGTTGAAATCCCTCGTCAGATCGCTCAATCCTTGATTAATTCCCCTTATCATTATGAATAATTATTTACTAGCAGTGGATGATACCCCCGATAATTTATTACTCATTCAATTAGCCTTAGAACAAGAAGGATATTCTGTCGTTTTAGTTGATAGCGGTCGAAAAGCACTGGCAACCATTGAGCGTCGCCCTCCCGATTTAGTATTATTAGATGTCATGATGCCCGAGATGAATGGTTATGAAGTCACTCGACGCATTCGCCAACATCCCCATCTTCCTTATATTCCGATTTTATTAATTACCGCCCATGAAGAACCGAGTCTAATTAAAGGATTAGATATCGGAGCGGATGAATTTATTCGCAAACCGATTCAGTTAGATGAACTGACGGCAAGAGTTCGTTCCCTTTTAAGACTCAAACGAACGATGGATCAACGGGATAATTTTGTCTCTTGTTTAACTCATGATTTACGCACGCCCTTAGTAGCGGCGGATCGAATGCTACAGTTAATGGAGCAAAACACATTTGGGGCGGTTTCTCCAGAAATGGGAAATGCGCTGAAAGCGATGCAGAAAAATAACCAAAATCTTTTACAAATGCTCAATACCCTTTTAGATGTGCATTGTTATGATTTAGGGCAAAAAGCTCTCAGTTTTATCCCGTTGAATTTGACAGAACTGTTAGAAGAGATTGCCCAAGAATTGTTGCCTCTTGCCCAAGAAAAGGGGCTAGACTTAAGAGTTGAGCTAGGGAAAAAGTCCCAAGAAATTACAGGCGATCGCTTAGAATTACGACGGGTGTTTATGAACCTAATCAGCAATGCCATTAAGTTTACCGATCAGGGCTGGGTTGAGGTGCGCTTACGGTTGGAAAATAGCGATTATCAATATGTGATTGTGGAAGTAGAAGACACGGGCATCGGCATGGCGCAATCTACCCAATTAGAGATTTTTCAGCGATTTCGTCAAGGTAATCATAAACGTTCGGGGCATGGATTGGGTTTATATTTGTGTTCTCAAATTATTGAAGCCCATCAGGGAAAGATTACGGTCATGTCTCAACAACAGCAAGGCAGTGTCTTCCGAGTGAGTTTACCGTTTTCAAGGTCATCTGCCAATTTTATTGAGGCTGTACGCTAAAATCAAGATAATCTGTTTTCCTCTCATATTGAAAAAGCAAGATGGAATCACCCGTTAAAGCCGTACAAACTGCATATTATAGCGATGTTGCCTATCGTACTCCCCCTCCAGACCTAGAATCCTTGTTGCTCAAAGAACGGATTGTCTATCTAGGTTTGCCCCTGTATTCGTCTGATGAAGTGAAGCGCAATGTAGGGATTGATGTAACTGAGTTGATTATCGCTCAATTATTGTATCTTCAGTTTGATGATCCCGAAAAACCGATTTATTTCTACATCAACTCCACGGGGACATCTTGGCACACAGGGGATGCTATTGGTTTTGAAACCGAAGCCTTTGCCATCTGTGATACCTTAAGCTACATTAAACCTCCCGTCCATACTATCTGTATTGGTCAAGCGATGGGGACGGCGGCCATGATTTTATCAGCAGGAACAAAAGGATGCCGCGCTTCTCTGCCCCATGCCACCATTGTCTTAAATCAAAACCGTACGGGGGCGCAAGGTCAAGCGACAGATATCCAAATTCGTGCGAAGGAAGTGCTGCACAATAAACGAACTATGTTAGAGATTTTCGCTCGAAATACAGGTCAATCGGTCGAAAAAATCATTAAAGACACCGATCGCACCTTTTACCTAACTCCAGCACAAGCAAAAGAATATGGTTTAGTTGATCGTATTCTTGAGAGTCGCAAAGACCTGCCGCAACCCTTAGCAAGTGTCAGATAAAGGATTGTAGGGTTTAGTCTAGGTTTTCAGACTTAGCGTTAATGCCTTCGCCTTTTAGTCCTCATACAACGTTATTCCCACAAACCTCTATTAAATCCCCTTTGAGTTTAAATTATGCCTATTGGTATTCCTAAAGTCCCCTATCGTCTTCCGGGCAGTCAATACGAACAATGGATCAGTATTTATCAACGTCTAGCTGTTGAACGCATTCTTTTTTTGGGGCAAGAAGTCACTGATGGTTTGGCGAATGCCTTAGTTGCTCAGATGTTGTACTTAGACTCTGATGATCCCAGTAAGCCGATTTACCTCTATATCAATTCACCGGGTGGGTCAATTACGGCGGGAATGGCGATTTATGACACCATGCAGTACATTAAATCCGAGGTTATCACAATCTGCGTCGGTTTAGCGGCTTCAATGGGGTCTTTTCTCTTAGCGGCAGGCTCGCCGGGAAAACGTTTGGCTTTGCCCCATGCCCGAATTATGATTCACCAGCCGTTAGGGGGAACCGGCCGTCGTCAAGCAACAGATATTGAAATTGAGGCCAGAGAAATTCTGCGAATTCGTCAACAACTGAACCAAATGTTAGCAGATAGAACGGGTCAACCGTTAGCAAAAATTGAGAAAGATACAGACCGTGATTACTTTATGTCTGCCGAAGAAGCGAAAACCTATGGTTTGATCGATAAAGTTATTGAAGAAACGCCTTAAATCTTAATATTTTCGCTCTTTAGAGGGATGCGAGTCTGAGTCATTCCTCTTTTTTTTGTATGGAATTTTAAAAATTAAAAGGTTGACCGAATTTCGATTTCTTTTCTTGAAATTAAAACTTAAAAATAAGCGGTAATCTTTAACCGTGCGACTTTTGTTATCAAATTCTAACATGACAAATCTGAATTCTTTCTTTAGCTTTTTCCATTCTGAGCAAAACCCCTTAGCATAAAAGCAGACTGTCATAAAAGGGGAGACAGACATTAAAGCTCCATTAACTTCCTTTTCACAGTTTTTTAAATTTAAGTATGATCTCGATAGCAAGGAGTTTTTATTCATGGCAAAACATACCGTCGGCATTAATGGTTTTGGTCGTATTGGTCGCCTTGTATTTCGTGCAGGTATTCATCATCCCGATTTTGAATTTTTAGGCATTAATGACCTTGTTCCCCCCGAAAATATTGCCTATCTTCTTAAATACGACTCTACCCACGGACGCTTTAACGGAACAGTAGAAGCGAGATCAGATGGCATTGTCGTCAATGGGAAATTTATTCCCTGCTTTTCGATTCGTAACCCCGAAGAATTGCCTTGGGGAGAACGGGGTGTAGATTACGTTGTGGAAGCGACTGGATTATTTACCACCGAAGAAGGAGCCTCTAAGCATTTAAGTGCAGGGGCAAAACGGGTTGTTATCTCTGCACCCACCAAAGATTCAGATAAGGTGCGGACTTTTGTCGTTGGCGTTAATGCTCACGAATTTGATCCGGCTAAAGATAAAATTGTTTCTAATGCCAGTTGTACCACCAATTGTCTTGCGCCTGTTGCGAAGATCATTAACGATAATTTTGGTTTAACAGAAGGGTTAATGACGACGATTCACGCCATGACAGCCTCCCAACCCACCGTTGACGGGCCGAGTCATAAAGATTTGCGCGGTGGACGCGGTGCGGCACAGAATATTATTCCAGCTTCGACAGGAGCCGCTAAAGCGGTTACCTTAGTGATTCCAGAATTAAAAGGCAAATTAACGGGGATGGCCTTCCGTGTTCCCACTCCTAACGTATCGGTGGTTGATTTAACCTTCAAAACCGAGAAAGCCACGAGTTACGCTGAAATTTGTGAAGTGATGAAAGCGGCTTCCGAAGGGGCATTAAAAGGGATATTAGGTTACACCGACGAAGACGTGGTGTCTTGCGACTTTACAACAGATGCCCATTCCAGTACTTTTGATGCCAAAGCGGGTATGGAGTTAAACAGTCACTTCTTTAAGGTAGTGGCTTGGTACGACAATGAATGGGGTTATTCTAATCGGATGTTGGATTTAATGGCAGTGATGGAAAAAAAAGAAGCAGAAATGTTGACTTCTGTGTAATTTCGTCTCGATTCAATTCAATAAGCTTTATTTAGGGGGACAAAGAATGCCCCCTTTTTAACGTGAGTTCGACTATCAGAAAATCTACGAGGCTTCTTTCTTTAATTTTTTTGTGCAGGGGGTTTGGGGGGCTAGTCCCCCACAAGAATTTGTTTTTCTTTTCCTAATCCCAACGAGGATGGACAAAAAAATTGAGATAATTGCCCTCGTCGAACTCACATCTTTTTAAGGATTCTTACTTAGGTCAGTGGTACACAAAAGGCTTCTAAAATAGAACAAAGCTCAATGATGGTTTTATAGTGTCAGATTTTTCTAACCGAATGCTTCTTACGGATGTTCTGCTCCTCGATTATAAACGCTGCCAACGACGCGCTTTTTTAGATTCCTACGGTGATTCTCAATCGAAAAGACCAGAAAAAGATTTTTTGCTTAAATTACGAGAAGAAAGCCGAAAACATATTCAATATCTTGTTAATACGCAATATCCTTACGCTAGATCCCTTATTTCTTCCAAAAATGATCTACAAGCCCAAGCAGAAGAAACGGAAGTCTTGATGAAGCAAGGAGTAGACTGTATTTTACAAGGAACTTTACGTTGTCTTCACGCCACTGGAATCTCCCTGATCGGAAGACCGGATTTATTGGTTAAGCAAACTGGAAAATCCAAATGGGGGGATTGGCTGTATATACCGATTAGTATCCACTTTGGTCGTCGTCCTAAACCAGAATACAAACTGATTGCTACCTTTTATGCCTATCTACTGACGCAAATTCAGCAAGTCAGCCCCCCCAAGAGTGAGTTAATCCTCCGTCGTCATAATCATCATGTGGTCAATTTGTCTGCCTGGGAACCTCGCCTCAAAAGTGTTCTTTCTGATTGCATAACGATGCTCTTAGCCAAAAATGAGCCGGAGGTTTTTATTTCTCGCCAGCGATGTAGCCTTTGTCATTGGTACAATGATTGTTACCGCCTCGCTCAATCTCAAAGCCATCTTTCCCTGGTACCGGGAGTTACCCCCAGTCGTTACAGCTATCTCCAAACCCTCGGCATTATTACGCTTGAATTACTCGCTACTACTCATCCCACTCACTTAACCGATATGATGAGTTTAGAGATGGCCAAACAATTACAGCAACAGGCGCAAGCATTATGGGAAAATCGCCCCATTTTAAAACCGAGTTCCGCTAAAAGGGTAATTCCCTCTGAGGCTGTTGAACTCTACTTTGATATTGAAGCCGAACCCGAACACAATTTAGATTATTTGTTGGGAATTTTAGAAGTTAATCGTCAAAATCAAACGGAAATTTTTCATTCTTTTCTAGCAGAAACCCCTCAGGCAGAAGCCCAAAATTGGCACGCTTTCTTAGAATTTGTTAATCAATACGAGACAGCCCCCATTTTTCACTTTTCTGAATATGAAGCCGAAACTATTAAGCGACTGGCAACCCTTTATCAAACCTCACCCCTCGAAAAAGAGCAACTCCTTTCGCGTTTAGTAGATTTACATCAAATTGTTATTCACCGAGTCATTTTACCGGTTGAAAGTTATTCCCTCAAAGCGATCGCAAACTGGATTGGCTTTCAATGGCGAGATCAAGGAGCAGGCGGGGATCAATGCGTTTTCTGGTATGACCAATGGCTAAAGACACAAGATTCCAGTTTTTTAGCTTTAATTCTCCGTTATAATGAAGATGATTGTCGAGCGACTTTTTGGCTTAAGGATTGGTTAACTGGGTTTCTCGTTTAACTGACCGTTTTTAGAGCGATTGATATTAAGACTTCAGTCCTCAAAATTTTCCTAATCTTTAATTGACGGCGTGCCAGTATAAAGTTATGCAAAGTTTTATCAAAAAAAACAAATTCGTGATGAAGATAACGGATTATTTTTCTGGGGCAATGTTATGGTTAAATCAGTTAATAAAAAAAATAGTTCTTCTCCTTTTTGACGCTGCCTCACCCACCTTTAACCCAAGGATCTGCGATGCTACTCTTCATGTTTCCCCTGTTATTGCTGATTACATCTATTTGGAGTCTTTTTTGGTATCAAAAGACCGATAACGATATTTTTGGCGTATTAGGCGCATCCAGTGCTGCAATTGGACTAATTTGGGGGCTGATGATGGCCCATTGGTCTATTAATCTTCTGGGCTTACTGGTATTACTATGCTTGCGATTCCCAACCTTAAGAACGATTCAAGTCAATATACACCAAGACTAATAAGTTCAATCTGAATTTTGTCAACACCGATATTTAACCAAAAACGTTAACCTTGATCCCCAAACGGAACTGACTTGTATATAATAATTGCAAGTCTTGCTGATTTAGGATCAGGAATTTAGGTATTATTCTGGACGAATATCTGGAGTTCGCTGATTTTGGGACAGTTCAGATTTTTCCGCAAAGCCATTGATAAACCATCTATAATAAACGTTGTTAATCCCTGATGATACTTTCTGTTAACGAACTGACGTTTCCTCAAGTGGTACTCGAGTCACCTAAGCCCGTTTTAGTCCATTTTTGGGCGCCTTGGTGTGGACTTTGCCGCCTCACCCTGCCTTTACTTACCAAAGTACAAGGAGAATGGGGAGACGATTTAAGATTAGTCAGTATTAATGCCGATGAAAATTTGAGGTTAGCCAATACCTATCGCCTCAGAAATTTACCCACCCTTTTACTTTTAGAAAAAGGACAAGTGATTAACCGTCTAGAGGATTTTCGGAGTCGAGAAGACCTCAACCAGATTTTAGATAAGATTAGTTGTCATCATTTCATTCAATCTGCCTAAATAAAGGAATATGCGGGCAGTTATTTGTGGCTACTATGGGAAAGGAAATGCTGGCGATGAAGCCCTTTTGGTTTCTCTTTTGCAGTTGCTTCCTTCCCATGTCCATCCTCTTGTCTTATCGGCTAATCCTCAACAAACCGCTCAACAGTATGAAGTGGAAAGTTGCCCGAATCGCTCCCTTTTTTCCCTTTTAAAAGCCTTTAAACAGTCGGATATCTTTATTTGGGGAGGAGGAAGCTTGATGCAGGATGTCACCAGTTTTATCAGTCCTCTTTATTATGGGGGATTGATGGCTTTTGCCCAACAACAGGGACTGAAAACAATTGCTTGGGGGCAAGGGATTGGCCCTTTAAATCGTCCCTTTATGCGATGGTTAACGAAGCAAGTCTTATTGGGCTGTACTGCCATCAGTGTCAGGGATGTTCAATCAGCTGCTTTGTTGTCTCAATGGCATTTGAATCCTATTTTAGCCCCTGATCCTGTTTGGACACTGGAAGCCAAACCCGTTAAAAATATTTGGGATTTGCCTGCCCCTCGAATTGCAGTTAATTTGCGTTCTCATCGTCATTTAACGACCGATAAGTTAGATGTGTTAACCAAAGCTTTAGTTTCTTTTCAAAAAGCCACGCAAACGACGATTTTATTAGTTCCCTTTCAAGCTTCCCAAGATTTAGCGATCGCTCAGTCAATTGCCTCACAATTGTCGGGAGTACATGAAATTATACAGTTAAGCGATCCAAGGGAATTAAAAGGTCTTTTTCGGGGGGTTGAAATGACCATCGGCATGCGGTTACATAGTTTAATTATGGCCGCCTCTGAAGGATGTCGCTGTTATGGACTGAGTTATGATCCTAAGGTTAGTTACCTGATGGAAGCGTTAAAGATGCCGGGATGGGAATTAACAGATTTACCTGAAAATCCTAATTTAATTAGTACTGCTTGGTTAGAACACTATGCTAATGGTGATCCCTTAAGTTCGGTGCAAATTCAAGCATTTATTGATCGTGCTTACTTGCATCAATCGGTGTTATTAGAAGTTTGTCAATAAAGAGGCAGAAAATTAATAATTTACCCTTTTCCCTTTTCCCAAATAAGTTGACGAGATTAAGGCTTAAAGCTAGAATAAACACTGGATAGAAGTATAAACTAAAGCTTTTTAGCCCATTTTTGTGACTAAAGTGATTGAATCTCTATGGATTTTTCCTCAACTATTGCCAGTCAATTGAATGCAGGGGTCATCCTTCCTGAAGGAATCGTTACCCTCACCCTGATGATTGTCCTGCTAGGAGATATTATCAGTGGACGACGCGCCATCCGTTGGTTACCCTATGCGGCGATCGCAGGTTTACTCATTGCCATTGCTTCTTTGTATTTTTCTTGGAATACGGCTAATCCAATCGGTTTTCTGGGCGCATTTAACGGGGATAACCTCAGTATCGTCTTTCGTGCTATTATCGCCCTTTCTACCGTTGTGACCATTTTAATGTCTATCCGCTACATTGAACAAACGGGGACGGCTTTAGCAGAGTTTATCGCTATCTTGTTAACAGCGACGTTAGGAGCAATGTTCCTTTCGGCGGCGAATGAACTGGTGATGATCTTTATTTCCTTGGAATTACTCAGTATTTCGTCTTATTTGATGACGGGATACATGAAACGCGATCCTCGCTCCAATGAAGCGGCCTTAAAATACCTCTTAATTGGGGCTTCGAGTTCGGCTATTTTCCTCTATGGTGTTTCATTATTGTATGGTTTATCAGGGGGAGAGACCATTTTAAGTGACATTTCCAATAATATTATCAATGCCGAGGGATTACAATCATTGGCTTTAGCAATCTCTCTGGTGTTCGTAATTGCAGGGATTGCTTTTAAAATTTCGGCAGTTCCTTTTCACCAGTGGACACCCGACGTGTACGAAGGTTCACCAACCCCTGTGGTTGCCTTTCTGTCGGTGGGATCGAAAGCCGCTGGGTTTGCTTTGGCGATTCGCTTATTAGTCACAGCATTTTCGGGGGTTACTGAAGAATGGCAGGTTATTTTCACCGCTTTGGCTATCTTGAGCATGGTTTTAGGGAATGTCGTCGCGCTCGCTCAAACCAGTATGAAACGGATGTTGGCTTATTCCTCGATTGGGCAAGCAGGTTTTGTGATGATTGGCTTAATTGCGGGTACAGAGGCGGGCTATTCTAGTATGGTGTTTTACCTGCTAGTTTATCTCTTTATGAATTTAGGTGCGTTCACTTGTATAATTCTTTTTTCTTTACGCACAGGTACAGATCAAATTAGTGAGTATGCAGGACTATACCAAAGAGATCCTTTATTAACCTTTGGTTTGAGTATTTGCTTGTTATCTCTAGCAGGAATTCCTCCTTTAGCGGGATTTTTTGGTAAGATTTATCTGTTTTGGGCAGGTTGGCAAGCGGGGTTATACGGTCTCGTTTTGTTAGGGTTAGTGACTAGCGTGGTGTCAATTTACTATTACATCCGCGTTGTAAAAATGATGGTGGTCAAAGAACCACAAGAAATGTCTGATGCAGTGAAGAATTACCCAGAAATTCGCTGGAATGTATCAGGAATGCGACCGTTACAAGTGGGTTTGGTTTTATCGGTTATTGCCACCTCTTTGGCGGGAATTTTAGCGAATCCCTTATTTACGCTAGCGAATAATTCTGTTACCAGTACACCAATGTTACAAACGGCAACCTTAGCCCCTCAAGTTGTTCAAACTGAGCGAAATACGCATTAATTATCATTATTTTAGGTAAGTAACAAGATAGGGGTGAAACTGTTTTACTCCTATCTTTCTTTTTGTTTAGGATTAAGAGGATTTGTTCAAAAAAAGAGAGTGTGTAACTCGTTTTTTAGCCTATAATTCGTTCAGTTATGAGGAAAAAGATGTCTGGTAAGCTCACAACCCATGTTCTTGATACCGTTAAAGGAAGTCCTGCGATCGCAATGACCATTGAATTATGGTCAATTGATTCAACTTCTAACCAAAAAACTTTACTCAAAACCGTCAAAACAAACGACGATGGACGCACTCACGAGCCCTTATTAAAGGAAGAAGAGTTTAAAGCAGGTATTTATGAATTAGTATTTCATGCTGATGCTTACTTTCGTCAATATATTAATGATTTACCTCAGCCGCCTTTCTTGGAAAAAGTTCCGTTGCGGTTTGGTATTGCTGATCTCAATTCCCATTACCACGTACCTTTACTGACTTCTCCTTGGTCTTATAGCACTTATCGAGGCAGTTAGCACTAATCAGTAAACCATCTTTCTTGCCGCTTAATTACTATTTTTTTTCACCGTATCTCACCTGTATAAAAATTGCGATATGGATCATTTTTCTCCAGAAACCTCTTCTGTAAGCTTCATCATTGAGCAGGATATTCCACCCGAAAAAACAGACGATTTTTTAAAATGGCAAGCCGAGATTATTGAAGCTTCCCGTCAATTTAAAGGGTTTTTAAGAACTGAAAATTTTCCCCCTTCTTCCAATACTCGCCCTAAATGGTACACGGTCATTCACTTTGATACCCCTGAAAATTTAACGCAATGGTTAGATTCGGAAGTTCGTCATCAATTTATTAGAACGCGACCAGATAAATTAGGATTTTATCGCTTTTATTCCTATAAAACAGGCTTTGAGGCATGGCTATCTAAACAGAAAAATTTGCCGAAATGGAAACAGGGATTATCTGTATTGTTTGGACTTTATCCAACCGTTATGTTAGAAAGTATTTTATTTTCTCACTGGCCAATTACGGAATCTTGGTCTTTCGCTACTATAATATTGCTCAATAACTTAATTAGTTGTTTGATTTTAACTTGGCTTGTCATGCCTTTGGTAACCCGACTATTTCAATTCTGGTTAAAACCTCAGAAACCGTCTCTACAAATAGATTATCTAGGCGCACTATTAATTATATTTGGATTAGGCTTAATGGTGTCCTTTTTTACAACTTTCATTTAAACATCAGCGATATCATTGATCTAACGCTTATCATTTATATATGATGACCACTTTACTGATTAAAAATATTCATACTTTGATCACAATGGATGCCCAAAAACGAGAAATCTGTCACGGGGCTTTATTGATACACAATAATATCATTGAACAGGTGGGAACAACTTCAGAATTACCTGATACTGCCGATGAAATTCTGGATTTAAATCATCATCACTTAGTTTTACCCGGCTTTGTTAATACCCATCATCACTTTTATCAAGTCCTTACCCGAACTGTTCCCAATGCCCAAAATGGCACTTTATTTGAATGGTTAAAAACCCTCTATCCTCTTTGGTCGAATTTAACTCCCGATGCTCTTGATGCGGGATGTCAAATGGCGGCTGCCGAGTTAATTTTATCAGGTTGCACAACAGCAAGCGATCATCTTTACTTATTTCCTAATAATTGCACCCTTGATGATGAAATTCGAGCTATCCAAAACATCGGTTTACGCTTTCACGCCAGTCGAGGCAGTATGAGTGTGGGTGAAAGTAACGGTGGACTCCCCCCCGATAGTTTAGTTGAGCGTGAAGCAGATATATTAAAGGATTCTCAGCGACTGATTGAGCAGTATCACGATAATCGTCGTCATAGTATGTTAAAAATTACCCTTGCCCCCTGTTCTCCCTTTTCCGTCTCTCAAGACTTGATGCGAGAATCTGCCGCCCTAGCACGGTCTTATACAGGAGTTAGATTACATACCCATTTAGCCGAAAATAAGGCAGATGTTGCTTACAGTTTAGCTAAATTTGGTTTAATTCCAGGTGATTATGCTGAATCCGTTGGGTGGCTAGGGAATGATGTTTGGCACGCTCACTGTGTTCAATTAACCGATCAATCTATTGCGAAATTTGGTCAAACGGGAACGGGAGTCGCCCACTGTCCTTGTAGTAATATGCGTTTAGGCAGTGGCATTGCCCCTTTGCGTAAACTGTTAAATCATCGTGTTCCCGTGGGGTTGGGGGTGGATGGTTCAGCATCCAATGATACAGGGAATCTGTTACAAGAAGCAAGAATAGCGTTTTTATTAGCACGGGTGAGAGATTGTGATGCCTCAGTTATAACAGCTAGAGAAATGCTAGAAATTGCCACATTAGGCGGCGCAAAGGTGCTAGGACGGGACGATATTGGTTCTCTTGCCCCCGGAATGTCAGCCGATTTCATTGCAGTGAACTGCGATCGCCCCGAATTTACGGGATGCCATGATCTGGTGGCGGCTTTAATTTTTTGTCAAGTCAGTGGGGTTGATTATAGTTTCATTAATGGTCAAAAAGTGGTTGATCAAGGCAGATTAACCACGGTTGATTTAGCCGCCTTGATTGGGAAAACTGAGCAAATGAGCCAAAAATTGAGACAAAGTTAAGGCTAGGAGAACAAGGATTAACTTTGGTACTTGAGTTCAAAGTAAGCCTCAAATTAATCTGAATTTTCTTCCGTGATACCTTCTTCTTCCCCCTCCACTTCTGGGGGAACTAAAGCAACCGCCGCGATCGCATCCTCTTCATCTAAACGTTGAACCCTGACGCCCGACGCATGACGAGATTGTAAGGAAATCGCATTCACTGCCTGACGCATAATAATGCCCCGACTTGTAACGATCATCAGTTCATCTTCTTCGTTAACGACATGGATAGCGGCTAAGCGATCCGTTGCATTTTTAAACTTAATAGCACGAACCCCCATTCCGGCACGATTTTGCAGACGAAATTGAGTAACAGGCACCCGTTTTCCGTATCCTCCCATCGTAATTGCCAACATCCAAGGGCCAGGATTGGTTTCCTCGGTGACCACTTCTTCGCTTTCTACTTCTAAAAGTTCGTCGTCTTCTTCCTCTGCGGTTTGTAGGTTGGCAATAATTTGTGAAGGTAAAATATCCATACTGATGATTTCATCGCCTTTAATCTTGAATTTCATGGATTTCACCCCTTTAGTATTCCGTCCCAACGGTCGCAATTGTTGACGATCAGTTTTAAAATGAATCGCCATGCCGTGGCGCGTACCAATAATCGCACTATCTTCTTCTCTGGCTAAACGCACCCATCGCAGTTGATCGCCGTCATTTAAAGAAATCGCAATTAAACCGTTAGCACGAATATGACTAAAGGCAGAAAGAGCTGTTTTCTTAATAAAACCCTTACGAGTGAGCATAATTAGGTATTCATCTTCAGTAAATTCGGTCACTGAGAGAATGGAGGTAATTTTTTCATCTCTGGGAATGGGTAACATCTGAATGATGGGAATTCCTCTGGCGGTGCGAGATCCGGCCGGAATTTGATAGGCGTTTAGGCAATAAACCACACCGCGATCGCTAAAGAACAAGAGTGTATCATGGTCACAGCAGGAGATAAAATGCTCAACACCATCATCTTCCTTAATTTTTGCCGCCGCCTTGCCTCGGGTTGCCCGACTTTGGGCATTGAAGGTATCCACAGGCATCCGCTTAATGTAACCTTGTTCGGTAACGATAATAATGGCTTTTTCGTTTGCAATTAAGTCCCTATCAATGATTTCCCCGTCTTCGAGAATAATTTCCGTTCTTCTTGGCGATCCATGCAGATTTTGAATATCGGTGAGCTCTTCTTCAATGATGGCATCGATGCGTTCTTTACGGGCGAGAATATCGTTTAAATCAGTAATTTTCTCAAGCAATTCAGTGTGTTCTGCGTGGATTTTCTCCGCTTCTAAGGCGGTTAAGCGACGCAATTGCATTTGTAAGATGGCATCTGCTTGAGGCTCGGATAGTCCAAATTCGTCCACTAATCCCTGTTTAGCGGTGGCGGTATCGGCGGCAGCGCGAATGAGTTGAATAACCGCATCGAGGTTACCGAGCGCAATCAATAAACCTTGGAGGACGTGATCCCGTTCTTCCGCTTTACGGAGTTCATACTGAGTGCGTTTTCGGATTGTTTCTACTCGAAAATCGAGGAAGACCGTTAAAAACTCTCTTATGGTTAATAATTGTGGCTCACCATTGACTAAGGCTAACATATTCGCCCCAAAATTCGCTTGAATAGGGGTTTGTTTATACAGGTTATTGAGAACGACGCGGGGATAAGCATCTCGTTTCAGTTCAATCACAATTCGCATTCCATCGCGATCGCTTTCATCCCGAATGTCGGAAATACCTTCCAAGCGTTTATCATTAACCAATTCAGCGATTTTTTCGATTAAAGCGGCTTTATTAGTTTGATAGGGCAATTGAGTGACGATAATAGCTTCTTTGTCGGGTCTTCCTCGCTGTTGCAGGGTTTCAATACTAGCCACCCCTCGCATGGTAATTGAACCCCGTCCCGTTGTATAAGCGTCTCTAATGCCGCTACGCCCTAAAATTTGACCACCTGTGGGGAAATCTGGTCCTGGAATCAATTTGATTAAATCGTTAACCGTTAAGTCTGGATCATGAATCAAAGCGATTACCGCGTCGATCAATTCCTTTAGATTATGGGGAGCAATATTGGTAGCCATCCCGACGGCAATACCGGATGAACCGTTGAGCAGAAGCTGGGGGATGCGAGCAGGTAAAACGACGGGTTCTTGTTGCGATCCGTCAAAGGTATCAATAAAGTCAACGGTTTCTGATTCAATATCCCTTAAAAGGGCATTAGTTGATAAGGCTTGCAAGCGACATTCTGTGTAACGCATCGCCGCCGGCGGATCATTGTCCACCGAACCAAAGTTACCATGACCATTAATCAGGGGATCTCGCATCGAAAAAGGCTGCGCCATCCGCACTAAGGCATCATATACTGCCGTGTCCCCGTGGGGGTGATATTTCCCTAAAACTTCCCCCACCACCCTTGCACACTTCCGGAAAGGGCGATCGGGGGTTAATCCTAATTCATACATCGCATAGAGAATCCGACGGTGAACGGGTTTTAACCCATCCCTCGCATCAGGTAAAGCCCGTCCCACGATGACGCTCATGGCGTATTCTAGATAAGAACGGGACATTTCGTTACTTAAGTCGGTGGGAATAACGCGATCGGGTACGGATGCCATAAAGATTAAAGTTCTATTTTTAGGGTAAATGGTTAAGTTGATCAGATTTGACAGCGAAAAGAGGACTTTATCGCTTTTTTTACCAAAAATTTATCAGTTTGTTTCCATATTTTAACATAAAATCCCCGTGACCGATGAATCTATCAAGATAGCACTACGTATTAAGTTTGGGATACTCTAAGATCCTAAAAACAGGTCGCAGAGAAGCTTTAAATGCTACATCTGCCATAGATTCCTACTTTGTCTCTTTCTTTACCGTCTAAAAGCTTTTTATCCTAGAGAATAATGAACAATCTTTCTTCGTGTAATATGGATTCAATAGTGATTTCTGACATACTTGCAAGCACATTATTGTAAAACAGAATAGTTTATTAAATTTCTCTCCGGAATGGTCGCTTAAGCCATTGAAATTCTGTTAGGGCGTTCTACACCTCAAAACTTTTGGTGACAGCACCCTTCTTTAGAATCATCAAACTTGATCTTTTAGGCTAAGAAAAATTAAAGATACTAATGCAACAAATCTCCTCTCTTACTATCCTGATTTTCATATTTCTAGGAATTGTCACTCACTTTCCGGCGGCATTACTCGCTGAAAAAAGAGGATTTCGACCGAACACTTCCTCGTTTCTTCTAAGCTCCGATGTAGAAACACTTAGAGAAAAGTCAAATCTGGCAGATATCCGTTATCCTGAGCAAGATAGCTATTGGTCTAATCAAGTTTTAACATTAGAAAGTCAATGGGAAGGGGTCTATGAAAAATATTTTAAAACTGACTTTGTGAGTCTATCCTTAACATCAAGTCAGATTGCCCAAAAACTCAGTCAGTTGAGTCAGCAAACTCATAAAAAACCGGCCATTATTTGGATGACGTCCACCCCAGACTATTTAGTTTTATATGTGATAACCCCAGGACAACCTCCGATCGGAACTAGAGTTCGAGCCGGTAATCAAGAAGCACTTTCTAAGGCAATCAGGCAATTTTATCAGCAAATTTCGACCCCTCAATCTTTTGCCTATTTGAAGACGGCACAGCAATTATATCAATTGATGATCTTACCTGTTGAATATCATCTACGCACCCACAAAATTGATACCTTGATTTTGTGTGTTGGACCTGAATTACGCTCTTTTCCTTTTGCTGGACTGCATGATGGACAAAAATATTTAATTGAAAAGTATGCAATTACTCGAATTCCCGGTTTCAATCTTACTAACTGGAATTACACTCCTTTAGAATTAGAAAAAGCTCAAATTTTAGCCATGGGAGCATCAGTGTTTCTCAATGATTCACCTCTACCCGGTGTTGCAGCAGAATTATCAGCAATTACACCTCAATTGTGGACAGGAGTTACTCTACTCAATCAAGAATTTACCTTAACGAATTTAAAAAAAGAACGACAAACCCGACCTTATTCCATCATTCATTTGGCAACCCATGCTAAATTCAACCCCGGAGATTCCAGCAATTCCTACATTCAATTTTCTGATACTCGACTCAATCTTACTCAAATGAAAGAACTCAACTGGCATCAACCCCCCGTTAATTTATTAGTTCTTAGTGCTTGTAATACTGCTTTAGGAGATATTAATGCAGAACTGGGTTTTGTCGGGTTGGCTATTCAATCGGGAGTAAATTCAGCCATCGGTAGTTTGTGGCAAGTGAGCGATTTAGGAACATTAGGCATTATGAGTGAGTTTTATTGGCAACTTAAAACCAATCCTCTTAAAGCTGAAGCCCTCAGACAAGCACAAATAGCCATGATTCAGGGTCAAATTCGTTGGAGAGAAGGGCATTTAGAAACCCCTAGAGCCAAAATTTTTGTACCTTCAGCTTTAATAAAATCAGAAACGTTAGATTTTTCTCATCCTTACTACTGGAGTGGATTTTCTTTGGTGGGCAATCCCTTTTAACAATAAACCTTTTACGTAAGGAAGCAAAAAGATGCGTTATTATTCCAAACTTAATGCGTAGTGCTATAAAGTTTAATTAACCTTCACAAACGACTCGAAAGCCAATCTGATTAAGGGGAGCCGCAGTGGGAGAATAAGCATAGCGGGAAGCACTCCGACAATACTGAGGGTCAAAATCCCAAGATCCGCCTCGCAAAATCCGACGATTAGCAGGATTTTCCGATAACCAAGCTATTCCCGACGAAGGCGCATTATCATAATTGGGATGCCAGTGATCGAAACACCATTCCCAGACATTGCCGTGCATATCATATAACCCAAAGGGATTGGGATAAAATGTGCCAACAAAAGTCGTTTCTTGACGGTAAGTTTGAGGAGGTTCATTCAAATACACTCGATTAGCCATATAATTCGCTAGTTCTCCCAGTAAAGTTTCTCCATACGCAAAGGGAGTCGTTTTTCCTCCACGACAGGCGTACTCCCATTCAGCTTCGGTCGGAAGACGATACAAACGTTGGCTATATTCGGATAAGCGTTGACAAAATTCTATTGCCTCTTGCCAAGAAACTTGTTCCACTGGACGGTCGTCACCTTGGAAATAGGAAGGATTTAAAAGCAAATCTTGTTTTATTTTAGGTAAACTAGCGATTTTACGCCATTGCGCTTGTGTAATCGGACACTGGGACAAAAAAAAAGCAGAAATTATCACGGAATGTTGAGGATACTCACACCCTTGACTATACAAAGTTTCGGGGAAAGATCCCATCTCAAAACGCCCTTTGGGAAGATAAATCATTTTTAAATCCAGATTATCCTCAAGATATTCTACAAAATACTTAATTTCTTGAGAAAAACACTGTAAAGTTTTCCCTTGTGCGTCAACTTCAAGCGTTTCGATTTCCTCAAATTGAAGAGATTCAATGGGTTTGAAAGATTTAGCGGTATAATAAGCTTGATTTGTGGCAATTGGGGAAATTTCCTCTAAGGCAGTTAACCGTTGTTCGATCTGTAGCAGACGTTTTTCGATGCCATCGGTGGTTGCTTCTTTTAAGGCGACTCCCTGATTCAAATAAGTGGTTAAAGCATTCACTAGCACTTTAGATTTAGCGATTCCGTTCTTTTCAGCCAACTGTACCAGTTTTTTATATAATTCATCAGACAGTCTAACGCTCACTTGATTTTTGGTCATATTTCTTGAATCGTATCTATTAACCCGTTTAAATTAATTGTAACGATTAAAGCGGCGCAAAAAAACCCAGACTTAGATTGCTGGGCTTAGAAAATTTCAACTAGATCAATAAGGAATTAAGCTTAATTAATCCAAAACATTGTCCCACAATGCTAGTTTGCCAAGGATCTTATGCTTAGATTTTTATTTTCCTCAGCATAAAATGCAGATTTTGTCAAGTTTTTCTCTATTTACGAGGTGTCTTCATCTGACGTGCCATAGACTTAAAGGTATTAAGACTCGGACCCGGACGACGACGACCTGAAGTCGGCATAATTAGGTATTTTGTGGCAAATTCGGTCACTGTTTCCATTTTACCATTATTTTGAGCGGCTACAGGCGCACTCGGTTTCGGTTCGGCTTTAGGAGCAGACTTGGCTTTCTTAGCAGATTTTTTGGATTTTTTTTCAGTTTTGTCTTGGTTTTCTACCGCTTCCTCTACGACTTCTTCTACCACACTTGTATCCGTCTTTTTCCCTTTGGTCTCTGTCGGAGTTGAAGGCGAGGAGATAGTAGAACCTTCCTTAACCTCTAAAAAATAGTCTTTCTTTTTTTTGCCGCCAAAAAGTTTCTGAAGCATTAGTTTGAGTTCTCCTAATAACGAAATTAACAAAAATTTTAAACTGAGATGCGTTCCCTGTTAACTCTGTGAACTATTTGGGATTGTACCATAAACCTCAACCTGACTTTCTAACTTATCTCTCTAACGAAATCGAATACCCGTGACATTGATCACCGAAAAAGGATGATTACAACACCGACAGACCCAAATTCACCCCCTAAAGTGGAGCTAGTGTCGTTAAAATATTCTATCAATCATTTATGAATTGTCAATTGCCTTATTCTTCCTTCGATGGCGACTGCTTAAGTCAGAATTACCAATCGCGTTCGTTTTATCTCAGTCAAGCGTTAGAATCACTGCACCAACTCCAAAGACAATCGCAAGAAAGAGCCACCCGTCAGCAGATTGAAGAAATCATCGAATTAATCCTCAAAGCGCGATTGCAATAAGAAGTTACGTCTATCTCAAAAGAAAAAAGAGGACTCCCGTGGTTAGCCGATCGGCTTAACGGCGAGATGAATTTTGACGAAGTGGAAGGAAGCCTCGGTATGCCGCGCCGAGGTCTCTTCCACCAGTAAATAAACTGAGCGGAGCGCAAATCCCTACACGATTGGAATTTTTGTGTAGAATGTGCTAGACTCGTAGGATGATAACACTAAACTACGAGTACAAGCTGATTCCAGATGAAACGCAGACAGGGGTAATTGAAAATACCTTAAACATCTGCCGTGCTGTCTGGAATTTTGCTCTGAGGGAGCGAAAAGATTGGCTCTCGTCTCGTAAGTGTGCTGTCAATGCTTGCTCCCTTGAAAAGGAATATATTATTCCTCCTGATGCTCCTTATCCTAATTATCACAACCAAGCCAAAGCACTCACCATAGCTAAGAAGACTAACGAAATTCTCAAATTAGTTAACGCCCAAGTTCTACAGCAAGTTTTAAGAACTTTAGACAGGGCTTTTGCTGATATGCAGTCTAAAAAGTTAGGCTTTCCTCGCTTTAAAAACAAGTACAGGATGCGTTCTTATGTGTATCCTCAAATGCTTAAAAATTGTGTTAAAGGTAATCAGATTAAGTTACCACAATTAGGATGGATAAAGTTTAGGAAGTCTAGAGAAATACCTGATGGCTTTGAATTAAAACAAGCCCGTATTGTTAGGAGAGTATCAGGATACTTCGTGATGCTCTTGCTTCAATTAGATGTCAATGTTCCCGATGTACCTTTTCACGGGCATCCATTAGGAATTGATTTAGGTTTAGACAAATTCTTGGCAACTTCCGATGGTCAACTTGTAAATAGACCTCGTTTTTTAAACCAACTGCAACGTGAGCTTAAATTGCTACAACGTAGATTAGGGAATAAAAAGGAGGGTTCTAATAATCGTTACAAATTAAATCAAAGAATTGCTAGATTACACCAACGTATTTCTGATACTCGAAAAGATTGGCATTTTAAGCTAGCTCATTCTCTTTGTGACCAAGCTCAATCAATATTTATTGAAGATATTAATTTTATATCTTGGGCAAAAGGGATGCTATCTAAACATTGTCTTGATGCTGCTTTTGGACAATTCGTAACCATCCTTAAATGGGTAGCCTGGAAACGAGATGTTTTTGTCGCTGAAGTTGACAAGAATTTTACGTCTCAGATATGTCCTAATTGTGGTTTTCATACTGGCAAGAAAACCCTTGATGTCAGAGAACATAGTTGTCCTGAATGCAGCTATAAAACCCACAGAGATGTGGCAGCAGCACAAGTCATCAGAAATCGTGGT
>JBGTGT010000076.1:0-6577 GCA_041746575.1 Microcystaceae cyanobacterium
CACTTTCACCTAATTGAGTAACTTTACTATCTAATTCACTTATATGGCATAAATAAGTTTGAGAATGCGCTTTAATTTCGGCAATATTTTCGAGAGGTTGCTGTATCTTTTCGACACTTTCACCTAATTGAGTAACTTTACTATCTAATTCACTGAGTTTAGTCAGAGAAATAGTAAAATTCTTTTGAACTTCAGTTAATAATAATTGAAAGGTTTGGTGGATATCTTGTTTGATACTCTGTAATGCTTTAATCATCCCAAGGGACGCTCGGAGAAGTGAAGTATCATTATTGAGCGTAGTATCTGTTTTTCGGTCTAAATTGGTCAGTATTAAACGCAGTAAATCTAGTTTTTCTATAATCAATTCTTTGACAATTTTTCCTCTTCTAATGAGAGGGAGATCTGAAATGGCACTGACAAATCCTTTGCCATTTTCGGAATCAGAATGGTTTGAAGACATAATAAACTTCCTTAAAATAACAATACTTTAGTTGAAAGAAAATGATAGAAAATATGTCGGAGAGGAGA
Organism: Microcystaceae cyanobacterium; assembly: GCA_041746575.1. GTDB lineage: Bacteria > Cyanobacteriota > Cyanobacteriia > Cyanobacteriales > Microcystaceae > JBGTGT01. The sequence goes on from JBGTGT010000076.1 coordinate 529, forward strand.
AGATTTTTTTAAGCACCTAAGAGAATAAATTTTTCTGGTAGGAAAGTCAAATACAATGATTATGAATGATGACTGGTTTTAAAAACCAATAGGTCATGTCGAATAAAGAGAAGTTCTTTTTGCAATAAAGTTCCGTCAACGGGCGATCGCCATTCTCCTGTTTCATCATAATATCGGAAGCCAAGGTCATCTAAAAGGTTGAGCATTTCTGAAAAGATCAACGCTTTAGCATCATAACGGACAAGAGATAATTCGACAACGATGGCATCTACTTGCCCTAAAAACTTTTTAGCCCCTTCTAATACAATATGCTCAGCGCACTGAACATCTAACTTTAAAAGCCCTCGCCCTGTCACTTGATAGGTTTCAGCAATCTGATCGAGCGTTAAGACGTCGACTGTAACCGTGTTATAAGTGCGATAATCTGCTGGGTTCAATAGAGAACTACCGTATAAGTCGGGTGATACTTGAAAAGTGGCTTTACCCGTTTGATTAGACACAGCAACTTCTAAAAGGTCAGCGTTAGGAACTTGTTTTAAATAATAATCCCTTGCCGACTGTTCATATTTAGACATGAGGGGGTCGATCAAAATAAACCGAGTATCCTTAAAGAACTCACTAGCTGTATGAGACCAAATACCGTGGGATGCTCCCACATCAATGACAAAATCTGGACAATAACCTTGATTATATAGTCGCCGCATCACGCAATAAACAGGTACAAAATCTTTATAGATATTGCTAGGAGCAGGAGGTTCAATAAAATGAACTAGATCATTTTCTGAGCGGGAAAGCAATTTTTCAAACCGAAGATCAATGGGCTGTCCTTGATCAATAGATTGCCAAAGCCAGTCTTTGACTCCTTGATCTGCAAATTTTTCAGCTACTTTTGCCGCATTTTGCCGCATTTCTTGTTGTAATTCTGGTTGAGTAATCTGCGCCACCGCTTCTTGAAAAGCTTGGGCATCATAATCACAGATTAAGCCAATTCCAAACCGTTTGACAAAATTGGCCGCTCCCGTTTTGGGACTTCCCAGAATAATGATAGGGGTATTGGAGGCAACCAAGGCAAAAATAATGCGACCGGGTAAACTAAGTTGAGATAATTCATGACGGTCGTCTCGCTCATCCAAAGTACCCGTCGGTACGATAATGTAGGGATATTCTTTGAGTTTTTCGGCTAACTGTTCTTCGGCTAAGACACCAAATGGGTTAATTCTTTTGGTTTGGGCTAATTCTTCAGGGGATTCTTTTAACCAGCAATAATTAGTATTTCCGAACCAATCTACTTCGACATCAGCTCCTGCAATTGTATTACAGAGCATCTCGAACCAAGTTGGACTCCAAATACTCCCTAGAAGCACTCCCCTTTTTGCTTGTAACTTAGAGACTTCAGGATGGGTTTCTTTAGTATTTATATATTGACTAGGGGCAACGGCAGGTAGAAGCCAAAATTTTAAGCCATATTTATTTTCATAGGCGTCCCGTAATTCGGGATGGGTAGCAAGACGGAGGGAACACTTATTCAAAAATTCCCGCATCAAATCATCAGGTATAGTATTAACACTGATGTTCTGGTCATCCATAATGTATGTGCCGAGGGTAGCATCATATAAATCCTTGGCAGCGATCGCTAATCGAATATCATCTGCATAGTAAGGAACGCAAAAAATTTGTTTTACAGAACTTCCTTGTAAAGCTTTTTGGACGAAATCATAGATTTGAAGGCGAGAAAGCCCTTTTTGAGGTAAGCATAAGCTAATTTCCCCAAAATCCTGTTGCCCCCCATGATGATTATCCGTGCGAATAGAAAAGATGTTCGGTGTATCAGCCACAATGCGTTTAACTAAAGCCCCTGTACCATGTTTTTGATTGACTTCATTAGGGGTAATGACGACTGTTGCTTGATTAAGCGTTTTGCCAAGTTTTTCAAATCGTAAGTCAATCGGCTTTTTCTGGGCTAAAGATTGCCAAATCCAGTCAGCAATATTTTCAGATGCAAAATTTTCAGCTAATGCTGCCGCTTTTCGTCGTAGTATTTTTTGATTTTCCAATAAGGATATCCAGTCAACGGCTTGTTTAAAGGATTCGGGGTCATAATCACATACTTTCCCCAGTTTAAAGGTTTTTACAAAACGGGCGGCGGCCGTGTTGTGACTTCCCATAACGATTAGAGGGGTATGAGCAGTGGCTACAATGAAAGGAATACGCGAGGGTAAACTCAGCTTCGCGATTTCTACCCGCTCAGATATTTCCTCTGTTTCGGCGGTGAGAATCAGGGCAAAAGCGGCTTTACGGAGGGGAGAAATCAGTTGTAGTTCGGTCGCTAAATAGCCTTTAAAATTAATGCCTTGCTGACTTAATTTTGTTTCGTCAAATTTGAGCCAATCTCGATTGGGATTGCCATACCAATCTATTTCTACGCCTGTGTTCTGGATAGTCTCTCCCAAGCGATCTAACCATTGCTGACTCCAAATATTACCAATGATTATTCCTTTCTTAGATTTAAAAGACGAGACTTCTACAGAAGAAGCAGAACGAATTAGGGATTGGGGAGCAACGGGGGGTAACCAATCAAATTTATGGTGATATTTTTCTTCATACGCTTCACAAAGATCCCAAGAAATTCCCAAACGCAGATCAGACTTTTCTAAAAGTTCCCCCATCATTTCGTCAGAAATATTCTGCACATAAATATTTTGATCATCCATTAAATAAGTACAGAGGGGAACATTGAATAAGTCTTTTAAAGCGATCGCTGTCAAAATATCGTCAGGGTAATAGGGAACACAAAGAATGCGTCGAGGTCTTTTGTGATCAAAAGCTTCGAGAACTTTTTCAAGAACTTTAGAACGAGAGTAATCCGGATAAGATAAACAATAATTAGACTTGCCAAAAATCTGTTTTCCTTCATATAGATCGCGTGAGCGTAGGGAAATTATTTGAGATGAATTGCCAAAAATTCTTTTTAGTAAAACCCCAACGCCATGATTATTATTAACTTCACAATGGGCGATGACGAAATCAAAACTATCGGTAAGGCGATAAAAACTCTCTTGACTTTTATCTTTATGATTCTGATTGAGTAAGTCAGGCGAAAGAAGATGGGAAGCGGTGTCGGAAATTCGCGGTGCTTCTTGTTCAAGAACATGATTTAACGTTTCAATAGATCGAAAAATTTCTTCTCGGAGTTGCGCTTGCTGATGTTCTAATGATTTAATATCCATTGACCTTTATTATTGTTGAATTATATTGTTGTCAATTAAGTCTGGAGAAAACTCAATATTTGAGTCGGCTTAATGAATGATACCACTCTGAAGGTTAACGTTAGAATGAGTCTTGGCATCACTGACGACTCGAGGGATAATATATTGAATTTTACAGTTTTACAAGCAGAAAAAAGAGTTTTTGTTCTAAATTCGGTGAACTCATCCAGAAATTTTGGCATAAAGCTTTAATGACCGTTGATTCTTGTAAGCAGATGAACATTGCCAATGTTGTACCGCATTCAGTTATGTGCTGTCAAGTTGAAGACGTACCATAAGACCCCCTAAATGTATCAAGATTGAACAACTTAATCAATGACAAAAGTCAAAGGACAACCAACATACCAGTAAGACGCCATTTCTATAATTGCGGTTTCAAGGTAAAGTGTCAGATCCTCGACCACTGCTTCATCAATTCCCCAGAGAAATGCCTCTAGTTCTCCCGTCAAATAACCATTTTGACGAATAATTCCGGGTGGCAAGGACGAATCGAGCGTTAGTCTATCCTGTAGAATGTCATCAGACTGATGAGTTTTCATTACTTGATAATTTTCAAAACATAGCTCTTCTTCTTCTTGGCAAACGTAATTAATATGCTGCTCTAAAGCAGGATGTAAGCACCATTTTTGCAGCGTACAACCCTTATCATAAAGGTATTGAGTCGCTAGGATTGAAAGCTTTTCTATGATTTCTGATCGTCTATCGAATGTTAGATAATTCAGATAAGGACTAATGACACGACGAATACTTAATAAAACAACAGGATCAATGGACTTATTAACTATTACCGCGTTTAACAAAGACAAAAACTTCACACCTAACATCGCTTCAATGCTCGACAAGAAATCAGCAACGACATCTTCTTTAATTAATGAACGTTTATTAAAAAGCCTAGGCTTCCAAGACAGATTATAAACACCACACAACTGCTTCCATCGTTTATAAACTTCTACGTTTTCAGAGTAAGGCCAATCAGGAACATATAAGGCTATCTTACTATTATATTTTGCATCTTCTTGTAAAAGACTTAGAAATCTCGACGAAGCTGGTTGTCTAAAATAGCAAAGAACCGCTATTTCTATGATATCAGGAAGGCTATGCCGTAATGCTGTAACGAACGCGTCTGATTCTTGATCTCCCAAAAACCACGCAATAAATTCAGCAGAAGCAATAATTACTTTTGACTGAGAATTAACAACCCTTTGTATTAAATATTGTGTTACGGAGGTATCTAGAGGCTGGTTTTTTGTTATTTCTATGATATAAGGCGGTACATTGGCAATGTCTAAATAATCAATAATGATTGGATTTAAGTCAATCGCATCAGGGTAAGCGATGTACTCAATTTCCTGCCGAAAACCTTGAGTATTACCATTCCAACTGTTAAAGAAGGTTTGAATGGATGATGAGCCACATTTTCCCATCCCAATGTGAAGGATGAAAAGTTTGCGGGTCGAATCACGAAAGATATCCATATTTTGATGACAACTTAAGCTTCAATTATTCTACTAAGTGCGCCTAATAGCCCTCGACAATCGGCTCAATTATCTTCCCAAGTATCAAAGGTTAACCGTTAAGTGTATCTTCACTTTGTAAAGAAAACGAAAATAGTACAAAAAAATTACTATTAACTGAAACAATAACGGGGACAATCACAAGAATAACCCCTGAGTAGGGGTGCGATTTTAGCAACCTCTAGAAAAATACCTGACAATAAGGTACATTAGGTAATCAACAATTTACAATTCTTTAAATTAGACATCTATGGTGACTTCAAAATTGACTAAATCTTGGCAACCTGTTCTTAAAAATTGCATAAAACTGGCTATTTTAGGGACATTGGCAGGATTAGGGGCTTGTCAAACCCAACCTCCTGTGTCTCAAACAGATCCCTCTCCCGAATCTGCTTCTACAGAAACAGACCAAATGGCCTCTCAAACAACGGCGACAGAAACGATCATTATTGATGACTTAGAAGATAAAAATTCAGGCAATGCTCTAGGAGGAGGGTGGTTTACCTTTGACGATCAAGCGAATGGCGGAGATTCTCAGGTCGTACCATCGGGTAAATTCAGCCCCAGCGAAGGAGGAGCTAACGGCTCGACAACCTCGGCAAAAATGACGGGTAAAGTCACCGAAACCTTTCCCTACAGTTATATCGCTATAGGAACAACCTTAAATAAAGAAGCTCAACCTACCGACATTACTAAGTACAAAGGAATTGAATTTTGGGCAAAAGGAGATGGAAAAGAATATCAAGTACAACTTCCTACTCCCGCTATCAAAGATTTTAACTACTATAACGAGGTCTTTACGGCTCAACCCGAATGGACACGCTATGAAATCCTATTTGATGACTTACAACAAAACAATTGGGGGAACAAAACCGTCGCTGTTCCCAAAGCCGATGCGCTTACTCAAATCAAGAGCATTGTATGGCGGACTTATCCTCTCGGTCAACCCCGCGAAAATGTCGAATTAATGATTGATGACGTTAAATTTATTAAGTAAATGACCTAAATCAATTTTTAATATTCTTTAAATAGGGGGTAAATCGATCTTAACCATCTTTGCCCCCATTTTAGTTTTATTTCAATACTTACTTATAGAGTGACAACTCCCATCACTGACTTGGAGGACCCAGTACAGTGTGGGCTTCCAAGACAATCCTGCTATCGCATAGGAGGCTCTTGGCTTTAAGGACGAGTTGACCCGTCGCCCTATTCATTATATTTATCGCCGCGTTGTGGTCACGGCCAAGACTGCATCCACACGCGCAATTA
>JBGTGT010000077.1:0-5048 GCA_041746575.1 Microcystaceae cyanobacterium
GCGCTATTGTTCCTGTTTCTTTATACCGACGAGATAAATCTCGTATAAAACTTAAACTCACGTTAAACCTTTTGGCTAATTCTCGCTGCGAACCTTCCCCTGCTTGCCACGCACTGAATACTTTTTTTCTTAAATCAAGAGAATATACTTTTGGCATACTTAAATCATTTTTTGTTGTTTTTCTATTTTACAATATATGTGGCTTAATAGATCTAAATTTGCTGTTAATTGGACTTAAGAAAATAGAGGAAATATCATTTTCCATTTCTTCTATGCAGGAAATAAAGTAACAAATTTAGCATATTAAGCCACCTCAAGTTCATCATGTAAAACTAATAACTCATCTTCCCTTAAAATTGCTATCGCATATTCCCGTCCTTGACTATCAGCAAACTCCACTAAATATTGCTTTTCTCCCCCTCTTTCATAAACTTCTACCACCGTTCCCACCTGTCCACTGGGTAAGCTTTCAATAGACATAAATTCGGGTTCAACTAAGGTTAATCTTTTCTTAGCAATCGAATAAATAATCGCCACTGTATCTAACAATAAAATATTTTTCATAATATCTACCTAATAAACGCAGAAATAAGACGAGGATTAGCATTAGTAGAAGTGACTTCCCAAATCGTCCGAAGTTACAAGTTGCATTCCCTCTTGACTTAAATCATCCTTATCCTCTTTCATTTTCTGGCTTAATCTTAAGTTAAAATCAAAGTAATTTACCAGCTAAAAAAATATGCAACTGCAAAACTGTCAAGCCATCTTTGAAAATGGTGTTTTACGTCCTTTAACCCGCCTTCAGCTTAATGAAGGAGAATCCGTCACGCTTATTATAAACTCTTCCTCCACTTCCCAAACAAAACAGTTTCCAAAAACAGGACTAGTTGCTCAATTAACGGCTAATCCCATTGAAATTGAAGATTTTCAGCCATTTACTAGGGAAGAATCTAATGAACGCTGGTGAATCTCAACCTTACTTTATTGACTCTAATATTTGGCTATATCGCTTTATTATCAATCCTAATGATGATAATGCCATTCCCAAACAACGAATTGCTATCAATATCACCGATTATTCTTATATTACAATTAGTACACAAGTCGTCAATAAAGTTTGTGTTAACCTCATTCGTAAAGCAAAGTTTGATAACCATCAAATCCAAACATTAATCGAAGAATTAGCACAAGGTTGCGATATTGTCCCCGTTTCTCTCAATACTATTCAATCTGCTGCAACATTACGTCATCAATACTCTCTTTCCTTTTGGGATAGTTTGATTATTGCTAGTGCCATTTTAGGAGATGCAAAGATTCTCTACTCAGAAGATATGCAAGATGGTGTAGTTATTAACAATACTCTACAGATTATTAACCCATTTAAAAATTAAACCCCCTAAAAACAATAATTTAGCTTGATAAATCCTAAAAACAAACTAAAGAAACTCACCTCACTATCAAACGATAAAACTACTATTAACGATAGTATAAAACGCTCAAATACTTTCTCCCTACTCCCTTGCAATCTCAGCCACCAGTATAAATGATAAACAGACTATCACCCCTTCCCAATCCCTACATTGACCTAAAATTCCCCCTCACAGTCCATAACATCCCCTTAAATCACGGCTATCCCCTCTATTCAGCTATCTCTCACCTATTCCCTGTTATTTATAACCTAGACACCCTCAGTATTCATTCCATCACAGGGAAACCAGAATTTCCTCACCTTCTTCACCTCACCGAAGACTCTTCCTTCTGTCTCCGTCTTCCCATCAATCAAGTTCCCCTGATTTATCGACTTGCAGGGAAAACAATCACCCTCAATGAGCATAAAATCCGCCTTGGATTACCAGAATTCACCTTTATCACCCCTCATCATCACCTCTATTCTCGTCTTGTTGTTATTCGAGGATTTGATGACCCTTAACCCTTCCTTGAAGCCGCACAACGCCAACTTAACCAGCGTAACATAACCGCCACCTTAACCCTCACTACCTGACCCGAAGGTGAACCCATTCGTCGTACAATTGATATAAAAGGGAAAACCCTTGTCGGTTACGGAGTCAAAATCAGCGATTTGAGCGAAGAAGACGCTATCTCTCTCCAAGAAAAAGGAATCGGTGGCAAACACAGGTGGCAAACACAAGATGGGATGTGGCGTATTTGTTAAGCAGGGAGCAGGGAGAGGGGAGAGGGGATGAATAGATTAGCGTTTTAAGAGCCAAGGATGGGGATTGTTGATTATTTTTACTAGAATGGCTAAAATTTCATCGTATATACTCGATAATTCTTGAGCAATTTCTGGCTCTAAATACTGGCATTCTACCGCAAAATCTAACCATGTTTGGGCTTCTGCTGCCTCTGCTTCACTATCATTAAGTTTTGCAACAAAAGCAGCCTCATATCTACGCTTACGCCAAGCCTCAGCTAAATTGGCACAAACAGAACGAGATGAACGACGAATTTGGTCAGTTAACGAGTATTTTTACTCTTTAGAAAAATTCTTAGATAACTCAAAGATTCGCATAGCAGCAGAAAACGCTTTTTGATACGCTTTCAAATCCTGATGACTCTTAATCGGCTCTCTGTCCATTTTCCCCCAATACTTAACAATTTACTATAAAATTTACCACAAATAATAACAACTTTCTCCCTACTCCCCACTTTCCTCTCAGAAAAATGTCCAAACTTCATCTTAGCCTCAACGCACCTGATACAACTATCATTCATCGTGCAGGGATATTAGGATTATGGATGACTCTTAGACAGCTAAAACAGCAATTTCCTACCCCTTCCCAACGTTTAGGGGAATTATCATGGAAATTAACCCCTCATAGTGTTAGCCTTGATTAGCAAGGACAAGATGAGCGAGTCTTAGATTGGTTATTTGAACAAGCGTTTAAACTCGATGAAAGAGGATTAATTACCTTAATCGGACTAAAACCTCAATCTATGCCCTTAATTAATAAAATACACCTACATCAAGCCCTAACTGCCACTCTACTACAACATAATCAATTTGTAACTCCCATCACTCGCCAATACAAAGTCTCAGGAATTAATTTAAAGAAAACTGCTCCTAATTATTTATTAAATTTGCTCATAAAAAGCTCTATACCCGAACAATTTCATTTATTAGCTACAGGGAAATTAGATGCTATCAAATCTGTAAATCTGACAGAAGATAAGGTTAATTGTAGCCTCAGCTATAAACGATTATCAGACTATATTCATCAAGACTTTAGCCAACAATTATGTCATCCTAAAACTCATTAATTAATTAAAGATTACATCCCGATCGTTAGTTGGTTGTATCCGGGAGCTATCGTTCGGCATGAATTGGTCAGAAAATTCAATCAATGTAAAGAACGCCTTGAATATGCGTTTGCATTATTATTTTTACCAATAGCTTGTCACTATTTGATTTTATCAAAAGGAATCAGTGAGCAACTAAAATCAAAGAAAAACCATCCCATTAAATACTTACTTGTCATTCCTGACCCCGTTAATTTAGAAAAATCAGCCCAAATACGCTGGCGTTTAAATTATACTTATTATCGAGATTTGTATGTTTCCAGTTTAGCCGAAGCCGCTTTAAGTTATTATGTTAATGAAAATCCTCGTAACTTTTCCTCTCAAAGATGCCAAGTCATTCTCCTCGGAAAGTTAATGAAAACCTCTCAGTTAAGAAATCCTGTTGATATTCAAGACTTTTATATCACACCTAAAAATCTGAAAACGTATCAACTTGCGCACCGTCATCTTCAACCCAATCAACTCATACAAACTGAAGTTAACTTTCTCATTAGACTAAACTTAATTAGGGGAATAATTGCTGAAAATATTCTTAAAAAACAATCTCTTTGGAGAAATTTATGGTTAATCTTAAAACAAAAAGACTCCTCTGGTGAAATTGGACAGCAACTAAATTACAATCAAAAAGGATTATTCACCATGATTAAAAATGTTGATAAAATCACCAAAGTGCATGATGCCTTATTGATGTTATTCACGAAGCATTGAAAATGATTTATGCTCAAATGTATCAAGATAATCCCGATTCAGCACCGAAGAAGATTGACAGAGAAAATGAACGTCTTAAATCGAAACTTTTGGATTGCTATAAAGAAGAAATCTTTCGACATCTCATGGCTAAATTACTCTCCAAAGCAGGTAGTCTTTCAACCCTTAATAGTCTTACCTATTTTAACAGGAAAAATGAACTGGAAAGAAGCCAGAGATATTGCTTTAATAGCCTTATACAGCTATCCTACCCAAGCAAGACTGAGTAGGCAAACCCTAGTCTTTTTTGCCTTTCCGCTACTACTTGAAGTAGAACTTTATCAACTCGCTTTTGTTCTTTTATAAACTTCTAAGATTAATCATTTCAACAAAAAATCACTAAATATTGATGCTCTAAAACCTCAAATCTTTCTCCCTGCTCCCTTCTTTCTCCTATTACTATACTTTCATCTAAATCTATCACCATGCGATTGCGATACTTATTTGGTAACTTACTCACCCATCATGCTCCTGCTTCCTTAAACCGAGGCGAAAATGACGGAAATGAACAACTGATACAACAAATTATCTGGCAAGATGAACCTCATTCAACCGTTTCTCCCTTTAGTATTCGTTGGAAAGTTCGCTATCAATTTCAAGAAAAAAAAGAAGAAGTTTACGAAAAATGGGACAAAGTTCAGAGAATTCGTGTTCCACAACCCAAACCTCATAGTGCAGAGGATTTTATTGATGATGATGTCATGGGATTTATGGTAACAGAATCTGCGAAAAAGAATCAAAAAGGGACCAGTAACGCTCGTCAAGGTGCATTAGGAACAAACCGAGCCATTTCTTTAACGCCCTATGATGGCCCAACATTTAACTATTACAATAGTGGCGAAACAGGGCTATTTCATTCTACTCTGTAGAATGGATGTGGTAACATAGAATCAAACTAAATAAATGTCTGACATAGCAATTGTTCAAGCCTTTGAGGGAATGCCCGATTATCGTCGCAGGCAAGGCAGAAGACACTCATTAGT
>JBGTGT010000078.1:0-29705 GCA_041746575.1 Microcystaceae cyanobacterium
CGAAATTTTGTGGAAATTTATCAAATATGAATGGGTTCAAATCAACACTTATGAGAGTTGGACTAGCTTACTTAACTATCTGAAAAAAGTGCTTGACAACTTTGGCACAGAATATGCAATTAATTTTGTCTAGGTACTTATTATGATCTTGGTTTGGATTTAACAGCCAAATCAATCCGGGGGTAATCGAAATACGGTCATTAATCGCATAGCGATAAAATCCTTCAAGATGCCAAGGAACGTCCACTTCAAAAGGTTGAGGATTTCCTCCTCGAAAATGGGTTAAATAAGGTTGCGCACCGACGACAAATCCGAGTAGTTACCTTCTTTGCCTAAATCAAACCTGAGTTTGGGATCTGACGGGGTGACGATGTGGCTAAATATAAATCTTTTAATATTTTGTACATTCGGTCGGAGTTCTTGATTACTGGCCGAATCTTTTTGACCATAAAATCGCCCTATTACCTACACCATATAGCTTTTCATGGGGGTGTCACCCCGTCAGAACACGCCTCTTCCATCCCTCACTTTACAGGGTAGTTTCACAATCAAATTTAAGATTGACCTTACTCAATCTCGATTGCCCGTATCATTGCCAATATGACTAATAAGATTGAATTTAAGATTGAATTTAATGAGGGTAAACTTTAGTATAGTTTTCGGGTTCGATATAGCGACCATCACAACTGGTTTTCATACGGTATTCCACCAATTTAAATTGATCTTTGTGCCATTGATATTGCGCCCAAGCTCCACAATCGGCTAAACCGCGATATTGAGTGATCAGGGTAAGGGTTTGACGCTGGGTATCATAATCTGTTAATCCGCCTAAAAATTTAGCTTTCCGTTTGGTTATCTGCTGGGAAGGTGTTGCTTCAAAAGCTTCAAAAACAAGGGATTTCAGCGAGGGATGATAAAATTGCTTTTCGTAAAGAAAGTATTGATAATTTCCTTGATATGCGCCCAAAAAGCAAAGAAATTCAATGATTGCCGTATTTTGATCAATCGGATAAACCTTCAAATTTTGGGAGGCAATATCTTGATCAATTTCCCCTTGGCATAAATCAAGTTTTTGACGATTTTGATAAAGATAAGCAAAGATATCTTGGTTTATTGTTTCTGATTTTAGGTCAAATTGATTAGAGAAAGAACATCCCCCTAGCGACAGAATTAGTACCCCTATTGTTAAACTATTGAAAAATAAAAGTTTCATCATAAAATTAACTATCTTATTTTAATAATTAACTGAAATTACAAATAGATTGAGGAAAAACAGGACATATTTTTTCTAGAATAGGATTATTTTTTAAAGATAATTGTTCAAGTTTTTTTAATCTTTTCAAAGGACGAACATCAACAATTTGATTGTTTTCTAATTTTAGATCTTTTAGATTTTTTAGGGAAAATAAGGGTTTAATATCTACAATTTTATTACTGTTAAGATATAACGTTTCTAACTTAAACAAATGAGATAATCCATCCAGATGAATAATATTATTTTGATCTAAAATCACTAATTTGAGATGACGCAGATGAGTTAAAGGCTCAATTGAATCTATTTTATTATCGGCGGCAATCAGACTACTAAAATGTTTAAGCTGACTTAGGGGGGTTAGGTCTTGCACTTGATTTTGCAATATAGAAAGTGCGCTAAGTTCGGGATTAGAAGCGAGAGGCGTAATATTTTGTATCTTATTTTGATCGAGAATTATCACTTTCAGATTGGGCAAAGATTGAAGCGGTGTTAACTCTCTAATTTGATTAGAGGGAAGATAAAGCCGTTTCAGTTGCTTCAAATTTTTTAGAGGAGTCAGATCAGAAACTTGATTATTCCACATCCAAAGGGATTCTAATTTTGTGAAATCCTGAAGTGCGGCTAGGTTATTAATATTATTATTAGACAATTCTAGCTGAGTTAAGCCCGTCAGAGACGAAAGCGGAGCAATATTAGTAATCTCATTATCTGCCAAAGATAGTTCAGTAATATTCTTGAGAGAAGAAAGGGGCAATAAATCTTGGATTCCTGTTCCTGATAAGTCTAGAGAATGAAGTTGAACAAGTTTTTGTGAAGCGAATCCACAGTCCGTAGCACCCGTTTTTTCGATTAAGACCTGAATGGTGTATTGTGTTTGAGGTTCTAAAGTGCTTAAATTTAAACACAACTGAGTAAATTCTATGGCTGCATAACTGTTGGTAAGACTCACCATCAATCGGAAAACAAATATTCCCAAAAGAATACTCAATAAAATTCTGAGGCGTACAATTCGACAGCGCAGTGTTTTCAAAAACATCAAATGCTTTTAATGAGTCGAGTAAAAGATGTTGCTATTATATCTCAAACTTCTAAAAACGATGTTCATACTCAATCATTCCGCGACTATCATCTTCAAAATTACTTGAGCCTCTAAATCGAAGGTTTTCGTTAACTCGATAACGAATTCCCCATTGCGGAGGGCGATCGCTATTGAGTATTTTCAAGACGGAAAAAGACAAATTATCCCAAACGTCAATACTGGCTTCAGCGGCAATCCCCACCTGAGCATCTCGCGCTCTTCCCGTTTCCTCAATTAGGGGTGTGGGAAAAATGCGAAATTCACTTAATCCTAAAGCAGAGCCAATTCGATTCTGTACGGTGCCTAGAACAATCGTTCCTGCTAAATTGGCTAAGTCAATTCCTGTATTCTCTTTATCTTCCAAATTCGCTAAACTTCCACCTAAAAGCGTTAAAATTTCTTTTTCACTGCGCTTCGGCTCACTATTAAAGCTAATGTTGTCTTTAAGCTGACTGATAAATCCTTTTACATTGGCTTCGATCCGAACCGTTTGAAAGCTATCTTGGTTAGCCGTAAAGGGATCGTTGATTTCAGAGGAAGAAGGGTCAATACGGATAGTTTTAGCTGTTGTTGAGGTCGTTTCAGGAACTGAGGTCGCTAAATTTAGGTTCAAGTAGGGATCAAGTCCGCTTTCAGGAAAAAACTGCACCGTATTATTGTTTCCGACTAAACGAAGTTGACTGGCTAAGAGATTAACTTGTCCCCCCGTGAGGTAAATTTGTCCGGTAGGATGGAGATCATTGAGGTCACCATGGAGTATCAAGTGACCGACCGCCGAAAAATTAAGAATAGGTTGATTAATCAGTCGAATATTGTCACCCAAACTAATTTGAAGCTGATTAAAGCGAATTGACTGAGGCGAAGTTTCTTGAGGATTGGCCGGTTTTTGCCATCCTTCTCCCAACAACACTTTCCCTTGATAGAGTTCAATATGACCGCCCATTTGAGGGCTGAGGACACTTCCAGTCATCGCCAATTGACCTCTAATGCCTCCTTCATAGATGTCCGGTAACTTAAACCCCAAATTAGCAAAAGAGGCTGTTAGTGGTTTTTTTTGCGGAGTTTCTTTGAGAATTGGCAGAGAACCACTCATGGCTACCTCTCCCCCACTTAAAACCCCTGTCAAATACTTAACATGAATACGATCTAAATTAACGTCAATTATCCCATTAACTTGGGTTAAAGGCTTTTCTGGAATCACAGCAGATTGAAGGGTTGCATCAGCGATTTCAATCAAGCCTCTGGCATCAATATTATTTATTTCTTGAGTTTTGGGATTTATTTGCCCAAAAATCGCTAAATTAACATCTCCTTTACCTCCTTGCCACGTTAATTGTTCCTGCGTCAATAAATTCAGTAAGGCTAAACCCTCATCTTTAACCCTTAAATCAAAGGAAAATTGATCACTTTGGGGTTTAATAGTCGCAAAAGCCAATTGATAAGGCAGTTCTCCCTTTATTTTGACCGATTCTCCCTCAGTGCCAAGATGACTATCAATATTAAAATGAAGCCGAGCATTCCGATAAGAGAACTGTCCGTAAGTCTGTTGAAGATTGACCTGATTAAACGTCAGGTTATTGAGCGTAATCATTCCCTGTGCGAGAGGATTAATCCGACTTCCCCCTAGTTTTAGATCTGCATTAACCAACCCATTTAAGTTAACATTTTCAGGCACATTCATTAACGTTTTAAAAGGTTCTAAAGGAACGTTAACTACTTGTAATTGACCCGATTGATAATAGGATTCAAAGCGTCCAGCGAGGGAAATAAAACTGGTGCCTGAGGTAATCTGCAAGGGTGAAAAAATTAGTGTTCCATTTTGCCATTTACCCGTTGCTTGTAACTGATCAAATTGCCAATTTGCCCATTGCCATCTTTGTCCAAAAAGATTAAATTGTGCTTGAAGATCAGAAGAAGAAGACATTTTGAGCGATAAAGTTCCTTTAAGATCCCCTTTAAGCTCCGCTAAAGACGGCAAAGCGGGATGATGTGTCTGATTCGGCGACTTTCGAGCCTGTTGTTCTAAGATAAATTTAAAATACGCTAAGTGTTCTTCTAATGACCCCTGAGAGAGTCCCGCTTCCGCTAAAGGTGTTGAAGAAACAACAGGAGAATCACCATATAAATCGGATGCTTTTTGATAATTCGGTGGCGAAATACCTCGATTAAAATCAGACACCTCAAATAGATGTAAGGATTCTAAAATATCTTCTAGTTTACCTGTAATGATATTAATATCTGCCACTAAGCTAGGATTATTTTCCTTGAATGCGACTTTGCCATCTATTTGAAAGCGACTATTTTTAATTTGTAATTGGGTTTCTTTGACAACTAATAAATCGTTAAAATAGCGAAATGTTCCCGTCAGTTTGTCTCCTTTCAACCAGTCTAATTGAGGTTGATTGATCACTACCTTTCTGCCAACCACAGCAAAATTGTTTAGATCAATGGTAACGTTTCCTGAAACACTTCCTAATATTGTTTTTGATCTTAAGTTTAGCGGAAAATTTGACAAGTTCCGGAGTAAAGAAAGGGGAAGATTCTGACTTTCTAAATAAAGTTGCTGATGCTCTTTTAATCCGGTGAGTTGAATGTCTTGATGTTTGATGAAGAAGGTTAACGGTTGATAGTAATTATTGAGTTGAAGCTTGAGTTTATCCGATAATCCTGCTAACGCTAATTGTATGCCCCTTTGATTCGATTGAATGTGACCATCTAAGGCTTTTTCAAAGTTTAAATCTGCTAGATAAAAATCAATTAATGATAAATTCCCATTGATTTGAGGGTTATTAAAGTTACCAGCAATTGTTCCCGTAAAATCGATCTCTCCTCCATAATTACTTTTTCCAATCTGAGCAGAAATAGGAAGAGGTAACGCTTTAATATCTAACCCTTTAGCGGCTAATTGTAAATCCAAAGATTCAATAGCGTTTTCGAGATTTTTGCTTAACGTTTCAGCATTAATTTCTATCTTTCCTTTTCCTTTTAACCCAGTTGCTTTTGCCTCTTTAATTTCTAAAATTTGATCTGACCACTGAAATGAAGTTGATAAGGGTCGAGCAAAGAAAGGCAACCCTTTAGATAATGTGATATTTCCCTCTGCTTGGAGATTTTGAAAATTCAGTTTATTAAGATTGCCTTGGACTGATAAATTTCCCTCTAACGTTCCTTTTAACTGCTTGGAAAACTGAGATAATCCAAAAGATTGAGGCATCAAGTTTATGTGAAAATGACCTTGATTTAGTTGCAATGAATTAACGGTAATTGCACCTTGAGAAACTTGAATCTTTCCTTGTCCACTTCCTTGGAGAGAAGATCTGATATTACTTAGATTATTATCTACATTTCCTTTTAAATTAAGCGATCCCGTAAACTGATTTGCTGGTAGATTAAAAGAATCAATAAGTAAAGATTTAAGATTCAAACGCTGAGTATAAAGATTCGTTTGCCACTGACCTTGAGCTAAGCGAAAATCTTCAATTTGAATAAGGCCGTAAGGTAACCTCAATTGACCCTTTCCTTGTCCTCGAATTGTCTTTAAAGAAAAAGATTGTTTGAGATCTCCTTGTGCTGTAAATTCGCTTTGTAAAAGACCTTTATATTGAGAAGGAATGGTCGTACTTAAATATTCTGTTTTAAGATGATATGTTGCAAAGTTTCCCCACCATTGACCTTGAGATAAATGAAAATCAGAAGCCGTAATTTTTCCCTTTTCTAGCTCAATGTCTCCCTTGCCCTGTATTTGCAAATGCTCCAATGCTAAAATGTCTGGTTCTCCTTTAATCTTAAACTGTCCAGATAAATCGCCTTTTCGAAAAGATGCTGATAGGAAAAGAGGAAAGTTACTTAAAGATAAATTTGCTAAATTAACTGATGCTTGCCAGCCATTATTGCTATAGGAAAACTGATTGAGATTAACCAATCCCTGTGCCATTGGCAAAGTTGCTGTTCCTACAATGGTTAAACTATCAGATTGATTAAAATTGCCCACAATATTGGCTTTTCCGGTTAATAAACCTATCGTCGAAGGTAAAATTTGGGATCGAATATAGTGTTTTGCAATCGGTTGAGGAGGAAGATTATTAAATACTAAGTTGAGATGATAATCTGATGCTCTAAAACTCGTTTGTTGATTTTGGACAGAGGATTCAAGCTTAATTTTTCCGTTGCCCTGAATCTGTCCACCTAACGTGGGTGTTGCCGTTAAAGCGTTCACATAAATTCGTGAAGAATCAAGACTTAAACTCGCTTCTATCTTGGCAAAATTAAACTGATCAACTTGAATTTTTTGATCATTAATTGCTTGGATTGAAATCTGAGGATTGCTCGATTTTCCTTGAATTTTGACTAAACTTTTAACCTTGCCCTTAATCGGTACTGCGACAGTTGGTAAGGATAAAGATTGAGTAATTTGATGGATAGAACTTGACTGAGTTTGTACCGCTAGATTAATCTGATTATTGAGGGATAAATTGCCTGTTATATTACCTTGAATTTGATGTAACTTTGCTTTGACCTGATCAAAATGGATGACTTCTCCTTTCAATCGTAAATCTCCTTGAATTTGGGTTATGGGTTTTGACAATTCAGGAAAACTAGCCATTACTTGATTTAAGGTGGCAATTCCTTGTAATTGAGGTAACTGATTTGCGGTAAAATGAATATCTAAATTGCTATTAACCGTTCCTGCTTTTATCGTTAAAGGAAGAGATAAAATCTTGTCAACTTCCGTGATCGGTAGCTGATGAGCTTGAATCGATAAATTGACCGACTGAGTGGCCGGTTGAGCGACCCCTGAAACCGTTAATTTTCCTTTATCTAAACTTGATTCAATTTTAAAATTAAGTAACTTACCTTGATCAATTAATTCTAATTCGCCGTTGGTATTCTGAATCTGAATCGGTGTTTTTAACTGTCCCTTAGAAGAACGAACCACTAAACTGGCCTTTGCTTGTTTCCACTGCAATCTTTTCAACTGAACAGGATAATTGTTTTCCAACTTATCAAAAGGTGTTAATAACCATTCTCTCGCTTTCCCTTGCTGGAGATATAAATTAGGTTCAATGGCAGTGACATCAATTTTTAATTTATGTTGAGTCAATAAAACCCAAATATTGTAACGAATATTTAGCCCTTCCATGGATATTTTAGCTGGATCATTTTCTACTGCTAAAATTTCACTTTCACCAAAACGAACACTACCCAATCTAAAAGACTCAACCTGACCTAAATTCACGGGACGATTGAGAAAATTGGCTAATTCTTTCTCAACTTTAGGGGTCAATTCTTGTTGTAAATAAAGCCAAATGTAAAATAATCCTCCTCCTAGATTAATGAGGATAATTCCACCGATTCCCAGTAATAATTTCCTACGCCATTTAGGGGATACTTTCTTTTGAGACGAACGTAATAGGCTATCTTCTGGCGATTGACCAGAACGGGAAGGTTTTGTTATCATAATTGTCTCTCACACCACAACCACATTAACGCCAAAAGCGGTTTGTTGCCTTTCATTATAATCTTTCTTTTCAAAATCACCAGAAAGGTATTAGAAGATTCCTCGCCGCTTGAAATGATAAGATAACGAACAAACAACGATTCAATCATGATTCAAGTAATTAATATGGATATTTGCGCAACAGAGACGCTACCGCTTAACTGGATGGGAGAAACCCTTGCCATCGGATATGGAGAAACCGACCTCGACACCCGTGCTTTGGACGAAAAATTAGGTGGAATCCTTCAAGAACTCATTCAAGAGTTTGAATTTGAAGGAAAATTAGGTCAAACGGCTTTTACTCGTTTAACTGGACAGTCTCCCTTCCGCAAAATTATCTTAGTGGGGTTAGGAAAAACCGAAGACTACGCTTTAAATACTGTTCGAGAAGCCACCGCCGCGATCGCCCGCCTAGCCAAACAACAAAATGTTAAGCAATTAGCCATCAGTTTACCCCAAAAAGATTACGATGGCGCAATTATCAGTCAAATAATCACAGAAGCCCTAATTTTAACGCTACATATTGATAATCGCTTCAAATCTGAACCCGAAGATAAAGGCGCAAAACTAGAAACCGTAGAAATTTTGGGTGTAGGTACGCAAGATTCAGCGATTACTAAAGCTCAGCATATTTGTACCGGCGTTATCCTAGCACGGGAAATGGTAGCCGCCCCCGCTAACGAAGTAACTCCTCTCACTTTTGCCAGTATTGCCCAAGAACTGGCCGACGAATATGGGCTTTCGGTAGAAATTTTAGAAAAAGAAGACTGCGAAAGACAAGGAATGGGGGCTTATCTCGGTGTAGCGATGGCCTCAGACTTACCACCGAAATTTATTCACCTAACCTATACACCCCAAGGCACACCAAAACAAAAGTTGGCGATTGTCGGTAAAAGCTTAACCTTTGATTCAGGGGGATTAAACATCAAAGGCGCAGGAAGTGGCATTGAAACCATGAAAATGGATATGGGAGGCGGTGCAGCCACTCTAGGCGCAGCTAAAGCGATCGCTCAGCTTAAACCCGACGTTGAAGTTCATTTTATCTGTGCTGCCACCGAAAATATGATCAGTGGTCACGCCATGCACCCCGGCGATATCCTCAAAGCATCCAACGGTAAAACCATTGAAGTCAACAATACTGACGCCGAAGGTCGCCTAACCCTCGCCGATGCCCTTGTTTTTGCCGAAAATCTGGGAGTTGATGCCATTGTTGACTTAGCCACCTTGACAGGAGCTTGTATTATTGCCTTGGGTGACAATATTTCGGGATTATGGACAACCCATGACGGATTAGGCAACCAGCTTAAAGCCGCTGCCGAAGGTGCAGGAGAGCAATTCTGGCAAATGCCCCTCGAAGAAAAGTATTTTGAGGGTTTAAAGTCTCCTATCGCTGATATGAAGAATACAGGTCCACGGGCAGGGGGGTCAATTACGGCCGCCTTATTCCTCAAGCAATTTATCAAAGAAACTCCTTGGGCGCACTTAGATATTGCAGGACCTGTGTGGGCAGAAAAAGAAAATGGACTTAATAACGCAGGAGCAACTGGTTTTCCGGTCAGAACTCTGGTCAATTGGGTTTTAAATCAATAAATTGCTCTTGGTTCGCCGAAATTGATGACCTCCCATCAAAAATGGCATAGGGTAACCTTCTTGTCAAAGATTCTGACAATGTGCTAGGATGAGGCCTGCCTAAATGCGGATGTGGTGGAATTGGTAGACACGCACGTTTGAGGGGCGTGTGGCTTACGCCATGCGAGTTCAAGTCTCGCCATCCGCATCTCGATTTGACCAATAACATCCAACAGTCGTGCGGTAACGCGGAAACCCATCCTTCGCTACCCAATTTACCGTTTCATCCTTTTAAACCCAATAATGCAGAGATGGGGTGATAGGGAGAGTTAACGGTTTGCTGATTACTATTTACGGGTTACTGTTCACTAATTACTGTTATTTCTGGTAACAAAGTTTGGTAGAGTAGATCCCAATGCCCTTGGCGAAGTGCAAATACCGCTCAAGATCATTGATCTGAAACCCAAAGCAATTTGCATAACCAATTTTTACATGGAGATTGACAAAGCGAGGTTGACCATGAGATATCGTGCTTTAATTGTGGCTTTGATTGCCCTCTGCTTAGGAGTGTTAACTGCCTGTAGTTCAGG
This sequence comes from Microcystaceae cyanobacterium, assembly GCA_041746575.1. Taxonomy (GTDB): domain Bacteria; phylum Cyanobacteriota; class Cyanobacteriia; order Cyanobacteriales; family Microcystaceae; genus JBGTGT01. Next base: position 9,990 of record JBGTGT010000078.1, read on the forward strand.
CCCCTCCGACGTGGCTAGCAAAGACCAACTCACCTATGATGAAATTCTCAATACGGGATTAGCAAACAAGTGTCCCCAAATTTCTGAGTTTACACGGGGAACCGTTCCCGTCGAGGCGGGACAAACTTATGTGGTTCAGAACTTGTGCCTAGAACCCCAAGAATTCTTCGTGAAAGAAGAACCCGCCAACAAACGTCAGGAAGCCGAATTTGTCCGCAGTAAGCTTTTAACCCGTAAAACCACCAGTTTAGAGCAAATTACGGCTAATCTTGCCGTCTCTAGAGATGGGGTTCTTACCTTAAGCGAACAAGAAGGGATCGATTTCCAACCGATTACCGTTCAACTCTCCGACGGAGAACAAGTTCCTTTCTTCTTTACCATGAAGAACTTTGTCGGTCAAACCGGCCCCGGCTTTAACGCCCTGAATAGTTCTGTAGATTTTGAAGGGGGCTTCCGCGTTCCTTCCTACCGAGGGGCAGGTTTCCTCGATCCTAAAGGTCGCGGGGTTTATACCGGATATGATAACGCCGTTGCTCTGCCGGCGGCTGCCGATGCGGACGAATTTGCCAATGTCAAATCGACTGATGTAGGTAAAGGCACAATGTCCCTGCGAATTACCAAAGTGGATGGACAAACGGGAGAGATAGCTGGAGTATTTGAAAGTATTCAGCCGTCTGATACCGATTTAGGCGCAAAAGAAGCCGTTAGTGTCAAAATTCGCGGTACCTTTTACGGCAGAGTCGAACCGAGCGTTTAATCTAACCATTCCCCTGAATAGTCAGATACGGAAAGGAGCAATCCCACAGGGATCTCGCCAAAGGCGAGTGCGCTCCTTTTTTTGTGACAAAACGACCGATGAATTATCGTTAATTCTCATTTTCGGAAGACGCGTCTCAGTAGAATTAGGGATAGCCTTGATCTTCTTTTTTTTAAATTTTAGTAAAACTGCGATTGTAACTTTCTTGAACGATTCATAAGCTAGATAACGTCAATCGTTATACGGATCGAATCCTTATCTCTGTTTAAGGCGACCCACTCCCAAGATTTTTCCGATCATCTTTTTTTTACGTTGTCCTTAACTTATTTTTCTCTTTACAACTCGATTAATTATTCTTTATCCTTTGAGCATTGAGCTATGTCTAGCCTGACCCGAGAAAATCTTAAACTGGAAACGCTCCACCTCTTTCAAGACTACCGCCGTTCCGGCAAAACTGAATTACGCAATCGCATCGTAGAAATCAATTTTGGTTTAGTTAGAAAAGAAGCTCACCATTGGATTAATCAATGCACGGAGAACTATGAAGATCTCTTACAAGTCGGATGTCTCGGATTGATTCGTGCCATCGAGCGATTTAACATCGAAAAAGGTCACGCCTTTAGTTCCTTCGCCGTTCCCTACATTCGAGGAGAAATTCAGCACTATTTAAGAGATCGGGGCTATTCTATCCGTATTCCTCGACGTTGGCTCGAACTCGGTCGTCAAGCGGCAAACATTTGTCTGGAATTTCAAACCACCCTCAATCGTCAAGCTACGGATGCTGAAATTGCACAACGATTGGGTATTTCGGCTGGAGAATGGCAAGAAATTAAATTAGCCTTTCAAAATCGGGATCCCCTGAGCTTAGACATGTCCATCAATCATCATGAGGAAGGTCATACCCGTCTGGGGGATCTCGTCGCCGATCCTAAATGTAAAAGCTTTCAACTGACTCAAGAAGATCGTTTCCGCCTGCAACATGGACTCGCACAACTTGAAGAACGAACCCGTGAAATCTTGGAATTTGTCTTTCTCCAAGACCTGACACAACGAGAAACCGCCGAACAATTGGGAATTAGTGTAGTTACTGTCTCTCGTCGGGTGAAAAAAGGGTTAGAGCGTCTCAAGCAAGTGATGGCTTCGTAAAATTTTTATTTTTTCCATTGCTCACAGCTATAACGAAGGTTTAATCGACTTCATGCGACCTTCGTTTTTTCTGGGGCAAAAAAGCCAAGATAGTCTGAAAGAAATGTAACGAATTGCAAAGTATAATGGATCCGAACAATCACTCATCGTTTAGGAAATTATTACCCCACTATGCGAGTTGCGATCGCCGGAGCCGGCCTAGCTGGATTATCTTGTGCCAAGTATTTAGTAGATGCTGGTCACACCCCCATCGTCTTAGAACGTCGTGACGTTTTAGGCGGTAAAGTGGCCGCTTGGAAAGATGAAGATGGAGATTGGTATGAAACGGGTCTTCATATCTTTTTTGGTGCATATCTCAATATGTTACAGTTATTTAAAGAATTAGGCATTGAAGATCGCCTACAGTGGAAAGAACACACGATGATCTTCAATCAACCCGAAAAACCGGGGACTTATTCCCGTTTTAACTTTCCTAATCTCCCTGCCCCCCTTAATGGTGTCGTCGCTATCCTCCGCAATAACGATATGCTGACATGGGAAGAAAAGATTAAATTCGGCATCGGCTTAATTCCTGCTATGTTAAAAGGGCAAAATTATGTCGAGGAAATGGATCAATATTCTTTCTCGGAATGGTTAAAAAAACAAAACGTCCCTCCTCGGGTGGAAAAAGAAGTCTTCATTGCCATGTCTAAGGCATTAAACTTTATTAATCCAGACGAAATTTCAGCAACTATCTTGTTAACAGCCTTAAATCGCTTCTTACAAGAAAAAGAAGGCTCAAGAATGGCTTTTCTTGATGGTTCACCCACAGAACGTCTGTGTCAACCGTTAGTAGATTACATCACTGAGAAAGGGGGAGAAGTCCGCTTAAATGCGCCTCTCAAAGAGATTATTCTGAATGAGGATGGCACCGTTCAATCTTTTTTGCTCAGAGGCTTAGAAGGAGCATCAGATGAGGTATTTCAGGCGGATCTTTATGTTTCCGCCCTGCCGGTCGATCCGTTAAAAGTGATCCTCCCTCAACCTTGGGGTAAAATGTCCTTTTTTCAAAAATTGGATGGCTTAGAGGGAGTCCCTGTGATTAATTTGCATCTTTGGTTTGATCGCAAGCTCACAGATATTGATCATCTGCTTTTTTCTCGCTCTTCCCTTCTCAGTGTTTATGCAGATATGAGTAACACTTGTGCTGAGTATGCTGATAGCGATCGCTCCATGTTGGAGTTAGTGCTAGCCCCTGCTCAAGGGTGGATTAGCAAGTCTGATGAAGAGATCATTGCTGCTACCATCGAAGAACTCAAAAAACTCTTCCCCGACCATCTGAATGGGAATGATCCTGCTAAATTACTAAAATATCACGTGGTAAAAACCCCTCGTTCGGTTTACAAAGCCACGCCTGGGCGACAGGCCTTTCGTCCCCCGCAAAAAACCCCGATTGCCAACTTCTATCTGGCAGGAGATTACACGATGCAACGCTATCTGGGCAGTATGGAAGGGGCAGTTTTATCTGGTAAGTTAGCGGCAAAAGTCATTGCTCAAGACTACCCGATCAGTCCTGATTCTCCCATGGCTATATCCAAGGAAACCTCGTTAGTGTAACCTAATAAGCGATTATCCCTAAAAATTTACGTCAGAACTAATGACGAAAAGCGGATTGAATGGGACAATGCTATAGGGCATCTTTCATTGACTTCTCTTGTTCGTCTATTCTGTCCTTTTTTTCTATCAAATCTCCATTCTGCTTGTGCTGAATGCTGCAACTACCCAAACCACCAAAACCCACTCACCCCTTAGTCTCTCTTGAAGAGTCCTACAAGATTTGTCGTCAAATTACGGCAAAATACTCAAAAACGTTCTATTTGGGGACGTTATTAATGCCATCGGAGAAACGCCAAGCGATCTGGGCAATCTACGTCTGGTGTCGTCGAACAGATGAATTAGTCGACGGACCTCAAGCTCAATTGACAACACCGGAAACCCTTGATCAGTGGGAACAACACCTCGAGGCGGTTTTTGCGGGTCATCCTTTGGATAACGAAGATGTATCATTAGTGGATACCTTACAGCGTTTTCCCAGCGATATTCAGCCGTTTCGCGATATGATCGAAGGACAACGCATGGATCTCTATCGCAGTCGCTACGAAACCTTTGAGGAACTCAATCTTTATTGCTATCGAGTGGCAGGAACGGTCGGTTTGATGTCGAGTTCGGTACTAGGCGTGGAAAAAGCGGCCAGTGTTGCCCCTTGGCAAAGGGAAGATCTTTATATTCCCAAAGAAGAAGCGATCGCATTGGGAATTGCCAATCAACTCACCAATATTTTGCGGGATGTGGGGGAAGATGCTCAACGGGGTCGAATTTATTTACCGCTTGAAGATTTAGCCTCGTTTGATTATACAGAGCAGGATTTATTCAATGGGGTAATCGATGAGCGTTGGCGGCAGTTGATGGCATTTCAGATTCAACGGGCAAGGAAGTATTACAATGATGCTGAAAGAGGAATTCGGGCATTAAATCGGGATTCCCGTTGGCCAGTTTGGTCGGCTTTGATGTTATACCAAGGAATTTTGGACATAATTGAGGCGAATCAATATGATGTTTTTCAAAAACGGGCTTATGTGCCTACTCCCAAGAAGATGCTTTATTTGCCGATTGCTTGGTTGAGGGCGCAAGCGTTGTAGGAAATTCCGATCAGGGTTAAACAATTACGGCAAAATTTTCTAAGTTGGATTATCTTGGGCAAATTCCGCTATTTAACGAATTCTCGAAATAACTTAGCCTACCCAAAACTTTAGACTTAATTTACTGTTGTTCTAAGCGCAGAACTGCCATAAATGCTTCTTGCGGAACATCTACGGTGCCTATCGCCTTCATGCGCTTCTTGCCCTTCGCTTGCTTTTGTAGAAGTTTCTTCTTACGAGAAATATCTCCTCCGTAGCATTTGGCTAAAACATCCTTGCGTAAAGCCGGAATATGCTCAGAAGCAATCACTTTAGCACCAATAGCTGCTTGAATCGGCACTTTGAACTGATGGCGGGGAATCAATTCTTTTAATTTTTCCACCATTCCTCGTCCGACATGGTAAGCTTTATCCCGATGAACAATCATGGCGAGCGCATCAACGCTATCCCCATTCACCATAAGATCCAGCTTGACTAAGGGATTTTCCCGATAACCAATCACTTGATACTCCATACTGGCATAGCCTCGGGAACGGGATTTCAATTGGTCAAAAAAGTCTGTCACCACTTCCGCCAACGGCAGTTCATAGATTAAAGAAGTGCGAGTTTGAGTAAAATAACGCATATCTTTAAAGACACCCCGCCTGCCTTGACAAAGCTCCATCAACGTCCCGACGAAAGACTCTGGCGTCACGATGTCAATTTGGATATAAGGTTCTTCAATTTTTTCCCGATGCTGAGCAGGGGGCAATTGACTGGGATTATCAATCAAAGTAACTTCCCCATCCAAAGCCGTCACCCGATAAACCACAGAAGGTGCAGTCGTGATTAAATCTAAGTCATACTCTCTCTCTAAGCGTTCTTGCACGATTTCCATGTGAAGCAATCCCAAAAAACCACAACGGAAGCCAAAACCCATTGCACTAGAGGTTTCCGGTTCATAGGATAAGGCCGCATCATTCAACTTCAGCTTATCCAGCGCCTCTCGTAAATCGTGATATTGGTCAGCATCAGTCGGAAAAAGCCCACAAAACACCATAGGTTTCGCTTCGGTATAGCCCGGTAACGGTTCTTTAGCGGGTTTCGAGGCAAGAGTAATGGTATCACCGACTCTAGCATCTTCAACTGCCTTAATGGCGGCGGCAAGGTAGCCCACTTCCCCAGCATGAAGTTCATCTACTTGAATTTGATGGGGAGACAAAACCCCTAATTCATCAATTTCACATTCTTTACCCGATGCCATCAGCCGAATTTTATCTCCTTTTTTTAGCGTTCCATCCATCACTCGAAAATAAACAATCACCCCACGATAAGCATCGTAATAACTGTCAAAAATTAACGCTCGTAAGGGTTGGTTCACCGTATCCTGCGGCGGTGGCACGAGATGAACGATCGATTCTAAAATGTCGTCGATGCCGATTCCTGCTTTCGCTGACGCTTTAATAATATCACGACAGTCTAAACCCACTACTTCTTCAATTTCCGTTGCTACGCGTTCCGGTTCTGCCCCCGGTAGGTCAATTTTGTTTAAAACGGGGATAATTTCGAGGTCATTCTCCAAAGCCAAATAGACATTCGCCAGTGTTTGTGCTTCTACTCCTTGGGAGGAGTCCACGACTAATAATGCTCCTTCACACGCAGCGAGGGAACGGGAGACTTCATAGGAAAAATCCACGTGGCCAGGGGTATCGATGAGGTTTAAGACGTACTGTTGACCATCTTGAGCAGTATAATTCATTCTCGCCGCTTGTAGCTTGATCGTGATGCCCCGTTCCCGCTCTAAATCCATGTTATCGAGGAATTGCTCTTTCATTTGTCGAGCTTGAACGGTTTGGGTAACTTGCAGTAGGCGATCAGCAAGGGTGGATTTGCCATGATCGATGTGGGCAATGATGGAAAAGTTCCGAATCCGAGAAACGGGAACGTCAGTCATAAAGGTAAGGGATGAACCTGTCAAAAGAGCTTAAAATCTGTTTACAAAATAACACATTTACAACGGATCTGGATTTTAGGTAGGGACACACCCTCAATGATGGGATTAAATTATAAAGTTTTTTGAACCAAAGTATTCATTTAGTGATCCACAAGGGAACGTTATCAATAACGGAAACGAAGCACTTAACTGTTAATTGTTTCCCTAAAATTTTGGGGTGATCTTGACGCAAATGCACCCGAAATATCTACAAGATTTTTCTTAAAAAAACGGATAAAATTTATGAATACAATAACTTTTTTGGGGCTGGCCTGCTGGGGTACAGTTTGCGGGTTTCGCTTGGCCTCACCGGCTTCGGCGGCCAATATTACCGATAGCGATAGCGATATGTGTTATCCCGATCCTAGCATGATGGGGTGTACGAAAGTTCACTCAGAGCTTGCCCTAATTTTGGACGGTTCTGCGAGTATCACCAACGAGAATTTTGTTACCCTTAAAAGCATCTACAGCGATGTTTTTAGAAATTCCAATTTTTATGATCAAATTATTGCGCCCCTCCCTTCAGGAAAGCAGAATATTGCCGTCAGCACCTTTCAATTCGGCTATGGAGGTGGCAAGACAGTTCGCCAAGATATTGATTGGATGGTGATTGATTCATCGGCGGCGGCGGCAACTTTTGCTGATCAGTTGGATACTCTGACTCAAATGGGAGGACACCAATCCCCCCTCGGAGACGCCATTAGCTATGTCACTGATGATTTGCGTCAGAATGCTTATGCAGGGGATTATCTCATCATAGATATTGCCAGTGATGGTTATGCCTTTCTCGAAAACGTGAGCTGGGAAAAAGCAACAATAGATGCTTATTGGGCAGATATTAATGCAATTAACGGTATTTCAGTCAATCCTGCAACTAATCCCTCGGTTAGTCCTGTCTTAGATAATATTGTCAGCTTGACTAAAGCAGATAATAGCCCCCTTATACCCAGTATTCCCGATGCTCATTGGTCAAATCCCAGTGCCACAGTTGGTTTTCTCTCTGTGACAGGAAATTATAACAACTACTATCAATTTTTAGCGAATAAAATTGCCAAAGAAACTTTACCGAAAGATGTTTATAATCCTGACAAAAATTACCTTGAGCCTGAATCTCCCGTTGATGTTCCTGAGCCTTCGTCTTTCTGGGGACTGCTAAGCTTTGCTTGGTGGGGAGTCTGTTATCGAGCTTTCTTTAAACAACCCCAAAAATGATAAACTCAATGCTCAAAAATATCTTTATAAAAGTTAAGATCAAGGGAAACAAAGACAGGAATACACTTAAAACACTCTTGTGCTAATTGCCATCGTTCTTCTCGTTCTAACATTGCGATTAAGCGAGTTCTAGCATCTAATAAATAATGAACATCATTGGCCGCATAACTGAGTTGAGACGGAGAAAGGTGGTCTGCATTGCCCCAATCCGAACTCTGGGCGGTTTTATCTAATTCAATTCCCATCAATTCTTGAACCAGTGCCTTTAATCCATGATTATTGGTGTAAGTTCTGGCTAATTTGCTGGCGATTTTTGTACAAAAGATCGGATTTGTTTTAATGCTAAAGGTATGAAGAAGTTGTGCTAGATCAAAACGGGCAAAATGAAAAACCTTAGTAATTTTATTTGCTTCCATTAACTGTTTTAAATAAGGGGCTTCGGTTTGTCCTTTTTGAATACGAATGGCCGTCACAAAACCCGACGCATCACACAATTGAATTAAACATAAGCGATCCCTTGCGGGAATTAATCCCATTGTTTCCGTATCCACAGCGATCACATCTGTTTGAAGATAACGTTCCAGTATTTCTGGCGATAAATCTGCTTCACACACTCGGAAATTGTCTAAATTCGTCATTTTTTACCTTTTTAGTAGAAAAAGCTGAGTAAAATAATATTCGCCTTCCGCATTTTTGGCAACTCCAATCCCTGTGACATCAAATTTGCCAATCATATTTTTATGGTGTCCGGGGCTATTAATCCACCCTTGGACGGCAGTGGTAGCTAAATCGGGGTATCCTTTCAAATAGGCTAAGTTTTCGGCGGCAGACTTCAAGGGAAGGCTAATCGTCATCGCTTTTACCCGTTGATCAAAGCCATCATGACTAAAGGTGGCTTGTTTACCGGCCATATTTTGACTGTGCAAGCGAGCGATCGCACTAACACGAGGATCGAGATTTAAAGGAGAAAGTCCTTCAGAATAGCGATATTGATTCACTTGACGGTTTATTTCCAGTTCTAAGCTCGATAAAGTGGGATCACTTTGATTTTTAGCAGATTTTTGCTCGAGAAAGGGATCAGAAATTTTCCAAGGACTTGGTGAAGTAATAACAGAGGACGACTCAGCTTCTTTAACAAAAATTTGGGTTAAATAATACTCTCCCGCTAAATTTTGGGCAATACCGATTCCTGTCGCATTGTAATCCCCTTCTAAGTTTTGTCGGTTGCTGATTTGACCGAGCCATCCCTGTAAAGTGGACTGAGCCACATTAATATTACTCGGATCAATGGCAATATTTTCGGCGGCTTTTTGGACATTTAGGGTAATTGCGATGGTTTTAATGCGATCATCAAAGCCAGAACTGTCAAATTCGATGGCTTTCGCCGCCATCCGTTCACTATGTATTCGGGCTTGTTGGGTGATGGCAGGATTTAAGTCTAAAGGCGGCAGTTGACGAGAACGGCGATGTTGATTAACCTGATGCAGTAATTCTCGTTCTAACGCCCTTAACGTTTGCGGATCATCCAAAACAGGGGTAATTTGCGGCGATGATCTTCCTTGAGTAAGGTCATTTTCCTTGAGGAGTTGACAGCCCCCTAAATTACCAGAAAAGAGGATAAAGATCCAAAAAAGGGCAGAATAACGGAACATTTTGATAATTCTTTTTATTTTTTATAATGTTTCTCTATACAATTCTAAAACCTGTTGCCATGCGTTTGTAGCGGCAGCCGCTTGAAAACTGGAGCGTTGATCACAGAAAAAGCCATGATTTGCTCCTTCGTAACGAAAAATTTGATGGGGAATTTTCGCTTTTTTTAAGGCATTTTCAATAGCATCAACGTGTTCAAGGGGAATTAGAGAGTCATCTGTGCCAAAGAAACCGTATAGCACCCCTTTAATTTCAGAGGTTTGGCAAATCGTCGGTTGATCTTCAGCGGGACACCAAGTCGGAATCTGTGCGCCGTAGAATGAGGTAGTGGCTTTAATTTCAGGTAAAGTGGCAACCAGATAGGCAACGTGTCCACCAAAACAAAAACCGATAGTGCCGACACCCTCTGTTTTAACTTGAGGCAATTGATACAGATAATCAATGGTGGATTGAATATCACTGAGTAATTCCGAGGTTTTGGTTTTTTCTTTGTAGGATCGTCCGATTTTGATATCTTCTTCTGTATATCCTGCAGTGAAGCCTTTAATTTGACGATAATAAAGATCGGGAGCGATCGCCACGTAACCCTGTTGAGCGATGCGACGGGTAACGTCTTTAATATGATCGTTTACCCCAAAAATCTCTTGAATGACGATAATTGGCGGAAATTCACCCTCACTGTTAGGTAGGGCAAGATAAGCATCCATGGCTAAGTCGCCATTTTTAACGATGATCGATTCAGTTTTCAGGGGAAAATTCGTCATGTTAGTTGAAAAAGATGATATTAAATTGGGAACTTAAAACGAATGAGCGAAAACTGCCGATATCTGTATCCGTAGAAGATAGGGGTCGAGCGATCGTCTTTCTATTTATCTTACGATCATCGCTGACTGATAAAGTTCGGAAACCCGTACCCGTCCGAAACTTGCCAGAGGGACACGCTGTTCGTTACATTAGCACTCGGAGGGTGAGAGTGCTAACTCACCCCACTCGTTCAACACACGGAGGATAAAACCGAGTATGGCCGCAATCAGCATCAACGTCTCTACGCTTAAGCCGCTTGGCGATCGCGTATTCGTCAAAGTCAACCCTTCTGAAGAAAAAACCGCCGGCGGTATCTTATTACCCGATACAGCCAAAGAAAAGCCCCAAGTCGGTGAAATCGTAGCCGTCGGACCTGGCAAACGCAATGATGATGGCAGTCGTTCTGCTTTAGATATTGGCGTAGGCGATAAAGTTCTCTATTCCAAGTACGCCGGAACCGATATTAAACTCGGCGGTGAGGAATATGTGCTTCTTTCTGAAAAAGACATTTTAGCGACCGTTATCTAAAACGAATTTATTTTCGAGAGTACTGCTGTAAATTCCTATTTTTTTGACTGAAGAGGCATATCATCATGGCTAAATCCATCATTTACAATGACGAAGCTCGTCGCGCCCTTGAAAAAGGCATTGATATCTTAGCAGAGGCTGTTGCCGTTACCCTTGGACCTAAAGGACGGAATGTTGTCTTAGAGAAAAAATTTGGCGCTCCGCAAATTATTAACGACGGGATCACCATTGCCAAAGAAATTGAATTAGAGGATCATATCGAGAATACTGGCGTTTCCTTAATTCGTCAGGCTGCCTCTAAAACCAACGATGTCGCAGGAGATGGCACAACCACCGCCACCGTTCTTGCCCATGCGATTGTTAAAGAGGGATTACGCAACGTAGCCGCAGGAGCCAACCCCATTGCTCTCAAACGAGGGATTGAGAAAGCGATTGAATTTTTAGTGGGTAAGATTGCTGAACACGCTAAACAAGTGGAAGATTCTAAGGCGATCGCCCAAGTGGGTTCAATTTCTGCTGGAAACGATGAAGAAGTAGGCAGTATGATTGCTAATGCCATGGATAAAGTGGGCAAAGAAGGGGTTATCTCCCTCGAAGAAGGCAAATCCATGACCACGGAATTGGAAATCACCGAAGGGATGCGCTTTGATAAAGGGTATATCTCTCCTTATTTTGTCACCGATGCCGAACGGATGGAAGCGGTGTACGATGAACCGATGATCTTGATTACAGATAAGAAAATCACTCTAGTTCAAGATTTAGTGCCAGTTTTAGAGCAAGTTGCCCGTCAAGGCAAGCCTTTGATCATTATTGCGGAAGATATCGAAAAAGAAGCTCTCGCTACCTTGGTGGTTAACCGTTTGCGGGGGGTTCTCAATGTGGCGGCTATTAAAGCTCCCGGATTTGGCGATCGCCGTAAACAAATGCTAGAAGACATTGCCATCTTAACGGGTGGCCAAGTCATCAGCGAAGATGCCGGATTAAAGCTAGAAAATACCAAAATTGAAAGCTTAGGCTCTGCCCGTCGTATTACTATTACCAAAGATAATACTACCGTGGTCGCTGAAGGTAATGAAAAGGCGGTTAAAGACCGTTGTGAGCAAATTCGCCGTCAAATTGACGAAACTGAGTCTTCCTACGACAAAGAAAAACTGCAAGAGCGGTTAGCGAAATTAGCCGGTGGGGTTGCTGTAATTAAAGTCGGTGCGGCAACTGAAACCGAAATGAAAGACCGTAAACTACGATTGGAAGATGCAATCAACGCTACCAAAGCGGCGGTTGAAGAAGGAATTGTGCCAGGTGGTGGTACAACTCTCGCTCATCTTGCACCTCAAACCCAAGACTGGGCAAATGCCAACCTTTCTGGGGAAGAGTTAACAGGTGCATCCATTGTTGCTCGTGCCTTACTCGCTCCCTTAAAGCGGATTGCCGAAAACGCCGGTCAAAATGGCGCAGTGGTCGCTGAACGCGTTAAAGAACGGGATTTTAATGTGGGTTATGATGCGGCAAATAACGACTACGTTGATATGTTTGAGGCGGGTATTGTTGATCCGGCAAAAGTCACTCGTTCTGCATTACAAAATGCGGCTTCTATTGCCAGTATGGTGTTGACGACAGAGTGTATTGTCGTGGATAAACCCGAAAAAAATAAAGCATCGGCCGCAGGGGCTGGCGCAGGGGATTTTGACTACTAGGGTCTAAATCATCCGTAAATTAAGTTAATTTTAGGGGGTGGGCAAATGCTCACCCTTTTTTTGAGGTGAGTTTTACGACTTGATGAGGTGCATGATTGATGGTAGGGGTGCAAGGTTTGCGCTCAAATATAATACTAACTTGCAATTTGCTATATCCGTAGGTTCGCTACATAACCGCTCAAAAAGATTACGTTTTATAAATCAGGAAAAACCTCTTTAACGGCGGGATGAATTAATTGATGCTCTTGTACGTTAACACCTTTCTGGAGAGCTTCATCATTTTTCAATGCTTTTAAGCCATACTGAGCGAGTTTCATGACATAGGGAAAGGTGCTATTATTCAGAGCCTGTGTCGCTGTCCAAGGCACTGCTCCCGGCATATTAGGAATCCCGACATGAACCACCCCTTCTTCAATATACGTCGGATGACTGTGGGAAGTCGGCCTTAACGTTGCAATACATCCCCCTTGATCAACAGCTACATCAATCACCACCGAACCGGGGTGCATTTTTTGGATTAAAGAACGAGAAACTAAGATAGGCGCACGCTTTCCTAACACTAACACTGCCCCAATCAATAAATCAGCTTGAGGAACTATTTCTTCTATCTGTACGCTGTTACTGTACAATAACTCCACCCTTGAACCAAATAAACTTTCTAAATAATTCAAACGCTCTACATTAATATCGAAAATCTGCACTAGCGCACCCATTCCCACCGCGATCTTAGCGGCCTCTGTTCCGACGACTCCCCCACCTAAAATAACCACTCTACCCGATTTAACCCCCGGAATCCCCCCTAAAAGTACACCTCGACCCCCTTGCTGTTTTTCGAGGTATCTTGCACCGAATTGTACCGCTAAGCGTCCTGCAATTACACTCATCGGCGCAAGCAGGGGTAATCGTTGATCAGGACATTCAACAGTTTCATAAGCGATCGCTGTGATGCCCGATTTTAATAATGCTTCTGTTAAGGCTTTATCTGCCGCTAAATGAAGATAGGTGAAGAGGATTTTGGCTTTTTCAAGATAGGGATATTCCGAAGGGAGGGGTTCTTTCACTTTCACCACTAGATTCCGATGCCATGCGTCTAGGGGCGTTTTTACGATGGTTGCACCCGCATTTTCATAATCTTGATCACTAAACCCTGCACCAATACCTGCTTGAGTTTCGATAAAAACGCTATGGTGATGCTCATAAAGGACGCGTACGCTATTGGGGGTTAAACCCACCCGAAATTCCTGATCTTTAATCTCTTTGGGAACGCCGATTTCCATTTTTGACCTTCAATCTTGAATTTATTTGCTTAAATGATAGAAGAGAATTTCGATAAAAGGCTATGCAAACACGATCACTTGGTAACACAACCCTCCAAATCACCCCCATTCTGATGGGAACTTGGCAGGCAGGTAAAAAAATGTGGGTGGGAATTGAGGACAAAGAAACCATAAAAGCTTTAAAAGCGGGTTACGAAGCAGGAATTACTACTATTGACACCGCCGCTGTCTACGGGGAGGGTCATTCTGAGCGAATCGTTGCTGAGGCCTTGTCAGTAGTACGAGATAAGGTCATATATGCAACAAAGGTATTTGTCCACGATCTTAAATACGATAAACTGATCAGAGCCTGCGAAACGTCTTTACAAAACCTAAAAACAGACTACATTGATTTATACCAAATTCATTGGCCGGCGGGAACTTGGGGCAGTGAAAGGGTGCCGATTGAAGAAACAATGAGGGCATTAAATGATTTGAAAGAACAGGGTAAAATTCGAGCGATTGGGGTTTCTAATTTTTCTCGTCAACAATTAGAAGAAGCGTGTCAATATGGTGAAATTGTCAGTCTTCAGCCACCTTATTCTTTATTTTGGCGAAAAGTCGAAAAAGAGGTTCTACCGTTTTGTATTGAGCGTAATATATCTATCTTAGCCTATTCTTCTCTGGCGCAAGGTATCTTAACAGGGAAATTTTCTCGAGATCATCAATTTGCTGAAGGGGATCATCGAGTAAAAAATCGCCTTTTTCAAGCAGAAAATTGGGATAGAGTTCAAATTGCGTTGGCTCAATTGCGTCCGATTGCCGAATCAAAGGGGTGCAGTTTAGCGCAGTTAGCGTTGGCGTGGTTAATCGCACAACCCCAAACGAATGCGATCGCTGGATTTCGTCATACGGATCAAGTGATGGATAATGTTAAAGCGGCAGATATTCAACTGAGTTCGGAAGAATTAACAAAAATTGACCAAATTGGACGAATTGTTACCGATCCTCTCGATGATGATCCTGTCATGTGGAATTTTTAACAGGAAGGAGAGATTAAATATGAGGTTTGGGGGCGCAAATTTAAAACGCACTCTCTGTTCTATTTTGCTTCAAAATTGATACTGCACTTGGAAATACCATCCATTATCTTGCGCGTTATTGCCGCGATCGGGTAAATCAATAATCGGCACCCCATAATCCACTCTCAGGCTAAACTGATCCCAAGGTTGTAAAATTAAGCCTAATCCTGCTCCAATTAAGAAGGTTTCTGGGGGTAAATCGGTGGGGTTTTCTGACGCATTCCAGACATTACCTAAGTCAATGAAAGGGGCAATTTGCACACGAGAAATGTTATCTTGATCTCGATACACCGTAATTCGATCTTCTATAGACAGGCGATACCCATTATCCCCCGATCGCGCATTTTGACGATATCCTCGTACCGATTGACCGCCTCCAATAATAAATAAATAATCGGAAACTAAAGGATCTGGAGTAAATTGTAATTCTCCTTGAACTAATAAGAGATTATTTCTGCCGAGTCGTTGTATTCGTTGAAATTGTCCTAACCAACTGACAAAATGACCATCGGGTAGGGGTTCTGGATTCGTGGTTGCCTTAAATAACCCCGTTCCCCAATTGAAGCGCGATCGCAAGAACCAGATTCCTCCTTGATCGCGTCGTTGATATTCTTGATCAAATTGTAAAACACTGGTACGAGTTTCTCCAAAGAGCTCAGGACGCTCTAAAAATATATTCGAGTTGACACTATCTACATAGCGAAAACCCACGGATAATGCGAATTCTTCTTTTAAATTTCTAATAATTGGTTGTCTATATTGAAATTCGTAGACTGCTTTATCGCCATTAATATTAAACTGATCAAAAGGGGATTGAGTAATCCTTGTCCAACTCGGTGTCGCCTGAAAAGCGACTGTTCCCTCCCTCGCATTGATAGGAAATTGCCAAGATCCGTCTAAAAAGTTTGATCCGCCTGTTGTTGAACGATAAAAGCTTAAAGACATCCGATCTCCCCATCCTGTGACGTTACCGTGACTCAAGTTCACCCAATTGCGTTCTCCTCCTAAAGAAGGAGGAGAATAATTATCCATCCCTACTGCTCCTTGAAAGGGATCAGCTTCTTCAACAGTAGCGACTAAAACACTGTATCCGGCTTTCCCTGACGCTTTTAAGTCACCTTTAATGTTCTTAATTAAGGGATTTTGCGCCATTAAGCGAAAGTTTTCTTCAAGTTGGTTAATATTAAGGGGAGTGGAAATGCCGAATGCTAAGCGATCGCAGAGATAGGGTAAGGTTAATCTTCCTTGATGGTTAATTTCGATTTTAGCAATTTGTCCTTCTTGAACCGTAATAACTAGGGATTTTTCGGGAGAAATTAAGGGTTCGGTTTGAGCAATGGCTTTAGAGGTTAAATATCCTTGATCGAGGTAGTAATAATTAATCGCTTGAACCAGATTGTCATATAAAGCGTTTATGTCAGAGAGTCTGAGCGTTTTTTTATTGTTTTCTGTAATAACTTCCTTGATCCTAGCATTTTTTAGGAGTTTATCTTTAGTTAAGATGGCTGAGCCTACCACCTGAATCTCGACGGGATGATCTTCGACGTTAATCCCACCTAAAACAAAAGAAGTCCCGACTAAGAGGGGGGACGTGTAGTTACAAGTCAGGCTATTATTAGTTTGTTGCGCTTTAGCTTGATTAAACCCTAAAAACAGCGTAATCATGCTCATTCCCGCAGAACACCACACTTGATATTTCATAAAGGTTATCTTATGTGTCTTTCGGTATAATTTTAGAAGATGAATGCCAAATAAAGTTTTGTTGCCAAACGTAATGATTGATGCTATTTCTGTTCGGCATTGCTTTTGGGTGTATTTTTTAGAATCCCTCAATTGGCTTTATTAAAGTAATATTAATATAAGGAAGAACATCTATTTTCTTCCTCTATTCGAGCAATAATATCATCTAAGGCTAAGATTTCAGCATCCATACGCTGACAAAGTGTTTTAACCTTAGCAGATGTTGCCTTAATTTTCTCCATATCGGGGACAAAAGGTTCTTGTGTCGTGATAGCTTAAAATTTCTCTTTTCTTGAAGGTAAAGGAATCTCTTTTTTACTATTATGATAAACGGTTTCTATACATAATTTTCTGGCTTCTTCAAGATTAGCAATCACTTACTTTAAAGTTTCCCCTTCTGTCAAACATACCATGCTTGGGGAGAAACCCCAGAAGAAGCACGTTTTGAATTAAATCATGTTTTTGATATGATTGCTAAAGAATATCTTGAAGAAAATAGAGATTTGCCTAATAATATTGAAGTAACGATTTGCCATGCCAGCTAAAGCAAAAACGCTTGAAAAAGTGGCTAAAAAATTAGGGTTTGAGAAAGTACGACAAAAAGGGAGTCATGCACGCTGGCAACACCCTAATGGACGTTCTACCATTATTCCTATTCATGGTAACGCAGAAATTGGCGGTTGGTTATTTCAAGAAATTTTAGCTCAATTTAGGTATTACTGAACAAGAATTTAATAAATTGAAATAGAAATTCTGAATTTTAGCTGAGTTTTTGTCGGTTAGCAATCTCTATTAATAATCTTAACGCCTTATTAACCGCTTCATCATTAGGAAACGCTTGAGCTACATTAGGTTCTAATAAGACTAAATTCGTTCCTTTTTTGTGGCTAATCTTACACTAATTATTCTAATTCGTTTATCTCTAAAGGTTTTTTTGGAAAATGCGATCGCTTGACGTTTTTAGATTATCTTGTCAAGATAAATGCTATGCTTAAGATAAGTATAGTTTAAAATCGTGCTGTTATTCGTTGTATGTTCGCCAAAATGAGAATGTTATGGTAAAAATCTACTATCATGACATATCCTCAAAACGTTCCTTTGTTCCAAGAAGAAGCTTTATAGATGGTATGGCTTCTGTGTTGGATATTAGGGGAACATATCGTCGTAATTTGGATTATCGTTATCGGGTTCGTGTGGGAAAGAAAGTCGATTTAGACTCGGATACAGAAGCAATTCGTTCTGACTGGATATAGACTGGGTTAGATATTTACAATGCTACTTGCGAATATGGGAGTAAATTACCTGAAAATGTCTGATAAAAGTCAAAATACTGAAAATCAAGACCATGCTAATTTAGTTAATGATGATTAATTTATGAGTAACAATACTATAGTTCCCGATTACGAGATAACTAATAAGCAAAAGGAAGATGCAGAAACTCAAATCCGTGAGGTTAGCAAAGTTGTTGATTATAATACTATCGAATATCCAATAGAAGTAATTGTTCAAAAGTTCTTAGATGGACAAGAAACTGACGAAAATGAATTATTTATCCCTGATTATCAAAGGGAAATGGCTTGGGATGAACAACGACAATCAAAACTTATTGAGTCTATTTTATTAGGATTACCTATTTCTTACATTTATGTAGCAGATGTATCGGGTGAATCATCAGAAGATGATATTTTAGAGACACAAGATTTAGCACGTTGGGAATTGATAGATGGAAGTCAAAGAATCCGTACTTTGACAAAATTTCTCAATGATGAACTAAGATTACAAGGTTTAGAAAAATTATATAAACTAAAAGATTTTCGATTTTCTGACTTACCTCTTGCACGTCAAAGACGTTTTAAAATAACCTCAATTAGAATTGTTCAACTAACTCAAGATGCTGATGAAGAAACTCGTAGAATCTTGTTTGAAAGAATTAATACAGGGAGTATTCAATTAAATGAGATGGAAAAGCGTAGGGGAATACATAGAGGGGCTTTTCTAGATGTGATTGACGAATTAGCCAAAGATCAAAATTTTCTCAATCTCTGTCATTTTTCTGACATAGAAGTCAATAAAAAAGATCCTCAAGAATATGTTTTACGCTTTTTTGCTTTTCTAAATGATTATAAAAATTTTAATGCTCAGAAATTAACTGAGTTTCTTGATAAATATCTCATGAAAACTAATGAACACAATACTGAAACACTTAATAATATGAAGGAGGAGTTCCATAAAATGCTGGATTTTGTGGAGACTTACTTTCCTCATGGATTCTATCAGCAAACTAGAAAAAGCTGTAAACCTGTAACGAGAATTAAGTTTGAATCTCTTTCTGTCGGTATTGCTTTAGCTTTAAGACAAAATCCTGATTTACAACCTCAACCTGAATCATTAAAGTTGCTAGACTCTGAAGACTATAAACAATATACTAGAGGTGATGGAAGCAGTTCTAGAAATAAAGTTATTCGCCGTATTGAGTATGTTCGAAATCAGCTTTTAGGTGAATAGTCGTGCAGAGTGTATTAGATGATTTTAACGAACGTGCGAAGGAAGTTACTGATTATATGATTTTCATAAAGGATTTGGAACAACGAACCATTAAATTAAGTAAAGATGGTGCATTTTATGGAATTGATACTGAACTAGAAAAGACACTTAAAGCAACAGCATATTTACTACTTTATAATCTTGTAGAATCTACAATGAGAAATGCAGTTCAATTTATTTTCGATGAAATCAAGACGAATAATACTTCTTTTGATAGTCTGAGGACGGAAATCAAAAAAATTATCTGGCAAAACGTAAAAAAACGTAATTCTGATACATTAACAACCAAGATTTTACAACTAACAACAGATATTATTCATATTAGTTTTGATGCTGAGGATTTATTTTCAGGAAATGTGGATGCTAAACTTATTAGAGAAGAAGTGGCAGAAAAATATGGATTTTCACCAAATACAGATCACAGTCAAACGAGAGGTGGAATTGATCTACTTTCCATTAAGAAAAATAGAAATGATTGAGCACATGGTAATGTATCATTTAGTGAGGTAGGAAAAGCTCTACAGTTGTAGATAGAATAAAGGAGTAAAAGTAAGCCCAGGAAGGGATGAAACAAGAATCTCTGAATTTGTTTCTTAGTGGAGAGGAGCTAGAAGCTCTGTGCCTATGGAGTAATAGCCTTAAATCATTCCAGC
>JBGTGT010000079.1:0-14818 GCA_041746575.1 Microcystaceae cyanobacterium
CATCGATAAAATGGACAATTACACTTGGGAATATATTCAGAAACATCCTAAAGAAACAAAAAGATTATTGGGAATTAATCATGAACAATTAAGACAATTGATAGAACAAGGAAAACTTCTCCATCCAAGAAAACAAGAAGAAATTGAAAAAAAGAAAATTAGAATTATCAAAGCAGGAGGAGGGAATCATCCAAAACTCTCTAAGGAAGAACAGATTATTTCAATGTTAGTTTATCTGAGACATCACTTAAGTTTTCAATTGTTAGGCTTACTTTTTCAGGTTAGTGAATCATCCGCACATAAATTGTTTAATTATTGGCAGAAATTATTTCAAGATGAGTTACCCCAAGTCTCTTAGAACAAGTAAAAAAGTCACAAGAAGAACTGGAAAAAATTCGTGAAGAATTAACCCATCATGAATTGATAGTGGATAGTGCCGAGCAAGTCACAGAAAGACCTTCAGATTATGAAACTCAGAAAAAGTATTATTCAGGAAAAAAAAAGACATACTTTTAAAAGTCAATTCATTGTGTTGCCAAAAGCTGAAGATATTATTGATGTAGTAATTGGACAACTCGGACCAATGAGTGATATTAAAATCGGTCGCCAAACGTTAAGCAAATTCAATTCCCAACAAACTTTTAGTGGAGATAAAGCTTACATTGGGGAAAATCAAATCATAACTCCCTCTAAAAAACCTAAAAATGGAGAATTAACAAATAATCAAATTAAAGAAAATAAAGCTTTATCATCGAATCGGATTTTTGTTGAGCATTTAATTCGAGTTGTCAAAATATTTAAAGTCGTTCAAGAAAGATTTCGTCTGCATAAAAGTCGATATGAATCTGTTCTCTTAACCGTTTGTGGATTAGTTCGTTTGAGAATTGGTTCCCTAATTTTAGAAATAATAAAATCCGAGCAATTAGGCGAAGTAATTGACGTTATAATGAGTCATAATTTTATGCCCAAATTAGATTTCCTATCTTCAAACCCTCATTAATTCGTTCTTAGGGCTAAATCTTCTCATTGAGTTTTATCCGCCTGCTTCCATTGCTGTGACTGGGTTATGGATTTTTGGAGATGTCTAATATGTTCCTAAAAAATCATGTCACTGAAATAAATGATAAAGGAAACAACACAAAACGTTATCTTTGTCAAGAGAGCTAATGGCTTTTCTCTGTCAATTTATAAATCAAGCATAATGGGGATTGATTGCTAAAAGACAGAAACCTTTTTGGAGGGGACGAATAAAAATAAGTAAATGACAATAATTGCACTTATCAATTGAGGCTTTATTTAACTTCTATTATTTCTAAGACAGCCTTTTTTCCTGTTAGAATATGCAGAAATCTGACAATTTTAATGAGAGAAGTAATCCCAAAACTACTACTGGAATTATTCATAATCCAATTGTCAGTTTTCTTAGAAAATCGAGCTTTGTCAATAGCTAAACCCTTGACAACTCTGATTAACGAAGGTCGATATTTTTTGAAGACGCTACCACAGCTAGGGGAGGTGTTATCTTGGTGTTTTTTTGCCCATTGTAGGCGATGAGCAATGGGGTTATTGTTAATTTCAGTTTTCTGAAACGTAAAGACGGCTTTTAGAATTAAGCTAGAGGTTAACCCTGTAAATATTGTTTCTCGATACCCTTTAACAATTTGCACTTTATTAAGAGTTTTAATACAGTTATCCGAGAAGTCGAAGAAGGTTACACTCTCAACAAAATCATAAATACTCATGTTTCGCCTCCATCCTCGTCCCGCATTCATCGCTAATGCTCCCCCAACCGTTGCAGGAACTGAGGCAAGATAATAAAAACAATCGAGGGAATCTTTATAACAATATTTGAGAACATCTATGATTAAGGTGGCAGAAGACACCTCAAACTGAGTTTCACCTAATGGCTTGATATATCCTTCTAGCTTATTTTTTAAAATTAATGTTTTTATCTTATCCCTGACAAACAGGGTGTTAGAACCATTTCCCAAAATGTAGGTGGGTACATGATTTTCCCTAGCCCAATCACAATAGCTACGAAATTCATCTATTGTATGAAATTCTCCGTAGTGTTGAAAATCATGTTTTGTTTTATAAAAAGATAGACTATTATCAGTCATCGAACTTATTTTAATCATAGATTTTTAACTCATTTTAAAAATTAATTTTAACTAATAACCAACGTTCGGAGATTTTTTGACAAAAGCCCTGACGAATTTTAAGTTAAGTATAGTTAGAATCTATTCTGTCTACGTAGAATAGGTCGAAGATATGGAAATAAGCTTTTCTAACCCTTTTTTTAAATAGGATTGAGACTGGTGAAGTAGCTTTTCCCTTTTCTCGTTTATTGAAGTGTAGTCGATGGAAGCAGACTGCTTTTCTAAAGCGTTGGCGTTATATTTATCGGAAAGAATTCTGGAGGTGAGATTAAAAGTTTCTAAAATATCCATCGCCTTATTATTAGTGTTACCATAAGGAATGAAACTAAACTGCTTCTGAAAAATAATTGAAAATATTACCCCATGATAGCAGTTCGTAATAACATAAGGAGCATGATAGATATACCCCAACCATTCTTGTGGACCAATACCCACTAGGTTTTTGTTGGCAATTTTACTAGGATGACCCACAGAAATGACAGTCGAAGTATTGAGTCTTTGATTAACTAATTGAATGAGTTCCTTAGATAATGGGTTGACCATACCATGGTGACTGTAAATTAGCACATAGTCACTGCTCCGTTTAGGAACAACCATGATGTCCTCATAATTGACCAAAAAGGTAGGATCTAAGACTTTTGTAATCTTTTTTTTACTTTCTAGTGAGGCATTAACTAATTCAATACTATTTGTATCTCTAATACCAAGCGCATGAAAATCTTGCAACAAGGTACGAATTTGTGCTTCATATTTACCCCAACTGCGAGTTGGTCCACAACTAGCTGCATAACTAAGTTTTGAGCAGTTTTGTCCATTAACAAAATCAAGAAAATAAGAAGAATCAAAGCCTCGAACGGAATTAATACACCAAACTTGATCACTACCTATAATCACAGCGTCATATTGATGATTATATTGGTCAAGATCACTTTTCTGATAAAATCTTTGAGGACTCAGTTGGGTATAGTTTTTTGAAAAGTTTCTCATATTTTGTGCCTTCAAAATATATTGTATGAAGACAGTATTAACCCATTCGGTGATATTTGCTCCCTTTCTTCTAATAGGAAGCATTTCTTTTACATAGTGCCAAACAGCTTTATAAGGACGATAATCAATTAATTCAACTTCATGACTTAGCTGAATTAAATAACGTTGTAAAGCGTAGGACTGTAATGTTGCTCCGTAGTTAGTTGTGTGATGAAATGTTAGAATACCTATTTTCATATTTTTCTTTTTTAGACAAACTTACAAAGCAAAAGTTAAGTTAGAATAAAGCTCTTTAACTCCTTAATAAAGTAATTTACACTGAACTTTTCCAGAAATGATAACACAGGCTGTTATGATAGTCAAGAAAGTTAATAACTTAAGTAGTAAATTAATACATCATGCTAGATTTTACGGTTGCTATCTGTACTTATAATGGAGAAAAGCGTTTACCTGCTGTTCTAGAAAAATTAGGAGCGCAGTTAAACACAGAAAACTTTTCTTGGGAAATTATTGTGATAGATAATAATAGTACAGATGGAACAAAAGCGTTGGTAGAAAACGAGCAAAAAACTTGGGTTAAACTTTTTCCACTGCGTTATTGTTTTGAATTACGTCAGGGACTAGCTTTTGCTCGACGTTGTGCCATAAAAGAATCTCAAAGCGAATTAATTGGCTTTTTAGATGATGATAATCTACCTGCGTCTGATTGGGTAGCACAAGCCTATCAATTTGGTCAAGAACACCCTAAAGCAGGTGCTTATGGCGGACAGATTCACGGTCAATTTGAAAAAGAACCTCCTCCCGGTTTCGGTAGGATTGCTCGCTATTTTGCAATTTTAGAAGGAAACAAAACCTATTGCTACAATAAACGTTACGAAAAAACTCGAAAAAAACTGTTCCCACCGGGGGCAGGTATTGTGATTCGTAAGCAAGCTTGGCTCAAAAGTGTGCCTGCCGAACAGCAAATTGTTGGGGTGTCCGGTTCTTCGGTTTTAACTAAATGCGAAGATGTAGAAATGCTATCTTATATTCTCTACGATGGTTGGGAATTATGGTTCAATAAAGAGATGCACATAGAGCATATTATTCCTCAATCTAGATTAACGCAAGATTATATCGTCAAGTTTTTTCGAGGGGTTGGACTCAGTCGTTATAAAACCAGAATGATTGCTTATTCTCCATGGCAACGACCGATAGTAGCAGCCGCTTACTTCGCCAATGATTTGCAAAAATTTTTAGCTTTTTATGCGAAAAATAAGAATGTTTTAAAAACGGATACAGTCATGGCAGGAGAAATGGAACTTCTAAGAAGTATTTTATTAAGTCCTTTTCAAGGATTGAAAAAAAATAATTAATTTTAAAAATGCTATTATAAAAAACAATGAAGCTTTTTCATCCCGGTCTTAGAGAACTCTTACATATTAATCAATATTTGAGGAAACATAAGGTTGAGTTTTTGACCATTGAAACCTCATTGCCTCGGTGGTTTAAGGCTATTAGTAAACAGATTCCTAACTATTCTCTAGGACTACATCTCCGTCGGGAATATCGTCATTTAGTTATGGGCTTACAGGCATTAAAACTGAAAGAAATTGATAGTATCTATGTAATGGAAGTTTACAATCAACATCTCTTGCTTTTATTACCTTTGCTAAAACTAACGGGTAAAAAAGTTTTTTTGGGTTTACATGGTAATCAAACCTTAGCCCAAGAGAATTTTATTAAGAGTTTAGGGTTTCAGTTTCTTAAACGTTATCTTGCTGTTTCTCCCCAAACCAAAGCCGTATTATTAGAACTAGATGATGCGCTGATAAATCCTAACTTTCAATTGCCGTCGCATTCTAAAGTTGTCATTCCTCATCCGATGATTAGTGAAGTAACCCCCCGTTTACAAAAGAAAGAAAGATTACCCAAGGATAGTCGGATTAAAGTGGGTATCGTGGGGATTATTCGAGCGGACAAACCGATTGGCAAACTGCTGACGAAACTGATAGATTATGCCTCTAAGCATAATAACTGCGAAATTGTCTTAGGAACCCCTCAAAAACAAAAAAATCAAGAAATGGACAATTTGAACATTTCTATTTTAGATACAACTCAAGATAGGGACTACTTTAACGCATTGAAAAGTATTGATATTTTGGTTACCTATTTTGACAAAGATCGTTATTATTACCGCGCCAGTGGTGTAATCAGCGATGCCGCTTCTTGCGGTTGTTATATCATTGCACCTGACTATCCTTTAATTAAACATCAAATCACATGGCCGGTTACAATTGGTTCTACTTTTTCAAGTATAGAAGAACTGGATTCCCTTTTAGGTGCAGCTATTTATAATGTTAGAGAAAATGGACAAGACAATCACTGGGAGTGGCGAAAAAAAAGAGGAGCAGAATATATTGCTGAACTTTTATTTACTGATGATTTTCAAGCTTAGCAAAGATTTGACTAATTAGGATTAAGTCGGGTAAAGATGACCAAAGAAATTTGCTTATTTTCAATATTGCAGTCAAGTATTCTAACGATAAGTCCCTGCTTTTCTGACGTCTTCAAGCTGAAATTTTCGCTAAATCCATTCAAAAGACGATTGAGAAATCTGGAGGAAACATTTTGTTCATTAATACTGGCTTTGGGTTCTGTAAATTGCAAAGTTCGTCCTTCTATTATTTTTAATCCAAACTCAATTTTAAAATTAAGTTGCTCAGATTCTATGCCGTCTTCAGTGGTTTGTTCTAATTGAAAGTTAGCACGAATTCTTTGATTTTCTAAAAACTCGACCTGAGCATTAATTAATTTAAATTCCGGTGAACCTTCAGGTCGTAAACTATCAATAATCTTTTGAATTTGGGATTTGATATTATCAGATGCTAAAGCTTTATTGAGATCATTTTCTTGAATTAATAATCGAATACCTCCCTGTAGCGGTTGACGTAACGATTGACGAATTTTCTTGGTTTGATTCCAAGTTTCTAGGTCAATCGAGATGGGATCACTTTCTATCTCTAAAGTATCAATTCTAACATTTTTAAGTAGGTAAATTCCTCGACTGGCAATCCTCACTTTATCTATTTTTCCCTGCAAAACTTGATAGCTGGGAATATTATCTACTCTGACTTTTAAAACCGCTACTTTCTCAACTTGCTGACGTAAATTACTGGCAACTACTTGATCAAGAATTAACCCCGTTGGGGTAATAGCGGCGAGCAGTCCAGCGAGAACAATTGTAAACCATTCCATCAGTATTGAAACGAATAATTAGTTTTTATCGTTTTTTATTATAGTCTTTCAAACACAAAAAAGTATAGCCCAGTCTAGAAGCTATACTTAGCCTAAACGCCAACAACGATTAAATCAAGAATTAAAACGATAGCAAATAATGCTGATATTGGTGATAAACTTGTTCGCCGGGTAATTTAGTTTGAAATTCAGGCGGTTGATGATATTTGATCGGAGAGTGTCGCCGTCGGATATTTTGAATGACTTGATAAGCTTGTTCCCAATCTTGCAAAAGGGTTAGGAGTTTGCGAAATTGAAAATAATTTGTTTGATGTTTAGCTCTAAGAGCTAAATATTGTATAATTTTGAGGGGTAGATTTAACGCGGGATATACCAATAATACGACCTAAATTGTCAAACGTTTAGTAATAAGTGGTTATCAAATTTAAAACATAATCAAAATCTTTGACCTCTTGGCGACTTAAATAAGTTACAACATCAGACACTTTTCCAAGAATCGAGTAGTCGGTGAGTTGGTATTTTTTAAATAAATACAATAATCTCAGTCCGAGTTTGTCTTGCTTGACGAGACTATCTAACTCTTGGACATAAGAACATAGCACATTTTTTGCTTTTTCGGTTTTAACGAGGGGTAACACTTCGTGGAGTTTTTCGTGAACTTTATTATAGAAAAAGGGTGCACTGACGTTTCTGGATAGTAAATCAAAAACCAATTGATAAAGCTCTTGTTGATAGCTATTACGGTACATTGATTCAATTTGTTCAATTCTCAAAAAGCTATTTTTAGCATCAATGGCAACCTTCAATAAACGCAAACTTTGATTGAGTCTTTTATGCTCATCAGTACCCTGCAAAAATTTATTTTTTAAATTCAAAAAAAACAGAAATTCTGGTTCTTTAAATTGTTTCTTATCAATCGCCTGAGCAATCACACCAATTTGACGAATTTTTCGCAAATTTTCTTTATAAAGATCGATAACATCAGGGTTGATATCCTGCTTCTTTAAAAAGCTGGTCATTAACTCTAAAAGTCTTTTGTCTGAATTGTCCTTTTGCGGTGAATTAGAGGGATCGGAATCATTAAAAAACACTGAAGAACAAAAATCTGGATTCATGACGGATTCCTTAAAGCATAGCCTTTAATTACTTTTATTATATTCACTAGCTTCTGAAAACCCTTTCGTAAGATCACGGAAATTTAAAGAAAACTTGCATTCGTTTTCTCGGCAAATCTCTTTTTCTTTGTGAAAATATGGGGCAATTTTGTCTATGATAGAGGAAGTAACAAAACTTCATAAAGTTTTATGACTTTTTCAGGACTGAATCTCCAGCAAATCAAGGATCATTTCAAAAACACGCTATTTTTTGGCAACGAACCGACTCTAGAGTTATTGGCAATTCTTTGTGTCTATTTTGTTCAAGGCGTCTTGGGTTTAGCACGTCTAGCAGTGAGTTTCTTCCTCAAAGATGATCTCGGATTAAGTCCTGCCCAAGTGGGGGCTTTAATGGGGATAGCGGCTATTCCATGGATGATTAAGCCTTTTTTGGGTCTTTTGTCAGATTCTTTACCGATTTTTGGCTATCGTCGCCGGTCTTACCTCATTCTGTCCGGCTTGATGGGCAGTTTATCTTGGATTTTCTTGGGGACAAGCGTGAACAATGCCCAAACGGCGATGGCGTGCCTATTGATGACTTCTTTATCGGTTGCCTTGAGTGATGTGATTGTAGATTCCCTTGTGGTTGAACGGTCAAGAAAAGAGATGATCGCGAAAGCAGGTTCCTTACAATCGCTAACTTGGGGCTTTTCTGCTCTAGGTGGCTTAATCACTGCTTATTTGAGTGGTTCATTATTGCAACAATTCGGTAACCAAACGGTTTTCCTCATTACTGCTATTTTTCCTTTATTCGTGGCATTAGTGGCGGTTTTAGTCGTAGAGCTACCCGTTTCTCTGACTCCGTCTTTATCTTTCTCACAAGGTGTCTCGCCCGAAGTTAAAAATCAATTTAAGTCAATTTGGTCAACGATTCGCCAAAAATCTATTTTGTTACCGACTTTATTTGTTTTTCTTTGGCAAGCAACCCCTAGTGCTGATTCTGCCTTTTTCTTTTTTACTACCAATGAATTAGGCTTCGAGCCGGAATTTTTGGGACGTGTTCGTTTAGTCACCAGTTTAGCCGCTTTGGTTGGAATTTTTGTTTATCAAAAATACCTAAAATCCGTCTCCTTCCGTCATATATTGGGGTGGAGTATGGTTTTGTCAACTTTACTCGGCTTGACTTCCTTAATTCTCGTCACTCATGCCAATCGTACCTTAGGGATCGATGATTATTGGTTTAGTTTAGGGGATAGCTTGATTTTAACGGTGATGGGACAAATTGCTTTTATGCCTGTTTTAGTTCTTTCTGCCCGTTTATGCCCTGATGGCATTGAAGCAACCTTTTTTGCTCTATTGATGTCTATTTGGAATTTAGCAGGGCTATTATCCCACGAATTCGGCGCATTACTGACCCAATTACTAGGGGTGACGGAAACAAACTTTGACCGTCTTTGGTTATTGGTTTTGGTGACAAATTTATCCAGTTTACTTCCCTTTCCCCTATTGGGATGGCTACCTCAAGGAGATCCTCAGAAATTAGCGTCTTTCTCGCAGAAATCCGAGAATTTGCCTCCTTCTGAACTCTTTGAACATCATACACTGGGATCTGCCGTTGATGCGTCTTTATTGCCTGAGGTCGCCCCTGAATTTGTTACTTTTTCGGCTTCCTCTGAAGACTAACCGTTCATTGATACGGTAAATGTAAATTTTTCCTCAAAATCGCTTTTTCATAGAAA
Organism: Microcystaceae cyanobacterium; assembly: GCA_041746575.1. Taxonomy (GTDB): domain Bacteria; phylum Cyanobacteriota; class Cyanobacteriia; order Cyanobacteriales; family Microcystaceae; genus JBGTGT01. The sequence continues at coordinate 9,217 of JBGTGT010000079.1, forward strand.
TTTAGGTAAAGAAATGACTAGCACGTTAGATAAGTCCGCCCTTTCTCCCTCTTTTTCCCGTGAAGATTGGCTGAAAGGTTACCAATCCCAACCGAATGAATACAATTACTGGATAGAAGACATTGAAGGGGAAATTCCCTCTAATTTACGGGGAACACTCTTTCGTAATGGGCCGGGGTTACTAGATATTCAGGGTATTCCCTTAAATCACCCCTTTGATGGTGATGGTATGGTGTCAGCAATATCCTTTACCGGAAACGGGAAGGTACACTTCCAAAATCGCTTTGTGCGAACTGAAGGTTATGTTGCTGAACAAAACAGTGGCAAAATGCTTTATCGGGGGGTTTTTGGGACTCAAAAGCCCGGTGGCTGGTTAAATAACCTATTTGATGTAAAAGTAAAAAATATCGCTAACACCAATGTTATTTATTGGGGAAATAAGTTATTAGCCCTCTGGGAGGCGGCACGTCCTTATCGTTTGAACCCTGCCACCTTAGAAACGGAGGAAATTGAAAGTTTTGCTGGATTATTAGAGGAAGGGGATTCGATTTCCGCCCATCCTTGGGTTGATCCCTGTGCGCCGTGGGATCAGAGTAAGCCTTGTTTGGTAAATTTTTCGGTAAAACCCGGAATTTCTAGCAAGATTACTATTTATGAGTTTGATACGTCCGGAAAACTATGTTGTCAACATAGTCACAGTGTACCGGGGTTTTCTTTTATGCATGATTTTGCGATTACGTCCAATTATTGTCTCTTTTTGCAGAATTCTGTGACTTTTAATCCTTTGCCTTTTATTCTAGGTTTACGAGGGGCGGGGGAATGTGTGCATTTTGCTGAAAATGCACTGTCAAAATTGATTATTGTTAGTCGTAAACCTCCTTATGACCAAATAATTATATCGGATGTGGATGCTGGCTTTGTTTTTCACCATGCCAATGCCTTTGAAGTCGGAAACCATTTGTATTTAGATTCCATTTGCTATCCAACCTTAACGCAAATTCGCCCCGGTGAAAGTTATCAGGATACGGATTTTAGTCAGGTTGCTCCCGGACAATTATGGCGATTTACTGTTAATTTGAGCGATAAAATAGTGGAGAAACAGCTTATAGAGCCTCGTCCTTGCGAATTTCCCACTTTACATCCCGATAAGGTGGGTCGTCCTTATCGTTATCTCTACATCGGGGCAACTGATCATTCTCGCCAAAATGCCCCTCTTCAGGCTATTTTAAAACTGGATTTAGAAACGGGCGATCGCTTTTTACATTCTTTTGCGCCACGAGGATTTGCGGGAGAACCCGTTTTTGTGCCGAAACCTGACGCTCATGCTGAAGACGACGGATGGCTACTGGTATTGAAATACGACGCCCAATACCATCGCAGTGATCTGGTGATTTTAGACGCAAAACAGATTGAAGAATCCCCCATTGCCGTTTTACACTTAAAAAATCATATTCCTTACGGTTTACACGGCAACTGGACTGAAAATTGCTTTATTTAGCTTACTTGGGTAGAGATACTTGCCAAAATGTCTCTACCGTGTCAAGTACATAAAATTAATTGATAAAAAAAGTAAAATTATATTTGTATTTTTAAACATTATTTCTTTGAATCTACAGCTCAAAATCAGCGAAAAAGTAGCAAAATTTCGGAATTTAAAAAAGATCTGTATGACGAGAAAATAGGGGTTGACAAGCCCATACTACTAAACGTAAAATAAGAACAATTTTAAAATATATGGTGGTTTCCCCGTGTCAATTTTTATGAGTGCAAAACAAAATTGAGCCTTTCTTAAATATTTGGGGTACCTCATAATCGCGTTGCACCTTTAGGTGGACAGCCGAGCTAACTGAGTCATCGACGGGTAACATTACAAATTAAATGGCTGTAATGAAGCTTCAATTAAGGATGGCAACGTTTTTTGTAACTCACTATTGTTTTTGAACGATAATCGTCGATGTGTCGGTATATCAAAAGGAAATTGACCCTGAAAATCGCTTCTTTCCATATTTAATAATAAAATCTGACCCGGACGTTTACATTGTATGGCATATCCCATTTCTGCACAAACCGCAGAACTGAGCAGAAGGTGGGGTGTTTCTTCAGGAGTCACCTGAGAAATCGGCGTACCATCGGCGATATAAAGCAGACTTTTGCGAATTTTCCGCAGTTGACTGTCACTGAGGCGAAGCGGCGTATTTAGTGGACGGGAAGCTTCTTCTAGCCTGAGGAGTAAACGAGAACGCTGATTAATCTTTTCGAGGGTTTCTGTTAAAATCGCCCGAATCGAAGTGGAAGCAGAAGTATATTCAACCTGAGAACTGAAATAAATCACAGGATCAAGGTTTGCCGTGATATCCTGCTTGTCGAAGTAAATTTCGTGAGAAATTAAATCAATATTAGCGATCGTATAACCGCCACTGCCTTCAATATAAAAATCGACGGTTTGTCCTTCTAAGTAACGCTGAAACCAGAGAGATGTTTCAACCTCGGCACCATCGTCTAAAAAGTCAGCCCTTAACCCCGATTTTAAGAGACTATTACGACTGAGGCGCAAATCTTGGGGACGTTTAACCACTTCCCGAATGGGTTCATATTTCTCTAAATACCAAGCTTTGAGAGGGATAATGGCCATTTTTTACCCGTCCCTTGTGAAATAAATTTTATGCTATCTATTTTAGCAATATTGCTGAATATCTTCACCACAGTCATCGGCAAGATAACATAATGCCCGAAAACGGAGAAAAACAAATTCTTCATAAAGAGGGTTAAGTTTGCACAGGGGAGGAATCGTGAGAATTTTGTAATCCAATAGAGTAATCGTACGAGCAAAAGGACATTGTGCCGGAATTAAGCGACAAATCCGATGAGCAAGAGTGGGATTATTGATAGTTAATTCATCGCACCAACGACGGATAGGGCGCAAAAAATTAGAAATTTGCAAGAAATCAATTTTGGGTTGAAAAAAAGAGGAAATTGTCCCTTGATTAATGATCGGTTTAACGTTTATTGCAGAAATATTCATGATAATTGACCTAAGCGAGTGAGTGTTTTGCTAAAGAGAACTACACTGAGGCTGTCAGATTTTCCGAAGGTTTGATCATTTGGTAACATTCGACCCTTGCCCCATCTTAATCGTTCCCTAATTCTCCAAAAAGGACGTGGGGAAAATTACTCAATTTATAAGAAATATTAAGACCATCGATCAGAGATAGCACGGAAACGAGCCAGGATACTTAACTTATTCAAGATTTATTCAATGCCTTCAGGTGCTTTTACGCTCAAATTGCCCTGAGCATCCGTAGTAATTTGACCGCCTAATGCTCGAATTTCTGTTAAAGCGCGTCGAATTGTTCTTTCATCGGATGTACTTGAGATGACCATCGTCCATGCGCCAATTTGAGCGACCTTACTACTCGGATGATTTTCTAAAAATTGAGCCGTTTGGCGAACACGCTGGGCCGTTTGTTGAGCTTTGGGTGTATTATATTGATCTGCCCACTGACCGGCCATCAAATAGGAGCGATGGGCGGCTTGGGAATCTCCCATAAATAATAATTCGTTGACACCTTTTCCCATCCAAAGATAATAAGGTTCGATGTTATTGCCCTTCATTTTGGCAGGAATAACGGCTAAACTTTTTTCATAGGATTTAATAGATGTCTGTGGATCTCCCCCAAAGATAGATGTTCCTGCATCGAGCTTAATAAGCGCATCTACAAAACGAGGATCTTTATCAACCACGGCGGTCATATAATCAGAAGAAAGAACATAACCCGTTGCTTCTCTTCCTTCAAGATCGCCAAAATACTGAATATATTGTAGGTATAACCAATCAGCAATGATATTACGAAATCCTAACGATGGAATGTTTTTGATAAGTTGTAGTCGCAGTTTTTCCGCTTCTTCCTGTATCAAATAATCGGCTTTTGTGAAGGCCGTCTCTTGAGGTTTCATCTGATGTTGTTGAAGACGAATAATGCCCAAAAGACAGGCTAAAATTAAACCACCACTGGCGAGGAAACGATACGTAGTAGGGGTCAGTTTCAGCATACCTTGATTCATCCCAATTCTCTGTTTCTATTATGCCCTAAATATCTGTCAAATTGGAGGTGAGACACAAGAGGGGAAACGCAATGGGTTACGAATTACCCAAAATGAGTCGTTAACCATCCTAAGAGATGAGAATTAAAGATTTCTGGGCATTCATCATGGGGACAATGACCGACATTCTTTAATTCGATGAATTGAAGTTGAGGGTTTAACCGAGCAAATTGGGGAGCCAAAAAAGCCGGTACCATGCGATCCTTTTGACCCCAAATTAGAAGAATGGGTAAGTCTAAATGCGGTAATAGGTCTTTGACCGCTCTAGCAAAGTCAGGTCGAATAACTGAGCGAAATATAGCATTAAATGCTTTTTCAGCGTCTTTTTCTTGGGCTGGAGCGGACAAGATATTGACCAGTTCATCATCCACAACTGTTTTATTTTCGTAGGCAATTCCTGCCCAACGACGAATAATCGCAGGTTGGCGCACAAAATAAAATAAAAGGGGTAATAAGCCGGATACAGCAAACAAATTCTCAATTCTTCTAACGATAGGCTCTACAAACTTAGGTAACATCTCTTGACGGGCGTTCACGTCAGGTAAACTCAGCATCACCAGTCCCTGCACCATCTCAGGATGAGTTGCGGCAGCAGTTAAACTCACAAGAGAGCCAATCGAATTACCCACTAACACGACAGGACAACCAATCACCGTGCGCCAAAAATCATAAACTTGCTCAACCCACAGATTGAGGGTGTAGAGGGTAGCCGCTTTTTGAGATCCGCCAAATCCTAGAAGATCAAGGGCGTAAACGGCTGAATACTGACTTAAAAAAGAAATATTGTGGCGCCAATGTTCAATGGAAGCTCCAAAACCATGCAGAAGGACAATAGGAGGCTTGCTTATCGAATTTTCCGCAGAATTGAGGGTAAAACTATAACGAATAATCCATCCTCGCCAAATCCAATCCCGTTGACGGCCAATTCGACTTTGCCAATGGGAAACGGTAACTGTCTGCATAGTAAATTTTAAGTAGCTTTAATATTTTTCAGGATAACTCAGTCAGGGAAAGGTGTGTAGTTCGGACTTTTATCTTGGGAAGGATAAGGTTCGAGGAAACGTCTTGAACAGTGAAAGGAAAAATTGCCCTCTTGTCAACAAAAGCGAAAGAATTCAGTAAAATTACCCGTGAGATAATACCTTATGTATTAACTATAAATTACGGTTAGGACAATTTCACCTTCACCAACTTCTTTCATCTTGGCTTCAAAGTCTTTAAAGCGATCGCTACTGAGGACAATACAACCGAGGCTACCCTCTACATTGGCATCCCGATGAATCCCAAAATCTCCCCGATGACCGCCTTTATCGGTTTTGACATCAAAGGGTAGAATTTTATAAAAATTCCCTTCAACGCCCTTTAACTTTTGAGGGGTTCGGGGAGCTATAAGTCCCGCGCTGTACCTGAAAGGTCAGCGTCGGGATACATGGACTCCCCGCGTCGATTAAGGGGTTCAATGCCCCGAAAATCGACATACTATCTATTAGTTCTAACAAAA
>JBGTGT010000080.1:0-49907 GCA_041746575.1 Microcystaceae cyanobacterium
ACGAGGGCAATTATCTCAATTTTTTTGTCCATTCTCGTTGGGATTAGGAAAAGAAAAACAAATTCTTGATTGGGGGACTAGCCCCCCAAACCCCCCAGCGGGGGACGGAGTGCCTCCCCCGCACCCCCTGCACAAAAAAAATTAAATAAAGAATTCTCGTAGATTTTCTGATGGTCGAACTCACGTTAATTAATAACCCCTACCTCTTTATTCTTAATTTGTCTTTTATAATTAAAGTGAATTTCTATCTAAAGAGAGATAAAAAATGCCAAATTCTATACCCGAATCTTCTTCGGTTTCTGAGGTTAATGTCCCGCTTAAAATTGATTTTTTTCTGCGGACGTTACTTTCTTATCTCGCCAATACTTTAGAGGATGTAGTCGGACTACAGGATGCTTCTGGATTTATTGCGGTGGTGGGCAATCTCATGGGGGAAGAGATCAATCAATATTACCGTGAAGCGTTAGCGATAGAGCATCTTTCTCGTGAACAGGTGGCTGAGGTGATGGTAGATCTGAAGCGTCGTATTGACGGGGATTTTTATTTGATTGAACAAGATGAAGAAAAAATTATTTTGGGAAATCGTGTCTGTCCTTTGGGTAGGATGGTAGAAGGTCACCCTTCTCTGTGTATGATGACTTCGAGTGTTTTTGGGGTCATCGCATCTCAGAATCTGGGTTATGCGAAAGTTGTCTTAGATCAAACCATTGCTAAAGGAGATGGCGGATGCCGTGTGATTATCTATCTTAAACCGACGGCCGAGGCTAATCTCGTAGAAGGTCGTGAATACTATCGTATTTAGGGTCAAAGACGGTCATGAATCCTGACTGTTGGCGCATTTTTGATGTTTTTCCTGAGCCTATTATCCTTGTCACCTTGGCAGGGACAATTGTTGGTGTCAATAAAGCCGCTTATGGCTTATTTCCTTTGCTTTTAGAGCTAAATAGTCATTTTTTACCTGATTTACTGGGTATAGATGTCCAAAAGCTGGAGAAATGGCTCCGTGCTTGGGGTCGTAGCACTTCAATGGTTCAAGGTAGTTTACCCATTCGGCAAAAGGATGGCAGTTGTCTCAAGATTGCTTTAGAAGCGGCAGGGGTGCATCAAAGTCCGCAAAATCCTTTAGTTATCCTCCGTTTCCAGAAAAATCATTCGATGCTTCATAAGTTCGTTTCTTTAAATGAACGAGTAACCCATTTACATCAAGAAATTGCGAAACAAAAAGTGATCGAGTCGCAGTTACGCATCCAATATCGCAAATTAATGTCAAAAAACCAGCATTTGGCTTCCTTAGCCTCTCAAGACGGTTTAACGGGATTGGCTAATCGTCGTCTATTTGATGAAGTGTTACTGGATTACTGGCAAGAAGCTGCCCAGCACCCCTATTCGTTGTCCATTATTTTATTAGATATTGACCACTTTAAGCTTTATAACGATACCTACGGCCATCCTGAAGGGGATGTTTGCCTCAAAGCGGTGGCAAGCGATTGGCAGTCAAATTCGCGAGGAACGGGATTTAGCGGCGCGGTATGGTGGGGAAGAATTTGTTATTTTATTGAGAAAAAGCGAAGAAAGTGCGGCGGTTAATGTTATCAGGCGTATTTTTGCTGAAGTTCAACGGTTAGCGATTCCCCATCCCTGTTCGCCAACCAGCCCGATTGTGACGTTGAGTGGGGGGATCAGCACAATGGTTCCCCAAAATATGCAAGATAATAGTGGAATTTTATTACAAAAGGCTGATATTGCCCTCTATCAAGCCAAAAAACAAGGACGAAACCGTTATATTACTTTAACCTCAGTTCGAGCTAAAGAATGGGTTAGTTATGAAGAGACAGGAGGTTTTAATTCTTAAGGCGTAAAAGATTGTTCTTAGTATAGGCTGATTTCTGGCACAATTGGCGATCTTCTGCCGAAATTTCGAGATTGGTCTTTAGATAATCCTCAACCCAATGGCAAGCATAGCGAACATTCTCAAGAGCGAGTATCTGCTCTAAATTCCATAAAATCAACGTTTTGTCCTCGCCACCTGAAACTAAAAATTTGCTATCAGGACTAAAGGCAACGCGCCATACGCCAGATGAATGCAGGTCTAGTTTTTTTAATAAATTTCCCTGTTTATCCCAAATAATTACGGTATTGTCAGCACTACTAGAAGCCAAAAGCTGGCTATTAGGGCTAAAAGCCACCCCCCAAACTCCTGCTTGATGTCCAGTCAGCGTTTTTAGGAGATTTCCCGCTTTATCCCACAATTTAATAGTATTATCTTCACTGGCCGAAGCCAAAAGCTGATTATCGGGACTAAACGCTACTTCTCTAATCCGTGCTTGATGACCCTGTAGGGTATTTCGTAATTGTCCCTCCATTGACCACAATTTCACCATATTATCCCCACTCCCTGAAGCGAGCAGATTGCCATCTGGACTAAAGGCGACCGATTCCACCCTAGATCTATGACCTTTCAGGGTTTTTAGGAGATTTCCCTGTTTATCCCACAGTTTAATCGTTTTGTCCACACTGGCAGTTGCGATTCTTTGACTATCAGGATGGATACTCACACCCCAAATCGCCCCGTTATGGGCTTTGATCTGCTTTAATAAGCGTCCTGATCTGTCCCACAGCTTAAGATTCCCATTTTGGGAAGCAGAGACCATTATTTGGCTATCCGAGCTAAATGCAACGCTGGTTACGGCACTGTTATGCTGACTTAACGTATTTTGAAAGTTGCCTTCCTTATCCCACAGTTTAATTGTGGTATCTCCCGACGCAGAGGCTAATTGTTGACCATCCGGACGAAAGGCGAGGTCAAAAATCACCGTATGATGACCTTTCAAGACGCGAAGCAAGGGATTTGCCAATTGCCACAGTTTTACGTGCTTATCATCAGAAGCAGAAGCTAAGATTTGACCATTAGGGCTGAGATTGAGCGACCAAATCGAGGCATCGTGACCGTCTAGCGTCTGGCGTAAGTGGCCGTCTTTATGCCAAAATTTAATTAAATGATCAGCCCCTGCTGTGATAACTTGCTCTCCATCAAGGCTAAAGATCACGGCAAATACTGAGGCTTCATGGTTAAAAACCGTTAATAATTGCCCCTCCCTTGTCCAAAGTTTAACAGTGGTATCATCTGAGGCAGAGGCTAAAATTTGACCATCGGGACTAAATGCAAGCCCCACTATCGTTCCTTCATGACCCCGAATCGTATTCAGTAATTTTCCCTCAATCGTCCAAAGTTTGATAGTTTGATCCTCTCCTGCCGAGGCAATGACTTTCCCGTCTGGACTCATGACAAGGGCAACAATTGTTCCTTGATGATCTTTAAAGGTATTCAGCAATGTACCGTCAACTTTCCAGCGTTTAATCGTTTTATCTTCACTACCAGAGACTAAGGTCTTGCCATCGGGACTAAACGCTAAATCATATACCCCTGCTTGATGACCCTTCAAAATGCGCCATAAAATGCCATTCCGTTTCCAGAGTTTAATGGTATTATCGGTACTCCCAGAAGCGATAATCTGACCATCAGGGCTAAATTTGACCGACTCAACGCCTCCTTGATGGCCGTTTAGGGTATTTATTAATGTGCCGTCTTGTTTCCAGAGTTTTATCGTTTTATCTTCGCTGGCAGTTGCCATCGTTGCCCCATCAGGACTAAATGCTACATCCCACACCGTTCCTTGATGCCCCGAAAGACGATTTCTTTCGATAATACCAAAAATTGCTTGATTTATGACACGTTCGACCTTTTCTCTGGTTTTCAAGTCAATTTTATTGAGTTTTAACTGTAGAGATTGAGCTTTAATAGCCGCCACCAAGGCATCCAGTTGTTGATTAGACTGCCAAAGGGCATCAGACGATTGAGCGATCGCTTTAAGCTCATCAAGGCGAGATTGGCGATAAAGAAAAAGATTCGCTACGCCTAGGGCAGATACCGAGAAGAAACCAAAGGTGATAACGCCTAATAACCATCTTTGCAACTTTATCGTTTTTTGTTCTTCTTTTAGCTTAGCTTCGACGGCAGCTGCTCGCTGTAATTCTAAGGTTTGCTGCATTTCTTGACGATCAATTTGTTCACTAGCCGCTAGATATTGATAGTCGATTTGGCTCAAACTTTTTCCCTGTGACCACTCTTGGGCATCTTTTAAGGCCAATCCTCTTAATAGTCTAGATTTATCGTTTTTTTGCGATTTTAACCACGCTTCCAAAGATTGAGAATAGGGGCGTAAAGCGTTAAGTTGTCTTACTGTCCAATCAATATTAAAAACCGCTTGATAAATAGGATTTTTTACCTGCAAAACGCCCTGTTTTTGTACCACTAAACCTGATAGCAATAACTTAATTTGTTCATGACTTTGATCAAGTTCAACCTGTCCTTCTCGTAGAATTTTTTGATAAATTTCTAGTAATCTTCCTTTATTTTGACGATGGTATTCTAAGCGAGCTTGAATGGTTCTTAAATGTTCAGGTTCATCCCGTGATTGCCATTGATTAATAATTTTCTGTTGTACAATTTTGCGAATCCATGAACCTTCAGATTTCAGCTTTTTTCTTTCTTCGAGACAGCTTTGACTCACCAAGCGACAGAGTTTTTGGGTTAAAAAAGGTTGTCCATTTGTCCAGTGCAAAATATGTTTCAATAAGGCTTGAGAATTCGCTCCTTCAATGGGCAATCCTTCTTGTAAAATTTGGGCTTCTGCAAAGGTAAATCCTTGCAATTCAATGGCAGTTCCTAAGTTGAAAGGGGTTCGATTTTTATCTTGAATTAAATCAGAAGGGGTGGTGACGCCAAAAAGAACAAAAGTGAGACGCTGATAGGAGGGATCTTCTGTTCTTTGATTATAACAAAAGCGAATAAAGGCAAAGAAATCATCCACTGAAAAAGGTAAGCTTAGAATATTATCAATTTCATCTACAAAAATAATAATTTTATCTTGCTTAAATTGCTTTAAAATGAGATCACTAAACAAGCGATCTAATTGTTTTAAGGGCGAGAGATTTTCGACTGATTGTAACCAGTGTTTTAAATTAACTGTTTCAAATAGATCAAACCCTCGCCATAGATCTCCAATGATGCTTAAATACCATTGACTAGGGCTAATATTCTCACTACCAATGCTGGTCATATCTAGATTAGCACAGCGAAATCCTACTGCTTCGAGTCGGTTTCGGGTACGGACTAAAAGCGAAGATTTGCCCATTTGTCGAGCCGTAAAAACATAGCAAAATTCTCCTCTCTGTGAGGCTTGATAGAGCGTCTTATCTGCTTGTCTTTCTACATAACAAGAAGCGGCTTTATGTAAGCTTCCCCCCACTTGGTACATCATTTGTTTTTGACCTTACAAAACTTGGGAATCATCAGCCGTTATGGAATAATAAGTGGTGCAGTTTCGTCCTTTATTTTTTGATTGATAGAGGGCTTGATCTGCCCAGTCAATTAACTGATGCAAGCTATAATTTTCTTGAGGAATCATACTGACTAACCCAATGCTAACGGTTACCTTTTTAGTCGGATTTCTTGAGTAACGATGCTCAAGATTTAAAGCTTTAATGTTCTGACGAATGTTTTCTGCTAAATTAATCGCTCCTTCAAGGGATGTTTGAGGCAAAATAAGGGCAAATTCTTCTCCGCCAAACCGTGCCACCAAATCGCCTGCTCGTTTAAGAGAACGACTCAAAATCTGAGCAACTTGTTGCAAACAATGATCTCCTTTAAGATGACCGTAAGTATCATTATAAAGCTTAAAATCATCGAGATCCAGTAAAATTAATGAAAGGTAACTTTTTTGACGTGTCATCCTTTGCCATTCATTTCGTAGGCATTCCTCAAAATACCTTCTATTAGCAATTTGGGTTAAACTATCAATATTAACAATTGCTTTTAATGCTTGATTCTCTGCCTCTAATTGCTCGACACGAGAACGATCTTTCGTCCTTTTTTGGCAAAGTTGTTGTGCAAAATATAGACGGTACAATTCACAAGATATCTGGCAGCTATTTCCTTTTAAATTTATTAAACCAATTCGATTGAGTTGAGAAGAAATATAAGGATCTAAAGTTTCGTTTTTTTGAGTTATTAATAATAATTTTAATCCCTCTAATAAATCAGGATAGGATTGTACGGTATGCCATTGTATTTGCAGATGATCTCGATAAATTCCGCCTTGCGTGGGTGCTTCACGCAGTAGGGTTTCAAAAGATTGAATATTTTGACAATAATGATAAAGAAAAATGCTTACCAAATAGGGATGGCCTCCCGTCATTTGTTTTAATTGTAGGCTTTCTTTTTCTTCGTTCCAGAAAAGTCCGTAGCGACGCGCTAATTCGCTAATTTGTGATAAACTAAAAGGGGGTAATTCGAGGGGCAATCCTACATTGAAGGGGGATTGATGAATTTTTAAGGGAATGTATATTTCAGTGGAATGAACCACAACTAGACGCAGTTTTTCAAAGGCTGGAATTTGTTTAGCTTGTTCATGCCAAAATCGTAATAAGGTAAAAAAATCCTCAGCAATTTTTGGGTATTCAAATAATAAATTAACTTCATTTAAGGCTAAAACAATCGGCGCATTTCGGCTTTTAAGAATATATTCTTGTAAATAAAGAGTACTGCTGGACTTACTACCGATGATATCATGCCAATATTCAGATAATTGAGGAGCCAACTGTAATCCTTGGGCAATTTTGAGACAAAACCACTGTAAAAATTCATTTGAATTATGATAAACTGCCTTATCTGCTTCTAGAAAATCAATGGTCACAACACTATAGTTTTTTTTCCGAGCATGATCAAGAATTCTAATTAGGAAAGAGCTTTTTCCTGTTTTTTGGGGAGATTTAATCCGAACTAAGCTTCCTAGTTTTTCGATCTCTCGGTAAGCTAAAGATTCAAGGGGAAAACGTTCAACGTAAAAAGGAGAATTGAGAGGTACAGGATAGTTGAGAAAAGAAAAGTCCATTAGCGACACTTATTTTAAAGTTTGAAAATTAAATATAAGATTTTAAATGAGATGACGATAATTTAGGGCTATAGGTTATTATTGTACAATCTGTAAAAATTAGGTCATAAATAATAAATGATTTATAGATTGAAATTAATTTTATTTTTAAGGATGCAAGATGTTTATTAACGACCTCACTCCATTTTACATGATCCCAATAAGATCCTCAGCTTAACCATTTATTATAACTTAATCCCCCCGTCATTTTCTGTTCTTTTTTAACACGAAGAACGGGTGACTATCTCAGCCATAAAATTAAGGTTTGTAAACTCCCGACTAAAAACCCTAAAATTCCCCCTAAATTTACAATCGCTTGGAGTTCATTTTTAACAATGCCTTGCGTTGCCATTTCTAATTGCTCTGATGAAGTCGCTCTAATTCGTTCAATAATCACTTGATCAATAGATAAAATAGGAATAGCTTGAGTTACCAGTTTTTCTAAATCTTCCTCCAAATAACGTTCTAAAATTAACGCTAATTCTGAACTAATAACGCCCAAAGAAGTAGAAACGGCGGTTGACGCTTGCAGACGATTGACCACTAAAACCGCTAAATTATCCCAGTCAATAGAGTCCCCTAAATTTTTAATAACTTTTCCGCCGCTTTCCTGAATGTACGCTCTTACAGTATCTCTTGTCGTTTTGCGAAGTTGTTTAACGGTCGAAACAGGCAAATTTTGGAGAGAAAGACTTTGGAGCCATTCTCGTAAACGCCCTCGAACTTCTAAAGATAAAATCAACTCTTTCAATCGAGTATTGGCCAATTCTCTTTCATCAATACAGAAGCTTCTCAGGCGAACTAACGCATTGCGAATGCCAAAAATATTAGCAACTACCCAATAAGTTCCACTGGTTTTTTCCCGAAATCCTTCATCAATAACTTTAATATTTCTATCGGTTAGAAAATCAATTAAAGCCAGTCGTAAAAAATCAGGGGGAATGACTTTATCTAATAACCAATCAGATAATTGTCTTGATTGCATATTGTTTAACTTAAACTCTAGCAAAATTTGATCAAAAATCTGATTAATTTGCGCCTCTAAAAAGTCTTGTTTTCTGGCTAAGACTTTTAAAATTCTTGGTAAAGATTCTCCAAAAAGATCCTTTAAGACATTAGCTAAAATTTGTGCTGTTTTTTGTTGTTTATCTTCTCGAATCTGTTTAATCGCTAAATTTAATAACCAAGTAATTGCCTCTTCCACTCGTTCCGTTTTTAATAAACGTTTAGCGAGTCGCTGTAATTCTTCAGGGGTGAGAAGCGACCCCATTATTGTATCCGAAACTCGCTTCGCTAGGCGTTCTTGATTACGAGGAATTAAACCGGGGGTAAAGGGAAGACGACGCTTACCAAAATGAATTGCTCGATAAGGGCGAAAAAGCATTTTTATAGCAATATCATTGGTAAAATAACCAATAATTGCTCCGGCGATCGGGGGAAGTACCAGTGTCCAAAAATTTACCGTATCCAAGGTTTTCTAACTCAATTAACAATAACAATATCAACGTTTTGTCAGGACTAAAACTCCCATCAATCCTCCCGCAATTGGATAATGAATCGCTTTCTGGAAACCGGCATCTAAGGCTAACTTAATCTGTTGAGATCCCGTGAGAAATCGTTCCAAACTGGGATGAATATAAGCGTATTCATGGGTTAAATTAAAATGCTTTGCTGTGGGAACAACAAGGGTTTTAAGATACCATTCTTGAAACTTCAGAAGCCCTTCATTTTGAGGACGATTAAAGTCTAAAATAGTCGCTTTTTTGCCCCCTTTTAAAACGCGATACAATTCTGATAAACAAAGGGGAATATCAACCACATTGCGCAATCCATACCCCATCGTAGCACAGTCAAAGCTGTCATTCGGGAAAGGTAAATGGAGGGCATCCCCCCCTTGCCAACGCAGAGGAAGATGAGGATATTGAGCCTGATGACGCTGTTGGGCAATCTTTAATTGGGCTTCTGAGAAATCTAGCCCCACCACTTGACCTGACTTACCGACTTGATTGGCTAAAATTTGGCTTAAATCGCCACTGCCACAGCAAATATCCAAGCATTTATCGCCTAACCTAGGTTCGCACCACTTGACTGCCATTTTCTTCCAGATACGATGTTGTCCTAAGCTTAACCAATAATTGAATTGATCATAGACAGGGGCAATCCGATCAAACAAAGCTTGAATTTCAGGGGCAGAAGGAGAATGATTTGAGGTCATTGGTATCTAAAAAGAGGGACTTTACTTTATTTTAAGGGAATCTTTAACCAACGCCTCCACAGAGGGAAGACTTTACGCTAAGATATTTTTTGTGTAAAGCATTTTGTTTATAGATAAGGCGTATCTGTCCTATGGAATTTTTGCTAACGGTTGCTGCCAGTTTTATTCAAATCTACTCTGTCCTCATTATCGTTAGAATCCTTTTATCTTGGTTTCAAACGGCGGAATGGGCTTATGGTATTATGTCTTTTTTAAGCCCTGTCACCGATCCCTACCTCAATATCTTCCGTTCTTTTATTCCCCCTCTCGGTGGAATTGATTTTTCCCCGATTTTAGCTATTTTGCTGCTGAATTTCTTAGGCAGCTTCTTAAATAGTTTAGTGGGTAGTTATGCCATGGGATTTTAGGGATTAATCATGGTTAAAATTGGCGAAATCGTCCTCATCTTGGTAATAGTAGGGGCGAACTTTACTACTAAAGCCCGACGCTTTGAACTGCTTTAATTGTAAGGGAGTGGGTTGATTAGCGGGAACAGAAATTCGGATCTCAAAGTCACTTACCCCCGGTGGCACTTCTGCAATCGTTCCCACCCGCGTCCGATTGGGCATGACGGTATTATTGTTCGCATCATAGATTCTGCCGAAGACATCGGCATCATAGACCGTTTTTCCTGACGGATTTTTTGCTTTTCCTTGGACTAAATAACAAGTTGCTGCCATATTTGAACCACTACCCACATTGCCCTCTGCATATTCTGCAGGACAATTAGTATAGGAAATATTAGAAAGTTGGATTGAGACAGCCGCTAAAGCAGGTAAAGGAAATAAACAGCAAGCTAAGCTCAATATTCCTGCTAAAATGATGATTATTGACGAATGACTTCGCATTAGGATCTCCCAAGCTTTACCGATCTTTCCGCTAGTATATCAAGTCCGGAGAGATTTTTCGGCGAGGCAGGAATCGTGACTATTAAAGAAAGTTTAAAGTGTTAAGCCTCTCCCTATGATGGGTTCACAATAACAGTGTTACTGTCAAGCAAAGAATCTCCATGAAATTAGCCCCCCGTGTTGGTCAAGTGCCTCCTTCAATTACCCTTGCCATTTCTGCAAAAGCAAAAGCGATGAAAGGCGAAGGCATTGATGTCTGTAGTTTCAGCGCAGGAGAACCCGACTTTGATACGCCACAACATATCAAAGAAGCCGCTAAAACAGCCTTAGACGAGGGAAAAACCCGTTATGGGCCGGCCGCAGGTGAACCCAAGTTAAGAGAAGCGATCGCCCAAAAATTGCTCAAAGAGAATAACCTTCATTATGAGGCGCAAAATGTCATTGTCACCAATGGGGGTAAACATTCCCTTTATAACCTGATGGTTGCCCTAATTGCCGCCGGGGACGAGGTGATTATCCCCTCTCCTTATTGGCTAAGTTATCCCGAAATGGTGAAGTTGTGCGATGGCACACCGATTTTCGTGGAAACAACTGAGGAAAATGACTACAAAATTACCCCTGAACAGCTAAAACAAGCGATTACTTCCAAAACCAAATTATTTGTCTTCAATTCCCCCTCTAACCCCACTGGAACGGTTTATACGCCTGAAGAAATTAAAGCCATTGCTGATGTTGTTGTCGATGCAGATATTTTGGTAGTATCTGATGAAATTTACGAAAAAATTCTCTACGATGGGATAAAACACCAGAGTATTGCTTCTTTTGGCCCTGAAATCTTCCAACGAACCATCATTAGTAATGGATTCGCCAAGAGTTATTCGATGACAGGGTGGCGCGTGGGATACGCCGCCTCAGCATCAACAGACTTAATTAAAACGATGGGCATTATTCAAGGACATAGTACCTCAAATGTTTGTACGTTTGCTCAATATGGCGCAATAGCGGCTATAGAAGGCTCACAGGATTGCGTTGAAACGATGTTAGAAGCCTTTACGAAGCGACGCACCTTAATTGTTGACCGAATTCAAGCGATTCCCAAACTGAGTTGTTCAACCCCAATGGGGGCTTTTTACGTCTTTGTGGATATTAGTCAAACAGGCTTAAAATCCTTGGAATTTTGCGAAAAATTTTTAGAACAACAGCAAGTAGCGGCCATACCGGGCGTTGCCTTTGGCGCAGACCAATGTGTCCGTTTCTCCTATGCCACGGATCAGGCTACGATAGAGAAGGGAATGGAACGATTAGCCCAATTTGTTGCCACTCTCTAATATCTGTAAACGGGGGAAAGATCATGGCCTATCGCAAAATTTTAGCCGCAATTGATCGTTCCGAGCTAGGACAGCAAGTCTTTGAACAAGCTTTAACGATGGCAAAACAAGAGAAAGCCGCTTTGATGTTATTTCATTGTCTTCCCCTCGAAAACGCCAGCTTAACGCCTTATACCACCCTTTACAGTGAGGATATTACCCAGTTTTCCCGTTCTATCCGAGATCAACTTACCTCAGAAACCAAAGAAATTCAAATTTGGTTAGCAGAATATACTCAAATTGCTAGTAATCAAGGAATAGCGGCAGAATGGGACTGGAAAATTGGTGATCCAGGACGTTGGGTACGAGATATCGCCCAAAATTGGCAAGCCGACCTAATTGTCACGGGTCGTCGCGGATTACAGGGCATTGCTGAAATGTTTCTCGGCAGTGTGAGTAATTATATTGTCCATCATGCTCCTTGTTCCGTTCTAGTGGTGCAAGCGGAAGAAAAGGCAGTGGACAAATAACGAATTTTTGATTATAATAAGAAATTGTGCAATTGCGGACGTGGCGGAATTGGTAGACGCGCTAGATTTAGGTTCTAGTATCTTTGATGTGAGAGTTCGAGTCTCTCCGTCCGCATTCTCTCTAAAGGCTTAGAGGGTGAGGGTTAACGGAAATAACCCATTAACGCTGAGTCTCTTATTTTGCCCCTGTTGCTTTATTGAGGTGACACTCGAAACTACAGTAAAGGCGTTTTGGGAAATATCTTGAGAAATATAGGTACTATTAACGAAAATTTAAAGAAAAAGGTAATCGAGTATAAACGCCTTGCGGATCGTCTAAACTGCGAAGGCTAGCTAATTCTTCCTTGAGTTTGAGCCATTCTAGCGTTAAAGGATCAAGAGATTGGCGAATATCAGGGCGGGATAATTGCTTAAAAAAGAGTTCTTCTAAGGATTTTTCTTGGGGATATTCAACAATTTCCCAATCTTTGCCTAATTCTGCCTGTGAAACGGCATAATCAATGGCCGCCTGTAATCCGCCGATTTCATCCACTAAGCCGATTTTCTGAGCATCTTCACCCGACCACACTCGTCCTTGAGCAATTTCTGCCACTTTGCTCTTTGATAGATTACGAGAGGTGGCTACTTTTTCTAAAAATAAATCGTAGATGCGATTCACGGATTGTTGGAAAATGGCTAACTCTTGGGAGGTTTTCGGACGAGAAAGACTGTTAAGGGTTGCTAAGGGAGATGTTTGTACGCTATCCCACGTGATGCCATTATTATTTCCTAATTCTTGAACATTTAAGAGTAAGCCAAATACGCCAATCGATCCTGTCAAGGTGTCTGGTTGAGCAAAAATGTGTTTAGCTCCCGTTGCAATCCAATAGCCACCAGAAGCGGCGACATTTCCCATCGAAACAACAACAGGCTTCTTCTGACTGATTAACTGAACTTCTCTCAAGATAATATCAGAGGCGGTGGCACTGCCCCCCGGACTGTTAATGCGAAGGACGACAGACTTTATCTCATCATCTTGACGAATGGTTCGTAGGGTTTTGGCAAAGCTTTCGCCCCCAATATCGTTAATTCCCCCTTCTCCGTTCACAATTGTGCCATCTGCATAAACAATCGCCACTTTACGACTAGAAATGGGGGCTGATACTCCTTTAACAGGAACATCCACATAATCGGCAAGAGAAATTTGACGAAAGCTATTGTCTTCTTCGTCATCGCCGTTAGGTTGGCCTGTCAGGGTTCTCAAATCGGTAATTACTTCATCTAAATAGCCGATTTTGTCAATTAAGCCTGCTTTTTGGGCTTGTTCAGCGGTCAGGATACCTTGAGTATTAGCGAGAGTTTGCAGTTTAGCTGGGGCAATTTTGCGGTTTTTGCTGACATTTTTAAGAAAATTTCCCCAAATATCGATTAGGAGCGTTTCTACTTGCTGTCTGTTCTCTTTACTCAAGTTCTGACGGGTATAGGGTTCAACGGCAGCCTTAAATTCGCCCACTCTAACTACCTGCACCCCAATACCGTATTTTTCCATTGCTCCCGCATAAAACATTTGTTCTGTGCCAAGTCCATTGAATTCCAGGTCTCCCATCGGGTTAAGAATAATAGTGTCGGCTAAAGTGGCTAAATAATATTCTTTTTCGCTTAAATCTACGTCATAAGCAATAATTTTTTTACCTGTCGCTTTAAAGCGTTCTAAAGCTTGATAAACTTCTTGTAGTGTACCATAACCATTACCGATGTCTATTCCTCGCCCGTCGAGAAAAATCCCTAAAATTCGTTCATCTTGGGCGGCTTTATCAATGGCAGTTAATAGATTGCGTAAAGTGATTTGATTGATTTCTTCCCCTGATAAGGCTTGTCCTAAGGTTATCGTGGGTTTGCGATCGCGAATACTGGTAGAGAGATCAAAAACCAAAAAAGATTTGTCTTGAACTGGCGGAGTGGACTCAGATGAAATCAGCGTTAAGATCAGCAAAAATAAACTACTAACCCCGACGGTGGATAAAATAACCACTGCTGTCATCGTGCCAAGGGTGCTCGCCAAAATTTGTTTAAAAAATTGATTCATGAAGACAAGATCAATCAAATGAAAAGGTTGTGTTCCTTTATGGTAGCGATAATCTTAGCAAAAAGAAGGAAAAAGAAAGATGACGAATTTTCCCCTTGTCTATAATGTCCTTCGCGGGAGAGATATACTAAAAGCGATCGCTATTTTAACCTTTTAGAAGTGCGTCTGTAGCAAAAACCTGTAACCTAACTGGGCTTAAGAAAACATTTAGAGATGAATCAATGAGGTGTTAAAGATATTTTCGTCTTTTTTTTAATTATTAATTATTAGGTCAGTTATTATGGCATCTTTTCGGGATATATTGGGGTACTATCGTCAATATCGTCGAATTGCTTTATTAAGTATTATCGCTTCTAGTCTGCTAGAAATTAGCGATTTAGCGATTCCTTATATCATGGGACAAATCTTAAATGTTTTGTCTCGTCAACCCGTCGATTCTCTAATTCAAAGCATCGTTAATACTGTTGCAAGTATAACCCATTTCCCCCCCAATCAAGGATTATTTTTAGGAGTTTTATTAGGAATTATTTGCTTATTTACGGTAGTTAAAGCACCCGTTCAACCTTGGTTAGGGGCATGGTTTCATTGGCAAATTGCCTTAAAAGCACGGCGAGATCGACTCCATCAAATTATTGGAAAACTTTTGACACTTCCTCTTTCTTTTTATGATGAAAATAATCCCGGAAGATTAGGAACTCGTATTACGAGAGGCGTCGAAAATCATCTCTGGAGTTATCCCGAAATTACGGGGCAATTGATTCCTAAAGTTTTTCGGATACTGGGAATATTGCTAGTATTGGCACTTTTGCAATGGCGAATTTCCCTAGGGGTTACAATTTCTTTTATTTTAATTTTAGTTTTTAGTTTAAAAGCTTTAAATCGCTTAATCGATCAAGAAGAATTACTAGAAAAATATCAAGAAAATACCCAAAGTCATACTTCAGAAATTATTACTAATATTAAAACGGTTAAGGCTTTTGGCGCAGAAGCTAGAGAATATCAACGACAAAAACAAAGAATTGAACGGGAATTTAAATACGTTAATTATCGTATTCATAAAGGCTATGTAAAACTTTTAACATGGCAAAAAACGGTGATTCAACTTTCTCTTTTTTTTGTGATTATTTTTACTTTAATTCCCACCGTTCAAGGGTCAATGTCTATTGGTCATTTTATTACCATTTTTACCTTATCTAGTATTGCTTATGCTGAACTCGATCCCATCACTCAATTTGTAGAAGTGTTATCCCGTCGTTATGCGTCCCTTCTACGCTTACATGAACTCATGGAATTGCCATCTGGACAAGATGCGGCCAACTTAAGTTTAACCTCACTTAAACAGAATCCCTATCACTTTACAGGTAAGATTGACTTTAGAAATATCAGTTTTGGTTATGATGCAAACCGCTTAGTTTTAAAAGAGATTAATTTCTTGATTAAACCCTGTCAAACGGTTGCTTTAGTGGGACGTTCAGGATCTGGAAAATCCACCTTAGTTAAGTTATTATTTCGTTATTTTGAACCCACCAGTGGACAAATTTTGATTGACGGACAAGACCTTCAATCGTTAGATATTACCTTCTATCGCAGACGGTTAGCTATTGTTCATCAAGATGTTGATATTTTCAATGGAACATTGTTAGATAACTTAACCTACGGTAATCCTGAGATTCCTTTTTCGGCGGTAATCGAAGCGGCAAAAGTGGCAAAAGTAGATGATTTTATTCACGATTTACCCAACGGTTATTATACAATTGTTGGAGAAAGAGGGGTGCGTTTATCGGGGGGACAAAGGCAACGATTAGGTATTGCGAGAGCCTTAATTGTGAATCCCGATATTCTCATTTTTGATGAGGCGACATCGAGTCTAGATTCCGAATCAGAGCGTTCAATTCAATCAGCTATGCAGAACATTTTAGGAACTCGCACGACTTTAATTATTGCTCACCGCCTAAGTACTATTCGGGAAGCAGATACGATTATTGTGTTAGATAATGGCAAAATTGTTGAAGTGGGAACGCATCAAGGATTAATGAGTCATCAAGGTATTTATCATCGTCTTCATACTTTACAAGAAACTGGGGAAATTTATGAGCAGTAAGCGATGAGAAATGGGATTATTATTAAAGACCGAAATCGCATCTCAGGGATTAACCTAATAAGGTTTTTCTTGCTAAAATCTTAAAGCTGAAACTATAATCTTGGTAAAGATCGTTGATTGGAGGTTAATGGCACGATGGAACTGATTGTAGCGAGTTTTCCCAAAAAATACCGAGCAGATGAAGTCATGCTTGAGCTACTGAAAGCAGAAGAGGAATTACTAATTAATCTAGAAGATGCTGTTGTCGTCACCGAGAATACTGGGGGGAAGGTACGAGTCAAACCCTATTTTGACTTAATTGCAGAAAGTCGAGGTAAAAAAAGCGAATTTTTGGGAACTTTTATTCAAAACCTTTTCAAAGCGGATACTCAAACGGCTTTAGCGAAAATTGGACTTGATCGAGCCTTTTGTGATCAAGTAAAAATGTCAATTCCTGCGAATAGCTCAGCCATCTTTATCCTAAATCATAATAAATTCGGGCGTTGGTGAATGCGTAATGCTTGAAAAAGAAATGGGGAGAGTACTGAATCTTAAATAGTGTAATAGTAAGCGGAGGGAATATTTTAGGAGAATAAGGGATTTAGAGTAGAAAAGAGTTTTGCGAGGCAATCGAGCTAAGTAATGCCGAAGACGAGTGTTTTCTCCCTCGACTCGTGTCATATACGTTTTACATATAAGATGATCTTCTGGTTCAATGTACATGGGATAAACTTTCCACCCATCACTGACAGACCAAAAGCTTTGCCAGCATTGATAATTTGCATGAGTAGGTTCAAAAGTGGCATGAGAGCGATCGCCAATGTTCCCCAGCAAAATCCCCTTGTTTTTGTGATTAACAACTGTCCAAATCCAAAGTTTGTTCTTTTTGTAGCCAACAAAAGTGGGTAGCTCATCTATTTCGGTAACTTCTGGTATTTCATTTTCTTGTGGGTCGTCAGATCAAGATTCTCCAGCCTTTTTTAGCCAATTGATCATTGTGGTATGGTCGATCCCAGTTACTCTGGCGATCGCTCTAAATCCCATTCCATTGAGATACATTTTTAAACAAAGTTGTTTAACTTCTGTTGGATCTGCTCTAGAAATAGGCTTACACCTGAATGATTGTTTTCCTCGATGATTTACAGTTAGGGCAGTCCATTACTTCACCAGAATTTTTTAACTCTTATTCTAGACTTCATAACATTTCGCATTCACCAACGCCCTTAAATTTACTGTTGGCCGATAATTGCACGATGATGAATTGAATTATTTCTTTAAAGGAAAAAATTTTGTTAAATCAAATGTCTTCCACTTCCAATCGGGCGGCAGTTACCGCATCGAAGGCGAAGGCAAAAACAACCGGCATCGGGCATTTTAGTCCCCAACTTAACAGGAAAGAAAATAAAGAAATACCAATAGCTATACCTAACCAAAGCTTTTCTTCAAAACAAAATCCTTTTTGCGCTTTAATTAAGCGTAAGACTTTAGCAGGAATCGGTTCAGGCATAACGGCGTGGGGAGGAAATGCCCAGTAATGATTGTAGCGTTCTCTCACTAAATCTGTCCAACCATGCTCATCGCACCATTCTTGAACCCACTCATCGGCAAAATGTCTCATACTCATAAATTTGCTGAATGCACTTCACTGAACTTTTATAATAGCAAGCCCTTTTTCGCTTGTTTTTACCGTCAATAAAACTTAATATAGTAATTATCATACTTATAAAATACAATCAAAATGTTAAAATCTTAAGTAAAAATGCTTATCAATATAAAATCTTTTACCTGAGAAAGCTCAACAAAAATAAAAACAAAAGACAAAATTTGTTTAAATTAATTCGAAAAAAGAACAGGAGAGCGATAAAATGACATTAACCTTATACGAGGCAGATTATCATCAGTGGATTAAAACCACCGTTAACCAATTACGAAAAGGAAACTTTCATCAAGTGGATTGGGATAATTTAATTGAAGAGATAGAAAGTATGGGAAAGAATCAAAAAAGGGCTTTATTAAGTCTTTTAACCCGTCTTTTAGAGCATCTTCTCAAATTATCTTACTGGGAAGCTGAGAAAAAACAATCTAGTTCCCATTGGGCTGCTGAAGTTGTGAATTTTCGAGCGCAAATTCAAAATCTCTTAGAAGATAGTCCTAGTTTAAAAAACGAACTTGCTGGAATGTATATCAAGGCCTATTCTGTTGCGAGTAAATCTATTTCAAAGCTGTTTGATTTACCAGAGAATACTCATATTTCTCTAGAACAATGCCTTGATGAAGATTGGTTTCCGACGGATTAATCCGAGCTTGTATATTTTTAATTTAAAGGAAGATCATTTATGACCGCAACACTTGAACATCAAACCACCAACTTACCCAGCATTAGCGGTTTAGAAAGTGAAATTCAAAGAGTTACCCAACACAATGACCTCCTTTACTTAAACAAAACCCCTCTCAAATTAGACAAAATTCAAGCCGCCTTTGCTTGCGCTTTGCATATGCACCAACCCACGATTCCAGCAGGCTATGATGGGTCATTAATTTGCAATTTGCAATATATGTTTGAACATCAAGGAGAAGGAGATAACCATAATGCAGGGGTTTTTGCTGGGTGTTATAGTCGTATGGGAGACTTTATTCCTGAATTAGTGGGAAATGGCTGTCAACCTCGCATTATGTTAGACTATTCTGGCAATCTCCTTTGGGGACTGCAACAAATGCAACGGGATGATGTTTTAAATAACCTCAAACGCCTCGCCTGTGACCCCCAATATCAACCCTATGTAGAATGGTTAGGCACAATGTGGAGTCACGCCGTTGCGCCTTCTACACCGATTCCCGACCTTAAATTACAGATGCTGGCATGGCAGCAGTATTTTGCTTCGATTTTCGGTTATGATGCCCTCAAACGGGTCAAAGGGTTTTCTCCCCCTGAAATGCACCTTCCTAATAATCCCGATACCCTCTATCACTATATTAAAGCCCTTAAAGAGTGCGGTTATCGCTGGTTAATGGTGCAGGAACATTCGGTTGAAACGTTGGAGGGTTCAGGGTTACCTCATGACCAAAAATACGTCCCGAATCGGTTAATTGCCCGCAATTCCCACGGGGAAAAAATAAGCATTACGGCGTTAATTAAAACCCAAGGGTCAGATACCAAGTTAGTTGCCCAAATGCAACCTTACCACGAGGCAAAGGGGCGAGGATCTCAAAAAATCGCTAATAAAGCGATTCCCAGTTGTGTGACTCAGATTGCCGACGGTGAAAATGGGGGCGTAATGATGAATGAATTTCCCCGTGATTTTATGCCTCCTTGGTACGAAATAAAGGAAAATGGCATCAAACATGAAGGTGTCGTCGGAATTAATGGCACAGAGTACCTAGAACTGCTGGAAGCGTCAGGTATCACCGAATCTGACTTTCCGACGTGTCAGGCAGTGGGACAACATAAGATTTGGCAAAGGATTGGTCTTAATCATGTTACCCCAGAAGCCGTACAAAATGCGATCGCTGACCTCAATAAAAATGACCCCCAATTTCAGATGGATGGGGCATCTTGGACTAATGATTTAAGTTGGGTCAAAGGCTATGAAAATGTCTTAGAACCGATGAATGAATTAAGTGCTTTATTTCATCAGAAATATGATCCTTTGGTCTTACAAGATCCTAGTATAACAAAAACGCCAGATTATCAAGAAGCGTTACTTTATACGTTACTGTTAG
Organism: Microcystaceae cyanobacterium; assembly: GCA_041746575.1. Classification (GTDB taxonomy): domain Bacteria; phylum Cyanobacteriota; class Cyanobacteriia; order Cyanobacteriales; family Microcystaceae; genus JBGTGT01. The sequence continues at coordinate 19,797 of JBGTGT010000080.1, forward strand.
AAACAAGTTGTTTTCGTTATTGGGGACAAGGAACGTGGACAAATTATGCCCAAGAACTATTTCGTCGAGGTAAGGCATTCGTCCAGTAATTTAAGTAAATCTGTTGTAGATTTTTATATTTTAAGGGCGCAATCTTTTGTGCCTTTTTTTTATTTATTCTTCAACCGTGTGACCTGCTTCTTCAATAATTTGTTTTATATTTTCTTCAGAGCTATCAGCATCAACCGTCACGATTTTATTCGCTACATCTACAGAAACCTGTGCCGAAGGTTGAGCATTATTAATTGCTTTAGTAATGGTATTAGCACAAGCCTCACAAGCAATGCTAGGAACTTTTAAGTTAATAGTCATAATGGATAAATCTCTCCAAATTATTAGGTAGCTACCATTTTAAAGTAGCGGCATCCTTGCCTTGTTCTTTTCTTATTTTAGCATCTTTTTCAAACCACTGAATCACTTGTTTGTGGTTTAAATCTTCGATAGAACATTGGTAATCTTGAGCAATCATTTGCAATAACCTTAAAGAGGAAAGGGTGAGACGGGTCAAAAACTTATCAGAATTAGACAATAGGGCGGCATCAACGTCGCTGGATTCTTCAGGAGTAAGAAATTGATTAGAGTCGTTCGTCATAATTTAGACAAAAAATAAAATTAAACTTTTTTTTGAATTAAATAACCGCAATTATGCTCTCCATCATTTAACCAATGAGTTCTTTCAATGCTACAGTCTGGTAAAACCGCAGAAAACATTTCTAATTCATGGCCGCAAACCGTTGGAAAGGATTCAGCAACCTCTGAAATAGCACAGTGATGTTCTGCTAAAACATACCCTTCTTGGGAGTCTTTTTTGTCGTTGACTGCGTATAATTCTGCCATGTAACCTTCTTCTTGGCGTAGTTCAACTAACTTTTTTACTCTTGTTTCTAATGACCCTTGACCCACTTTTTGACAGTATTCTTCCGCTTTTCTTTGCCATTGTTTCTTTAAAACTTCCCCGACTTGTTGTTCTCCCATCGTTTCTATTAGGGTATCCAAAAAAGATACGGCAAACTCACTATAACCATGGGGAAACTGTTCTCGTCCTTGTTTACTGAGATGATAAATATGTTGGGGTCTTCCCATTTCTTGTTTAATAGCTTGATGTTCGATTAATCCGTCAGTTTCCAAGTCTTTGAGGTGACGACGAATCGCTTGTGGACTAATATCAAGGGTTTCAGCCAATTTTTGAGCAGTGGCTTGTCCTTGCTTGAGGAGATATTGTAGAATATCCGTTTTGGTCGAGGGAAGATGGGTTAAGGTCATGGGTTTGAGGGGCTAAACCAACAATTATCATGGAAAAGGAAATCGTCACTTTGACAACCAACTTGTTGTTAATCTATTTTAAGCCACCTGACCCCTTTTGTGATATGGATACCGTGATTACAACACAACAACTCATTCAATGGAAGGAACACCATCGTCCTATTGTCGCTTTAACGGCATGGGATAGCATTATAGGTCAATTATTGGATAAAGCAGGGGTAGATATTGTTTTAGTGGGGGATTCCTTAGCCATGGTTGCCCTTGGTCATCCAAATACCTTACCCCTTACTTTAGACCAAATGGTTCATCATGCTTCCGCCGTCAGCCGAGGGGTAAAAAGAGCGTTCATCGTCTGCGATTTACCGTTTTTGAGTTATCAAGAGAGTATCAGCCAAGCCATTCATTCAGCCGGTCGAATTTTAAAAGAAACAGACGCAAAAGCAGTTAAATTAGAAGGAGGACACCCTGCCATGATTGAAACCATTTCTCGTTTAACAGCCATTGGCATTCCGGTAATGGGTCATGTGGGATTAACGCCTCAATCGGTACATCAGTTAGGCTATCGACAGCAAGGAAAGACCGAAGCCGAAGCAGAGCGTATTGAGAGAGAAGCGATTAATTTGGCTGAAGCAGGGGCTTTTTCCATCGTTCTAGAACATATTCCTACAGATTTGGCTACTCGAATTACACAGAAAATTCCCATTCCCACCATCGGCATTGGTGCGGGAAAAGGGTGCGATGGACAAGTATTGGTAACTGCGGATTTATTAGGTTTATCCCCGAAAATGCCGCCTTTTGCTCAACCTTATTTGAATTTGCGCCAAGTTATTGTCGAAGGCATCCAGAAATTTGCGAAAGATGTACGAGAGGGACAATTTCCCCAATCCTGAATAAATCGATAAATATGGCTTCTGGGCAAGATTTAGAGATTAAAGTAAGAGTGACGCTTTATGATTCTATTAATCTGATTTTCTCCTATGTCCACTGCTCAAATTTTAGACGGAAAAGCCTTAGCGCAAGATATTCAAACAAAACTCAAAGATCAAATTGCCGAATTACAGCCAAACAAAGGCCGTCCTCCCGGTTTAGCGGTTTTGATGGTAGGGGATAACCCTGCTAGTGCGGTTTATGTAAGAAATAAAGAAAAAGCCTGTGCAAAGGTGGGAATTGCTTCTTTCGGTCACCACTTTCCGGCGGATACATCTCAAGAAGAACTGCAACAGATGATTAAAGACCTTAATCGAGATCCTCAAGTGGATGGTATTCTGGTTCAGTTACCTTTACCTCCTCATTTAGATGCCGTTCAACTGTTGTTAACCATCGACCCTAATAAAGATGTAGATGGCCTCCACCCCACCAATTTAGGGCGATTAGTGCGGGGAGAGAAAGGATTACGCAGTTGTACCCCAGCCGGTGTTATGCGTCTTTTAGAGGCTTATTCGATTGAGATGGCGGGTAAAAATGCTGTGGTTCTAGGACGTAGTATTCTAGTGGGTAAACCGATGGCGTTTATGTTACTAGAAAAAAATGCCACTGTTACGATTGCTCATTCTCGCACAAAGCGTTTAGCAGAAATGACGCGTCAGGCAGATATTTTGGTGGCGGCAGTAGGTAAACCCCAAATGATTACGGCTGATATGGTGAAACCTGAAGCGATTGTGATTGATGTAGGAATTAGTCGTCTTGAAGATGAGCAAGGAAAAGGATATTTAGTCGGAGATGTAGATTATCCATCTATTTTACCCATTGCAAGTTATATTACCCCCGTCCCCGGTGGTATTGGTCCCATGACGATTGCCTTACTTTTGAGTAATACGGTTTTGAGTTATGCTCTTCGATAATTAACCCTAAAAAAAATGACCTCTCCTCGGATGGGAGGAACTTTTGCGCTAAATTGAGCCATTATTCTTTCCTAATCGCCAAATTCCCAACAAAACACAATGACGAGAATAGCGATCGCAAAATACTTTAACACGAATGCTGAGAAATGAATCAAACTTTCTGGCCAAAAACCAAATAAATTGGAAAAAAGCCAATTACTAGATAAAATAACTAAAATTGCGAGAATGACAGCCATTTTCTTTTTGATTTCATGTCGTTAATGCTGATCAGATTGACGGGATTGCCATAAAATTAAAAATCTGACACTTATCTCTTTAATCCTACCCCATTAATTCTACGTGAGTTCGACCATCAGAAAAGCTACGAAACTTCTTCATTTAATTTTTTTTCATTTATTTTGTGCAGGGGGTTTGGGGGGCTAGTCCCCCAATCAAGAATTTGTTTTTCCTTTCCCAATCCCAATCAGAATGAACAAAAAAATTGAGATAATTGCCCTCGCCGAACTCACGTTAATTCTAGCTCAAAATAAAACGAGGAATTTGAATCCCAGTTCATTAAACGTTTAACGGTTGAGGGTGATTGAAATCATTATGGCTAAATTCTCTTCTTATTATTTAATTCAAAAAAATTGGTTAACTGAACTTTTGAACTGGCAAGTTTCTGTTATTCCTGCTATTCTTCCTAGAATTTTAATTTGTTTTTTATTTTCTCTTTTTGTCTCTTTTTTATACGAAAACGGAATTAATATTGCCTTACCCATTCCTAGTGGCATTGTTCCTAGCATTGTTTTAGGTTTGCTCCTCGTTTTTCGGACAAATACAGCTTACGATCGTTTTTGGGAAGGACGCAAAGCATGGGGAAATATTATCAACACTGTCCGCAATTTATCCCGTAATATTTGGGTTTCTATTGCTGAAAACTCTCCTGAAGATAGAACGGAAAAAATCATTATCTTGCGTCTTATTGTCGCTTTTGCAGTGGCTCTGAAGCTACGGTTGAGAGATGAAAAGATTAATGAAGAATTAGCTAAATTGATGCCTCATCAATGGTATGAAAAACTAAAATTAATGAATACCCCTCCTTTAGAAATTGCCTTTTGGATTAACGATTACTTACAAGAAAAACATCGCCAAAATAAACTAAATACTTATCAATTAACTTCAGCAATTCAATTATTAGATAATTTAGTAAATATGATGGGGTCGTGCGAAAGAATTTTAAAAACCCCCATCCCCCTTGCCTATGCCATTCACTTGAAACAGTTAGTGTTAATTTATTGCTTAACTCTTCCTTTTGAATTAGTAGATGAACTCCATTGGGTTACTGCTCTTGTCGTTTCTATTATTAGCTTCACCGTTTTTGGTATAGAAGAAATCGGTCGAGAAATTGAAAATCCTTTTGGTTACGATGCTAATGATTTGCCCCTAGATCAAATTTGTGATACCATGAAAAGAAATATTGAAGATTTGATTACGCTAGCTCCTTGTTTGCGTTATTGGCAGGATAGAAATATTCTCAATTAAATTTTAGCCATGAACGAACCGACTCAAAATAAACTGCAACAGGCAACGTCTGCTTATCACCAATTAAAACAAACGCTCCAAAGTGTCATTTTAAGCACCCTCGATGCTCAAGGAAATCCCTACACCAGTTATGCTCCCTTTGTTATGGATGAAGCCAGCAATATTTACCTTCTAGGCAGTGAATTAGCCGAGCATACTCAACACTTATTAAAGACACCGAAAGCCAGCGTTTTATTCATTGAAGATGAAGCAAAAGCGGCACAAATATTTGGTCGTTGTCGCCTTACCTTTCAATGTCACTCCACTGAAATTCAACGAACAGAAACTCTTTGGACTGAGATCATAGATAAATTGCAAAAACGCTTGGGTGAAACCGTTACAATGATTGCCTCTTTGCCCGATTTTCATCTCTTTAAACTCACCCCTCAAACGGGTCGTTTTGTTCTGGGATTTGGCGCAATTTATAACATTAATCCCGATAATTTAGATCAATTAGTTCCCGCTCGAATCCGATAAAAGCCTTATTAATCAGGCGAAATTTTACCCTTTCTCGCCACCGTCTGATTTAATGGCAAATACGTGTAACAGGGTGTCAATTCCTTTTAATTTCAAAGGGGGAACCCGTTCTATTTCAGAAGCATCTAGATAGGTCGCCACCCTCTCAGACACCCAAATCTGGTTAGCCGGAGCCGCCTCTTGTAAACGCGCCGCTAAATTGACCGTTAACCCGATCGCTGTATAATCAGAACGTTGACCTCCGCCGAACATTCCGACCACTGCCGTTCCCTGATGAATCCCACAACGCATCTGTACAAAGGGAACATCTAAGGTATCCACCCAACCCCGCACTTTCCAGGTTTGATTGAGTTGAGCTAAGCACAAATAAAGCTTCCGACTGACCTTTACCGCTTTTTTTGCCTGTTCTTGCCAACCTAACTCCTCTGGCGCGCCAAATAGGGCAACGATGGCATCCCCAATAAATTTATCCACCGTTCCCCCTTCTTGAAAAATCGCTTTTGTCATGGTTTCCAAATATTCATTGAGTAACGTCGCCACAATCTGAGGGTCAAGTTGCCCTGACAAGGGGGTAAAATCCACTAAATCAACGAACAAAACCGTTATTAAGCGAGTTTCTGGGGTTAAATCAAGGCTTAATTCCCCTAACGCCACTTTATTTACCATTGAACTCGGTAAAAATCGCTTTAAGACCGATTCTGTAAGATATAAATTCAGTTGCTTAACCTGTTGTTCACTTTCTCTTAATTGTTGTGCTTGCTTTTTCGTGGTTTCATAAAGACGAGATTGCTGAACAGCGATCGCCGCTTGAGCCGCCACGGCTTGAACCAATTCCACCTCGGAAGCTGACCAATTTCGCGAATTTTCAGTCTGCCTTAGAGAAATACTGCCAATAATTTCTTGTTCGACCTTCAGAGCCACAATCAATAACGCTTTCGCCCGTTTCTGTAAGGGCAAGTCAAAACAAATCAATTCAGGGTGACGATTAATATCGTCTAAAATAACAGGATTTCCTGTGGTCATTAATTGTTGTAAAACAGGATTTTCAGCAATGGGAACTTTTGATTGGGGTAAAGTCAAGGTATTTTCTTGAAAACGGTCGTATAAGCCCACACACTCTACAAAAGACGATGTTTTATCCCAAAGCGATAAGGCACAACCATCCACCTGTAACGCTTGCCCCAATTGATGAGTAATGGACTTAAAAATGGTTTGAGCATCCAAACTAGAGCGAATTGCAGAGGTAATAGCATAAATTAGACTTTCTCGTTGTGCCAAGGACTTTAATTGATAATAGGCTTCCGTTTGCACCAATAGCAATTGAATTTGATTAACGGTTAACCCAGCCAGTTGAATCTCAAACGGTGTCCACTGACGGGGGGATTGGCTATCATGAAAAGCGAGTCCAGCAACGCATTCTTGATTGAGTTGTAGCGAAAACAATAAAGAAGCCTTAATGTAGAACTTATCAAAAATTTCAGAGAATTCTAGCTGAGATTGTTCGCTATTGCCCCCATTAAAAACCGCATAATTCAAGGAATTCAACGGCCATACAGTTTGCTCAACAGACAGCAACGGCCAAGGATGCGCTTGAGGATGACGATAAATCAAACTTCTCGGTAGGATAAAATTTGCTCTAAAAGGACGCAGGATAACATAATCTACTCTAAGCATCTGCCCCACCGTTTCAATGAGCGTTTGTAGGCTTTTAGTCAGAGAATAGGGGGTTTGTACCTGAAAAGAACTGGCCAAACAATCAAACCAAGTCGCAAGCGAATCTGAATAAAGCACTTCCTTAGCAGACATCGTCCATCAAAAAGCTGAGTGAAAGGGTTCTTTGTCTAGATTGCCCCTTTTGTATTCTACTCTTTCTATTGAGATGAAATCCGTTGAGTAAAGCTTTAGAATAAGAGTTACAATGCGGGAATCCCTCTGGATTTTTCCTTGATTTCTGCTGATTCCTGAAGTTGAACTTACTAATCAGCCTCAGTGAATCTTTACTATCCTCACCCCATGATGTTAGGAGTAACCGTGGACTTCTGCTTCTCATCACTAAAACCTACTGCTTCTGTTCCAAACCCCGCCATTTGGGTTAATTCGCCGGCCTTAGATATTCGTACCTTACAAATTCAAGATCTGAGAATGGTAACCGAGGTGTTAGCGAATAGCTTTCATTCCTCTCAAGGCTGGAGTTATTGGTTATTTCCTTTGATTAAATTAGGCATTTACGAAGATTTACGTCACCGTTTACGCCAAGCTAATCCTAATTATCAGTGTATTGTCGCCCGTTATGGTCAGGAACCCATTATCGGTACGGCAGAAATGTCTCTGCGTCCATCTATTGGTTTTACGGCTTTTCCCTATCTGTCTAACTTGGCGGTGAGTCTAACCCATCGACGACGGGGGACTGCTCGGCAATTATTACGGCGATGTGAACAAATTGCCCTAGACTGGGGGTATGATGTCTTATTTCTCCATGTTCTAGAGGATAATACGGCGGCTCAAAAACTCTATGAAGCCAATGGTTATCAACTCTGTCGCGAAGAATGGTGTCTCAGCGATTGGCTATTTCATCGCTCTAGGCGATTATTGTTATCCAAAAAATTACGTTCCTAATGGTTGAATCTTCGTTTTCGGCGACGCTTGAAGAATCCCTTGCTCTGCTTAAATCCTTCAGTGGTGTCACCCCGAAAGGACTAACCTCAGAAAACGAAAAACAGCGACTCCGTCAAGCGATTTGTCAAATCGTGACTCTCTCAGAGGGGGAAAATCTGGGAATTTGTGCGGATACGGTCGAAGAAGCTCTAGACAGCTTAACCCAATATCTTCAAGCGTTAGCTTACCCTCCGCTTTCCCCTGCGCCAGACCTCCCTCATCTGACGGAAGCAGTCTATTTAAAATATAATACGCAAAAGCAACGCTATTATTTAGACAGGTATTCTGGGGAATATCGCGGGGTTTTATTGGCGATCCAAGGAGAATATGAATCGATTACGGGAACTTATGGTTATTTTCCCCTTGATTTATTCAAAGATTAACTTTTTCATTCTTCATAATCGCTGTCAATTACGACCGCTAGCGTGGCTTCGTCGATATGAATGAATAGAAGATTCGGCCGACAACAAACTTGGCAATCTTCTCCGTAACATTGTTCTCTGCCTGCACTTAGATCAACAAAAGTGGTATTGATTTCTCCACAAAAAGCACAAGTGTAATCAGCCGTGGTTTGCATCGTTAAAAATAATTAAAATTCGCTATCAAAAGAGAAGTTCAAGCTTAGATAACCCTTGCTTCGGTTAAGAAACCAAATTAGGGGTTTAAAAAAAGTAATAGGGTGGCGTTATGGCTTTTTTCGGGCTTAATTTTGCCTTTAGTATTCCACCCTAAGAGGGATATTTGGTTTAATTATTGGCGGCAGCCAACATTTCTTTGAGCTGTGCCAGTTGATCAGCCCAACGGGGATCCGGTTGAATAGATTCAGGCTGCTTATTGCTAGGGGTGGCACTGCGATTTTTCGGCTTTTTACCGCCACTCCCACTCTTTTTGCGATTTTCTTTGGGGGTAGGGGCTTCAGTGCCGATTGCACCTTCACCTTCTTCTTCGCTTTTCGTTTTCGTGCGGGGTTGCGCCCTTTCAATCCGGAGGGAGGTCTCCATAAAAGGCTTACCATTGTACTCCTCGATAAACTTATCGGCCTCCTCTTCACTGGCTACAGTGACAAAGGCAAATCCCCGACATTTACCGGTTTTACGGTCTTTAATAACCTTAGTGGACACCACGGATGACTCTTCTGCTTCACCAAAGACTTCTTGTAAAGCTTGGCGTTCAATCGGTTCTTTGGGCAAGTTACCTACATATAAACGAACAGACATGAAAAAACCTCCGATAATGGATCTTAAAGAAAAATGGTTGTTTTTTGAACATTAAATCATAAGACCAGTATTCCAGAAAAAGCAAGGTAAAAAGGTCAGAAAGTCCGACAACTGGGATTTCTTGACTTTTGCGATTGCTCATGGTAAGACTGGCTCTTGTTATCAAAGTAGCCTAACCTCTAAAGCTCAAATTGGATAAAACTTTGTGACATGTTATTTTATTTCAGTCAACGGTGATTTGAATAGGCGGACTAGCTTGGCAATATATCTGCCCTTATAGATTATTGCAGATACCTTTACAAAGTGCAATCACAAGCGTTTAAACTTTCAGCCCCCTTTGAGATTATCGGCTTGGATGCCCCATTGAGCCAAAAAAATGAGAAGCCTTGAGAGAAATAAATTTAATAAAATGGCATCAATAAACTGAATCTAACTAATAAATCTCGTGAATAATGCCATTTTTGCCTTCTTGCTTAACTTTATACATTAAAGTATCCGCTAGTCTGATCATCTGATCTAACGAATTGGGTAAATTTGTAAAGGTGACAATCCCCATGCTAAAGCTTACTGGAAAACCTTCTTTTTGCACGGACTCTCTTAATTTTTTCTGAATTCGTTCAACAGTTTGTTGAGTATTCTGATAGTGACTTTCCAACAAGAGGATGGCAAATTCATCGCCGCCGAGACGAGCGACAATATCCGTCGTTCTTAACCCTTGCTGAATGGTATCCGTAATCAAGCAGAGAAGTTGATTGCCAACTGTGTGTCCCAATGTATCGTTTACAGTTTTAAAATGATCTACATCTAGATAGATTAAGGAAAAAGGGTGACGATATCGTTCAAATCGTTGCCTTTCAGCTTCTAATAAGACCAGAAAAAAGCGATAATTAACAACTCCAGTTAACGTATCCGTTCTGGCTAATTTTTTTTCGGTTTCATAGGCTTTTTGGAGTTGGGAAAGCAAATAAGAAATCGTTATAAAAAATCCCAGTCTGATCGACATATTCCAGTAAGCTATCCAGACGTATTCAGGAATCCCTGTATGTAGATAACCGATTAACCAAATAACGCCACTGAGCAGAGAAAAAAAAACCATTTTTTTGGTCAATTAGCCATGTCACCATTACAATAGGAATCACATAAAAAAGCGACATGGATAAATCAATAACAATATAATAATCGACGAAACCAATTAAAAAAGTTAAGAAAAGAGCGATGCCATAGATTTGCCACTTAACCACTTTTTCGAGATTTCTGATGAGAGCAAGCATGAGACGGGTCATCATTGTAATTAATACTTCAATGGATTTTAGGAATCATTAATAACAGTTGAAAAGGGTATCACAAATTATTAATATAGTTTATAATCAAGAAAAAATCAATAATCTATTTGACCCACGGTACTTTTACTTTCTATGCAACTTCTCAGCGACCAACTGAATCAGCGTTTTCAGGATGCGTTTACTCAAGCGTTTGGTACGAAGCTTCAACCCATCACTCCTTTAGTCGTTATCGCCACGAATTCTAAATTTGGGGACTATCAATGTAACGTAGCCTTACCCTTAGCCAAAACCCTCAAAAAGTCCCCGCGAGACATTGCTCAGACTTTAATTGATTATCTAGAGATCGAAGATATTTGTGAAACACCCGAAATTGCTGGGGCAGGGTTTATTAATCTAAAATTAAAATCGAATTACCTCGAAAAACAACTTCAGCAAATTCAAGCCGATGCTCGTTTAGGCGTCGAAAAAGCACAACCCGTCCAACGCGTTGTTATTGATTTCTCCAGTCCCAATATTGCGAAAGATATGCACGTAGGTCATTTGCGATCTACTATTATTGGGGATTGTATTGCTCGCATCTTAGAATTTCGGGGTCATGATGTTTTACGACTGAATCATGTCGGAGATTGGGGAACACAGTTCGGGATGTTAATTGCCCACTTAAAAGAGCAATATCCCCATGCTTTAACGACAGCAAATGCTTTAGAGATTAGAGATTTGGTGACCTTTTATCAACAAGCTAAACAACGTTTTAAAGAAGATGAAGCTTTCCAAGAAACAGCTCGAAAAGAAGTGGTTAAACTTCAATCAGGAGAACCAGAAAGTCGTCAGGCGTGGCAATTGCTTTGTGAGCAATCTCGCTCTGCCTTTCAAGATATTTATCATCAATTAGATATTCATCTACAGGAACGGGGAGAATCTTTCTATAATTCCCTATTACCCGAAATGGTAAAATCATTGGAACAAAGGGGCTTACTGACCGAAGATCAAGGGGCAAAATGCGTCTTTTTAGAAGGATTTACCAATAAAGCCGGTGATCCCCTCCCCTTAATTGTGCAGAAATATGATGGCGGTTATAATTATGCCACCACAGATTTAGCAGCTTTAAAATATCGTATTGAGCAGGACAAAGCAACCCGCCTCATATATGTTACTGATGCTGGACAATCAAATCATTTCGCTCAATTTTTTCAAGTAGCAAAACGGGCAGGATTTTTAACGGATGACATTGAAGTAGTTCATGTTCCTTTTGGCATTGTTTTGGGGGAAGATGGTAAAAAAATTAGTACCAGTTCAGGAGAAAGTGTTAAGCTCAAAGATTTACTTAATAAATCGATTTTATTTGCCCGTCAAGATTTAGAAACTCGCTTAAAAGATGAAGGAAGAACGGAAACAGAAAACTTTATTAATCAGGTTTCTACAGTGGTGGGAATCAGTTCGGTTAAATATGCCGACCTCAGTCAAAATCGCACGAGTAAGTATATGTTTAGTTATCAAAAAATGCTAGAGTTGCAAGGCAATACTGCCCCTTATATGCTTTATGCCTATGCCCGAATTCAAAGTATTAGTCGAGAAGGTCAAATTAATTATAGTGAATTAACTAAAACGGCCTCGATTCTTTTAAAAGAAACTGAAGAAATTGAATTAGGCAAATCACTTTTACAATTTGGAGAAGTCATCCAAGAAGTTGAACTAACTTTGTTTCCCAATCGTCTTTGTGATTACTTATATGAACTGAGTAAGCAATTTAATCGTTTCTACGAAAATTGTCCTGTTTTGAAAGCGGAAGAACCGATTAAAGCCTCAAGATTGTTGTTGTCTTATCTCACAGCACAAACCTTAAAACTAGGCTTATCTTTATTGGGAATTCCAGTTTTAGAACGAATGTAAAATTCAAAAGTAACTGACTTAATTTATCTTAATTTCTTCTCGACTCGCTAATAAATTCATAACCATTTCTGTAAAGCGGGAGGAAAGGTTATTTTCTGCCGAGTTTGAGAATTAATACAAATATGGCGTGTTTTCGCCGTAACGATTGTTTGATGAGGATAGCGATTAGATTCTAATTGATAAGTCATTTCAAAGGTATTTTCGGTTAAGCATTGAGAAGAAAGCTCAATCATTAATTTATCTCCCCAATAAAGGGGACGAAAAAAGTCAATTTCACTATGGACAATTGGCAAGGCAATTTCTTTCTTTTCCAACCATTCTTGTAGAGATAACCCTTGACTTTCTAAAGCATATTCATAAGCTTCATGACAAATCGAAAGAACGTGGGCAAAATAGACAACACCCGCAGCGTCAGTATCTGCTAAACGAATCGTTCGATGATAAATCATAAGTCGATTGATTATAATAAATGATAGGGTTAGAGCGTAAAAGGGAGCAGAGTGTTAATCCCTTTTCAATTACCTCCTCTTAAACGCCAGACTTCTACTTTCTAGGTCATACCTTAATTCTATTCCACATTATAGGGGAATTTAAGGGGAGAATGTCCTTACGCCTTATCAAAAAAAATTGAGAAAAAAGACCCTTAATCTGTTACCCTATGGTGAACAATGTCCAACAATGGAAAAAACGAACAAGACATTTTAAAGCATAAAAGTAGGGTTTTTAACCCTTCAGCTGAGCAACAAGTTAAGTGAATCACCAAAAAGACGATCATTATTTTTAAATAAGGAGATTAAAAAAATGGCAGAGCGACCGATTATTTTAGGAATTGTAGGAGACAGCGCGGCAGGAAAAACAACCTTAACCCAAGGGATTGCCAAAATTTTAGGGGAAGATCAAGTAACCATTATTTGTACCGATGATTATCATCGTTATGATCGCAAACAAAGAGCGGCAATGGGAATTTCAGCTATTCATCCTGACTGTAATTATTTAGATATTATGCAACAACATTTGAGCTTATTACGGACAGGACAAGCCATTTTAAAGCCAATTTATAATCATTCAACCGGAGAATTTGACCCACCCGAATATATTAAACCCAAGTCCTTTGTTATTGTAGAGGGATTATTAGGCTATGCCACTAAAGGGATGAGAGGAAATTATGATGTGAAGGTCTATTTAGCTCCTCCTGAAACATTGCGCACGACATGGAAAGTGAAGCGAGATACCCGAAAACGAGGTTACACAGAAGAGGCCGTTTTAGACCAATTGAGACAGCGAGAACCTGATTCTGAAGCTTTTATCCGTCCTCAACGTCAATGGGGAGATATGATCGTTTCTTTTTATCCTCCCGAACAAGAACAGCAACAGAGCGATGTGGTATTAAATGTAAAACTTGTGCTACGTCCAACGATCACCCATCCTGATTTTAGTCTGATTTTAGATGCCAAGGGGAGTCATTTAGGAGAAGCAATTCGTTTAGAATTAGATCGGGACATGGCAAAACCGGTAGACGTCCTCCAAGTAGATGGTCATGCGACTCAAGAACAGGTCACTGAACTTGAACGAATTCTGTGTAATGAAGTGCCTTATTTACGACAATTTTGTAGTTTGGAAGGGAATCAAGACATCGGTAAAGTGGTGGGGACAACCGGAGAAATTTTACAAAGCTATCCTTTAGCATTAACGCAATTGTTAATTACCTATAATATGCTTAAAGCACTACGAATCAATAAAACCCAGCTTGCTTGAGCAATGAACTTATTAAGATGCTTGTTTTCTTTCTGCTAATTTTAAGCGGATTTCTTGATGAAACTCTTTAGTAATGGGATAAAAATAGGCTAAGATTAAGCCAATCGTTAAAAAGAAAGCGGGTAAAGGGGCGATCGCTAGACGAATAGCCCATAAAGCACTTTCAGGTTGAACAGGAACAGGTTGACCCGGAATCTGTTCAATAAATCCCGACGCTTCTAAGGCAATTCCTACTAAAAATAAGCCTAACGCTAAACCGACTTTTTGCAATAAAACCATGAACGCGTAAAATACCCCTTCCCGTCGTTTACCCGTTTCGAGTTCATCTAATTCAATCACATCGGGAATCATTGACCAAGGAATAAGATAGGCAACTGAAACCCCACAACCGGCTAAAACGGCTAACAAAAATAATAAAGTATTTTGCCCAGGTTGAATTAAAAAGAGTCCAATTTGGGCGATAATCCATAACCCCATCCCCATCATATACACGGTTTTTTTGTCTAGTCTATCACTAATTCTTTGCCAGACAAATAACATGACTAAAGCGGTTCCTTGAACCCCCAAAGCAACAAAGGGGAAAAACTGCGCAGTCAACCCCATCCAACTCACTACAAAATAAATCAAAATTGAAGCGGTTAATTGTACGCCCAGCCAAGAACATAAATAAATACCAATTACAAAAAGAAAGGGTTTATTCCGAAAAACAATTTTCAATTGTTCTAAAAAAGGAATGGCGGATCCTTCTATTAACGTTTTAGTTCTGCTTTTTGTCGCTAAATGAGATTCAACCACAGCCCAGCGAAAAGTACTTCCTGCTAAGATAATTAACCCCCCCATAATAATCGTAAAAACGGCGATAAAATCAATCTTATTTTCGCCACCGACTAAAACACTGGTCATTGGAATTCCACGCAGAATTCCATAACTAAGACAAGCAATTCCCAACCCCATTAAGGCAATTCCTAGGGTGTGTTTTTGAGAAAGATTAAGAATTGGCATTTGTCCCCGTTCTTGAATGCGAAAAGCAGACCAAAAGAGGGTCAATGTGCCTAAAATTGAGCAAGAAATTCCTAAGACTAAAAAGCCCATTTTGCCATCGCCGTAGGTTTGAATAGCCACTAACGCTAGGATTAGCGATAAAATACTGCCCCCAATGGAAAAGAGAAAACGAAAACTATTTAAACGGGTACGCTCATGATAATCTTGGGTTAATTCAGGGGTTAAAGCAGTATAAGGTAAATTGACCGTTGTATAGGCAAGATTAAAAAGAATACCAATGACAACGTAATAAAAAAATAGCCCCCAAATATTAAAATTTCGCTGTTCACTAAAGGTGGGAACAAGCCACTGTAAACAGTACAATAAAGCAAAAGGAATTGTCCCTATAATAATCCAAGGTAAACGACGACCCCAACGGGTACGGGTGCGATCGCTCAATACCCCCACAAAGGGATCATTAATCGCATCAGAAATCTTACCAATCATTAGAATACTTCCTGCTAAACCGGGTGGAAGTCCTGCTACATTGGTAAAGAAAAAGAGTAAATAAAAGACTAATATATTGGCTGCAATTGCAGGGGCAAAATCGCCTGATCCATAGGCTAATTTAGTAGTCCAATGCAATTTTTCGGAAGAAGAATCTGTCATTTTGTGATCCAATTTTTAGGGATAAGTTACTAATAGTTAGCGGTAAGCTGTTGTGCCAATAAACTCCCGATTGATAAATCATTCTTTTGCCGTCTGCCGCTTTTTAACCAGCAATTTAGGCATCGGCTCAGATCAGGTTCATTTTATAATAACAATAACCGATATCAGCGCAAAAATTCTTTCAATTTCGCCAAATAACATCAGAAACTCGACTAATATCTCGCATTTGTGCCACATCATGCACTCTCAGAATATCTACTCCTCCTGCGATCGCTCCACTACAGGCGGCACCTGTTCCCCAAATTCGCTGTTTAGGGTCGCTTCGTCCTAAAATCTGACCGATAAAGCTTTTACGGGATAGTCCAACCAAGATAGGACAATTTAAAGCTTTAAATTCTCTTAAATTTCTTAATAATTGAATATTTTGCTCGTAATTCTTGGCAAAACCAATCCCCGGATCGATGAGGAGATGATGAGTGGGAATCCCTAGATTTTGCGCTTTTTGAATTTGAATTTGTAAAAATTGTTTGATTTCTTCGACTAAATTGTTATAATCGGTTAGTTCTTGCATCGTTTGTGGATTTCCTCGAGTGTGCATTAGAATGACCGGCACTTCTAACCGAGCTACGGTAGCTAACATTTTGGGATCAAATGTTCCTCCAGAAATATCATTGACGATGTCAGCCCCAGCGGCGATCGCTTGTTCAGCTACCTTTGCCCTTGTCGTGTCAATAGAAAGCGGAATTGAGCTATTTTTTCGTATTTCTTGGATAATAGGAATTACTCGCTCTAACTCTTCCCCTAATGCGATTTCTTGCGCTCCTGGGCGGGTAGATTGTCCCCCGATATCAATAATATCTGCCCCTTGTGCTTCAAGCTGGTGCGCCCGATTTAAGGCAGTTTCTAAGTGATTAAATTCTCCACCATCACTAAAGCTATCTGGGGTAACATTGAGAATACCCATAATATAGGTTCGTTTTCCCCAGATAAAAGAAAAATCTCCAATTTTTAGCTCATTCATGCCAAAAAGTTAGCGACCTAACTCACTCCACAACGTCGCTTGATGGGGAATCACGGTGGTTTCCGCCGCAGGAGATTGATTGCCCGTTTCCCCTTGACTGAGATAAACACGGGTAGCAGTATAACCCACAATAAACATCGAAAAGGCAGCGAGACTTGCCGCTAAAACCCGATCTGCGCCAGAAATTTGAGTGGTGTTGTAGTTGTTCATAAGTATTTACACTGAATTTTAACGTCCATTTTTATTATCTCAGAATTTTCTGTATTCAGTGATACTGTTTATAAAAATTTAGTTTTGATGAGGTGGGTTAACTGAAACTGATTGTAAAACCTGATCAGTAAGAGAGAGTGGGAGATCAGCGCGGTGAGAAATTACTCCGTGGTTGATACCTGCCATTAATCCAATGATACCGGGCAAAATAAGGGACGTTAAGGTGTTCATGCAAACCGTATTTGAAACTAGCCTCAGTTTCTCAAGGGAAAGACGATCATTCTGTAACAAAACTTACGATTTCTTGAACCGTTAAGCGTGATGATGTCATCTAATCATTGGTTTGATGAACAAATTACAAGATTGACCCTATCCATTGTAAAACGCCGCGTGATAATTTTCCCATAACTGGACTTAAAAATAGGCGTTTGTCAAAACTGGAAAATAGAAAACCAAGTTGTTACCAAATTCTGCCTTTATTATCCTCTTGTGTAGGGGTATCAGTGGAATCTTTCTGTTCTGATTCGTTAGTTTCTGAGGACGGATTTTCGATAACAAATACAGTGGTAAATGTATTACTAGACTGACCAGATTTATCCTGTGCTTGTCCTTCTAATTTATAGTTACCGGGAGGTAAAGGTTTAAGGGATAAATTAAACTGATAAAGATTTTTTTGAGAAGTAGTTGTTGTTAAACGATTAAGAGTAAAGGTTTGTTGTTTTTGCTCATCTTGATAAAGTGTTAAGAAAATACTACGAATATCATCAGGATTTTGGTCACTGACTGTTCCATTTATTTTAATGATGTCGGGGGAACTTTGTTCAATTTTAAATTCAAAATTTTGAGGCTCAGCGTTAACTTTAAAATTTAAGGTTTCTATGGCACTTTTTTGGTTGTTTTTATCGATTCCTTGAGCTTTAATTTGGTAATTGCCCGCGCTCACTCCTTTCAAATTATAACGAAAGGTTACTTGATTAGTATTGTCCTCAGAGGAAGTTAATTCAGTTGATGAAAGATCGTTTAAAGATTCTTCTTTTTTGGTTTCAGCGTTAACTAACCAAAAGTGGATTTTGGCTAAATCTTGCCAGCCGTTTTGATCAGAAATTTGACCTTCAATTATAATCGGTTGGTCTGCCTCATAATCAGTATTTGTTGTTAATCCTTTACTTAACTGTAAGCCTTCGGGAGGCGTATTAATTATTAAATCAATCGAAAAAGGTTCAGAGACAATATTTGCTTCATCGTAGGCAACTCCTGTTAAGGTGTATAAATTTGCTCCTAACTTTTCAGTGAAAGTATAATCAAAGCTTAAACAATATTTATCGTTCGCCTGAATTTTAAATTGTTGAATATTAAAAACTTTAATTGGGGTTTCTTGAGATAAGGTTAATTGAATTTTTCTTAAATCCGTATGCTTATTTTGATCGCACACTCTACCGTTGATAATTTGAATTGCTTCCCCTTGGTTGACTAAATATTGATTATTTAACTGATTTCCAGCCAGAGAAAAAGCTAATTCCTGCGGGGGGTGATTTCGTTGATAAAACCAATAAGATAACCCCGACGCAAAGATTAAACTGCCTAAAAATATACTTAATAGTCCTTGATAATTTCTTTTTTTCTTTTGAGTAGAAGAACCTAATAAATTTAACCATTCTTGCACGGTTTTAGTTCGTTTTTTCGGTTCAATTTCTAATCCTTTATGTAAGGCGTGATAGCTTTTACGACTTAATTGAGGATTCAACTTTTTAGCAGAAACTAAAGTTTCGCCTTTACCGACGATTCCCTTCCGTTTTAAGGCACTAATGGGATGGGTTTTTGTTACCATATAATAGAAGGTCGCCGCTAAACTATAAACCTCGGAATATTTACCAATTTTATCCCTTGAAAGGTGTTGTTCTATGGGGGCATATCCGGGAGTAACAGGCACATTTGTATTGACGGTTTCTAAGGCAATTGGTACTGATGTTTGGGATGAATATTCCTTTAAGTCGGTAGCATTACTAAAATCAATTAAGGTTGCTTTTTGTCCATCAGAAGAAATGATAATATTTTGGGGACTGACATCTAAATGTAGAATACTTAATTGATGGAGATAAATTAAGGCTTCTCCCAATTGTCGAATGATATGAATAGCAAAATCTTCTTTAATTTCTTGAGTATTGAGCCAATCCTCTAAGGTAATACCTTCTAGATATTCCATTACTAAATAAGGAATATTCTCAAGGTAGATAACTTCATAAAATTGAACAATATAGGGATGATTGAGGCTTTGTAAAGCTTGAATTTCATGGTTAAATTGATTGATAATTTCAGGAGAATTGAGGCTCACTTCCTTAAGGGTTTTAATCGCCGCCAAACGATGTTGACCAAACTTTGCTAAATAGACAGTATAATAACGACTGTGGGCAATTTCACGTTCAAGGGTATAATAATATTGTTGTCCTTTTAAAGCTTGACCGATTAAGGATTTCATCATAGATTTCTCTTTAAACGATTTCTTTCTTTATAAATGAGAGTAGGGGAAGCAAATAGCGATATTATTGAGATTAATTATAGATCGGGAGTGATTGCCGACCTCAGACTGGTTAATAAAATAAATCTTAAGAGATTTAAACGTCTTTCGGTTAACGGATTTTGAAAAACGATCAATGGTTAGATTCTGTCAAAACAAATTGCCACCCGACACGATATTTCAAGACTTTATTAATCAATAGGCTCTTAAAAGTATTTTTAATCTCAGATTTTTCCTCCTATAAAATCTCTCGTCCTGTTAAAATTCCTCGCACTTCTAACATTGCCGAATAGGTAGGAAGAATGTGTAAAGTTTCATCCTCTGGGGTGTAATCCAAGGCAGTTTGAATCGCTTCTTTTAAGTCCTCTTTAATCATTAAATTCATCGGCGTATCATTGTCCCCTTGACTATACTTTAATCTTAAAGCCATATCATAAATGCGATCTCCACTCACCACCAAATTTCCCCCTAGCTTCACTAATTTTTCCGTATCCACATCCCAAATCCAAGAAACATCCGTGCCATCAGGAATACGGTCATTTAAAACCAGTAAAGTAGTTGAAGCTTTCCCCTTCATTTTAATATCATTTATAGTGCGAATCGTTTCATTCATACCAACGGGATTTTTTGATAATAAAATTCTAATGTGTTTGCCTTGAACTGTTAATTCTTCAGCACGGCCAAACGCGGCACGGAAGTTTTTGATAGAGTCAAAAATAATGTCTTGATTAACTCCTAATTCTTGCGCTACTAAGCCCGCCGCTAAACTATTATATTTATTATAAACGCCAATTAAAATCTGTGGCCAATCTTGAGAATGAAAGGCCGGTTGACTTTTTTGGAAACCACAACTCTGACATTTAAAATCCCCTAAATGGGATAAATAAACCCCTCGATAATCCAAGAGATAACCACAACTAGGACAGTAAATAGAGTCAACTGCATGAGGAATTTCCTCTAAATATAAATTCGGTTCACTCAAGCCAAAATAACGCACAGGTTGACTAATATGTTGTCCGAAATGGGATAAAGTAGGGTCATCTGCATTAACAATGACGACGGTTTGATTGGATAACGGTTTAATCGCTGTTTGCCAACGCTGACAGATAGTATCAACTTCTCCATATCGGTCTAATTGGTCGCGAAATAAATTCAACGCTAAGATAATTTTGGGGTCACATTCCTTGAGTAAAAGGGGTAAAATATTCTCATCAACTTCTAAGATAGCGTAATCTGCATTCAGTGTTCCAATTAAATTTGTATGAGCCAACAAAGCTGTGATTAAACCATTAATTAAATTCGCCCCCGTTTCATTGTGGGCAACCTGCCAACCCTCTTTTTCTAAGATAGAGCGCAATAGTAATGAAGTGGTTGTTTTGCCATTCGTGCCAACAACTAAAATCACTCCTTGCTTGACTTGTTTGCATAATAAACGAAGCAAATGAGGATGAAACCGACGAGCAATTTCACCGGGTAAAACACTAGCTGCCCCTAATTTTAATAAACGAACCCCAGACGTTACAATTTTAGCTGTGGCAACCGCTAACGCTAACCGAATTCTATCCACTGATTGCATAGATTAATTTTGCTCCCTTCATCCTAAATTTTTCATCAAGGTGATAGACGAATCCTAATCATTTTAGTTAGCAACATCCCCTATAATTTACCATTAAATACGGTGTAGGGGTTCGGGGCTTGCGCCCAGAATGAGTAATCCCTTATTGTTGCTACTTTATATTAAATCTTATGAATAAACAAAGAAAAGTAATATTTTTAATAATATTAAGTGTTTTTTATGTCAGTTGTTCCCAATCTCAACCACAAGCTACTCCTAATCCGTCCTCTGCTCCTTCCCATTCTGTTGTTGCCAGTGACCCCCAAGCCGCTGCAAATTATCGTCAAAAAGGCTTACAATATCGAGCAGAAAAGCGATACTCTGAGGCGATTAAAGCTTTAGAACAATCTACTCAATTAAATCCTAATTACACAGCAGGATGGGTAATTTTGGGGTGGACTTACCACTTAGCAGAGAAGCCCCTAAACGCAATTACAGCACTTCAAACTGCCCTTACTCAAGATTCGCAAAATGTTGAAGCTTTAAATGCTTTGGGTATTGTATATCTGGTGAAAGGTGATTTAGCTAAAGCGGTAGAAACCCATTCAAACGCTCTGAGCCTAAAAAAAGATAACGAAATTGCTCACTATAATCTAAATTTAGCCTATGATCGCCTGAAACAATATGATAAAGCGATCAAACAGGGTCAAAAAGCGATCGCACTCGAACCCCAAAATCCCCATCCTTGGGTCGCCTTAGCTCTTGCCTATTGGGATAAAGGAGATAAAACTAAAGCAAAAGAAAACTATCAGAAAGCTATTGCTCTAGATAACCGTTATCGTCAAAAAAATTACTTAAATTATCTTAAAGAGGCGGGTTTTAGTCCAGACCAAATTGAACGAACGAAACAAATGATATCGCAATTCTAGACTCATGATGTACACCTTAATCATGATGCCCGATGCCCAAAAACCGAAAACGCCGTATCTCATTTAATAAGAAAACTTGTTCCATTAAATCGCTATATAATCAAGCTAACCATGCAATCTTAAAATAAATGGCCGCATCAGCATTTGTGCAAGGGGTGATAGGAGCGTCTAGTCTGGCGATAGGAGCTTCTGTAGGGGTATTTTTACGACCACATCGCATTTTTTCGGCAACAGTGATGGCTTTTGGCAGTGGAACATTAATTGCAGCCTTAGCCTTTGAAATTGCCAGTAAAGTTTTCGCCGAGTCAGGATTTTGGCCGTTGGTCATAGGTTTCACCATCGGAGGCGTTTTATTTACATTTTTTACTGAATATATTGATAATCATGGAGGATTTTTACGGAATCCTGCCTCTAGTCGTCGTTATCTCTTAGAACATCGAGAGAATAGCCCTGAAAGTGTACTAGAACGCATCTCCCACGTAGAAGTTCTTCGTCATCTTCCCGAAGCGGAAAAAAAAGCCCTTGTTGGTGTATTAAGCCCAATTTACGCTAATTCTGCTGACACTCTCTGTCGAGAGGGAGACGAAGGAGATTGTCTTTATTTTATTATCTCAGGTCAAGCCTATGTGTGGAAAGGGCAGAGAAAAATTGCCATTTTGAATGAAGGCGATATATTTGGCGAAATGTCTCTTTTGACAGGTGAACCTCGCTCAGCAACCGTGATTGCTCAAACTGACATGGAATTGTACCAACTCAATCGAGATAATTTTACCCAAGTCTTAAGTCATTCTCCTTATCTTGCTTGGGCGTTAAGTCGAGTCTTGGCGCGTCGTCTACAACGCTCGGTAGAATCTCAAGTTAAAGAAAGTCCATCCCTACAAGATTGGGAAAATCGCTTAATGGAGACCATCGAAATTGACCGATTAATCTATGAAGATCCCCAAACATTGGCAAAATTAGTTAGAAGATCTGCTCCTCTGGCGATTATGGTCGGTACACTGATTGATAATATCCCCGAAGCCTTAGTGATTGGTATGAATAGCGGACTCAATCATATCGGATGGTCATTTTTGGTAGCCGTATTTATTTCCAACTTCCCCGAAGCCTTATCCAGCGCATCCGGCATGAAACAAGCAGGCACGCCTAGATATCACATTTTAGCCCTTTGGTACGGAGTTGTCGTTATGAGTGGCGTCATGGCCATGGGCGGCCATTGGTTACAGTATAGTACCTCAACATTAGTCATCGCGATCGCTCGAGCCACCGCCGGAGGGGCAATTTTAGCGATGTTAGCCAGTACCATGATGCCAGAAGCCTACGAACTAGGAGGCAGTTCCGTATCCTATTCGACGATTGCCGGATTTTTAGTCGGTTTTCTCGTTGCGTCTTTAGGTTTTTAGCGATGATTAATACTACCTGCTCAAGGCGTTTTAAAGCGTTATTTTATAATACCGTCTTCAGAATATTTCTGGATAGTGTGATTATTTGGCATTTTATCCCGAAAGTTTCTATCTATCCTCGGAAAATGTAGGGAAAGTTTCTGGATAACATTCCCTACAAGGGGATTATACGGAAACTTTCTGCTTTTTGTCCCATAGGGGTTGACTATCCAGAAAAAGTCGGTACAATAAATAGTTATGCCGCAAATCAGTATTGCTGTATTTCCTCATCCAAACCTATGACAAAGCTCACGGGGTTACATAGGTTTGGGATGATTTGGTTTTTCCCCTAGTTTTTAGGAGAGTCAATTAAAGGGTGATCGCCAATAGATAAATTTGTTGATTTTTTTAAAGAATTGCTGAGAGGTCTCGATAATTTAGATAATAAATTAATAATTCAATCGCTAAACTTAGCATTTCTTTCGATTTAGAATAACACAAAGTTTTTCGGTGTAATCTAGCTAAATAGTGTCTGAGTCGTCCGTTCTCTCCTTCTACTCTTGTCCTGTAAGTTTTACTGATGATCTGATCTCCCTTTGGGATAAATTGAGGGTACACTTTATATCCATCCGTGAGCCAAAAATAACACTTCCAACTTTTTACTTTTAGCCACAATTTCTCAAATGTTTTGGCACTTCTATCTCCTAGTTCCCATTCTAAAATTGAAGAGTAATTTTTTCCTAAAGCTGTCCACAGACAGATTTTATTCGTTTTTTTCTTATATATGTCTGCAATTCATCTAATTGCCCTACTAAGGGAATTTTGTAATTTTTCTTTTTTTTAATGCTTCTTTTCCAGCCTCTCTTACCCAACGGATCACTGTATTGTGATTGACTGCGGAGTTGCAGTCATCGGTACTCTGCCTTTTTAAGGCAGAGTACCGATGACCTTAGTCACTCTTTCAATTCCCCTAAATCCCCTACCATTTAAATACATTTCTAGACATTTTGCTTTGACTTCTTGAGAATAGTCTGTAGTTGAATAAGATTCTATAAATTGACGACCACACTGTTTACACTGATAGTTTTGTTTTCCTCTACGATGACCATTTTTTCTAATGTCATGATTTCTGCATTTTGGGCAATTAATTTGATTTTCTTTCATGGCGATCGCTGTTTAAAAAATTTCCTCTTTATCATATATCATCCCACAGGAATGCAACACCAAGCTCACTATTGGGACTTAAACGATAACAAGAGTAAAATTAGGGTATAATCGTTATCAGATCATAATTTCACGTCGAGATAACCCATAAGAGAGAGACAACCCCCGCAGCCATGCCACCCTGCTTTGAAAAATGGTGTCAGCGTTTCGATGATTGCTTCTCAACCAAAGCTCAGAAAACTGGGTTTAGAAATTACCTAGTCGGATTATTAGGAGAAAGTGAGCGGACAAACCTGACCCAGATGGCGAATAATGCGGTAAGAGTAGTTTATAACCGATCAGATGGTTTATCGTTTCAACACACAGAATAAAATTGCTAGTGTGCGCGATCGCTTGGGCAATACGACTCAATATATCTACAATGAGTTGGGAAATCTCCTGAAAATCATCGATCCAGTGGGATTAGAGACGACTTTTACCTATAAGGATGGTAAGGTGACTAAAATCACCGATCCAGCTCATCGAGAGACGCTGTTAGGGTATGATTTGGCGGGAAATCTGATTAAAATTACCGATCCCGATGGCACATCTCGCACTTGGCAATATGATAGTGCGCGCCACATGATCTCGGAAACCGATCAACGAGGCAATTTTGAACAGACTTTCTATGATTTTGCTGGACGAGCCGATAGCGCAATTCGTAAGGATGGATCTACCTTAGATTTTAACCCAGTTCAGGTACAGGGGTTATCTCAAAGGAATTTAACAACCAATCCCGTTACTGCGCCTTCTGCCTTTCAATTAGGGGCAGTTGAGTCGGTTTATGTCGATGCTAATGGCAAGAAGAAGACAACCCAGTTGGATCAGGCGGGACAGTTGGTGTCTTCCTTTGATGAGGTGGGGATGTTACCGTCAGTGGAACGCAATGAGGACAATTTAGTCACTCAATATCGGGATGCCAGAGGAAATTTGACAACGTTTACTTATGATGAGAAGGGAAATTTATTAATTCAGCAGGATTCTCTGTCGTTTGGCGGTCAATTTATTGATATTTCTCAGACGGGAACGCCGATGAGTGAGATTAATGGAGAGGATGATGCTAGTGCTTTTGTCTCTCTTCCGTTTGTCTTTGATTTTTATGGTCGAAGTTATACACAAATTGCTGTTAGTTCTAATGGGTTACTCAGTTTTGGGGGAACGAACAGTAGATGGGGGAATGAATCACTTGATAGTAATCCCTTTGGATTATTGGGTCTGCCTTCAATTTTACCTTTTTGGGATGATTTAGAAGCTAGCAGTGATGAGGGGGCAAATGCCTCGATTTATACTCAAGTTTTGGGAGAGGAAGGCCATCGGCAATTTGTGATTCAATGGCAGGAAATTGAGGCTTATTATTTTGGTGATGAAACGGGTGAGATTACGTTTCAAGTCATTTTAACAGAGGGAACAAATGGCCTTCAATTTAATTATTTAGATGTGGAATTTGAGGGAAATACGGATGTTGTTCATGGTCAAGGAGCGAGTGCAACCATCGGCATTTGGAACAGTAGTAATGAGTTTCAGCAGTATAGTTATAATGAGGCGAAGTTACGGAATGGGTTATCTTTAATTGTTTCAGAATCAGGTTTTATTGAAGCAAATGGCTCTGGGGGTGGTATAGGCGGTCGTTATTATACTTATGACCCCGTTTTTAATCAATTAACGAGTATGACGGATGAATTGGGTCGTCAAATGCTGTATGAGATTGACCCCAATAATGGCAATGTTTTGGCAATGACTCAGGTAGTTGGGGAAGTAGGGGGAAGTGATGACCTCGTTACTCAATTTACTTATACGAGTCTGGGGTTAGTGGATTTAATGAGAGATCCGTTGGGTGGAGTGACGGATTATGATTATGATGCGATAGGAAGACAGATTAAAGTTACCTATGCTTTAGGAACTGTTGATGAGGCGTTTGTTCAGTACGAGTACGATTTAGCGGGTAATCAGACTGCGATCATTGATGAAAATGGCAACCGAACGGAGTGGCAATATGATGCGTTAAATCGTTTGATTAAGGTCATTGAAGCTGACCCAGATGGAGAGGGAATTTTAACGTCTCCCATCACAACTTATACCTATGATGCTGATGGAAATCTATTAACGACAACCGATCCAGAAGACAATATTATCACCAATGAATATGATGTTTTAAATCGTCTAGTTAAAACGACG
Source organism: Microcystaceae cyanobacterium (assembly GCA_041746575.1). GTDB lineage: Bacteria > Cyanobacteriota > Cyanobacteriia > Cyanobacteriales > Microcystaceae > JBGTGT01. The sequence goes on from JBGTGT010000080.1 coordinate 46,417, forward strand.
GATTTTCTTAATCAAGTGACTACGTTTACCTATGATTCTTTGGGGAATCTTTTATCGGTTGTTGACCCGTTAGGAAATGAAACCCAAAATATTTATGATGAGCGAAATCGTCTGATAAAAACGATTGATCCAGAGGGAGAAATTAGCCAGTTTAGCGATGATTTAGATAATAATTTAATTTCGGTCATTGATTCGGTCAATAATCAAACCACTTTTGCCTATGATGCTCGAAATCGTTTAATTCATGAGACGGATTCCTTGGGAAATACGACTTTCTATGAATATGATGCGGTTGATAATTTAATCGCTCAAACTGACCGGAATGAGCGTCGTATTAAGTACCAATATGATGAGATTAATCGCCTAATTAATGAAAGTTGGGTAGGGACAGAACAGGTGATTAATTATAGCTACGATAAGGCGAGTAATTTGATTTCTCTTGTGGATCAATATAGTTCATTAAGCTTTAGTTATGATCAGCGCGATCGCCTAACATCGGTTGATAATTTAAGAACTCCTAATGCGCCTCATTTGGTTCTTACTTACACTTACGATAATGTCGGGAATATGTTATCAATTCAAGATACGATTAATGGGTTGGTTAGTGGCACAAATTCTTATAGTTATGATGGTTTAAATCGGCTGATTCAGTTAACTCAAAGTGGCAATGAGGTTAGGGAGAAACGGGTTGACTTTGCCTATAATGCGATCGGTCAATATACTTCCCTGAATCATTATTCAGATTTAGGAGGAAATCAATTAGTTAATCATACCGGTTATAGTTATGATTCTCTTAATCGGTTGACGAATTTAAGTCATAGTAATAGTCAGTCAGAGGTGGCTTTTTATGAGTTTGTTTATGATGCGTCGAGTCGGATTACTCGAATAACGGATAGAGATGGAGGGACAGATTATACTTATGATGACCGTAATCAGTTAACGGGAGCTAATCATAGTAATGTTAATAAATCGGATGAATCCTATAGTTATGATGCCAACGGGAATCGAATTAGTTCTAGTGTTCATGGGGATGACTATCAGACAGGGTTAGGAAATCGGTTAACATCTGATGGGGTTTACAATTATGAATATGATAATGAAGGAAATCTCATTAAACAAACAGAAATTGCCACTGGAAATATACAAGCGTTTGAATGGGATTATCGCAATCGTTTAGTGGCTGTTATTGAGCAAGATTCGGGAGAAAATGTCGTTCAGCGTGTTGAATTTACTTATGATGCTTTTGATAGACGGATTAGTAAAACAGTAGATACCAATCTTCAAGATAATCATGAAGGGATAGTGACGCATTTTGTTTATAACGGGGAGGATGTTTATCTAGAATTTGTGAATGATGATGGGGTAGCAGGCGTCAATCAATCTGTTTTAAGTCAGCGTTATTTACAGGGTGCGGGTGTTGATGAGGTTTTAGCGCAAGAGGATGGCGAAGGCAATGTTATTTGGCTGTTAACGGATCATTTAGGAACGATTCGGGATTTAGTTGATGATGAGGGAGCATTGGTTAATCATTTAGTTTATGATTCTTTTGGACAAGTAATAATAGAAACTGATCCTAATATTGATACTCGTTATTTGTTTACGGGACGGGAGTGGGATGAGGAAATTGGGTTATATTATTATCGAGCGAGGTATTATGATGCTGAGATAGGCAGGTTTATTGGTGAAGATCCCATTAGTTTTGCAGGAGGAGATGCTAATTTATATCGCTATGTTGGGAATAGTCCTTTAAATGCGACAGATCCAACAGGAATGATTGATGAAAATTTACTTGAAGCATTAAGAAAAGAGCTTGATTGGTGTTATCAAAAATTTGGTACAGATAAAAATAGATTTAAACCAGATCCCGCTCCTCCTAAAAACTCATGTGATGTTAGAGAAGAAGGATTATATCAAGATCCATATCACAAAACAAGCCTAACCAAAAATCCAGAACAATGGTTACAAAATTTTGATCGAAGAAGGGATCTTTTTGAAAATGTATATAAAGATAATGATATCAGTCATAAAAATCATCTAAAGCAAAAGTGCAGAGAAATTGAAAAAAGAATTCGAACGTTAGAACAAGATAGAAATCGAGAAAGAAAGCCACCAAGAAATGAGTTTAAACTACCCGATATCAACTTTCCTCCTATTCCTAACCTTTTTCCTCGTCAAAGACCTAGTATCATCTAATATTTTTGTCACTTGTTGATTAACTATATTTGGAGTATTTAATAATGACATCTCAAGAATTATTAGAACAATACGCTCAAGGAATAAGAAACTTTCGCAGTGTTGATCTCAGAGAGTTAAAACTAACTCAAATTAATTTAACTGAATCTAATTTTGAACGTGCTATTTTGAAAAATGTTGATTTGACAGAAACTAATTTAGAATTCACTAATTTTAATTTTGCAGATTTGAGTCATTCTGTCTTAAAAAAAACTAAATTTAGTCAATCTTGTTTAAGAAAAGCTAATTTATACAAATCTGATTTAAGGGAGGCTGATTTCTTAGCTGTTCAAATGTCTGGAGCTAATTTGTGTGAAGCAAATTTATATGGCATTGAGCTTTCTTTATCAAAACTAAGGCAAGTAAATTTAAGAAGAGCTAATTTAACAAAAGCTTGTCTTTTAGAATCAGATTTATTTATGGCTGATTTAACTCAGGCTATTTTATATCAAGCAGATTTAGGAGATACAGCATTTCGTTTTGCCAATTTAACTCAAGCCAATTTACAAGAGGCAAATCTAATAGACGCAAGATTATCTGATGCTATTTTAACTGAAGCTAACTTAACTCGCGCAATATTATACTTAGCTGATTTAAGTAGATCCAATTTAACGAATTCTCAGTTGTGTGAAAGTAATTTATGTGAAGCAGGGCTAAAAGGTACAATTTTTAGAGGAAGTAATCTTAATAGAGCTAATCTTTGGATGGCTGATTTTACAGAAGCAGATTTTACTAATGCTAACTTAACAGATGCAACCCTTCATTTAGATGATTTTTTAAATAAAGCTATTATCAAAAATACTCAAATGCCAGATGGCACTTTTTTAACTCGCCCCTGAATCAAAATGCCAAACAGACTATGATAGTCGGTTCATTATGTTCATTTACAATAATGTCGGGAATATGTTATCAATTCAAGATACGATTAATGGGTTGGTTAGTGGCACAAATTCTTATAGTTATGATGGTTTAAATCGGCTGATTCAGTTAACTCAAAGTGGCAATGAGGTGAGGGAGAAACGGGTTGATTTTGCCTATAATGCGATGGGTCAATATATTTCCCTGAATCGTTATTCGGATTTAACCGGAAATCAATTAGTTAATCGTACCGGTTATATCCCTCTTCTGTCACTCTCCGAGTTTTAGGAATAAGAAATGAAGAAGTTTATCCAGAAGAGTAAAATGGTTGAAACTGATTTATGGCATTAATTAAATCATGAAAGCCTAAGCCTAAAGATGAATTAGGAAAAACCTCTAAC
>JBGTGT010000081.1:0-11038 GCA_041746575.1 Microcystaceae cyanobacterium
GAAACTTTTCAATCGTCAAAAGGCTATTTCGCTTTTTCTTTGATTACCAACTTTTCAAGATTCCTAATTTCGCCAAGTACGATGCTTTTGTTCAATTCATTTAGACTTGCTATATATTCAGTGTCAAAGCTATCAAAACAAGTATTAGACTTTATGTAGCGATCGCAATCATACCTTACAGCTTACTGCGAATGCTGGTCTAAAACAAGCAGGATTACCCAAAGCATTTTAAGTTATGATCAAAAGAAAGTTTAATACTGTTATTCATTTAGACTTATTAGAGTAATTTAGATTTTTTAGGTCTTCCTCCTTTTTGACCATTCTCTCTCGCTGCTTTGACTTTTGATTCGGAAGTAGCTGAACCTCCTTTACTCCCTATTTGAGACATCAAAGTTTTTGGGACAAATATTCTGAGGAATAAAGCAGGAATACTTCAATCTACATTTAATTCTTCCCAATGCAAACCTTCTCTTGATGGTGTAATTTCTATATCTGCGATTGCTTGTTCGTCTGTACCGGCTAATTCTTGAACTAAATCTGGCGCAAACAAAAAGCTACTTCCATTTCTAAGATTGAGCAAAATTTTCTTCTGAACGAGGTTCTAGGGAGTCAATTAAGGTTGCCGCTTCCCTTACTTTAGCAATTTGTTCCTGACTTATTGTGTCTTTTAAATTAAGGGATTCCACGAATTTCTCTCCATTTTTTTAAGAGGAATGGGTGTCTTTATTGCTGAGTTTATTAGCAGTTTTGGTCGATTTTAGATGACGCTTAACTATAGCACCTGCACCGAGAATACCAAGACCAATTATAGGGAAAGTTGAGGAAGATTCAGGAACGCTAACGTAACTAACCACAAATTGATTCTGTTGAGGAGGTGTAGGTGTAAAATTACCAACATTTACTAATTTACTTGTAAGAGCCCACTCACCCTCACCTCTTCTTAAATTACAGGTTAATTTATTTAAAAAAGATTCATAATCAGGAACATTAGGATCAGGATCAAAAAGATTAACAAAGAAAGTTTCATAGGTGATTGTTCTAGGATTCCCTTTAGCAAAACATTTATCTCCCGGCTTTGGACGTGGATTTGGAGGTTCTATTGCTGTTAAATTAATATCATTAACTGTCACTGAGCCACTATTCAAAACTAAACTGATTTTATTATCTAAAATGTGCGTGTCATATACATTATATACACCATCCAAAAGAACTGTATTAGAACCAATTGATAGAGAGCTATCAATATCTACTGTTATTCCTGTTTTACTTTCTCCTGAAAACTGAGCAGTGCCACTACTATTCCACTGTTCTCCCTTGTAAGCTCCTTGACTTGTCCAGTTTATCAATCCTGTGTCATTATAATTAGAGAAATCACCTAAATAGTTAACATTTAAGGGTTGATCTAGATAGGTACCATTAACCTGACCTTTCCATGTAGAATCATCTAGAGTAAAAGTAAACTCGTTTTCTGTAAAATCAACTCCAAAAATTTCTCCGAAAGCAAAATAATCAAAATCTTGAATGGTGGATTGAAGTAACCCATTAGCAATATCTGGACTTAAATCAGCACTTAAAACTGGAAATGCTGTAGTTATTAAGCCAAATCCCATGATTGATAAGATATTAAGTCGTTTTTTCATGGCGTTTTCTAGTAGTTAGTAGGACACAATTTAGTCAAGGAGAATTTCTCTGTTTTTCTCTTCTATTAATTACTCAAAAGAATTAATCCACTTTGTGACACCTGACCCCAAAACCTTTACAAAACTCAACATAAACCCCAATATTCTTGTTTCCAGTGGCAACCTTCATCCTTTGAAACGTGAAACCTAATCCTATCCCCTTGTCTTATCATTAAAAAGAGTAAACCTATCACCCCTAAGACAATCGTGACAGAAGCGAAAAGTTACAAAGACACCGTAAACCTTCCTCAGACAAAGTTTGATATGCGCGCCAATGCGGTGAAGCGTGAACCTGAAATTCAACAGTTTTGGGCAGAACAAGAGATATACGAACATCTTTCTCAAAATAATCCTAATGACTTATTTATTCTCCATGATGGACCCCCTTACGCCAACGGAACGCTACACATGGGTCATGCTTTGAATAAAATTCTCAAAGATATTATTAATAAATATAAATTACTACAAGGGTATAAAGTACGCTATGTCCCAGGATGGGATTGTCATGGACTTCCCATTGAGTTGAAAGTCTTACAAAGCATGAAACAAAAAGAGAGGGAAGATTTAACGCCTTTAAAATTGCGTCATAAAGCGCGAGATTTCGCAATCAAAACACAACAGGAGCAAGCAGAAGGGTTTAAACGTTATGGCATTTGGGGAGACTGGGAACATCCCTATTTAACCTTAACCCCTGAATATGAAGCGGCACAAATTGGCGTATTTGGACAAATGGCCTTAAAAGGATATATTTATCGAGGTTTAAAACCTGTTCATTGGAGTCCTAGTTCCCAAACCGCCTTAGCAGAAGCAGAATTAGAGTATCCTGAAGGTCACACTTCCCGTAGTATCTTTGCTGCCTTTCCGGTGATCAAAGCTTCTGATGGGGCAAAAACAGTCTTAAATCCTTATTTAGACAGATTAGGCGTTGCTATTTGGACAACAACCCCGTGGACGCTTCCGGGAAACCTTGCAGTTGCTCTTAATCCTGATTTGAACTACTCTGTAGTAGAAGTAGAACAGGCTTCTAGCTTGGGTAACTATAAATATCTCATCGTAGCAACAGATTTAGTAGAACGACTGTCTGAAACCTTTGACACTTCTCTGACGATCAAAGCTACGATTAAAGGGAAAGATTTGGAACATACACGCTATCAACATCCCTTATTTGACAGGGAAAGTGAGATGGTCATCGGTGGAGACTATGTTACCACAGAATCTGGCACAGGATTGGTTCATACGGCACCAGGGCATGGACAAGAAGACTATATCGTCGGTCAAAGATATGGTCTTTCTATCTTATCGCCTGTGGATGCCAAAGGAAACTTTACCGAAGAAGCCGGACAATTTGCCGGATTAAACGTGCTTAAGGATGCCAATGAAGCGATTATCCAAGCATTAAGTGACAAAGGCGCATTACTTAAAGAAGAACCCTATCAGCACAAATATCCCTATGATTGGCGTACAAAGAAACCGACGATTTTCCGCGCCACAGAACAATGGTTTGCATCGGTAGAAGGATTCAGAGATGCTGCTTTAAGCGCAATTAAAGCGGTTAATTGGATACCGGCACAAGGAGAAAACCGTATCACCCCCATGGTAGCTGATCGCTCGGATTGGTGCATTTCTCGCCAACGAAATTGGGGTGTTCCTATCCCCGTCTTTTATGATGAGGAAACGAATGAACCCTTGTTAACAGAAGAGACAATTAATTATGTTCAAGGGATTATTGCTGAGAAAGGATCAGACGCTTGGTGGAAATTAAGTGCAGAAGACCTATTACCTGAATCTTATCGTAATAACGGACGAAAATATCGTAAAGGAACAGACACAATGGATGTCTGGTTTGATTCAGGTTCATCTTGGGCTGCCGTTGCTAAGAGCCGACCTGAGTTAAAATATCCTGTGGATATGTATTTGGAAGGATCGGATCAACACAGAGGTTGGTTTCAATCGAGTTTATTAACCAGTGTTGCGGCTAATGGTATTGCACCTTATAAAACGGTGTTAACGCATGGCTTTGTCTTAGACGAAAAAGGACATAAAATGAGTAAATCGTTGGGGAATATTGTTGACCCTAATGTGTTGATTAATGGGGGGAAAAATCAACAAAAAGAACCGGCTTACGGTGCAGATATTCTCAGATTATGGGTATCCTCTGTTGACTATTCTTCGGATGTTCTCATTGGTCAAACGATTCTTAAGCAATTAGTGGACGTTCGCAATAAAATTCGCAATACGGCACGCTTTTTGTTGGGGAATTTACATGATTTTAATCCCGAAACTGATACGGTAGTTTATGCAGATTTACCCGAATTAGATCGTTATATGTTGCATCGTATCACCGAAGTTTTTAGCGAAATCACCAAAGCGTTTGAAAACTTTGAATTTTTTAAATTTTTTCAAATGGTACAGAATTTCTGTGTCGTTGATTTATCTAATTTCTACTTAGATATTGCCAAGGATAGACTGTATATTTCCGCTGAAAATGCCTTGCGTCGTCGCAGTTGTCAAACGGTGTTAAAAGTTGCAGTGGAAAACTTAGCGAAATCTATTGCACCTGTCTTATCTCATTTAGCAGAAGATATTTGGCAATTTTTACCTTATGAAACGGAATATAAATCCGTCTTTCAGTCAGGATGGGTAAGTCTTAAACCTCAATGGGAGAATGCTGAGTTAGGAAAAAAATGGACACAGTTTCGTCAAATTCGTACCGAAGTCAATAAAGTAATGGAATTAGCGCGGAATGAAAAAATGATCGGCGCATCCTTAGAAGCAAAAGTGTTTTTATCCGTTTTCAATGAGGACTTAAAGCAACAACTAAGCAACTTTAATCCAACGGATACTTTAAGCAGCAATGGCGTAGATGAATTACGTTATTGGGTGTTAGCATCTCAATTGGAATTAGTAGATAGTTTGGCTAAAATTAAGTCTGCTAATTATCAATCTGAGACAGAATTAGTATCAGTCGGAATTGCCAAAGCAGAGGGTGAGAAATGCGATCGCTGTTGGAATTATTCAACCCATGTCGGAGAATTTAAGGATAATCCGACCCTTTGCGAACGCTGTGATTCTGCTTTAAAAGGAGCGTTTTAGACGGTATTAAGATGAAGTAAGAGAATTAGGCTAAAAATTCTAGTTCTCTGTCTTCTCAAACAAGAAAATTGGTATTATTTTATGTTGCTTTCTATAATTAACCAAAATGAGAGATCAACTTTAATTTAATTTTTGTCATCTGTTTCTAAACTGTGTTGTTTAATTCTATGAGCCGTTCGTAAAATTTGTCCTGCCACAATCGCCGCACCAAACCCATTATCAATATTGACGACAGACACCCCTGCCGCACAGGAATTCAACATCGTTAACAAGGGTGCAACCCCGCCAAAGCTCACCCCATATCCGATACTGGTGGGAACACCAATAACAGGACAATCTGCAATCCCTGCCACGACGCTAGGTAATGCGCCTTCCATCCCTGCCACCACTATTAAAACATCCGCCTCAGCAATCAGATGACGATGACTGAGAAGGCGATGAATCCCTGCCACTCCCACATCCCAGAGACGTTGCACCTTAAACCCGCATAATTCAGCCGTTACGGCCGCTTCTTCAGCCACGGGCAGATCGGCAGTCCCCGCCGTTAGAAGGGTGATTTTGCCCCAAAAAGGCGGATTTAGCTCTCCTGACTTCAGCGCACAAATCCGAGCAACAGGATAATAGATTAAATAAGGAATCTGAGATTGTAATTCTTCAGCAACCGATGCTTCAATTCGTGTAGCCATGACAACAGATGATTTTTCTCGCATAGCAGTCATAATCTGGGCAATCTGTGCTGTTGTTTTGCCTAATCCCCAAATCACTTCAGGAAAACCCGTTCTTAGATGGCGATGATGGTCGATTTTCGCAAACTCATCAACAGACTCAAAACTCAAATCTTTAAGGGTTTCTAGGGCAATTTCGGGGGTGATAATGCCATTGGCGACGTTTTGTAACAGTTGCTGTAATTTTTCTGGATTCATTATTAATTAATCACGCTTATCCTAATATAACGAATCTATTGGCATGATGAAGAAAAAAAATTACTGTCACCACTCATTTAGACTGCCTTTATAATTAAATAGTGATTACTCTTTACCGATTACATAATGCAAATCCGAAGACGACCCCCCAATCCTCCTGTTAATGTTGATAAACTGCAATACCAAATTAAAGTCCCCAACGCTGAACCTCGCCATATTTTAGAGGAAATTGTTTGGCATAAAGAAAAGGAAGTCGAAAAATTTCGAGAAAAACTGCCTCTTTTAGACTTACAAAAAAAGGTCTTAACTTTACCACCTACCCTCGACTTTTTAGAGGCTTTAATACAAGGAAAAACGAAACCTGCTTTGATTGCAGAAGTTAAAAAAGCGAGTCCTAGTAAAGGAATTATTCGAGAAGATTTTGATCCTGTTAAAATTGCCCAAGCGTATACAGAAAATGGAGCAAGTTGTCTTTCCGTTTTGACAGATGAAAAGTTTTTTCAGGGCAGTTTTCATAATTTATCCCTTGTCAGACAAACGGTTAATATTCCTTTGTTGTGTAAAGAGTTTATTATCTATCCCTATCAGATTTATTTTGCCCGTTGTCAGGGCGCAGATGCCATTCTGTTAATTGCCGCTATTTTACCGGATAAAGATTTACAGTATTTTCTAAAAATTGCCCAAAAACTAAATTTAACTGCCTTAATTGAAGTTCATACCCTCGCAGAATTAGACCGAGTTCTCCAATTGGATGGAGTGAATTTGATCGGCATTAATAATCGTAATTTAGAGGATTTTAGTGTTGATTTACAAACGACTTGTGATTTATTAAAAGTTAGAGGAGAAATAATTCATCAAAGAGATATCTTAATTGTCAGCGAATCAGGAATTCACCATAAAGAAGATTTGAATATCTTACAAAAAGCAGGTACAAATGCAGTCTTGATTGGCGAATCTTTAGTTAAACAACCTGACCCCGGTCAAGGCATTCGCAATTTATTTCAATAATAGCTAGTTTTAAGGATTTGTCAAAACTTAAGGTGTCTATGATTTAAAAAAGGGAGAACTAAAGTGAATTGCCTTTCGATTACTCGATTAAAACTTAAATCGTTTGCTCACTTAATTCCTTACCTAAAATACAATCAAAAAATTATCCAACAAATTTAAATATCTAAGGAATTTTTAAAAGGAAAACTTCTGCTCACTCCTAATTTATTTTTATGGACAGTTAGCTTGTGGGATTCAGAAAAGTCTCTGTATCGTTTTTATTAGAGAGGTCAACATCGAGAGACAATGCCAATGTTGTCTCAATTTTCTTGTGAAGCGGCTACAGGGCATCAAAACGTTGAAAAAGATGATTTACCTTCGGGGTCAGATATTCAGCAAAAATTAGTAGATTGGGGTCATTTTACGCCTCTAGAAACGCCTTCAGATAACCACAAAAATCAGATCATTCCTAAACCTCAATTTACCCTTTTAACTCGATCGCTGATGCCTCAAAAAATTTAAAGCCGAATTTGTTAAAGAATCTTGAAAGTTCGTTGCATAGGTCAATATTTGTTTACGATCCTTAATCTTTTTTCTTCAAGGCATTACAAGAAGTTGCAGAATGTGCGGAAGCTTACCAAAAATGCGCTACGTTTCTAAGGAGAGACACCTAACTACACAACGAAGAGGAAATAATAATATGGGTTCAAATCTTTCAGAAAACACCCGTAATGTGGCAATTGTCGGCCCCTATTCCAGTGGCAAAACCACCCTTCTTGAAAGTATTTTGTACGTCACAAAAGCAATTACCCGAAAAGGTAAAGTAACCGAAGGCAATACCGTCAGTGATAGCTCTCCTGAAGCACGAGATCGTCAAATGAGCGTGGAAGTTTCTGCGGCAAGCACCATTCATGACGATATACAATTAACCTTCCTCGATTGCCCCGGTTCGGTAGAATTTGCCCAAGAAACCTATAATGCGCTGGTTGGTGCTGGTGCGGCCGTGATTGTCTGTGAACCCGTAATTGAGCGTGTGTTAACCCTTGCGCCGCTTTTCAAATTCTTAGACGATTGGGAAATTCCTCATTTGGTTTTTATTAATAAAATGGATCGAGCGAATGAACAATTTATGGATGTTCTCCATGCCTTAAAAACCGTTTCGAGTCGTCCCCTTTTGCCCCAACAATATCCGATTCGTCAAGGATTAGACTTAGTGGGTTATATTGATCTAATTACAGAAGAAGCCTTTCATTATCACCCCAATAGTCCCGCCGATGCTGTTCCCTTTCCCAATGAGCTTAAATCTGAAGAACAAGCCGCACGGGATGAAATGTTAGAAACCCTTGCCGATTTTGATGATCATCTCCTCGAAGAACTCCTTGAAGAAATTGAACCCCCAAAAGAAGAAATTTTACAAGATTTGAAAAAAGAACTGAGTGCTGACCAAATTGTTCCCGTTTTCTTTGGTATTGCCGAACAAGACTACGGCATTCGTCCCCTAATCGATGCGTTAGTCCAAGAAGCTCCCGCACCTAGTATCACCGCAGAACGGCGCGGCCTTAAATCCGACGGAGAGGATGCGATCGTGCAAGTGCTGAAGACTTACTATACTCAGCAAGGCGGCAAGCTTTCTTTAGTACGAGTCTGGCAAGGGGAATTAACTGATGGAATTTCCCTTAATGGCATTCGAGCCGGAGGAATTTATCGCATGATGGGACAACAACAAAAGTCCTTAACGCAGGTATCCCTTGGGGCAATTGTGGCCATTAGTCGTTTAGAAGGGGTAGCCACAGGAGAGACCTTAAGCAGTAGCAACAAAGACGTGAAACCCTTACCGAAAGCCGAAACCCTGAAACCTTTGTATGCGTTGGCAGTTACCCCTGAAAATCGCAAAGATGAAGTCAAACTCAGCGGTGCAATGAGCAAACTGATCGAAGAAGATCCCTCACTGCACTGGGAACAGCATGGCGATACAAAAGAGGTAATTTTGTGGGGACAAGGAGAAATTCACCTCAAAGTTGCCTTAGAACGCTTACGTCGCAGTTATAATTTACCGATGACCACCCATTTACCCGGCATTCCCTACAAAGAAACCATTCGCCAGAGTATCAAGTCCCACGGTCGTTATAAACACCAATCTGGCGGTCACGGGGCATTTGGGGATGTTTATTTAGATATTAAACCCTTACCACGCGGAGAAGGCTTCCATTTTCATGACACAATCGTCGGGGGGGTTGTGCCGAAACAGTATATTCCGGGGGTGGAAACAGGCGTACGAGAGTATCTGGTGCAAGGGCCGCTTGGTTTCCCTGTTGTCGATCTAGATGTTACCCTTGTAGATGGTTCTTATCATAGCGTAGATAGCTCAGAACAAGCGTTTAAACAGGCTGCACGCATTGCCATGACGGAAGGAATAGCCAAGTGTGAACCCGTCCTATTAGAACCGATTCTTTTGGTGAATGTGGCCGCTCCCACCGAATATACTTCACGGGTATTACAATTGGTGACGGGACGAAGAGGACAAATTTTAGGTTATGATGCCGCCTCAGATTGGAAAGGATGGGATCAAGTCACCGTATATCTACCGCAAGCAGAAATGCAGGATTTTATTATCGAATTGCGATCGCTAACCATGGGGGTTGGCACGTTTGACTGGCAATATGATCATTTACAGGAAGTCCCTGATAAGTTAACCCAACAGGTGTTGAGTCGTAACGGAAATGGCGATAGTTAGCCTTATTGTCATTTTAAATTCGCCTATCGTATTCAATTATGGTGGGCAATTTTTTATGATTCTGATTGACGAAAATTGAGGAATATTTAATCGGTTTGAGATAGGAAAATAATTATTTTTCTCTTACCTAATTCTGTCCTTTGATTAGGATAATTTGTAAACTGAATTTAAGATCAGTTATAATACAAATTCCGTGATTAATTATTTTAACAATGCAAGACCTTAAAACCAGACTTGCCCAAGATTTAGCTGATAGCCTATGGAGTGATTTGCAACCCCATGCCAAACGAGACGCCATTATTGTCGTCGATGCTTCCCTTGATATGGTGGAAGTTGGTCTTGCCTTAGCCCAAGATAATGTTACCTCCGTTCAGCATTGGATTGATGAGCAACTCATCCAAAAACCCACCCCTCAACAATTGCATGACTGGAATTGTCAACCAGAATTACAATTCCATACCCTAATTGTGCAACCGTTTGTGTTGATTAAAGGAAATTAGTTTTCTAGACAAATATTTCAAGGCATGATCTCCCTTTTTTCAGCCGTCGCCCCTGTTGCACTAATTATTTTAATAGGTTACCTTGCGGGGAAAACCTTTGACTGGGAACGTCAAACCCTCGCCCAATTAAGTGTTTATATACTCGCTCCTGCTCTCGTAGCTGATAGTCTTTATCATACAACTCTCTCTCTTAGCAGTACCTTAGGCTTGCTAGGGGGATTTACCTTGTTTACCTTTATCTTTGCGGGAATCGGTGTGCTAATTAGCCGATTTTTAGGGTTATCTGCTCCTGTTCAGAAAAGTTTGATGGCCACCACCTTACTGCCGAATAATGGCAATATGGGGTTACCCGTTGTTGCCTTTGCGTTAGGGGATGAAGGGTTAGAACGGGCGGTTGTGTGCATGATTGGTTCAAGTATCCTACTATTTGGTTTAATGCCTGCTATTTTGCAAGGAAATGGCTTAATATATGGTATTCGTTTAACGTTGCGTCTGCCGTTAATTTGGGCAATGTTAGGGGGATTAGGCTTAAAATTGTTGGCCGTTGAACTTCCTTTAGGTCTCGATAAAGGTCTCACAGAATTAGGACGGGCGGCTATCCCAACGGCTTTAATTTTATTAGGCTTAGAGTTAGCAAGTACCCAATTTAAGCTGGGGCGATTTGAAGTGTTAGCGTCGAGTTTGCGCTTAGGATTGTCCCCTTTTATTGCGTTAGCGGCGGGGTATTTATTACAATTAAAAGGACTCGATTTGCAGGTTTTAATTCTACAATGTGCCATGCCAACGGCTATTAATTCACTCATTTTAGTGACGGAATTTGGCGGCGATGCGACTAAGGTTGCCCGTACTATTGTGGTGACAACTTTATTGAGTTTTTTGACCCTTCCTTTAGTCATTTGGGCTTTTTCTTAGGTAGATATTCCCGTCAATTAAGAAATTAATAAGTAGAACTAATTACGGTTTAGAAGATGCGAATAGCGCAAATAAGTAGGTGGGCAAAAATAGTTGTAAAATAGCGTAGTGGAGTATAAGGAGGAAGATTTAGATTTTGCCAGCCCCCTTAAAAGTGCATTTGAGTGAAACTGAAGATAGAGAACTGCTCGAATTCCAGAAAATTGAGGG
>JBGTGT010000082.1:0-4212 GCA_041746575.1 Microcystaceae cyanobacterium
TTTTCCTCCTGCTATTTTTTAATGAGAAATATCTTTTTATTTTAAGCGATCGCCCTTGAAGAGCGATCGCTTAAAATCCTCATGGCTTGATTTTATTTTGGCAGAACAGAAGTGGTTTTTTTCCTCTGTCGAACTCACGTTAAAGTTATACCTGTACCCAGAATTCTAAGAGAGTAGGCTTGTCATTTTTTAAATGTTTTAGGTATCATGTGAAGGTTATGATCAATCAAGTCGAGCAATAAAACAAGTTATTAAAAATCTTAAAGTAGAGAAGTTAGAAACAAGAAGAAGTAAAAGGAGCCGTCATGAATATTAATACAGAAATCTTACAAATAGTTTCGACAATGCTAAAGTCACTAAAGCAAGAACTTCTACACTATGCCAAGTATCTCATAGAAAATTACTCAAAAGATACTTTTTTAGAGTCGCATTCTGTTAAAAAACGTCGATCAGGTATATTAAAAGGGACATTTGTTTTGCCTTTATCTGATGATTTTGATGAACCACTAGAAAATTTTAAGGAATATTGATTGATATTAAAAGGAAATTTAACCGACGCTTGTGGGTTCTTTTTCGATATTTCGATATAATGAGTGCATTTTAAGGTTACACCTGCGCCAAGAACTTAATCAAAGATAAAAACTATGATTTAGCTTTTAAAGGAAATCTTTCAGGGTTTTTAATAATTTCTTTGCTTAAATCTACATCTAAATCTGGCCAATAAAAATGATTAGGAAAAGGTTCTTGTATATTTAAAATTTGTCTAATAGGGACATCTTTAAACTAAGGAAAATCTTGATAAGAAAGAAATATTTCTTCATTGTTTGCAAGAATCCATATTCCATGAGAAGAAATATAAGTTACTTCAGCTTGAAAAGTGTTTTGTCTAAGTATTTCTAAGTTCATTTTGTCGTTCCTTAATAATAGTTTCTATCGCTTTAAATTGTTTTCGAGATAAGTTATGATTACGAGCTAATTCAATTTGTGGCTCAAGCCAAAATTTAGCTTCTCCTTCTCCACAATGAACATGAACGTGCATTCTTGTTTCTTCGAGTTCGAGGGAAAAGAAGAAGAAGCGATAGCCATCTTCTCGGAAAACAGTTGGACTCATCGGAAATTTAATTAGGATTGTTGATGCTTACGCCTTGTTTATTATAGCAAGTGTTAAGTTGAAAGATACTCGATGGAGAAGTAAGAGCATAAAAATCCCCCTTAACTTATTTTAACTAAGGGGAAATCAGTTATATTAAAAGGCAATTTAACCGACGTTTGTAGGTTCTTTTTCGATAAAATGAGCGCGTTTGACTTTGCGTTTTAGAGTTACACCTGCACCAAGTATTCCAAGGGAAAGAAGACTTAGAGTTGAAGTGGGTTCGGGAGTAGGGACAATATCAGGAGGGGGTATCAAAGGGATATCAGGTGGAGGAGGATCATCAACTGCTTCAGCATTGCCAAATACCTTGACTTGAATATCAAAGTCTCGGAATTCACCTGCCGCTAGAATTGTCGAAAAAGTACAAGTTACATTACCAGCTTGAGCGTCATTAGCTTGAATAGCAAGGCTTAAAGGTGTACAAGCGGCATCAGGAGTGCCTAATCTGTCGTCGGTTACCTTAACTTCATAACTAGCTTTAGCATCTTCAAGTGCTAAATCGGCTGTAGCAATTAAATTGTAATCAAAGCTTATATTAAATGCTAGCGGTATATCCTCAGCTGGTGGAAATCCATCTAAACCTGTTGGATTTCCCAATTTACCGAAAAGCATCGCTTGAGAAGAAGCATTTGCTTGACCTGCAGGATGAGCAAAGCCAAACACAGATCCTCCTGTAATTTGTCTTTCAACTGGAGGAATTGGATCTCGTCCCGAAACTGTAAATAAAGTAAAGTCAGCATCAGCATTTCCTATCCAAAAAGCATCACCTCTAGGTTGAGTATTTCGTTCTGTTCCCGTGCTTAAAGTAAATCCAAATTTGTTGGTTATAACATTAGGCATTGTAAGATTAAAGTTATTAATTTCTGCTAGGAAAGTTGCTGCTTTCGCCTCATCAGCTATGCAGAATAAGGTGCTTAAGCTTAAAGTTAAGAAAATACCTTGTTTAACTAATCCACTGCAACAATTCGATAAATTTTGAGTTTTCATTTTTTTAATTTCAAAGATCAAAAACTTTTCCTGTTATACTATCTAGCCCACACTTGACTTTCAAGACTTTTAACGTTATATAAAGATGGATAAAGCAGTATTAAGAAAAATGACAGAATTCTAAAATTATTATAAAGACAATGTAAGCCTGACTATATCATACAATGTCAGGTAAAAACTTATTAATCTTTCTTCTATGTTTAAACCATGAACATTTTTGATATTCAATCTCTAATTACCAATATTGATGATCTCGTCTTCCCCTATACAGGAGAACATTTAGATGATGTGCAGTCTGAAGTCTTAGAAGGGGTGATTAATCACCAAAAGTATACAGAAATCGCCAAAAATCATCATCGTTCTGATAAATATGTCAAGGATATCGCCGGTAAGCTATGGAAAACCTTATCAGAAATATTAGGAGAGGAAGTTAATAAAGCGAATCTCAGGTCTAGTCTGCGAAGATATTATTATAATGTCTCTCATAACTTTAATGTAATAAATCCCGTACAAATTAATGAAGGTCATATCTGTAACAATTTGCCAGAAAATCAATTACAGAAATCGAAGATTGATGAAGAAGTTAAACTCGAAATCGCAACAGAATTGATTAAAGAAGGATTAACCGTTGAACAAATTGCCAGAATTTTAAAACTCCCCTTAGAATTAGTACAAGCGCAAATTGAGAAACTTGATCAACTTAACTAATGCGATGCTAATTTTGTAGAGTACATTATCGTAGTGTGATCGCTGTTCTGGTAGAGTGTATTAATATGCGTGTAATGAACCTGATTTGTTGTTATTGAATTAATTTAAAGATCATTCCATTCATCTACTGTTAACCGAGCCTGATTAACAATAATATTATAAAGCGTCCCTTTAGGAATATCTTTACTATGTACGGGTAAAACCACCATTCGACCATCAGAGTGCTTTAAAACCAAATGACTCCCCCGTTGATGATGTTCAAAGAAACCTGCTTTTTTCAGTTTCCGTAAAGCCTTTTTTGCGGTAATAGATGATAAACCTTTACTCATGAACTAACTCAACCACTAGCATTGTTCCCGTTGATTTTTTAGGACAAATAGGGAGAGGTTGACCATCCATTTTTAAAGCTTCTAAATAAGCTAAAACCGCTTCAGTTACATTCCTTTCTGCTTCTGCAAAATCTTTCCCAAAAGACGAAATATAATTTAAGCTAGGGACAGTCGCCATAACCGAATTGGTTTCAACATCAAAGCTATATTCTATCGGAAACTCAAAGCGATCCATGAGATTAAGCCGCAACATGATGAGACTACTCTTATCAATTTAACATAAGAAGATAATTTATAAGACAAAGTAAATTCTGCTAAAACTGCATCATGATTGAGAGATTTATCATGATAACCACTTCCTTGAGAAGCAGTGTGATCGCTAATTTTGTAGAGTACAAAAGTGTGCGTATAATGCACCTAATCTATTTTTTCAACTGAATTTTACCTAATGTAATTTATATCTGCTAGAATTATAGCAAACCAAACCATTAAAAAAAAAGATAACTTATGACTAAATTAATCAAAGAAACCTTTGAGCAAATTTTACAGCTTTCCGAAGAACAGCAAAATCTTCTTGCAACTTATTCTACAAAAACATCTCGATGAATGTTTGCAACAAGCTGAAAAAGAAAAACGAATTGAAGAAGGGACTTATACTATCAATGATTTAAACGAAGAAACACAACAGGCGATCAAAAATATAGAGGAACAAAAAAATTTAACAATTTGTCACAGCCAAGATGAACTTTATCAAGAATTAGGAATTTAATGCTATCATCCATTTTTGAAAATCGCTTCAAAAAAGATATTAAACGGTTACAAAAACGGGGTAAAAACATGGAAAAACTTAAAACTGTGATTAATAAATTACTCAACAATCAACCACTAGATCCTAAATAAGTAGGTGGGCAAAAATAGTTGTAAAATAGCGTAGTGGAGTATAAGGAGGAAGATTTAGATTTTGCCAGCCCCCTTAAAAGTGCATTTGAGTGAAACTGAAGATAGAGAACTGCTCGAATTCCAGAAAATTGAGGG
>JBGTGT010000083.1:0-53721 GCA_041746575.1 Microcystaceae cyanobacterium
AAACAGAAATTCTAGGGCGCGATTGCGGAGATTATAATAAAGTGGGTCTTCCATAATTTGAGTGCGATCGCGGGGACGCTCAAAAGGGATATCCAACACTTCACCAATTTTAGCAGCAGGACCATTAGTCATCATCACCAGTCGATCGGCCAGAAACAATGCTTCATCGATATCGTGAGTAATCATTAATACCGTACAACGATGTTCGTTCCAAATGTTTAGCAGTTCTTCTTGCAATTCCTCTTTGGTAATCGCATCTAATGCTCCAAAGGGTTCATCTAAGATTAACACCTCTGGACGGATGGCCAAAGCGCGCGCAATGGATACCCGTTGTTTCATGCCTCCAGAGATTTGAGGCGGTTTTTTGTTTTCTGCTTCCGTTAAACCCACCATTGCTAAATGATCCCGTACAACTGCCATTTTTTCTGCCTCTCGCTTGTTAGGACTTACTGCATCTACTGCTAAATAGACATTCTCAAATACCGTTAACCAAGGGAGTAAAGCATAATTTTGGAAGACTACCATGCGATCGGGCCCTGGTTTTGTGATAGGTTTACCATTGACGGTCACAACACCCGCAGTAGGATTAGCGAAACCTGATACCATATTTAAAAGGGTGGATTTGCCACAGCCTGAATGACCGATTACACAGATAAATTCTCCTTCATTGACGGTTAAATTGACGTTTTCGAGGACAGTATAAGGACCTTTAGGGGTGGGATAAACTTTGCTGACGTTTTCGATGACGACAAAGGGATTAGCTTGCATGGCGGGTTGAGGCTTAAGATTAAGAGTTTGCTTTTTGGTGGCTTGCATGGCGGTTTTCCTTGGTAGTAGGTCTTTTTTCTAGGTAAAAATGATTGAGAAAAGCTGTAGAGGCGCAAGTCTTGCGTTTTAATCTCACTTAAGTCGAGTTTTTTAACTCACCCTAAAATTACTTTCAGGGCTAATAGCTTAAATCCATTGAAATAGATTGGTTATGGGCTTTAAACTTAAGTTAAGGAACAGTCTTACGCCCTCACAGCATTATGCAGCAACAAGGACAGATGGCTTTATTCCGTCGAGATGAATTTCGGCCATCGTAAAATTCTGTTTAATAGCTAATTGGTTCAAATAACCGATAGGATCTTCAGAATCAAAGGTAATTCCGTCAAATAGCTTAATCGGTTCACGACGATACTTAATATCCACCATTCCTAACTCTCGTGCGGCGGTACTAAAGACGCTTACCCGACACACCCGTTCGAGAATTTCCACCCAGTTACGAGGAAAGGGAATATGTCCCCAACGCGCCATCTGTGTCATCATCCAGAGATGTTCTGTGCGACTCGGACGGTTCATTCCTTCGCCAAAGAACATATGATGAGCATATTCGACAGATTTTTCTAAGTTACAGGTGTAATTGTTGGGATCTCCCAATTGAATGTATTCGGAATTGGTACTGAGATACTGGCGACTGGCAAGGAGTTGACGAATTTCCTCGTGGTTTTCGGGGTTTGCACAATAGCGACAACCTTCCAAAAGAGCTTTAACAAGGGCAATATGACTATTAGGGTGAGCATTTGCCCAATCTTCTCGGACTCCTAATACTTTACCCGGATGTCCTTGCCATATCTCTAAATCGGTGGCGACGGTGAAACCTAACCCTTCCATCGCCGCGCGCATATTCCAAGGCTCGCCCACACAGTATCCATCAATTGTACCGGCTTTGAGGTCGGCTACCATTTGAGCAGGGGGAATGGTTTCTAAATGAACATCTATGTCAGGATTAATACCTCCTGCAGCTAACCAATAACGAAGGAGAATATTGTGCATTGAGGAGTCATGAACCATACCAAAAATATGATTTTTTTCGGTCGATTCTAGTAAGATTCGGTGTAAATCGCTAACCGTATGTACCCCTTGTTGATACAAAGTATTACTTAAGGTAATCCCGTTACCGTTGCGCGTCATCGTCAGAGCAGTCACAATCGGTAAAGGTTCTTCTCGGTATCCGCCAGCCGTCAACCAAGCGGGCATTCCGGCGGGCATTTGCGCTCCATCGAGATAACCCCCTTTAATACCGTCAACAATGCCTCTCCAACTGCTTTCACGGACTAAATTGACCTCATCTAAGCCATGTTTAACAAAAAAGCCTTTTTCTTTAGCAACAACTAAAGGCGCACAGGCGGTGAGCGGAACAAACCCAATCTCTAAATTGACCTTTTCTAAGCCATGACGGGCAACCGTCTCGACTTTTCTGGCTCTTAGCTTCTTAATGCGCTTCTGTTGATTGAGAAAGTAGATAATTTCACTGCGCAGACTGTAGTAACTGGGATGGTTAACCACTTCCATGCGTTGACGAGGACGGAGAATATCTACTTCAAGAATACCCCCGATTTTAGATCCCGGTCCGTTAGTTAACATGACGATTCTATCCGAGAGAAAAACCGCTTCATCAACATCATGCGTGACCATAACTGAGGTAATATGGTACTGCTCACAGATTTTCATTAATTGCTCTTGTAAATTACCTCTGGTAAGGGCATCTAATGCACCGAAGGGTTCATCCAGTAGCAATAATTTAGGACGGATAGATAAGGCGCGTGCAATGGCAACTCGTTGTTTCATTCCGCCTGAAAGTTGTTTAGGATATTTATCTACCGCATGACGTAAACCGACTAAATCAATATGTTGTTCGATGATTTCTTGGCGTTCTTTTTGAGGTAAATCCCTCATAACTTCATCCACTGCTAAAGCAATATTTTGGTGAACGGTTAACCAAGGAAGCAGAGAATAATTCTGAAAAATAACCATCTTATCGGGACCCGGTTTACTGACTTTTTGCCCTTCTAAGGTGACAATTCCTTCAGTTGGTAAATCTAAGCCTGCAATCATATTTAATAAGGTTGATTTTCCACAGCCGGAGTGACCAATTAAGGAAATAAATTCCCCTTTTTTAATTTCTAAGTCAATGCCTTTGAGAGCGATATATTCACCGCCTCCGCTTAGAGGAAAGACTTTATCAATACTGTCAACAGCAACAAAAACACCCATAAGTTTGACCTCACTATTTTAGATTGAATTGATAGAGTTGGATTGGGCGCAAAGCTTGCGCCTCTACCGAGTTTATTCGCCGGGTACGATAATCTTTTGAAGGTAGGCAATGCCTCTATCGAGAATTAAGCCCACCGCACCAATATAGATTACCGCTAAAATAATTTCACTGATGTAGTTTTGTTGATAAGCATCCCAAATAAAGAAACCAATTCCCACGATGCCAGACATGACAATTTCTGCGGCAATAATCGCTAACCAAGCTAGCCCAATGGCAATTCTTAAGCCTGTAAAAATATAGGGCAAAGCAGAGGGTAACAAAATCTTGAAAAAGAATTTTTGATTCGACAATTGTAAAACTTGTTGTACATTGAGATAATCTTGGGGAATTTGTTTGACGCCTTCGGTAGTGTTAATTAAAATTGGCCAAACTGCGGTAATAAAAATTACGAAGATCGCCGCCGGTTGGTTTTGTTGAAGGGCAACTAAGGCAATGGGAACCCACGCCAAGGGAGCAACCATTCTTAAGAATTGAAAAAGAGGATCTAATGCTTTATTAATCAGGGGTTTTGTTCCGACTAAAATACCGACACTAATACCAATAATTGCCGCTAAAGAATAGCCTTGGGCAACCCGTCCTAAACTGGCTAAAGTTTGCCAAAATAACCCCTTATCTAAACCACCGCGATCATAGAAAGGATACATTAATAAAGTACGAGTGCGATCGTCTGTCCATAAACTACTGGGGGGAGGTAATTTAATCAGTCCAATCATTGAGGCCAATTGCCACACTAAGAGAAAACCTAAAACGCCGAGTAATGGAAGAATAATTTCTTCTTTATTTTTGTGCCAAAAGTTCAATACGGGATTGTTACTCTTGGTGCGATTTTTACGCATTTTTACGGTTGCTGCCATGGGTTTTTTCCTCATCTAATAATAGTTGGTAATTTGTTTCTGACTTGGCGTAAGCTTTACGCCCCTATCAGGATCTTAAACTCGTTTGATGTTGAGACTATTTAAGTAAGCTGATGGATTTTCAGGATCAAACGTTACGCCATCAAAGAAGGTTTCAACGCCTCTTGAAGTGCTACTGGGAATATCAGCCGTAAATCCTGCTTCAGTTGCAGCTTCTCGCCAAATATCTTCTCGATTGACTTTATCAATGATTTTTTGAGCAGTGTCAATATCAGGAATTGCTCCTTTATGAAAGCCCCAACGAATACTTTCAGTCAAGAACCAAAGATCATGACTCTTATAAGGATAAGAAACATTTCCTTTACCGTCTTTCCAGTATAACGGTCCCATATTTTTATCTTTAATTTCGGCTTTGCCATCTCCCATCTTGTAATTACCTTTATAGGGAGGTTCTAAGATATCAACAGGAATATTGAAGTAGTTTCTTCCGGCTAAAATGGTAACCGCAGAATCCCGATTACTATTGTTATCAATCCACTGTTGCGCCTCCATTAATCCTTTTAACAATGCTTTCGTTGCTTTGGGATTTTTATCTACCCAATCCGCACGAATAGCAAGGTATTCTTCAGGGTGATATGGCCAAATTTGCGCCGTTAAACCTGCCATATAACCAATATCTTCGGCAATAATACGATAAGGCCAAGGATCACCTGTACTAAATGCGTCCATCGTGCCATTGCGCATCCCTTGAACGGTTTCTGCTGGAGGAACAGCGAGTAAATCAATGTCTTGGTCTGGATCAATGCCTCCGGCCGCAAACCAGTAACGAATCCAGAAATCTTGGTTGACATTGGGGAAAGTATGCGCCGCTTTGAACTTTCGTCCGTTGGCTTTAGGAAAGCTTTTGATATAATCTGCCGCTTGGGATAAATCTAGTGTCACCCCCTTTCCTTGGTGCATCGGTGCAACGGCAATCCCATTCCCTTGGGTGATTAATTGTGCTAAGACATACATCGGGATTTTCTGTCCATTAGTGATGATTCCCTCAGTAATAAGGTGAGGCATGGGCATTTGCCACTGTCCTCCATCAATTCCGCCTCCTTGCGAGCCAATTGTCACATTATCTCTTGCAGAAGCCCAGTTTGCTTGCTTAGAAACTTCTACATCTGTCATGCCATATTTGGCAAAAAAGCCTTTTTCTTTGGCAATAATTAAGGGTGCTGACTCTACAATGGGAATATAGCCGAGTTTAATTGACATAGTTTCCGGCATCATCTCTGGGCTAATGTCTGCTGTTGCTTGCGTAGTTGAGGAAGCGGTTGAAGCATTGGGATCAGGGGGATTACCGACACATCCTTTAAGTAACACTGCCCCAGCCGCAGAAGCGACGGATGTTAACAGAAACTTACGACGGGTTAAAGGAGAAAATTGAGACATAAAAACCTCCTACTGCCTATCAAATGAGACAGAAAAAATGGGTATGTTTACAGTTAAGAAAAAAGAGAAAAAGCCCTGCCGTACCTGCTTTATTGCAGTACCATTAGTTAATTTTATGGATATTATTGCTTGAGCTTTTTAATTGTTTACTTAGTGAGTTGGTTAACTTGATAAATAAGTTTAGCACCTTTCTTAAAAAAAGATTAGTTTTTCCAATATGGGTTGATAATAAATTTTTAATGGGTGCTATAAGCATAGGTTAAAATAAATTGTATAATTAAAATCATAGCTTTTTATGAATATATTTTTAAGAAGTTATATATATAACAAGTAAAATCGCTAAAAGATGACTAAATCCTATAAAGTAGAGATATTTTGATAAATTAGGCTTAAATAAGCTTAAAAGAGATTTTAAATCCTATAAAAATCAAATTTATTGCAAAAAACTACAATTTTTTATCTCGTTTGCTTATTTTAAATGATCACTTCATAATTCATCATTCATAATTTCATGGGTATCCACTACTATGGAAGTTGAACCAACTCCCAAAACCAAATCTTAGTTGATGGGAACCATGCTAGATGCCATTATCATTCTCTTATTTATCGTTGCTATTGCTGGCGTCGGCTACGATAGCATTGATTTACTTCCTCCAACTGTCCAAGGCCAAATTTCCAACATTGATGCCCTACGCTGGTTAGCGGCCGGCTTTATGTCTATTATTGGTCTAGCAGTAGGTCTAGTTGTACAAACCACTTACCGACGCTTAGAAACGAAGATTCGTCAAACCCCCATCGAAGTTATTTTAACAAGGGCGGTCGGCTTAGTAATTGGTCTCTTAATTGCTAACTTAATGTTAGCCCCAATTTTTCTGC
This sequence comes from Microcystaceae cyanobacterium, assembly GCA_041746575.1. Lineage (GTDB taxonomy): Bacteria > Cyanobacteriota > Cyanobacteriia > Cyanobacteriales > Microcystaceae > JBGTGT01. Next base: position 6,265 of record JBGTGT010000083.1, read on the forward strand.
TACCGATTCCCAAAGAATTAGCTTTTGTCAAACCCGCCATGGCTATTCTTGGCAGTGTCATGTTTGCCTTTTTGGGGATTAGTTTAGCGGATACTCACGGACGAACTTTCTTGCGATTAATCAATCCTAATAGCATTGAAAGTATGCTAGTAGCCGAAGGCACATTAGAACCTGCCTCCCCTAAAATCGTTGATACCAGTTGCATTATTGATGGACGTATTGAGCAACTGCTAGATACTGGATTTATTGAAGGACAAATTCTGATTCCTCAGTTTGTTTTACAAGAATTGCAACAACTTGCAGATGCCAGTAATGATCAAAAACGCATTAGAGGGCGACGAGGACTAGATATTCTTGGTCGGATTCAAGATGCTTTCCCAAAACGCACTGTGATTCATTCGGCAGACTACGAAGACGTTGCTACGGTGGATGCAAAACTGGTGCATTTAGCTCAAGAAATTAACGGGACATTGTTAACCAACGATTATAATTTAAGCAAAGTTGCCAACTTGCAAAAGGTCAATATTCTCAATGTTAACGATATTGCCAAAGCCATTCGCCCTATTTATCTACCCGGTGATCTTCTTGATCTCAAAATTCTCAAACAAGGTAAAGAACCGAGTCAAGGGATTGGGTATCTTGAAGACGGCACTATGGTCGTAGTAGAAGAAGGAAAAGACTATGTTGGAAGTGAGGCCAGAGTTGTGGTAACCTCTTCTTTACAAACATCGGCCGGACGCATGATTTTTGCGAAACCGCAATCGTTGGTTACGTCGTCTTAAGAGGAAACTTATGAAAGTTTGGTCAAGTTTAATTTTATCGGGATGGGTGTGGGGAATTCCCGCTTTTGCTTGGGCAAATCCTCCTCTAATTTCAACAGTGGCGACGGATTTATTGGATATCTCTCCGCAAATGTGCCTCACAAAGGCAGAAAAAACGATTGAATTGTCCCCCATGACAATGACCACCAAAGGAGAAGATTTTGTGGCCGGAACATGGAAAGATTATAAAGCCATGATTCTCTGTCGTTCTACTTCTGTTAATAAAATTGTGGTGGTTTATACAGTAGCAGGGGAAGGGAATGAACAGGTGGAATCCATCGCTTCTAGATTAGCAGATATCTTTAGGCATCAATAAACTTCCATTGGGGATAAGTCGCCGCCTGACCTATATAATCCCCCTGTTCATCTAGAATATTCCAAAGGGTGACATTTTGAATCCAAAAGTGTCTTCCGGTGCGGGAAATTCTTAAACCTTGAATATTTTGAAGATAGCCCTGTTGCATAGCCTTTTCTAATAGTTTTTCTCTTTGCTGTCTTTGTTCGGGTTCGGCAGATTGTTGGGAAGGCATTTGGGTAAATTGTTCCCAATTCATTTCCCATAAATTAAGTGCCATCTGATTGCCGTAATTAAAAAGGGGAGGAGATTGGGTATTATGAGAAACCACGACAAAATCGCTAAAAAAGAGTTCTTTGGCTTCAGTAAGAGGATTATTTTGACGCTTAATTAATGGCTGTCCAAGGAAATGATCATAACTGTCTAAAAGATACTGATTCCAAGTAATAACTTTGGGATCTTGCCAAATGTTTTGTGTCATAATCAACATTTTCTTTAAGGTATAATACAAACCTGAATAAAAATAGATTATCAAAAAACGATGCAAAATAGTCAAGCATTAATTATTGGGGCAAGTCAAGGCATTGGTTTCGGATTTGTTCAGCAACTTCTAGCAAATCCCTTCGTTGATAAAATTTATGCCACCTATCGTCATCCAGACTCAGCCTCAAGTTTATTAAGCTTGAGCGAAAATTATCCGCAAAAACTCACTTGTTTAACCGTGGATATTACCGATGAAAATCAAGTCATTGCCATGGCGGAAACCCTTAAAACGCTGACTGAGAAACTGAACTTAGTCATAAATTGCGTGGGTTTATTACATGATCAATCTATTCAACCCGAAAAAAGTTTAAGACAAATTAATCCCGAACATTTACTAAAATACTTTCAAGTGAATAGTATTGGTTCGGTGTTACTTGCTAAACATTTATTACCCCTATTAAATCATCAAGAACGCAATATTTTTGCAGCGATTTCTGCTAAAGTCGGCAGTATTGGAGATAATCATTTAGGGGGATGGTATGGGTACAGAAGTTCAAAAGCCGCTTTAAATATGCTTATGCGCACTATTTCTCTTGAATATCGCCGTAAATCACCCCAAACCATTGTTGTTTGTCTTCATCCCGGTACAACTGATACTCAATTATCAAAACCTTTTCAAAAAAATGTTCCCCCCGAAAAATTATTTTCCGTTGAAAAAACAGTAACGCAATTATTAAACGTAATAGAACGATTAACCCTACAAGAGACAGGTCAATTTTTTTCTTGGGATGGTAATCCCTTACCTTGGTAAAAATGAAGTCATTTTACAACAGCACGATGCTTTGTGGTTCATCAAGATCAACGAGCCACCATTGCTAACTCGTCCCTTATACCGATACACTGATTACTGATTACTGGTTACTGATTAATAATGACTGTTGCTTCCTTTGATTGGCTGTATCGCGGCACCCATGAAATTTTTCCAAATCAACCTAATTCGATAGACACTGCTGAAAATTTAGAACAATTAATCTTGAAAAGCGAAAAACCTCTGCGAATCAAACTGGGAATTGATCCCACAGGTTCAGACATTCACTTAGGTCATAGTATTCCCTTTCGCAAACTGAGATCCTTTCAAGATGCAGGTCATACAGCAGTAGTCATTATCGGCGATTTTACGGCACAAATTGGCGATCCCACTGGAAAATCAGAAGTTAGACAACAACTAACCCCCGATCAAGTCATTAACAATGCTAGAGACTACCTAACTCAACTCAAACCCATTTTAGATTTTGATACCCCCAATCGTTTAGAAATTCGTTACAATTCCGAGTGGTTATCAGAACTGGATTTAGGCAAGACGTTGGAACTATTGGCTACCATGACGGTAGGACAAATGTTGGCAAAAGAAGGATTTTCAGAACGCTTTAACCAAGAAAATCCGATTTTTCTCCATGAATTTCTTTATCCCTTGATGCAAGGTTATGATTCCGTTGCAGTAGAAGCCGATCTAGAATTAGGGGGAACCGATCAAAAGTTTAATATTGCCGTCGGACGGGATCTTCAGCGTCACTTTGGCAAAAAACCCCAATTTGGATTATTATTGCCAATTTTAGTGGGAACAGATGGTAAACAGAAAATGTCCAAATCCCTCAATAATTATGTGGGATTGAAAGAAGATGCTCTTTCTATGTATTCTAAACTAGAAAAAACGCCAGATATCCTCTTAAAAGACTATTTTGAACTGTTAACTCAACTTCCTCTTGAGCAAATTCCCGATAACCCTAGAGAGGCGCAAAAACAGTTAGCCGTAGCCATTGTTGCCCAATTTCACGGCGAAGAATCCGCCTTAACTGCCCAAAAAACCGCTTTAGATATTGTGAAAGTGCAAAATACTGCCGCCGCAGCCGAGGTTCCTGAATACGAACTGTCGAAAGTCCAGTTTCCCGCTAAAATCTTTTATATTTTGAGTTCAAGTGGCTTATGTGCGAGTAGCGGCGAAGGAAGGCGACAAATTCAAGGGGGGGCAGTAAAATTAGAAGGCGATCGCATCACTGATGTTAACCTTAGTTTTGATACACCTGAACAACTCAACGGCAAAATTCTGCAAGTTGGCAAAAAAAAGTTTATTCGTTTGGTAAACAATAAATAAAGGTGGAAGTGAGACATTGAACGATTATTCCCTATTCCTCTTCTAAGTCTTTGATAATTTCTAATAGGGGCAAATAGGCAGGATAAGTCCCTTCTGTTTTAACTCGTTTTATTTCCGAGTCAGGAATCGGCAATCCTTGTTTAACCGCAATCGCTTGAACAATATCTCCGCGATCAATAATACCAGCGACTGCCCCTGCTAGAGAAAGAACAGTTAGGTAAGGTTCTGCAAGCTGTTCTAAGAGCTTGATTACTTGAACTAAAGACGTTTTTTCAGTCACTGAGGCAATATCTTGTAACGGAATCGCCAAATTTCCTAAATTTTTTTGTTCCCATTCTCGGCGATCAATCCCATTGACATCAGATAGATTAATTTTTCCCCGATACCGTCCCTCTGACGCACAAAAATAAGCAATATTCGCTGTATCAGCAGAAATCAAATGGTTTTCCACAAATTCCCTCACACTGAGATGAGCATTCACCACCCGAAAATCTGAAGACATGGCATCAGATGCCCGAATTTGTCGCAGACGAGTTTGGATCTTCGCCAACCGCTCATAAGCAGTCGCATTCCGTAGAATGAACCAACCAATAAAAGCAATCCAGAGAGAACCGATTTGAAACTGCTCAGACTTTAACATCATCATGATACCAAAGCTAATTCCCAGAATTCCCAAAAATTTACCACTGGTGGCCGCCCAGCGAATTCCTGTTAAGCGATCGCCGGTAATTTGCCAAACCAAAGCTTTTAAAATTTGTCCTCCATCAAGAGGTAATCCCGGAATAAGATTGAATAGAGCTAAAATGAGATTAATTCTGGCTAAATCTGCCGCTAAATAATGAATCAACTGCTGATCAGCGAAAATATAGGTGACGAAACTAAAAATCAGAAAGAGACAAACACTAACAAAAGGACCAGCGATCGCTACCCCAAATGCCCCCATCGGGGTTTTCGATTCCCGCTCAATAGCCGCCACGCCACCGAATAAAAAGAGAGTAATCGAATTGACCTTAATACCTTGCAAACGAGCCATTAGGCTATGACCCAGTTCGTGAAGTAAAACAGAGCCAAAGAGGAGCAAAGCCATGGTTAATCCTGCAATCCATCCCCAAAATGCAATATCACCGACCAAACGACGTTCTATGATTTCCGATGCATTGGCCAGCGTCACCAAAGCCACAATAAAAAACCAAGAAGAATCTATATAAAAGGGAATACCGAGTAAATTTCCGATTTGTCGACGATTTGAGCGCATTTTAGAGAAAAATTAGGTTTTAGGTTCACTGGTCACTGACTAACAGACAAAGGGATTTAGTTAAACTTGAAAAATAAAGGTAACGAGATCCCCTTTACCTAGACTAACGCGATCGCCACTGCGTAAACGATGACGATTACCTTGAGGGAGAGGAGTATGATTAACGTAAGTCCCGTTAGAACTGCCCATATCCTCCAAATAATAGGCATCTCCTTCCACTCGAATATCCGCATGAATGCGAGAAACCACTTCAGAATTGGGGAAACCCGATACATCAACGTCAGGAGGAATACGATCATTCGGTTTGCCCATGTGAATAACGCTTAAATCCAGAGGTAATTCAATACGGGTTTGAGTTTGAACGTGCAGTAAACTTGCCGCATAGACTTGTAATTGCGTCGCTGAAACCATAGGAGAGGGGGCAGGGATTGGGTCGACTTCCGCCATCACAGACGTTTCTGCTGTTTCTTCGGCGTTCGTTTCTTCTTCATCCCAAGGAGAGGGAACAGTTTGATGATTAATCATAGCTGTTGGAATGTTCTCATTTTCTGCCTTTTCCGCCCCATTTGTCTCCGGAGAAGCCTTAATCGGCTGTAAATTATAACCGCATTGTCCACAAAACGTAGCATCCGTTTGGATAGATGCGCCACAACTAGGACAGGCTATCAGTTGCGGTAAATCGGTGTAACAGGCTTCACATTGAGTTGCGCCATCAGGGTTAACATGATTACAGTTCGGACAGTCAATCATCATACGTTAATCGATAAATAAGGAATACGTCCGTTAGTGACTGAATACAGACCCAAATTTTAGGACGTTAGGGAACTTAGCTGTCATCAATGAGAGAGAGGAGTTAACGCCCCACCTGCCGCTTGATCTAATAACCACCAAAGTTGACCTTGAGGACAAACAAAGCGAGACGGATACTCATTTCCATCGCCCTCGGGTGCAAAAATAGCCGCCAAGGCCGGTCGTTTATTTTCTCCTGATACTAGGAAAATGACCCGATGAGCCTGATTAATGAGGGGAAAGGTGAACGTCAAGCGAGGTTCTCCCCCTTTACTACCCACCGCAATCAAGCGATCTTTGACCTTAAGGGCTTCAGTTTGAGGAAAAAGCGAGGCCGTGTGACCATCATCTCCCATCCCCAATAAAATTAAGTCAAAAGCCGGAATAGCAGGACTAGGACAGTTAAACACACGGCGGATTTCAGCTTCGTAGGCGGTTGCATCTTTTTCGGGATCCGCTGACTGAGTCGGCACAGGATGAATCTGAGTAGAGGACATGGGAACATGATTTAACCAAGCTCGACGGGCCATTCCTTCGTTACTATCGGCGTGATCCGGCGCAACATAGCGTTCGTCCGACCAAAAAACGTCAATTTTGTGCCAAGGCAATGCTTTTTGAGAGAGGGCTTCGTAGAGCGGTTTGGGCGTACTACCTCCCGCTAAAGCTAGGGTAAAACGGTCTTGAGTGGCGAGAGCGGTGGTGATTTGGTCAGTGATCAGATTGAGCGATCGCTCAATTAAAGCGGTTTTATCGGGCAGAATTTCAACCAGTTTACTCATAGAAAATTAAAATTAGGATCTGAGCCATTAATGATCAAGAAAGAAGCGTGCTAACTTAAAGACTATAACTTCACTTCTCAAGTGTGCGGTTTAACTATATTATATTGGGCAGAATCAGATCCTCTCGGTGATGTTTGGATTGTTTTAATCTGACGATTCGAGATAAACCTATCTAAATTAATCCTTTAGCTGTAAAATTTATGAATTTTTCTGCTTACACTTCCCTCGCTTTAAAACTAATTGGGATCATCTTTATTTTGTCAGCTTTCCTTGATTACGTCACCCTTGCTTTTCCTCTACAGTGGCAAAATCCTCAGTGGCAAATCGGGTTCGTTACCAGTATTGTAGATAGAGGAATTGTCCCTATGGTGGGCATTGCCTGTATTCTAATCGCTTATTGGATGGATATGACCACGGGGGCCGGAGGAAAGCCCTCTAAGCTGGATTTACGCTTGCCCACTTATGCGGTCGCCAGTGTTCTAGGTTTATTGTTTCTGCTCATGGTGCCGCTTCATCTCAATAATTTAGGTCAAGCTCAGACCGCCGCACTTCAGCGAATTGAACAGGGGGCAGATCAAGGCGCTCAACAAATTACCACTTTTCTTAATCAAGTTGACCGCTTGTCTAAAAATCCCCAACGACTTAATCAAGAAATCGTTCAACGAACTCAGGTCATTGAAACCGGGCAGTTACAGGGACAACAACTCACCGCCCAACAAATTGATACTTTGCGTCAACAACGGGATCAATTGCAGGAGTTAAAAAATCTCTCCCAAAACCCCCAAGAATATAAAAAACGAATTGACCAAATTAAAAATACTTTACAAACCCAACTGGCTGAACGGAAACGTGAGGCTGAAGGCCAAGCAAAACAACAAGCGATCAAGCAAGGCATTCGGATTGGGATGAGTAGCTTAATGTTGGCTATTGGTTATAGTGCGATTGGCTGGTTTGGCTTACGCAACTTAAAAAACATCCCGACCGATAAAGGGAGATAGACTGAGAAACACTTTAAAAAAATTAACAATCTGGGGGGGCAGAGTCACGAGATCCTCCCTTATTTTTTGGGAGCTAGTAAGGTTTAATAGCATAAATAAGGACTGTTTTCCGCCTTTTTGCGTTTTTTTAAAGCTAAAGCCTTCCCTAAAGAAAATCCGTCGATTAATGTCAAGACTTGTTAAAATTATTAAGCAAGCTTCCCCTGTTCATCACGTTACCGCCGACCGTCCCTATCGCCTTTGGCAATTTCTCGATAAATTCTATGGAGTATCTGCGTTCTCGGCTTCAACGCTTTAGACAAGATTTAAAAAATGATCTCATCGCCGGTCTTTTGGTTGTTATCCCTTTGGCAACGACGATTTGGTTGACCCTTACCATCTCGACATGGGTAATTAATCTTCTAACGCGAATTCCGAAACAAGTTAATCCCTTTGACGGACTTGACCCCCTTTTGAGCAATTTACTCAATATCGGGGTAGGATTGACTGTTCCATTGCTTTTTATCCTGATTATTGGCTTAATGGCGCGCAATATTGCGGGGCGTTGGTTATTAGACTTCGGTGAACGCCTTTTACAATCGATTCCTCTTGCCGGCTCGGTTTATAAAACCCTGCAACAAATCCTAGAAACGCTCTTTAAAGATTCTAAAACCAAGTTTCGACGGGTAGTGATGGTAGAATACCCCCGCAAAGGGGTCTGGAGTATTGGTTTTGTGACAGGAACGCTGAGTAATCCGCTACAATCTCATTTAGACCAACCGATGTTAAGCGTCTTTATTCCTACGACTCCTAACCCAACCTCTGGATGGTATGCGATTGTTTCAGAAGAAGATGTGATTAATGTGCCGATTTCCATTGAAGAAGCGTTCAAGGTGTTAATTTCGGGTGGGATTGTTAGTCCTAATGGTACACTGGCGAATCCGAATATTTTACCCTCTCAAAAAGCCCCGTCAACGTTGGCCTTAGAACGAAGCGTTTTACAAGATAAACATCCAGCTATGCCCTTAGAATTTGAAGAAAATTCTTAAATTGATTAAACTTTAAGCGATTATTATGCCCCCTCGCCAACATCCCCGTCGTATTGCCCGTGAACTCGCTCTCCTCAGCTTGAGTCAAATTAAAGGGAGTGAAGAAAAACTAGAACAGACTCACCTCAATGATTTGATTTTAGTGGCAATTCGGACTTTGACTGGAGAAATTCAAGAAACCTTAGAAATAGCGGCCAGCGAGGTAACAAAAGGCAATGAAAAGCTTTTACAGACTGAAACTCGGCTCAACACCCAAGAAAGTGCTAAAGAAATGGTCAAAGAAGCCCTAGAATTATCTCAAAAAGCGATTAATCGCTTAGGCACTGTCCTCGAATTGCCCGAAATGATTCAGTTGGCAAGTCAGCATGAAGTGAGAAGTTACACTCTTGACTTAATTGGAACTGTGCGTCGTCGTGGCTCAGAAATTGATGAAAAATTAGATGGCGTAATGGTCGATTGGCAATTAAAGCGATTACCGAGAATTGACCGAGATATTCTCCGAATTGCAGTTGCTGAAATGTCTTTCTTAGAAATTCCACCAAAGGTGGCTATTAACGAATCGGTAGAATTGGCTAAACGCTATTCGGATGAGGAAGGATACCGCTTTATCAATGGCGTTTTAAGAAAAGTGGTTGATCACTCCCGTCAATCCATCAAACCGTAAACCGTAATTTGTCATTATCTTTCTTCTAAAAAAGTTTTTACTTCGCCTTTGGGAGTTAAAACTAAGCGAATTGTTTCGTTTTCTAGCAAGTCCGAAGGAGAAACAAAGGGTTGTCCCACAGAAGGCATAGCTGTTTTAGATTGATAGAGAATTGCCGCTTTGCCTAAAGGAGTAATCTTTGTTAAAGAACCATTTTGAGCTAAAATAAGGCGATATTCGAGTGTTTGCTTCAATTCAGTAGGAGGATTCCAGTTTTTTTCAAAATAAGTTCTAATTTCTGTTACTTGGGGAATTGGTTCTAATAAGCCTCGTTGAGGAATTGGCGAAGGGGAGGCAGATTTTTGCCGAGCTTGTAACGTATTGTCTTTGTTATCTTTAAGGGGGGGCAACTGCGGAAAATTGACATCGGGAATCACAGGTTGTCCTGTGGGCGGGCTTAAATTCGGCTCAGCGGTTGCTTGTTTGGGAGAGGGAATAATAGTAATTTGATTGCTCCCTGAGGGAGCTTGGGGCGTAAGGGTAATCACTTGTCGCGGCGGAGCAGGGGGAACAACGGGAGAAGGGGGAAGAACGGCATTAGGGGGGATAACCAAAGGATTGCGAGAAGGACGAGACGGCGTGGGCAGGTTTTCCGCCGAGGGAGGGGGCGGCAATTGTTCTTTAGACGCTAAATTGGGCGGCACATTAGGACTCGGCAGAATTTCTTTAGGGGCAGGCGGAACAGGAGGAGTTACGTCGAGAAAGGAATTATCAGGCTCAGGTTTAGTGGTTTTGCTAGCAACAGGGGAATTTTTCTCAGATTGAGCTTGAAACCAAGGAATCCAGATGGTGGGAATAGCAAGAGCCAGTAAAACAGTGGCCGCTAAACTGCCCCAAAGCAGCAATGTCTGACGTTGGGTTGATCGAGAAAGAGACGGCAGGAGGTGCAGATCGGTTTGATAATCTTCTAAGGTATTGGCTAAGTCAAATAATTGAGAAGAACTGAGTTTGACCGTCTGATGATTTGTATTTTGCCCTAATTCCCCTAAATTGAGTTCATGAAACAAGCGATCCGTCGGCTGTAAACTGAGATGGGTTAAGGTGGAAGAAGTGGCTTCCTGTGGCAGATTAATAGTGGAAGACGACGGAATAAAGCTTTGCCCCAAAAAATTCTGCACATATTGACCGACCACTTCACATAATGCTTCTAATTCGTGATGATTTCCCTTAATTGAAACCTGTTCGTGATCGAGCAGGCGGGGATCATCAAAATTCAGTTCAAATTGTAACGCTTGGACAATTGGGCGATTCAGCCAGCGGGATAGAGGCGAGGCTTTGGCGATAATATTCAAGCTACAGGTGGGGGGGGTATAGCGACGAATAATATTCGGTTGATTAGACATCATTTTAAAGATTATAATTTAAGAATTAGGAGTTTAAAATTCGGCAAAGATTAATCCTGCGAGACTTTAAATTTTGTCAATTCTGAGCAGGAATGAGAGGTTAGGGATTAGGATTGACGGAATGATCTAATAAAGCTAGCCAAAGACGACGATGACCGTTTTTGCCACTATAAAAAAGTAAATCAATTAATAATTTTAAAGCTAAATCGGATAAGGAATGACCCGAAAACTGAGCGTTTTCATTCATGCGCTCCCCATACAAATGAGCAAAATTATCAAGATAATCCCCTAAAATTGAAGTTCGAGACGGATCTTCTTGGCGAATCGTTATCTGTTCTAATAAATTAACTGCCCGACGGATTAACTCTTGATGTTCATGGGCAAGATAACCAATAATTAACACAAACGATCGCGCTTCTTCTACATCCAACTTTTTACGTCCTGCCGCGCTTTTTCGTAAGGGATTGGATTGTCGTAATCGCCACAGACTAATGCGATCGCCGATAACATCCTCTAAGTTTAATTTTTGGGCGGCTTGAATCATGGACTCTGAGCCAATATTCGCTAGGGCTTCTAGGGCAATTAAAATTAAATCAAGATGGGCTTTAATATTTTCTAATTGTTCCCCATTCGGGAGTTTTTTCAGGGGAAAATCCTCTTGATTAAGGGTTACTTTAGTAGATTTCGCAGTCATCATAAATGAGCAAGTTAAAGTCTAAAATAAGGGAAAAAATCCCAGTAACATTAGAGGCAACTTTGATAGGATTGTCCTCTCTTCTTTCCCTATCTCCCGACTTCCGACGTTCCGCCTTATTCATGATTCTATACAGAGTCAATCGAATTAAGTATTACTGGTCACGGGTTACAGCAATATGAGAGAATAAGGATCAGTGCGTTAGCCATCAGAGGAGATACATTTGTGTTCGGGTTTAAGCCACAAAGATCATGGATTGCCACCGTTATTGTAGCGGTTCTTTTATTCTTTTTAGGGGGATGTAGCGATCGCCTCTCCGCCTCAGCTCCTCCCCTAGAAACCGCTTCCCCACCCGTTGTAACAGCAAAATTACAAGAAGTTGCTCCTCCGTCGGTGATTCAAGCCTTAAATAAAAGTTTAGACCAATATCAGCCTCAAGTCCGCATTCTGAGTCCTCAACCCAACCAATTTCTCTCTGATACCACGGTTGATGTCACCTTAGCGGTTCAAGATTTTCCTATCTTTAAGGATAAAACGCTAGAAATGGGTCCAAATTTACATTTTATTCTTGACAATGAACCTTATCAGACGATTTATGACCTCAGTCAACCGATTACTCTAACAGATTTATCCCCCGGTACTCACACCTTACGAGTCTTTGCCGCTCGTCCTTGGCACGAAAGCTTTAAAAATGAGGGAGCTTATGCTCAAACCACTTTTCATGTATTTACTCAAACCGAGCATCATGCACCTGACCCGAATTTACCGCTTTTGACCTACAATCAGCCCAAAGGGAATTATGGCGCAGAACCCATTTTGATCGATTTCTATCTGACGAATGCACCGCTACACGTCGCCGCTCTAGAAAATGAATCCCTTGCTGATTGGCGAATTCGAGTCACCGTCAATGGTGAAAGCTTTTTGCTGGACAATTGGCAACCCATTTACTTAAAAGGTTTTGAAAAAGGCGCAAATTGGATCAAATTAGAGTTTTTGGACGAACAAGGCAATACAGTTGATAATGCGTTTAATAATACGGCTCGCTTGATCACCTATACCCCTAAAGGCGCAGATACCCTTTCTAAGCTTGTGAGAGGGGATATTTCGGCAGAAATGGCTTATTCTATCGTTAATATGAAGGCACCGGTTGTCATTCCTCCTTTTGAGATCCCACCCGTGGAAATTATCGAAGAAGAAATACCCGAAGAGGCAGTGATAGAAGAAGTTCCTCCTGAAATAATAGAAGAAACCTCAAAAGATGAAGTAGAAATTCCCTCAGAAACTGAGCCAACACCGATAGAAAGCCCATCGGAAACCAAACCTCAGCCTATTTTATTAGAACCGCAAGAAACAGAAATTCTTCTTCTCGTTCCCGAATCCGTCACTGAGGATGAAGCTGAAAATACGCCCCCAGTTACGGAGAAGCCCCAAAAAGAACTCCCCCCCGTAGAAATTATTGAAAAACCTCAAATATTAATGCCGACAGAAACCGTAGAAAAACCATCTGAAGAAGAGGATCTTTCTGACTTAAATTCAACCGATTTACAATTAAAATTATTGGAATCTATTGAACAATTAGAAAAAAGATTAGATGATCTCGAAACAATAAGACAACCCGAAATTAAACCGATACTCATTCCTTTAGAAAAAAGCGATCTGCCAGAGCTTAAAATTCCCAATTCTTCTCCTCCTCAAGAATCGGTGCAAGATAATCTCAAAAATCGCTTGAAAAAATGGCGAGAATTATTACAAAATGCTCAATCCTAAACGCTTTAATTGAGTCGTAAACAATAGATTCTTGTGCTAATCTAAGAATCCACCCTCTAAAAATCCAAAATCGAGCTAGATACCGATAGCGTTTTAAATTGTAGGCTAAAGTCTTGATAGGGTCAATACAATGGAGTGAAGTTATGCAATCGCGCACCATAAGAGAAGGCAGTGTCGGATTATTTGCTATTTTAGGGTTAATTCTCTTGGGGGGATTGGTCGTCTGGTTAAGGGGGGGAGGATTGGGTCGCACGAGCTATCAAATTCAAGCTAGTTTTGAAGATGTTAGTGGTTTACAGTTGGGGGCACCCGTTAACTATCGAGGGGTTACTGTAGGACGAATTGCCGGATTAATGCCGGGTAGCAATGAGGTCAATGTTATCTTAGAAATCGATTCTACGGACTTAAAAATTCCCCGTCAAGTAAAGATTCAAGCCAACCGTTATGGACTCATTGGAGAAGCTTCGGTGGACATTACTCCCTTAGAAACCCTTTCTGAGCAAGCTTTAAAGATTGACCCTCATAGCGAAGAATGTGGCGACAAAAATTTAATTTTATGCGATGAAACTCAATTGCAAGGGGAATCGGGTTCTCAATTGATTGACAGTTTAACTCGTCTCAGTGAAGCCTATAGTGATCCTCGATTTATTGCTAACATTAATGAAACGGCTAAGAATGCAGCTATTGTGGGTAAGAAAATCGCAAAACTAGCGGATGAAATGACTTTACTAACTCAAAACACTCGCCAAGAAATCCGAGGAATTTCGGAAACCACAGCAGCAATTCAGGGAACAGCTAACCGTGCTTCTGGCTTAATTGAAAATTTAGATAAAACGGTCACTACTAATCAAAAAGGTCTGCAAACAACGATTGATAATGCGTCAACTTTGGTCAAGGATTTAAACGAAACTGTAACGGAAAATCGTGCTAATATTCGTCGGACGTTAATCGGTATTGAAAAAACCACTAATGAGCTTCAACGGTTAGCGTTGGACCTAGATGTAACGGTCAATCAAGTTAATAGCGGACTTTCGACTTTGAATACTACAGCAATCGCTGAAAATATTGACTCTATTTTAGCGAATACTTCTCAGACGTCTGCTAATCTTCGTCAACTTTCTGATACGCTAAATGATCCGGCTAATATTATTGCCATTCAAAAAACGCTTGATTCTGCTAGAGCAACTTTTGAAAATACACAAAAAATTACAGCAGATGTTGAAGAGTTAATTGGTGATCCGGTTTTAAGAAATAATCTTCGCAAGATGATCAATGGGTTAAGTGATCTCGTTTCTTCAACAGAGCAACTCGAACAACAAGTTGTTGCCTTAAAACAGCTTAATGTTCAGACGATACCGGCCGATTCTCCTTCGGTTTCAGTGCGTTTAACGCCTTTTGTTCCTTCTAATAAGATGTTGCCAATTCATCCTAAAACCACCCGTTATCAATTAGCCCCTTTGCCAAAAGATCAAAACCGCCTAAAACACCCCCGATTTTTAACTCAAGTTAAAGAAGATTAAGCCCGTTTGATCTATCTCATGGTTTTTATGTTAACTGTTGTTAAATAATAAAAGTACAAGTACAAAAGACGAAGCAATTTCTTTCAATCGGAAGATGTTCTCTTCTTTTTTGTGTGTCATCTTGGAACGGAAAATGGCAAGGTGGTTGCTAAGGAGAAAAGCCAGTGAATCTCAGTCGGCGTGATTTAATCAGAATTGCCTCAACATCGGGTTTAGGCGTTATTGGACTAGCGGCCGCTCAAAAAAGCCTAAATTCGCTTTCGTCGTCTCCACAAACCTTAGCTATGGACGCAAACCCTGAAAAAATGCTCTATCGAACATTAGGACGTACCGGAGAACAAGTCTCGTTGATCGGTTTGGGGGGTCACCATATTGGACGAATAGCGGATGCTTCCGAAGCAATCTCACTGATGCGAAAAGCCCTTGAACACGGTATTAATTTTTGGGATAATTGTTGGGATTATCATCAAGGAGAGAGTGAAATCCGCATGGGAAAAGCACTGCAAGGGGGCTACCGAGATCGGGTTTTTTTGATGACCAAAATTGACGGTCGTACGAAAGAGGCCGCCGCTCAGCAGATTGATGAATCGCTCAAACGTTTGCAGACTGACCGGATCGATTTACTACAACATCATGAAGTAATTCGCCTAGAAGACCCTGATCGTATCTTTGCCGAAGGGGGGTCAATGGAAGCTGTTGTAGCCGCACAAAAAGCAGGGAAAGTTCGTTACATCGGTTTTACGGGACATAAAGATCCCCTTGTTCACCTGAGAATGCTAGAAATTGCCGATCAAAATCAATTTCGCTTTGATGCTGTGCAGATGCCCTTAAATGTCATGGATGCCCATTTTCGCAGTTTTGAGCAACGAGTTCTGCCCATTTTGCTTAAAAATGAGATTGGGGTATTGGGTATGAAATCGATGGGAGACAATTATATTCTTAAAAGTAAGGTCGTTAGCCCAATTGAGTGTCTGCACTATGCGATGAATCTGCCCACCTCAACGGTGATTACAGGCATTGAGAGTCAAGCCATTCTCGATCAAGCGATTGAAGCTGTTCGCACGTTTCAACCGATGAGCCAAGAACAAGTGGTGGCTTTACTGGCGAGAACTCAGAAATGGGCAGTTGGAGGAGAATACGAATTATTCAAGACAACGAGTCAATTCGACGGGACGGCTAAGAATCCTGAATGGTTAGGTTGATACTCTACTTTTTCCCCTAAAAACGGGAAATTCGGAGTTCAATAAACTTGAGTGCGATCGCCACTGGTTTGCTGAAATTAAATATTTTTTACTTCTTAAAGTTACGTGAGTTCGACGAGGGCAATTATCTTAATCCTTTTGTTCATTCTAGTTTATTGGGATTAGGAAAAGAAAAACAAATTCTTGATTGGGGGACTAGCCCCCCTAACCCCCCAACGGGGGACGGAGTGCCTCCCCCGCACCCCCTGCACAAAAAAATTAAATAAAGAAGTCTCGTAGATTTTTTGATGGTCGAACTCACGTTAAAGTTGGAGACTGACAGAAGAGGGAGATAATCATAAAATGGGTTGGGTGCTCGCACCCCTACAGAATTATGGTCGTTTAAACAGATTTGAGATGATTCTCATCACAGATTCCCCTCATAGGGAAATTTTGGATTTTCTACATTTATTTCCTTT
This sequence comes from Microcystaceae cyanobacterium, assembly GCA_041746575.1. GTDB lineage: Bacteria > Cyanobacteriota > Cyanobacteriia > Cyanobacteriales > Microcystaceae > JBGTGT01. The sequence goes on from JBGTGT010000083.1 coordinate 22,552, forward strand.
TATTTCCATGTTGCCTTTGAGGATTTTCCCGATTGCGCCCCAGCCATTCCCTTTATTTTGGGACTGACATCCTATAGAAATTTACCTAAGCTTAAGTCAATTGCTGAATCATTGAAGCAAAATTTACTCTAAAAGCTGAGGAGCTTCTTAAATAATGAAAAATCTTGTTCTATCTATTTTAGGCTTAACTTTTCTGGGTGCAATGCCCCTAGTCGCCTATGCAGGGGATGAAGTCAATGTGCAAACCAGTGATGTCGTCGTCACCCAAGATGGAAATGGTAACATTGGTGCGGTTACAACTGAACAGACCATTCGTTCTACGACTCGTTCCCGTTCAAGAGAACAAATGACTAATAGTGCTGGCAACGTTCAAGATTATCGCGTAGATGTTTATCAGCGAGGAATGGGCAACGAAACCAGAGTTCGAGGTCGTCAGTCTGTTGAACGCAATATCAACTATCGACGGTAATTGAAAGATATTGAGAGAAGGAAGAATCAAAATAGCTATTCTTTCCTTCTTTTGTTAAAAATAGACGTCAAGAGGCTAAATTTATGATTTCTCAGTCCTTATCAGGATGGCTCGCTATTGGACTCCTTATTTTATTTTCAGGTGTCGTTGAAGCGGGAGAAATTCAGATTAATACGGGAAGGGTGAGGGTAGAGAAAGGAACGACAGGAAACATTACGGTAGAAACGGGGGAATGGCGTCGAAGAAATGAATTGAAACGCTCATTTTATCCTCATGACTCGTTTGTGAACCCTTATTATCCCTATGATAACGTCAATCACTGTCAGATGAGATCCCATCAAGACGTTCAATCCAGCGATCGCAATGGTCGCTATCAACATCATCATCTTAATATCAGTCAGCGATGTTCTTAAAAAAGCGTAAACAGACAATCACTCTAAGGAGGAGGTGCTAATTCATGAAACCTAGCTTATTTTTATTAAGTGTAGCTGTCATTTCAACAGGATGGGCTAATCATCCTTCCGTTAGTCAATGCGTACAGGCGGATGTCTCAGTTCAATATAGCATCCGTTCTTCAAAGCAACCGACAGAGCGAAGCAACGATGTGACGATGAAACCAGATCCTGAGTGTAGCGGTAATGCTAGTATTACAACTGGGATACAGGGATATCGAGGGGATCAAGAAAACCTACGACAACAACGACGCATTCGTCAGGTACAACAAGGGGGGCAGAGTAATAGGTCTGGGATAGAGGGCAATACTGTACAAATTCGCTCTAATGTCCAAAAAGACTTTTATTTGCCTAGATTACCGAACAAAGTTGATTAAGGTTGACGTTAGTGAGGGATATGAGTTATGAATCGTCTTTTTATTCGTTCTTTCAGGGGTATAGGAAATCTTTTAGGGGCAATAAGTCTGCTATTTGTCTCTGGGACAATGGGAGAGGCTGTGATAGCTCAAAATTATGGGCAAAGCATTCATACAGTGACTGTTTTCTCAGAAAATCTCAATCAACCTTATTGGTTAATCATCAATGCACCCCCTTCTACCCAAATTAGCGGAGAAATTCGCCTGAATGATCGCTTGATTCAGCGACTCAATTCTCCTTCTCTTCGTCTTAATCTTATGCCCTATCTAGGTTTGGGTCGTTATCGCTTGGAAATTATCGGTCACTATACGCCATCGGATAACGGGATTGAACTGTCTTTATCGGGTGGAAATACGCAAATTAACCAGCGAACGGCGGGAAGTGGTGTAATTAATCACATTATTAATCTTGAGGTCAAATAATAAAGCATGAATCGTATTTTATTGAGTACCCTATTATTTAGCACTCTGACGTTGCCGACGTTAGCACAAAACACTGATCAAAGTGCTTCAGCAGAAGCCAATATCTTGGGTAATAACAATACCGTTAATCAGACGATTAATCAAACCATTATTTATCATCCGGGTATTGTCAATCGTCGGGAAAATAAAGAAAAAACTGAAAATCGAGGACAGTCTCGTTCAAGATTTCAGGGCGAAGAAACGACTAAAAAGAAACAAAAGCACGGCTATAACAATCTCATTTAGATTGTAAATCAAACTAAAAATAGAAAGCGGGGAACAAACAACAGGGGCGGTGTTTTCAGCTTTTTTCTTATTTAACTATAATGATCGAACTTGAGCAATAATAGCACGATGACGGGGACTAATAGGGGTAATTTGTGGGGTTTGAAAACCTGCCTCTATTAAGGCTGAAACTACATCTAAGGTGAAGTATTGATCGAGATAAGGTTCGGTACTTTTGAGCAAGGTTAAGACGTAGGGAGGCATTTTTCGATATACTTCTGAACGAGGATTCATGTCCATCATCGCAAAGTAACCCCCATTGCCTAAAACCCGTCTGGCTTCTTGAAAAATCGCTTTAGCGGCACTTTGAGGCAGTTCATGAAACACCAGAAAGGCAGAAACGAGATCAAAGCTGTTATTTGGGAATCCTGTTGCTTCTGCGGCAGCGTGAAGCCAAGTAATGTGATGATTTTCGTAGAATTGACTCCGATATTGTGCTACAGCAAGACAATAAGCCGATAAATCCAGTCCGGTAATCTGAGATTGGGGATAAGCCTTTTGAAGGGGAAAGGTACTTAAGCCCGCACTACACCCAAGATCAAGAATATTTTGAGGGGGTTGTATTAATTGAGATTTGAGGACATGATGGTAATTTTGACGAATTTTGGCATCTCCTTCAATGCTAATGCCTTCTGTATCCTTCCAAATCGTTGAATGTACCGCTTTTGCCGCCGATTCTACTTCTAAGGCCGCTTCCCAACACAAATTCCCCTGCTCATAGGCATGGAAAGAGGCTAGATAATAATCAGGATAGCTTATTTGAGTATTTTCTATTTTTGTATATACTTCTGTCCAATTCTGAGCTTTTTTCAAAATTTTTACATTATTTCGCCAAGGAACACCTATTTTTTCCGCACGGTTAATCATCATCTGACGTGCTTGATATTTTGCGATGTTCCACAGGGGTTTAATAGATAAAAGTCGATTGATAAGATGGGTTGTTAAAGGGGGTTGAGGGGTGGTTTCGGTGGCATTCATATCTATTCAAAGAGAAAAAAGACTCAACCGATCATCATAAATAATTCAGATCACGGAATAGTCAAAACGGTGGCGACTGTAACGTTACTTAACAATTTTGTTACCGAAAATGTAACTTTATCCCCTTTTTCGGGAATTGACGGCATACTAAAACAAACATCTCGTCCATGAAGGTTTATGATGTCTTTTAAAGATGCCCGTGATTATCAAATTCTTTTCTTAACGACCTTTCTTTTATTAGGAATTGTCACCAGAGACTGGACGTTAAAAATCGAATTAATTCCTATTACGATCGCTGTTTGTTTGATCACACAATTTTTTTTATCACAGCTTAGTGATTTTGTCAAGGCTTTGTTTAATCAGCAAGGAAGCCAAAAGTACCATGCTCACTCTCGAAAATATCACTTTTTTGAGTTTCTGTCAACTTCTTCTTGGAAAAGTGCTTTAATAACGGCGTTAGGATTGTGCTTACTTTTGCGAGCGAATCATTATCAAACGATGATTTTGGCAGGAAGTTTAGCGATTAGTAGTAAGTTCTTTTTACGATATCAAGAAAAGCATTTTTTTAATCCAGCGAATTTTGGCATTATTGCCGCTTTATTGTTGACTCAAGATGCTTGGATTTCTCCCGGACAGTGGGGAACGGATTGGTGGTATTTATTATTATTTTTAGGACTGGGAGGCGTCGTTCTAAAACAAGTGGGACGATGGGATACTTCTGTGACTTTTTTACTTGCTTATCTAGGGTTAGAAGCCATGAGAAATTTTTGGCTAGGATGGAGTTGGGATGTTTTGCAACATCAATTGATGAGTGGCAGTTTATTACTCTTTGCTCTTTTTATGTTGACGGATCCTCGTTCCCTTCCGAATGCAACTAAGGGACGATTAATTTGGGCAGTAAGTATTGCTATTTTAACCTTTATCTTGCAACATAGCTTTTATCTTTCGACGGCGATTTTTTGGGCATTATTTATCGTGTCACCGTTAACCCTTATCTTAGATATTTACTGGTCATCTCCTCGCTTTACTTGGCACAAACAATTAACTGTAACCCATAATTTGTAACTTGTTTGTCGAAAAAAATGAAGAGTTTTTTGGAAAATAATTTTAATTTCTGTAATCTCTTCTTACTTTTTATTCTTCCCAATACTCTCTACTGGAAAATGATAAAACTATCTCAACTCTTTTTGACTTTTTTCCTAACCCTAATAGTGAGCTTAGGATTCCTAGAACCCGCTTGGGCTTTCTGTGGCTTTTATGTATCTAAAGCTGATAGTAACTTATATAATCAAACCTCTCAAGTAATTATCGCTCGTGAGGGCGATCGCACCCTTTTAACGATGGCAAATGACTATCAAGGGGAAGTCAAAGATTTTGCTTTAGTTGTACCTGTACCGGTGGTGATTAAAAAAGAACAAGTTAATATTGGAGATCCCCAAATTATCAATCGGTTAGATAGTTTTAGTGCGCCTCGTTTAGTAGAGTATTTTGATGCTAATCCCTGTGACATCAGAGCATTTGATGAAGCGGTGCCTCAGCCTGCACCAGCATCTGCTTCCTTAGAAGCCGGAAAAGTTGAAAGAAATAATGCACTCGGTGTAACGATAGAAGAACAATTTTCAGTCGGCGAATATGACATCTTAATTCTCAGTGCCAAAGAATCCAACGGCTTAGAAACATGGTTAAGACAAAATGGCTATCAAATACCGTCCGGTGCTAGTACCGTTTTACAACCCTATATTCGTCAACAAATGAAATTTTTTGTGGCGAAAGTGAATCTCAAAGAATATGCTAAATCCGACTTTCAAACCTTACGCCCTTTGATGATAGCTTACGAGTCAGCTAAATTTATGTTACCCATTCGTTTAGGGATGGTTAATGCCAAAGGAGAGCAAGATTTAATTGTTTATTTACTCTCGCCTCAAGGACAAACCGAATTAACCAATTATCGCACAGTGCAAATTCCTTCAGATGTCGATATTCCTGAATTTGTTGAGCCAGAATTCAGTAAGTTTTATCAAGCGATGTTTACGCATTCCTATCGCCAAGAAGGGAAAAAAGTGGCTTTTGTCGAATATGCGTGGAATATGAGTAATTGTGACCCTTGTTCTGCTGAACCTTTATCCCCTGAAGAATTAAGAAAAGCAGGAGTTTTTTGGCTTAATAATGCTGATTCTCAAGGACGATTTGTCCCCAATTTCCAAAATGTTTTTATCACCCGTCTGCATATTCGTTATCAAAGAGAAACCTTTCCAGAAGATTTAAAATTTCAAGCGACAAATAATCAACAACTTTTTCAAGGTCGTTATGTTTTACGTCGTCCGTATCGAGGGGAAATGAAATGTAATGCGGCACAAGGTTATTTAGAATCGGTGAAAACGCGTCAAGAACAAGAAGCTCAAACTTTAGCTCGTTTAACGGGATGGAATTTGAGGCAGATTCTTAACAAAATTGATTTTGTGGATGTTAAACCCACCACTTGGTGGTGCAGATTATGGTCTTGTAAAGGCTTTCAAAAATATCGTAATTTTCAGATAAGATAAAGTCACTGAGTTCTAGGAACGCAATTATGGCAATGCTCAACGGATCTGATCTATTGGCTCAAAATCAAGAAATAAAGAGCAAAAGTCATCAAATACATCGGACTTTAGGCTTTTTTCTGTCGGGATTGTTGGTTTTGCCTAGCTCAGTTACCTTGGCGGCAACTTTAACCACTGAAGTTCATCGGGAATCCCTCCTTATCACAGAACCCACAGCGATCGCACCCGAAACCTTAGCGGCTCAATTTTTTGTTTCTGCTGTCTCTGAGGTGGATGATCCGGCTTTTTTTGCGGCAAATGCTCCTTCTTTAATTCCGTCGACCTTATCCTTTGATGCTGTTGTTGATTCTATAGGCCGCTTACGCTTTAATACACCTGATCTAAAGGCGATCGCGGAAGTTTCGACGCTCTCTCAAGTTCCCTCTTCTCAGGTAATGCAAGGAATTTATGATTTTCCCAGTTCGCCTATTTCTCCTGCATCGTCTGATTTTTTCGTTTTTGAAGATAATAGCCTTAAATTGAGCAGTCGTCCTCCGGCAGTAACCCCATCCTCTAAAATCACTTCCCCCAATAATCAGGCTAATTTACCCTCTAATGGCGGAATTAGTCCCAGTGGCATCAGAGTTCCTTCCTATGCAGGGATTAACGTTCTTAACAGTCCTCAAGTATCTTCTGTCCTTGCTCCTTCTGTCGGAAACGGTAGTCATTCATCCGGCACACCCAATAGCATCCGAGCGCAATTGATTCAACTGTTTCAAGATGGGATAGATGCCCGTTGGGATCTCTATCCGAATGGCGAATTCAGTAAAACCCCCCAAGAGTGGAAGGCAAATCTCTCCGATCAAGCGAGACAATTGGATCAAATCTATCGTCTAGATGTCGGCGTCGCTTTACCGACAGCCCCCAAAAATATCTTTTTAACCCCTTTAGACTTAAAAGATGATTATGCCAAAAACAGTCCTATCCTAAGTCGAGACTATGCTAACGCCTTTTTCCAAGTGAGTGATGACTTCCGAGATTTTTTGCAAGAAAATGCTCAAAAACAAGGACAAGCAATTACAGAAATTCAGCAAAACCGCCAAACAACCTCTTATAAACGCAATAAATCTTTACCCTCAGCTTACAAACTTTATCCAGACAATTCTGAAAAAAACAATAAAAAGCGAGCAAATTATACCCCTTTTGGGCGATAAAAAAGCGGTCAAATCCCCAACTTCTGCCTCAAATCAAGGAGCTAATCGTTCTCTACGCCAATGATGCCCTTCTATCCAGCAATAGCATAAGCGATCGTGAAGACGGCTGGGACGACCTTGCCAAAATTCAATTCGGGTGGGAATTACCCTAAATCCTCCCCAATAAGGCGGTCTTGTCGGTTTTTTACCTCGATACTCTTCCCTTAAATCTTGTAAGTGTTGTTCTAAAACCGCTCGACTTTCGATTACTTGACTTTGCGGTGAAGCGATCGCCCCTAATTGAGATTCTAGAGGACGACTATTGAAATAAGTATCTGAGACTTGAGGAGAAACCTTTTCCACCTCTCCTTCAATACGAACTTGCCTTTCTAATTCTGCCCACCAAAAAACCAAGGATGCCCAAGGGGTTACCTGTAATTGTTGTCCCTTGGCACTATTATAGTTGGTATAAAAGACAAAACCTTGTTGATCAAAGCCTTTGAGTAAGACCATTCTCGCCACGGGTTTGCCTTCAGGGGTAACCGTCGCTAACGTCATGGCATTGGGTTCGATGATATTAGCAGAAACCGCCTGATCAAACCAACGTCGAAACTGATCAAAGGGATCGTTTGAAGTATCAGCTTCCCGTAACCCGTCTTTGGTGTAATTTTTGCGTAAATCCGCAATCGAAAGATTCATTGCTTATGACCTCATCCTCTGCTCAAGAAGCGATCGCCCTACTAATTGATCTAGCACAAACCGGAGAAATTGATCCTTGGGATGTGCAGGTCATTGATGTCATTGACCGTTTTTTAGAAGAATTGGGCATCTCTGGCAGTGTATCATCTTCTTATGAATACAGTCACCTTCCTCGTTCGGGACAGGCGTTTTTATGGGCATCAATGTTAGTTCGTTTTAAGGCGGATACGTTAGAGTTAGTCAATCAGGAGACAGTAGAAGCAGAATCATCCCCAGAAGTCGAAGATTGGACAGAAAATGGCGATCATATTTTCTCTGCCTTGGTTTTAGAAAAACAAATTCGACGACGCACGGCGGCTCCTCCTCCTCGTAAACGAAAAGTGACGTTACAGGAATTGATTACGCAAATTGAAGAGATTGCGGCTGACTTTGAGAAAATTACGCTGAGTCGCCCTAAAAAACGGTCTGTTCGTCCTTACAATCGCAAAGAAGCTTTAGACAGTATTACCCAACTGGCACACCAAGAAAATCTAACGGAATTAGCCACCCAATTAGAAGACTTTTTTCGAGAGCAAATTGTCCAAAGTCTCAAAGATCAAGAATGGATAGAATTAGAAAACTTGTTAAACGTCTGGCATCAACTTCATACGCCGCTCAAAGATGATCAACCCCCTGATAGAGTGGGGATTTTTTGGGCATTATTATTACTTTCCTCCCAGTCTAAAGTCGCCTTATCTCAAGAGGAATTTTATCAGGATTTAAAGGTTCAGTTTTTACAGTAAACGGTGAGAAATCGGCCGATTCCTTGATCCTAGTTTTTCTTTCTTTTTATTAAGTATTTTTAACTCAGAAGTTAAAAATATTATAATTCCTACTTTTTCCCTTCAAATCCATTTGCTACTGCACTAATATCTATTACTGTTAAGAAAGACATGGGTATTAAATACCACCATTTAAAAGTTAGACTTTCATTGACAAATAATAGCAATATCCACAGGATGACAATGATTACCGTAGTGCATCCTAGTATAATCGCTAATAGGCTTCTGCCATAAATACGATTATAAGAATTCTTAATTTTTTGTTCTATCTCATAAATATCAACAATATCACGGTTATCGTCTTGTAGGAGTTGTTGCCTGATTTCTATATCTTACTTAAGTTGCGATCGAGAATTATTAATTTTATTTAATACGGTTGGTAAAAATCCAGCAATTCCCGAAAGAAAAGGCAATAATAAATTGAAAAATAATGAAGATAAGTCCTGCATCCTCGATTTTAAAGTACCGTTTAGCAATACATTTTGATCTATATTTTCTTGTTCATAAACAGGTTCAGATAATAAAATAACCATCAAGAAAGTCGCTATACATATTAATGTAAATTAAACTTTTTTCTTATTAGTGGCATAGAATTTATTCAAGAATTCACAGAAAGAATTAATTAAAAGTTACTTAAAGTTCCTCAATAAGTTGATCAATTTTCTGTATAACTTCCGAGTCATTCTGTTGCTGATAGAGGGTTTTGGCTTTCTCAAAAGCAGGTTTTGCTTCCCTTTTTCTTCCTCTTCCTTGATAAGCTAATCCTAAATAATAATAAGCTTGGGCATTATTGCCATCGCGATCAATAATATCTTTCGCTTCAACAATTGTCCCTAAATAATCTTTCTGGGCAAAGGACATTCGCATCATCCCTAAATGGGCTTCTAAGGAATTGCGATCGCTATAAGTAACTCGACGATAAGCATCTAATGCCTCAGAATAATTCTCTTTTTGCTCTAAAATTGTGGCAATTTTTAACTGAATAATCGTATTGCGAGGATCTAAACGTTCAGCATCTTGTAGATATTTTAACCCTGATTGAAAGTCTTGTTTATCTAAATACAGACGGGCTAATAGTAACTTTAATTCTCCACTCTGAGGAAACTTGCTTAAGGCATCTTCAATAAATTGCATCGCTTCTTCGTTTTGTTGTTGCTGTACTAAAGAAGCCCCCATAATCTCATAAGCTTGTTGATTTTGAGGATCTAGGGCAATAACTCGCTGATAAGCTTCTAATGCTCCTGTGTAGTTTTTCTGGCGCAATAAGACAACCCCTAAGCCAATATAGTTTTGAATATTGCGAGGTTCTAGCTGAATAGCGTAGTAATAAGCGGCGGCGGCATTGTTATTATCTCCACTGTTCGCCAAACTATACCCTAAAGCATAATAAAATCTAGCGTTATTAGGATCTAAAGCGAGAGCTTTTTGATAAGCTTTCGTTGCTTCCTGATATTCGCCCATTTGAGCGTACAAATAACCAATACCAGAGAAAATTTTGGCATTGTCGGGGTCAAGTTGAGCGGCCTGTTGATAAATGGCGATCGCTTCTTGATAATATCCGCCATCCACATAGTCTCTTCCCTGTTGTAGTAAGTGACGCAGTTGATCTTGAGCGGTTGCTTGACTCGGAAATGAGGAGGGGTAGCTCTCTTGTGCTTGAGCAAGTATAGGATCATAGAGACAACCTAAGAGCAAATTAAGCGATAAAAAGACGGCAGAAGCAAAACAGGGAGACTTTATCATTATGGACATGACTACGAATGTTTTTAACTTCCCTATTTTAAGGCTGACCCTGAAAAATTGGGTATCCTTCTGCTGAAGAATACCCTTGAAATGATCCCTTAAAACGTGAATTTAACTTAAGGAAGCATTACTACGATCATAACTATTACGAAAACTGGACTGAGGTTTTCCCTGAATACTTGTCCAATAGTCTTTATCAACATCTACACCAATTTCGGCGGCAGCTCTTCCTAATAAGGATTGTTGACGGTTTTTGACGGTATGGTGATGACGGTTCATTAAGGCGCGTGCTTGTTGTTCTGTGGACATGGTGGTTTCCTCCGATTGCCGAAAATTGATTGCTTAATTAGGGTTAAATCATCCTCTAATAGTATTTATAACATAAATTTCTGTAACATTTTATACAAAAATGCCTTTTAGAAAAGAATCTTAATATTTTTCTTAAGATTCGTCGGCGAGATTGTCATTAAGTGCAATAGGCTGTAAAAAATCAAATTTGACGTAATCTCTTGAGCAAATTAGGGAATTCTTCGAGACAATGATCTAAATGATCGATATTAAAGGATTCTATGTCCGATTTTAAGGTATTGCTGTAGGTGATGAGTGATTGACAATGATGACGATATCCCTTCTCAAGCACTTGATGAGTAAAATTTCTAATTTATCGAAAAATATGAGTCTTTATGGCATTTTCCCACTCTTTTTCCAGATTTTCCGATTCTTCTAGCCACTCAGGAAAAACAGTTACTAGCGGAGGAAAGATTTTCTTTAATTCTGCGACTAATTGGCAATATTGAATCGGTTTTCGGATAAATCCTAGGCAGAAAGGTTGAATTGCCTCTTCTTCCTGCTTTGATGCTGAGGCGATTAAAATAATAAGGAATATCAAAAATAGATTCTAAAGCAAGACTAGCATAGAGAATTTGGTAATATTAATAATGCTGATTAATATTATCTGCTAACTGTACACATTTCTCTTCATTTTCTCTAAGAATATCTTCTACTTGAAGTCGCTCTAACTCTGAAGCTGCGCGAGACGCAAAAATCTGAAGAACTTCTTGCATCAGTTTGGTATTTTGGAAAGGATAGGGAGACATCACACAAATCAAGCCTAAAATTGCTTGGCTACTGTCTAAAATAGGAACCCCTATATAACTTTTAATTTACCATTCTTGTAAGTAAAAGTCATAGAGAAATTCTTGAGAAGGGCAATGGGTATAAAAACATTGTTTTTCTTCAATAACCTTTTGACATGGCGTATCCACTAAGGGATATTCAACATTCTCCGCAATCTCACCATTGAGACAGAAAGCTAGACTTTTAATCGTATCAGAATTGATTAACTTTCCCATTAAAACATACTCAACGTTTAAAGCTCTCGCAATATACTGAATCATCAATTCAAAAAAAGCTTGACATGATTTGACTTGAACGCCAATGGCAATATTTCTAAGGATTTCTTCTATCTGGGAACGTCGGCTGATTTCTTGCTTTAGTTGCTGATTGCTCTGTTCAATTGAGCGGTTCTTCGTTGCACTCGTTTTTTAATTCTTCATAGGTAGATTGCAAGATTTATTTAGCTTGTTTTCGTTCGGTGATATCCCTAAGAATGACTGTTAGAATTAGATCATTATCAACTTCAATTTTAGAAATAGAGGCTTCTGCTTTAAATTCTGTGCCATCTTTCCGTAAGGCTGTAATTTCTCGAAATCCATTCATTGGATGGATTTGGTCAATATCTTTGACATAATTATTTACATGATGATAATGAATTTTACGCATTGATTCAGGTAATAATATATTTAAGGATTGTCCCATCAATTCTAAGGGGCTATAACCAAACATTTGACTCGCTCCTTGATTGAACACGGTTATTTCTTGTTGATAATTAATCAATATAATGGCATCTTGGGCTAATTCCAAGATACTGGCTAGACGTTGTTGGGACTTGTGCAAGGCTTCTTCAGTCTTTTCTCTCTGATAAATCTTTTGTTGCAATTGTTGATCGAGTTTTAGAAGATAATCAATTTTATTTTTAATGTTTTATAACTCATTAATTTCTTTTTGGGAATTGAGATGAGCAGAATTTAAGCTGAGATGATTCCGATAGTTTTTACGAGCAGAGATACAGGTAATTGTCAATTTTTCTAGCGTAAGATTTTCAGAGTGAATGACATCATGAATTTCGTATTCTAAGAGAAATTTTAAGGGAGGTTGAGCTTGATAAGTCAGTAAAAGAATGCTAGTTAGGGTATTTTGTTCTTGAAATAAGGTCAAAAAATCAGCAATTTCTTCGAAACGTAAAATGATAATAATCGATCAGAATAATGGCAATTTCTGCGAAACATAATTTAGCATCTAAAAAAGATTGAAAAGATAAAAAAGGCGTTATTTTGAGGGGATGTCCTTGCCATGTCAATGAAGCGATTACCCTTCGCAGTAAGAGATTAAGGATTGCATGGGGTGAAATCTGGACAATTTGCCAAGCTAGAGTTGTGATATTAAGCTCAGAATCAGAAGGAGGAGAATCGGTATTCATGATCAGAAAAATATTAACGGAATTTCAAGGTCAAAAGCATTTTTAACGTTTTTGAGGGGAGTTCTATTTTTATTACTGAAAGATTTCTCTCTGGGAAAATGCCTAACATGTTTTTCTTCAGACAATCTTAATGAAATAACTGAGTATAACGGCTCTAGTAATGCTATTTAAAATAAAATTTTGCTACTCAATATTTAACGAAACTTAGTTATAATAATTTTGTTTTATTATGCTCTTTTGAATTGGATCGAGACAATGAGTCTAAAAATTTACTTTTTGCGACACGGTGAAACCCCGTCGAGTCAAACGGGAACTTATTGCGGTCGTCTCGATAGCGATTTGACCCCAGAAGGGTATCAAATGGCAGAAGATTTTGCAAAAGTTTATGAAAACCTGCCTTGGACTGCTATTTACGTTAGTCCTCTTAAACGGACGCTAGAATCCGCAAAGCCGATTTGTAAACTTTCGGAAATTGAACCCCAATTAAGAGACGGTCTGAAGGAGATAGCTTACGGAAAATGGGAAGGGAAAACGCCAACAGAAGTCAATCAGCAATTTCGGGATGAATATGTACGATGGCTAGCTGATCCGGGGTGGAATGCACCTACAGGCGGAGAGAAGGGGATTGATATTGCACGGCGCAGTGGAAAGGTGTTAGAAGAAATTGAACAAACTTACTTCGATGGCCATGTGTTAATTATTTCCCATAAATCCACCATCAGGATTATGTTATGCTCTTTGTTGGGTATTGATGTCGGACGATTCCGAGATCGCATTGGGATGCCCGTTGCTTCTTTAACGATTGTCGAAATGGCTGAACATGGACCTTTAGTTCATGTTATGGGCGATCGCTCCCACTTGAGCAGTAAGTTAAGACAACGTAAGGGAACTTAAGTTTTTTGAACATTGAATCGTCGTCCAAAATTAGGCGTTGCTCAATAGACAGTGGTTTAAGCAATTGTAGGTATTGTATTAAATCTTAAGTAGTACATCAATAATCGGATTGAATACCATAACATTTTTAGCGATTTCGAGTAACATAGAGTATCTTGATGTAAGCCTTAATCTTGTATTTTCTCCTTCTACTCTTGTTAATTTCGTCTTAGGCAAAACTGCCTGTTTTTCTGGCTCAATATAATTAGCATAAACACAATAACCATCAGTTAAATACCTTTGGCTGTCCCATTTTTTTACTCTTTCCCAGAGTTTTTCAAAAGTCTTTCCACTACGGTCTCCTATCTGTATTGCTAAGACTCCAGAGCGATAATGATTGATAGCTGTCCCAAGCCAAACTTTCGCGCGAAATCCCATGCCATTCAAATACATGTTTAAGAAAATCTCCTTGACTTGGGGATGATAACCTCTCTGTTAATAAGAGTCTCGGAAAATACGCCTGCAATCTTTACATTTCCATCGTTGTTTACCCTCTTGATGACCATCTTTACGAACATTAGAAGAGTTACACTGTGGACATTTCATGTCGTTCAACTTTAACAAAACCACTGCAAAATCAGCAACGTCCTAAAAAGACGATGGGGATTGACAAGAAGAGAAAGTGCTAAGTTGCAATACCATACTATCAATCGCACTCACAATAGAATCTCCGGATTGGTAAGGATTATTAGCCAAAATACTGAATAATAACAAACCGTGTTGAGGATGGTGAATATAACCTGATAACGCCCTCACACCCCTTAATGTTCCTGTTTTAGCATTTACCGTCCCTTCAGCAGGGGTACGCTTCATCCGATTGATTAATGTGCCACTATAACCCGCCACAGGTAAAGAAGAATAAAATAAATCTCTCTTGGGACTATAATACATTGCCCGCAACAGTTGAACAATGACTTTAGGGGTTGCCGCATTACTGCGAGAAAGTCCTGAGCCATCCGCTAAACGATAACTATTAGGACTAATCCCAATCTGGGCGAGAGCAGTCTTAGCCGCACTTGCGCCGCCAATATATTTGAGTAACGTTTCTGCGTACCAATTATTACTTCTTTGATTGGTCACATTAATCCATTCTCTAACGGATTTCGACTTAATCAAGCCATTTGGGTCTAATCTTTGCAAGGCCGCCGCCGTCGTGAATAATTTCGTATTAGAGGCTGGAATAAAGTATTTATTGGCGTTATGACTATAAATCACTTCGCCCGTTTCCAACGATTCCACCAAAACGCCCCAATTATTGGGGTATTTGCCCATAATAGAAGCCACTGAAGGGGTGAGAAACGCTTGACATAAGCCCTGCTTCTCATTTTCAGGCAGAGGAACTTCAATTTCAATAGACTCACGACCTTGAAAGTAATCAATTGTCGCTAGAGAGGTGGTATCTTCGTTGGCGAGTGCGGGAGTTGTCCAGAGAACACTAGCAGTGGTTAAAGCGACTAGCGGACTGAACCAAGTATCTATGCGATTCATAAGATTCAAATGTACCGTTCTAACTACCTCACTAAACTTCTAAATTTTACCAGTGATTGAAAAAATAGCAAGGTTTATTTGATAGATAGGCTATCGGCCTCAACTTGTTCCCGCTTTTCTCTCTCAATCGAGGTGGCAATGATTAAAGTACAATGGGACAATGGTGTCCCTATCTAGATCAACCATGAATCAAACTTCTCTTTTCTACGACTGGCAAGGATTTCGCTGTGCTTATCGGGTGTCTCATCCAACGCCAAGCGATGATTCTAGGGCATTCGTCTTAGTCCATCCGATTGGAGTAGGGCTATCCGGCAAATTTTGGCAACGTTTCAGGCAAATTGGTCTAGAAAAAGGACTCAATCACCCCATTTATACTCCTGACTTATTGGGATGTGGTGACAGTGCCATGCCTTCATTGGCTTATTATCCTGAAGATTGGGCAGAACAATTAAGATATTTCATAGCTGAAGTTGTGCAGAAACCTGTAATTTTAGTTGTTCAAGGGGCTTTATTGCCTGTTGCCATTAAATTGAATCAAATTTCGCCTGATTCTTTTGATTTTTTAATTCTATCGGGGCCTCCCTCGTGGCAACTTATCACAACAGCAACCAATAAAACAAAGCAAAAATGGTTATGGAATCTCTTTTTCGACTCTCCCGTTGGTATCGGTAATTTATTTTATCGTTATGCTCGTCGGCGTGAATTTTTACGCTCATTTTCTGTCCGCCGTTTATTTGCCGAAGAACAAGATGTAGATGCTCAATGGTTAGATACCCTAGAAAGTGGAGCAACGGATTTACAAAGTCGCTATGCTGTCTTTTCGTTCTTAGCCGGATTTTGGCGAGAAAACTATGAAACGGCGATTAAACAAATCAAACAGCCTACTTTAGTTTTATTTGGTAATGAAGCCTCCAGTATTGGGAAAGAAGGCAAAACGGCCTCCCCTCAACAACGTTTAGACGCTTATTTGAAATTTCTACCCAACGGTAGAGGGCAATTAATCTCCGGTCGCAATGTTCTGCCCTACGAGTCACCCAAGGCTTTTGTCAAAGCCGTTGAGGAATTTGTCAGCCGTTAAGCGTGGCAGTTTATAAATTTTCTTTAAATTCTTCGAGAGTAATATTGGCTTGTCTAAGAATATTTTTCAAGGTTTTGGGATTTAATTCTTGACGATGTGGGACGGGAAAGGATATCTTGTCTTTTTTTAGAATAATATGCGCCCCAGTTTGTCGAACTTTACTAAATCCGAGACGATTTAACGCTTTAATGGCTCGTTGACTAGATATATTTGTTAAACAGGAAGTAATAATGGCTTGATGCTGATTATCTTCGGATTGTTCCATATCTTCTTATAAAATTATTATTTGTTGGATGAAGTTTTCTTTTTCTTCAGTTAATTGCTTATTAAGGTATTCTAAGTGTTTATTTTTATGTTCAAGTTCTCCATTAAGTTGTTGTAATTGTTGATTATTTTCCTCAAACTCATAAGCCTGTTGCCAAGCATAATTCTTTTCTTGTTGCGCTTGCTGAATGGCAATTTTTAATTCTTGATTAGAATCTTTAACATTAGATAATTGATTAATTCTCGCTTGGAAATTGATATTTTTTGTTTGTAATGATTGGATATTAGCATTCAGCGTTTGAATTTTTTGTTGAGCTTTTTGACTATTAACTTGAGATTCTTTTAATTTGACGTTAGTGTCTTCTAATTCTTTTTTAATAATTTCTTGCTGTTCTAAATTTCGACTTAATTCGGTATAATCGTCTAACTGTAATTCATAGTGAGAAATCTGTGACTGAAACTGTTGAATCGCTTGGTTTTGATCGAAGATTTCCTGTTCTAGTTCTCTTCTTTGTCGTTGTTCTTGTTGAATCCGTAGTAAGTTTTGTCGTTTTTGATGCTCTAATTGTTGTTGAAGATAATTTGCTTCTTCCTGTAACTTTTCTTTTTCTCGTTGTACCCACTGATTCAGTTCACGTTCAGCTTTGATTTTTTTCTTTAATAAGCGACGATAAACGATCGCCGTTTCGTTAACAACCCATAAGGCAAGTCCAGCCAATAAACTCGCTAAAATCATCGAATTGTAAATTATAAAAACCAAACCAAACCCAAAAGCCAATAGTTCAATAAAGAGAAATCGAGCTAAACTGGCGATGAACTGCCGAGATGATAAACGGGTTTTGATAAGGCGGGATAAAGGTATCATAGACTGCTGAAGTTAGTCAATTTAATAGTTAATCTTCTATTGTTTTGTCCTTTGTAATCCCCTTTATTTTAAGTTTATTACCATCTGTTGACTCCGTCAGTCAAGCGTAATCTGAGAATTCTTTGCAAACTTCTGTTAACTTAAATAAAGATAGTCCCTCAGACGCAATCCGATTGACTTTATGGAAAATTCGACAGAAAACCGCAAAGCTGACCATATTAATATTGTTTTACGCGAAAATGTAACAGCAAAGGGGATTACAACGGGATTTGAACGATTTTTCTTAGAACATAATGCCTTACCCGATATCGACCTCGATGGGGTTGATTTAAGTTTAACCCTTTGGCATCGTAAACTTAATGCGCCTCTTCTCATGAGTAGTATGACAGGAGGAACCGATATGGCTTTGATAATTAACCTAAATTTGGCCGAAATTGCTCAAAAATTAGGGGTAGCGATGGGAGTCGGTTCGCAACGTGCGGCTATCGAACAAGATGACTTATCGGCAACCTATCAAGTGCGAAAAGTTGCGCCGGATATTTTGCTATTTGCCAATTTAGGCGCAGTTCAGCTAAATTATGGTTATGGTGTAGAACAGGCAAGGCGAGCCGTTGATATGATTGAAGCAGATGCCCTTATCCTTCATCTCAATCCCTTACAGGAAGCTGTGCAACCCGAAGGCGATCGCCACTGGGATCAACTCTCGTTTAAAATCGAAAAACTGGTCAATCAGTTGTCTGTGCCAATTATTGCTAAAGAAGTGGGAAATGGCATTAGTGGTGCCGTAGCTCGTCGTTTAGCAGACTGTGGCGTGGCCGCTATTGATATTGCAGGAGCAGGGGGGACAAGTTGGAGTGAGGTGGAAGCCTATCGTCAAAAAAATCCCTATTATCGGCGTCTTGCCCATTGTTTTGCTAGTTGGGGCATTCCTACTGCCGTTTCCTTACAAGAAGTCCGTCAAGCTGTCCCAGAATTGCCTGTTTTTGCCAGTGGAGGGATTCGGACAGGGATTGATACAGCCAAAGCGTTGGTTTTGGGCGCAACCTTAGTCGGGTGTGCCGCCCCTCTTTTAGACGTAGCAACGCAAGAAGCAGAAAAAGTTTACGAAAAGTTTAGTCTTATGTTAGAAGAACTAAAAATTGCGGCATTTTGTACGGGTTCAGCCAATTTGACCCAACTGAAGCAAGTCAATCTGCGTTATGTTGATACCGGAGACAAGGTTAAACCCATCGTGATGAAAAATGGATAAGCCATACCGGATTCGTTGCTATTTCCCTTGAAAATCAAAAGTCAAATTGACCCTAAATTAGGGTAAAATCCTAGAATCTTGTTGAGAGTCGTAATTAGCGTGAAATATTTCTTCTTATCAGAGGGATGGACGCACAAACGGGTGTGGGAGTTTGGCGGATTGTGGAATATTGCCGTGTGGCAACGAAAACCCCATATTCAGCGTCTTGATTTGGGAATTGTCGAAAAAGGCGAAATTCTCTGGTTATATGAAGTTGAGGATGCCGTATTAATGGTGGAAGTGGGGCCGATTGATTGTCATAAAATGACACAACCTTTGGGACAAGTGGTATTACGACGATTAATCACTGCTGAACAGGTTTTAGACCGTTTACGCATCGCTGACAAGTTAATTCGGAAAGAGAGCAAAATCTAAGGAGACAGAAGAATAAGATGCGATTTTGATGCTATTTGACAGAATGTTGACAGAAGTCCCTACCTAAAATCTCCTTAGGTAAAAATACACCAGATTTAGGGAGTTCACAGCTTAAGTTTCTGAGAATTGTACCAAATCCACCCTGCCGCCGCACATAAGGTAAAATTGCCAACAACCGTCATGGCGGCTTGTAAGGTGACTAACCATTCTAAGGATTCCAGATTATCAAAGAAGTGCCAAGTACAGGCACACATAGCACTGACTAAGGCCGGTAACATCGCGAATGATAACCATCCCCAACTGCGATCACCAGTTACCTCTGCGTATCTCCAAATAAACCACATTGCCGCCGTCCATTCGATGACGCTCGATATATGAATTATCCAAGTCGGTATTGATAGTACATTCATGAGATTTAAGTAAAGTCGGTTGACAGAACAAGATTAACAATTTACGGTCTTTTCCAGCCATTTCATCACTTCTTGTCCCAAATTGACCTGATTTAAACGATCAATTTCACGAATCCCTGTCGGACTGGTAACATTCACTTCAGTCAGATAACCGCCAATAACGTCTAAACCAACGAAATATAGACCATCTTGACGCAATTTTGGCGCAACAAATTCACAGATTTCCCGTTCTCTAGGGGTGATTTCTGTTTTCTCGACTCTTCCGCCGACGGCCATATTTCCTCGAAACTCTTTCCCCGTTGGCACACGATTCACTGCCCCAATAGGACGACCATCGAGTAAAATAATCCGTTTATCGCCCTCTTTCGCTTCAGGTAAGAATTTTTGCACCATTACGGGTTCTTTTCCCCGTTGGGTACTAATTTCTACTAAAGAATTAAAATTGCGATCGCTTGGCTCTAAGAATAAGATACCTTCTCCTGCCTTGCCACCCAAGGGTTTTAAGATGGCTTTTTCTTTTTCTTCAAGAAATTGACGTAAAATATCCTTATCTTGACTCACGACGGTTTCCGGCATCACCCCGCTAAACTGCAAAGTATAAAGTTTCTCGTTTGCTTCGCGTAATCCTTGAGGGGAATTGATGACAAGGGTATGCGCAGGATTGATTAATGCTAAGAGATAGGTTGCATAGAGGTAAGGAATCGTCACTGGTGGATCTTTGCGCATAAAAACCGCGTCCATGTCCTCTAAACAGGTTAAAATTCCCTCTGAAACAGAATACCATTGCGGCACAGCCACCCAGCGATCGCCTTTTAATTCGACGGGAATTAAGCGAATAGACTGCAAAATAGCCCATGTTTTGCCATTGATCACACTTAGTTGGTGCATTTCTGCGCCATAGACTTCATATCCTAACTGTTGAGCGGCTTCCATCATAGCGACTGTGCTATCATGGCCGGGGTCAAGTAGAGATAGAGGGTCAATAATAAACGCTAATTTCACGCCAATACCTTCAAGAATACCTAAACGGCTTGACTTTGCAAGAGAGAATCGAGTTTTTTGCGGGATTCCAGTTCGTATAAATCGTCGCATCCACCAATATGTTGGTCATTGATAAAGATTTGCGGTACACTACGCCGTCCGTTAGCTCTTTCTGCCATTTTTTCCCGTGCTTTGCGATCGCCATCAATACAGTATTCGGTGAAGTCAACGCCTTTTTTGCTGAGTAACGCTTTTGCTCGTAGGCAGTAGGGACAAGTACTCCATGTGTAGATTTCAACGTTAGCGGCCATAGGACTCAATAAATGTTACAAATTGTTACTTTCCTCTAGTCTAGCAAAGGTTAGGGCATTGGGGTAAAAATTTAAGAGACGATAAAAGGCAGAATGATTAACGGTTTCCTAATTTTTATTCTTAATTCGATCTAATTACTTATGAAGTATTACTTAGTGTTTTATCCCTATCAACGTCCTTTTATTCACCCTTTAAACACTTACCACGGAGAATGGAAAGTTAGAAAAGGTATCATTATTCACCTAACTGATGAAAAAGGTCAGAAAGGATTAGGAGAAATTGCCCCTTTACCTTGGTTTGGTTCAGAAACTCTAGCAGAAGCTTTAACCTTTTGTCACTCTTTAAAAACGACAGTTACTTTAGCTAAAATCTTAAATATTCCTTGCCATTTACCTGCCTGTCAATTTGGTTTTGAATCTGCTTTAGAAAGCTTGCTGAATCCGATTATTGTTGACCATTCAAGAATTAATCATAGTTATTTATTACCGGCAGGGAAAAAAGCATTAACACAATGGCAAAAAATAGAGAAAAGCCATCATTCTCAACAGAAATTGACGTTGAAATGGAAAATTGGTCTTGAATCACTAAAGCAAGAATTAAGCAACTTTGAAGAATTAATTTCGATTTTACCCTGTTATGTTAGAGTCCGTTTAGATGCCAACGGCGGATTGACAATAGATGAAGCCAAAGAATGGTTAAAACAACTTGATCAAGAAACAAGAATCGAATTTCTTGAACAACCTTTAGCTCCGTCAGAATTTAACACGATGTTATCTTTAGCTCAAGACTATAAAACCCCCATTGCGTTAGATGAATCGGTGTCTAATTTACAACAAATTGAAGATTGTTACTTAAAAGGATGGCGAGGAATTTTTATTATTAAAGCGGCCATTGCAGGTTATCCTTCTCGTTTACGCCTCTTATTGCAAAACTATCTTTTAGATACTGTTTTTTCAACGGTATTTGAAACAGAAATTGGACAAAGTTTCGTTATAAAACTAGCACAAGAACTCAGTCAGAGAGAACGTGCGCTCGGTTTCGGGAATAACATCCAATTAGGAGAAATTCAACCTCTTTCCCCAAGAGAAGATTGAGCTTGACAGGATTTAGCAACCCAAATATGTAAATAGTTTGCCGCCTTTCGCCAAGATCCTTGGGATTTCTGCACAATTTCTTCTGCTTGCTCTAGCGTTAAGGTTAGGGGAATGGGAATCTGGAGAGATAATTGTTCGGCTTTTAGGGCAATTTCTAGCAAACTTATGAGATTTTCCACAGAAAGGGTGGATAAATATATTTTTCTTAAAGAAAAACCCAATAAACCTGCAATCCATGCAACATTACGATGAGTAGATACCACGATAGTTGCACGACACCCTTTTGCAGATATCAGGCTGAACAATAGAATAAGTAAGGGAATACGGTCTGCTTCATCCCAATAAGCGATCGCAGATATGGGAGGAAATTGCCAGCTTAACCACCCTTTAGGACAGTAATAATAGATTCCCTTCGTTTTTTCGTGCCAATGAAGCAAATGAGATGTTTTTCCTGCCCCTTTTTCTCCTAAAACTTGCCAAAATAGACAACTTTGACGAGGAGGAGGCTGAGAAAATCCGAAATCAACCCAACGGTTTATTGGAATATATAACGTTTCCAAGTTTATAAAGGGATTGCGACGTAATCCAATACGATGATAGGGATTGCTCATTTTCAGGTTATTATTTGACGAGGAACAACTAAAAAAAACGTTTTTTCTTGGTTTTTCTTGATCCCAAGCCATTGAGAACAAGTGACAGAAACTTCCCAAATAATTCTAATTAATTGACCATCATAAGTAACGGGGCCAGCTTGAGGAATTTTACAATCAAAATAGCATTTTGTGGAAGGTTTTACTATCGTTTCATAAAGCGTTTCTTGATCTTTATCTCCTCGGCCTTCTGTACGCCAACCGACTGTTAATTGCAAGGACTGTTTAGTGTTTTCTTGAGGAGAAGGTGTCCATAGACACGAACCTAAAACGCGATCGCCGACTTCGAGAGTAATTTCGTTAAGATGAATATCAATCATAGGACAATGACCGGATCAACAAGAATTGTAAAATGAGAATAAATATTTTTAGAAATTCCCGGAATTTCTTGATGAACCGACATAACCCAGCGAATTTGATTATGTTTTCCTTCAAATGAAGGAGGAAGATAAGAGGGAATTTCAAGGGAATTTTTCATCTCTAAAAGATTACTTCCTTGATAAAGAGGGTAGGAGGTAGAGGGAGATTCCCAAACGACATGAGTTTCGGTTTCGGTATCTGTGCCTTTCGTATATTCAACTTTTTCGACACAAGAAAGGGTGAAATACAGTTTTCCTGCCTGAGGAAGGATCCTATTCTTTTTCAAGCGACGACGAAATTGAAAAGTAGATTTTTCTCCGAGTTTTAAAGGATAACTGGGTAAAATAATTTCAGCAGGTAATAATTTAAAAGAAGCTAATATATCCACAATGATCGTGGGATTAATAACAAATATAATCACACCACCGATCAGAAAAATAATGAGGAAAAACCACCAAAAGAGAAATAGAAAAATACCGAAAATCAAGAAACCGATAACCTTAGAAAAAAGACTGGCTTTTTGAGAAATGCGATTACTTAGGTTTTCTTTCAAGAGAAATCCTTGATTATGAGGTTCGACTTCAGCCGGCGCAAAGGCAAAAGAATATTTGTGAAAAAGCGTTAAATCCATCATTTTTCCTCTTCTTTTAACTTGAGGATATGCTTTTATTTTAAGAAGAGAATTTTAGTAAAAAGGTTAAGATTTGTTTCTAAATTTTTTAGAAGGGAATTGGGGATATTGTAAAACCGAAAAAAAGGGACACAATTATCACAATATGCCCCTTTATCTTAGATTAAGCTTAAATTTCTTCAGATTTTATCCCTTAAGAGGCCACCTTAATTTGATTGTCTTCCCATTTACGGGGTGAACTGGCGCGGCGGATATTGCGCCAAATTTGGGTGGCCGCCAGCGTACCATCAGCAACTGCCACAGATACTTGATTTAGTCCTTTTTTCAAGTCTCCAAGGGCAAAAATGCGAGAATCACTGGTTTGCGCCATGTCATTAGTGACTAGATTTTCTCCATCCCATTCTAATCCTTGAAAATTCTTGAGGTAATCATTGTAATATTTCGATCCCATATTAATGAGGCCAGTGGTTGCTTCGATGATTGTGCCATTTGCTAATTCTACACCACTCATTTGATGATTTTCCCCTAAAAAGCGTTGAATCGGAGCTTCGTAAAGGGGATAGCCATGTTCAGCGAGTTTTTGCTTCATTTCGTCACTTATCGTACATAAACCATTAGTTAAAACGGTGATATAAGGTGTAAACCAATTTAAGACAAAGGCCGCATTAATTTGGGACTCTTTAGCGACAATCAACACCGATTTTTGGTCCCACATATCAAATCCATCACAAATCATGCAGACATGAAGGGTATATCCTGCATAATCATAGACGTTCTGCATATCCGCCAGTTGCGGCAGATGATCAATAATTCCTGAAGCGGCAATGAGATATTTTGTCCGAAAAACGGGATAAAAACTATTTTCTTTACCAACTTTAGCTTTGACAGCTAGGTTTTCTCCTTCGTCCGTCACTTCTTCGACAAATCCTCGTAAATAATCTCCTCCCCATTCAATCAATTGTTTTGTACTGTAAGCAAGAATATCACGACCGGGAGTATCGGGGCTGAGACCGACATAATTGCGTAAATCTTGCATCCAGAGGGATCTTCCTCTACCCTTCTCGATAATGAGACATTTTAATCCGTAACGCGCTAGATAAATGCCTGCTGATAGGCCACCCATTCCACCACCGACAACAATCGCATCATAAAGGGTATCTAAACGAGTATCAAGGTTTTTGCTAGAGAGTTTCATTGTGATTCTCCGATTCGGTGTGAGGTTAATTTGAGGGTAAAAGGTTAGTTAGTAGATTAATGAACAAGAATAATAGTTTTTCATCTTTTAACAGACGAATTGAGGGAATTTTCCCCCAATTCTCAATAATTCAGCTTAATTTTGCTGTTTTAGCCAACAAAAGCTAGACGAGGTTCAGAAACCCCTGCCGACTCCGTTCCTTTGAGATAACCTAACATAGTATCAGCATCAGAGACTTCAAAAGGATCGGTAGGACAATTATCACCAAAGTCTTCCTCTACGAAGATTTTTTCAATTTTGCCGTCGTTGACAAACATAGAATAACGCCAAGACCGCATGCCAAAGCCTAGATTCGATTTATCGACTAGCATGCCCATTTTACGGGTAAATTCACCGTTGCCATCGGGTAATAAAGAGACATTCTTCGCATCAACTTTTTGACCCCATTGGAACATGACAAAGGCATCGTTCACGGAAAGACAGATAATGTCATCTACGCCTAACGCTTTAAACTCATCATACAGTTCTTCGTAGCGGGGGAGATGATTAGAGGAGCAAGTAGGGGTAAATGCGCCGGGGAGGGAGAAAACAATCACTTTTTTACCACCGAAAATCTCTTGGGTCGTCTTATCCTGCCAACGGTAGGGGTTGGAACCCGGAACAGACTCATCTCGTACTCGGGTTTTGAAGACCACATCGGGGACACGATTAATTGCAATAGTCATACTTACCTCTTAAAACGTCAAGTGCTAATCAGTTGAATAGTTTTCACAATCAGCTATTGCCATTATAGCTCAGAATAATTCTTAGTTAAGAAAAAGTCAATGGTTATAATGACTCATTTACCTTCCCCATAATAACTCGGTATAATTCTGAGTAAGTGCTGATAGTTTAAAAATACAACACCCAGCCACAAGATTTTATTTTTCCTTAAAATTTTGGCGGTAGTTGTGGGAGAAAGAAATTATGAAACCGTCCATGCAGACGATTGTCCAGCAATTAAAGTCAAAAGGGTTGAGAGTAACCCCCCAGCGATTCTCCGTGTATGAAAACCTATTAAATCGGACAGACCATCCGACTGCCGAGCAGATTTTGATGGATTTAAACCAAGAGTCCCCAAAATCATCTCAAGCGACGGTATATAGTTCTTTGCAAGCGTTACAGGAAGTGGGACTGATACGGGAAGTTTTACTCGAAGAAGGGGTGTGTCGTTATGATGCTAATACCGCTCGCCATCATCATTTTCGCTGTCGCCATTGCAGAGAAATCGAGGATATTCCTTGGGAGCATTGTGAAGGACTGCAATTTTCCTTAAGAAAGGGTTTAACGGTTGAGAATTACGAAGTGATCATGCACGGACGTTGCGATCGCTGTCAAGGGGTAGGGATATCGTAAAATGCAGAAGGCAGTCTCAAAAACCGCTCTTTGTCTAACTGCTAAACGTTACCTTGATTAATTAATAGTGGAAACCCCCCATGATGAAACCAAAACCCACGCCGATTCCACCAGAGACAGGACAAGAATCTGTTTGGGATTATCCCCGTCCAGCGCGCTTAGAAGATACCGACAAAGCGATTTTAGTTATCTGCCAAGGAATTGTTTTGGCGGAGACTCATCAAGCGAAAAGAGTCTTAGAAACCAGTCATCCACCCGTTTACTATATTCCACCAGAGGACATTAAATTAGAGTATTTAAAAGAGACAGATAAAGTAACTTGGTGCGAATGGAAGGGAAGTTGTCGCTATTATGATATTAGCATTGGCGAGCATTACATTTCTCCCGGAGCTTGGCGATATTTTGATCCCACTCCACCGTTCAAAGAGATTCAAGAATATTATGGTTTTTATGCGGGTGTCATGGACGCTTGTTATATCAATAATGAATTGGTTACCCCTCAAGCAGGCGACTTTTATGGAGGGTGGATTACGTCAGATATTGTCGGACCTTTTAAAGGAGAGGTAGGAACAAGATGGTGGTAACCCATGAAAATCGAAAGGATTAAAATAGAAGAACTGAGACTGCATGAACATCACCTAGACATTCGTTATAGCGCAGACGAATTTAGATTTTCGACTAAGATTTTTTATCACGATGTCACTTTTTCTAGTCTCATTGAACGCTATTCAAACCCTTTAATTCAACGAATCAGTGCTTACATTGCCTTATTTGAGGGGATGAAATTTTGTTCGCTTTATCCCCGTTATTATGATATTTCCCTGATTTCTCAGCAATTAAATGAGAATGTGATTGAGGGATTTATTAAGGTTTATCAAGGGGTATTTGCTCAACATTGGTATGAAAATAATATAACAGATTATCCTCATCCGGACTTGATTTATGCTCAAAAATTAGGAAACTATCAACCGCTTGCAATTTTTGGTAATAATCAAACCCTTTTAATGGGATGTGGTGGTGGCAAAGATAGTATTTTGGGTATGAAAATTTTAGAAGAATCAGAGATTGCTTATGCCACCATTCAATATGCTCACAGTGTTTATGGCAAAGCAGAATTACAGCATCAGTTAATTGATCAAGTGATTGAAACGATGAACCCCATTAAATCCCATCGCATCTCAATTTATGATGACTTTACTGATTTTCCTTTTCTCCCATTATATCATCCCAAAAATTCAGGGATTATTTCTCCTGAAACGCCTATGTCTGTTTTTGAATGTTTGTTTATTATGTTAAATGAAGGATATCATTATCTCTCTTTCGCTCACGAAAAAAGTGCGAATACGGGTAACTTTTTTTGGAAAACCTTAAGCAGAGAAGTTAATCATCAATGGGGAAAAAGCCTAGAAGCTGAACAACAATTAAATCAATGTATTCAAGCCAATCTATTGGAAAATTTCAATTACTTCAGTATTTTACAACCTATTTATGACCTTCGGATTTTTGAAAACTTAAGCAAGTATCCTCATATTTTACCTAAAATTCATTCTTGCAATATTGAAAAGCCATGGTGTAAAAAATGCCCTAAATGTGCTTATGTGTGGTTAGGTTTAATGGCCTTTTTTGACTCGAAAGATGTTGATGCGGTTTTCGGCATGAATTTATTCGACGATGAAGATTTACAACCCATTTTTCGAGAAATGTTAGGTTTATCTGAGCATACCCCTTTTGAATGTATTGGAGAAATAGCGGAGAGTCGTCTAATGATGAAAAAATGCTTAGAAAAAGGCTTATCAGGCAAAGCTTTAGATCTATTTAAAGAAGAAATTCTCGCCGATTCTTCAATTGACTGGCAAGTAATTATCAATAAATACAGTCAGGTTTACGAACAAGAACACGCCATCCCCGCTTGGTTATTTGCTCAGATCAAAAGACAATTTTAAAAATATATTTTGGAGATAAATTTGTCCTAAATTAGCGATCATAGGATACATTATAAAATGAACTTAATCATGCCGTTAAACCGATGACCCACCTTGCTCTTACTCCACTAGATTGGTTAATCAAAAAAGATATTCAGGTTATCGATGAGGAAAACCTTGAAGATGATTGGAGGAATAAAATAAATAAATCTATTCTTACGGAAACAGTCCCTCAAGCCCTAATCATACCAAAAAGTAGCAAAGAACTCTCTGATGTCATCACCCAATCTGCACAACACAAAATTCCCCTTTTGCTCTGTGGCAATGGCAGTAAACTTAATTGGGGAGGATTAACCGACTCGCCTCAGTGGGTCGTTAGTACCCAGAAGCTAAACCATATTATTGACCATGCTGTGGGGGATTTAACGGTAACCGTAGAATCTGGGGTCAAATTAAAAGACTTACAAAAAATGTTGCAACCTTACGGTCAATTTCTTCCGATTGATCCTGCTTATTCCAATTTAGCAACCGTGGGTGGAATTGTGGCAACGGCAAATACAGGGAGCTGGCGACAACGATATGGTAGCGTGAGAGATTTAGTCTTAGGCATATCCTTTGTAAGATGGGATGGTAAAATCGCTAAAGCAGGCGGAAAAGTAGTCAAAAATGTTGCAGGGTATGACTTAATGAAGTTATTGACAGGATCTTATGGCACGCTAGGCGTCATCACCGATATTACCTTTCGCTTATATCCCCTTAATAAAGCATCAAAAACGATAGTCATTACAGGAAATGCAGAAAATATCACTCTATTAGGTCAAACGTTAAAAAATACAGGACTTTCTCCTATGGCGGCCGATTTTCTATCGGCTTCCGTCGTTAAGATCTTGGAGTTAGGGGAAGGAATCGGATTAATTTTGCAATTTCAAAGTATTTTAGAAAGTGTTAATGAGCAAATTCAGCAAGCCGAAAAATATGCCGAATCCTTTGATTTAAAAAGGCAAGTTTTTAGTGAACAATCTGAAATAAATCTATGGCAACAATTACCAAATATTATCCAGATTACCCGCACAGAAGCGTCAATCACTGGCAAAATAGGAGTAATATCCAACCAAGCCGTAACCGTTCTCACTCAGTTGAATAAATTAACCCAAAATCAAGGGTTAGGTATGATTAATTTAAAACAGGGCATTGGCTCAATTCAGTTTGATACAAATACCGATGTCCAAGTGATCAAAAAAATGCGATCGCTCTGTCAATTTCATCAAGGTTATCTCACGCTTTTAGACGCTCCTCTAGAGATTAAACAAAAAATCGAACCTTGGGGTTATACTAATAATGCTTTAACCCTCATGCAAAAAATTAAGCAACAATTTGATCCGCATAATCTACTGAATCCCCGAAAATTTTTATTTCAATAATCTCCAATTTTAAATAACAATGGTACAAACTCCCAATCCACCCCCAGAGACCTTTAACTTCTCAGAAATTGATCCTTTGTCTCAAAAAACAACCAAAGGATTTGATGCCAAAAATCCCCCCGCTCAGGACTTAATTGATGCTTGTGTTCACTGTGGTTTTTGCCTCGCCACTTGCCCCAGTTATCGTATTATTGGTAAAGAAACCGACTCTCCGAGAGGTCGCATTTATTTAATGAATGCTATTAACCAAGGGATAGCCTCTTTAGACGAAACCACAACCCCCCATTTTGACACTTGTTTAGGTTGTTTGGCTTGTGTGAGTACTTGTCCTTCTGGGGTAAAATATGACCAATTACTGGCGGCTATTCGTCCTCAAATAGAACGAAATCAAGCGCGCAATTTTAGCGATAAAATTATTCGGTTTTTAATCTTTAATCTCTTTCCCTATCCCTTCCGTTTGCGCTTATTACTGCCTTTCTTTTGGCTTTATCAAACTATTGGCATTCAAAAAATAATTCGAAGGTTAGGACTCTTAAAACCCTTTCCTCGTTTGGCAGCAATGGAGTCCATTTTACCCAACGTTACCCGACAATCTTTTCGTCAAGATTATCCCAATTTGATTCCTGCTCAAGGGGAAAAACGCTATCGAGTAGGTATGATTTTGGGGTGTGTGCAAAGACTCTTTTTTTCTCCCGTTAATGAAGCTACTGTTCGCGTTTTAACAGCTAATGGATGTGAGGTAGTAATCCCAAAAAATCAAGGATGCTGTGCCGCCTTACCAGCGCACCAAGGACAAGAAAATCAAGCGCAAACTTTAGCAAGACAAATGATTGATGCTTTTGCAGAAACAGAGGTAGATTATATTATTATCAATGCCGCCGGCTGTGGTCATACGCTTAAAGAATATGAACATATTTTAGCCGATGATGTAGAATATAAAGAAAAAGCAAAAGCCTTTGTCATTAAAGTGCGAGACGTACAAGAATTTTTAGCAGAAATTCAGTTAACGACACCATTATTGCCTTTGAGTGATGAGAATTTACCCATTGTTTATCAAGATGCGTGTCATCTTCTGCACGGTCAAAAAATTAGTTTACAACCTCGTCAATTATTACAGCAAATTCCGAATGTAATCTTAAGAGAACCTTTAGATGCCGCCTTATGTTGTGGCAGTGCAGGCGTTTATAATATGTTGCAACCTGAAATCGCTGAAGAGTTAGGTCAACAAAAAGCTCAAAATTTATTGAATACAGGAGCAAAATTAATCGCCTCTCCGAATCCCGGATGTTCTTTACAAATCCAAAAATATTTACAACTCAAAAAACAAGAAATTCCCCTTAAACATCCAATGGAGTTGCTAGATATGTCAATTCGAGGTATTAAGTTATTCCCTTAATTTTGGACGTTGCTGATTTTGCAGTGATTTTGTTAAAGTTGAACGACATGAAATGTCCACAGTGTAACTCTTCTAATGTTCGTAAAGATGGTCATCAAGAGGGTAAACAACGATGGAAATGTAAAGATTGCAGGCGTATTTTCTGAGACTCTTATGAACAGAGAGGTTATCATCCCCAAGTCAAGGAGATTTGCTTAAACATGTATTTGAATGGCATGGGATTTCGCGCGATTGAAAGAGTGACAGGAATTCATCACACAACTATTATGAATTGGGTTAAAGAATCGGCTTCGGAATTACCAGAAGATGAACTTCAGACTTATATGGGGAGAAGAAGCAATAAAATTTGGCTTGGGATAGCTATCATTATTATCGCTCTGGAGTCTTAGCAATACAGATAGGAGACCGTAGTGGAAAGACTTTTGAAAAACTCTGGGAAAGAGTAAAAAAATGGGACAGCCGAAGGTATTTAACTGATGGTTATTGTGTTTATGCTAATTATATTGAGCCAGAAAAACAGGCAGTTTTGCCTAAGA
>JBGTGT010000084.1:0-83268 GCA_041746575.1 Microcystaceae cyanobacterium
TCCCTCAATTTTCTGGAATTCGAGCAGTTCTCTATCTTCAGTTTCACTCAAATGCACTTTTAAGGGGGCTGGCAAAATCTAAATCTTCCTCCTTATACTCCACTACGCTATTTTACAACTATTTTTGCCCACCTACTTAAGTGATCTAAGTGAATGTATTGAATCATGCCTTGTTCATCATGAATCATGTCGCCTAAGTCGGAAGTATTGATCGCTTGAAATTCTGCTGAGATAAAATCCTCTTCATTTTTGGCAATAGTATCTGTTACTTTTTCTGCCACTAATCCAAGAAGAGAAGAATTTTGCTCAAGGAAAGAATGATAAACTAAAATAATTCGCGTGCTTAACAAAGCTTGACAAGATTTTTGATGGATGAGTTGTCCTAAATCGATGACAGGAACAACTTTGCCGCCATAGTTAAAAATCCCCGCAATATGAGAAACTGACGACGAAACTTTTTTTAAATTAATGAGAGGAATAATTTCAATAACCTGAGAACTATCAATGGCATAGCGATCCGATCCTAAATGAAAAAGTAAGAGTAACATAAAGCGTCACTTGTCAATTAAGTTTAAACATAAAATAAGAGAAGGAGAATCTACTAGAAATGATTAAAGCAAAGGGTGTTTAATGGGTTAGAAAATTTCTATCGCCGACTCAATTAATGAGTAATTAATCATTTTTTTAACCATAGAAAAATTTTAAGGCGGTTTCTACACGTCGAGACCAAGATTCTTCGTTATGTTCCCCTGCCGGATCTTCGACCACGCATAAGTTATAATTTTCTTGATAACCAAACTGATGAGTTAGTAAACCTTGCATTTCTTTGCCCCTCGCTGTAGTCCTTTCTTCGATAATGGCATTATGTTCCCCTCCTGATCGAACCAGTCCCCAATCTAAATAAATTTTAGGTTTTAATTGAGGGTGACTTAAGGTTTTATTGGACATTCCCATCAAGGCAGAAGTGTCTAATGAGCCAAAATAAGTATCGAAAAAGTCAAATTTAGACCGTTCAGTTACCAAATCTAATCCGACCCAAAAAGCAGGAGAGAGGGCGGCGATACCGCCAAATTTATCAGGGTATTTCATCGCTGTATAAAATGCGGCTAATCCCCCATAAGATGCCCCTAAAATAAGTGTTTTGTGACTCTCTGGTAGGGTTCGATAGTGTTGATCTATAAACCCTTTAACGGATTGGGCTAAATAGGTTGAATAGTCGTCTAATCCACCCCAATCTTGTCCTTTAAGGGGGGCATGAGTGTATTCATAATCTCGGTGGAGGGGAGAGACTGCTACTACGATCACTTTAGGAATACTTTGACTGACATATAAGCGAGTTAAAACATAAGCCATATTCCATGTTTTTTGATAAATTCCCCCTTTAAAAAAAGCCGTATTTCCATCATTCATGTAGATGACAGGATAAGCTTGATCAGTGACTTCGTATTCCCTCGGTAAAAAAACATGAATTTTGCGAGGTTGATTAAGGGGATCTGCTTCTTGAAAATAAGGATAGGAATGAAAAAAGCCACTCCAATCACTTTGATCGTGACACCAACCTTCTTGACCCCCTTTAAAAAATTGTTCTACCATTTTCAGTGTTTAATCCATTATTATGCTAATTAAATTATCAGGCTATTTTTCCTGATTGTACTCTAAAAGCCGATTGAGTCCCTATTTTTAAATTGGGTTTAATCTCTCTTATCTATTGTTTGCTTTTTGTCTTCCCCTCTCAAGGAAACATTGGCGTCAAATTTCGTCTCATTATGATATCAAAGATTCTTAACCACTTGAGGTAATGTAGCCATTTATCGTTAGTTTGTGGTAAGATACCGTCTAGCCTAGTTTGTGTTTTCAATCATTTTAAGTCCGTCTGATTGTGAGGGTGAAAAGCCGTCTGGTGAGTGGGATCAAGTATCCGACTCCAACATAAAGACCAGAAAAGTAGGTGACAACAGATCGAGAACCTTAGACAGATTGAAAAAAGAACCCTGCTATCGGTTGAAAATAGTCCCAACCGCTCAATAGCGATGGGATGGAGTGTGTTTCGTTCACCCAGTATCAATGACGCCCGTTAATTTGATGAAGTACTCGGTTTAACGCGGTTTGTCTGAACAATATTCTGTTTGGTGAATGTCATTTTTTGTGTGAGGAGACAGACATCATGGTAACTTCCCTAGAGCGGAATGGCAGTTCTCGATTGAGTTCATTTGCCTCCCCATTCGCTCAAAGAGCGATTTCTCTACCCCCCACCCCCCTTTTTGGGACGGATGGTATTAGAGGTAAAGCCGGTCAACTTTTAACAGCTCCCTTTGCGCTTCAATTGGGCTTTTGGGCGGGAATAGCTTTTAAATCTCTGGCAACGATGGGCAATATTGTAATTATCGGTCAAGATTCCCGCAATTCCAGTGATATGTTAAGCATGGCTATGGCAGCCGGTTTGAATGCGGCCGGTTTAGACGTTTGGCATTTAGGATTATGTCCAACCCCTTGTGTGGCTTATTTAACCCATCACACCGATGCCATTGGAGGAATCATGATTTCCGCCAGTCATAATCCGCCTGAAGATAACGGAATTAAGTTTTTCAACCAAAAAGGGCTTAAAATTTCCCCAAAAGAGGCACAACTAATTGAAGACGGACTCAGCGGTCAAACCCATGAGACAGAAGGGGAACAGTGGGGCAAAACCTACCATCATACCGACTGCGTGCATCGCTATGGTCAGTTTCTCCAGTCAACCTTGCCCCAAAATAGCCATTTTCAAGGACTAAAAGTGGTGCTTGATTTAGCGTGGGGGGCAGCTGCTCAAATTGCGCCACAGGTCTTTCAATCTCTAGGAGCAGAGGTAATCTGCTTGCACGATCAACCCGATGGCGATCGCATCAATGTCAATTGTGGTTCAACCCATTTACAACCCCTAAAACAGTCCGTGGTAGAGCATCAAGCCCAGATTGGCTTTGCCTTCGATGGAGATGCGGATCGAGTAATAGCAGTGGATCGTCAAGGAAGAACAGTAGATGGGGATTATATTCTTTATTTTTGGGGAAAAGCACTAAAAGAAGCAGAAAAACTCCCGAATAATTTAATTATTGGTACAGTGATGGCCAATTTGGGATTTGAAAGAGCGTGGCAACAATTAGGGGGAACTTTACAGAGAACCTCAGTCGGGGATCAACACGTTCAAGCGCAAATGTGGGAAACGGGCGCCATGTTAGGGGGAGAACAATCAGGTCACATCCTCTGCCATCATCACAGTTATTCGGGAGATGGCCTACAAACGGCATTACATATTGCTGCCCTGTTACAACAAAACCAAAGTTGTTTAGCCAACCTCGTTAACCAGAGCTTTCAAACCTATCCGCAAATTTTGCGCAATATTCGAATCGAAGATGCCCATCGTCGCCGCTATTGGCAAGACTGCGACCTCGTACAAACAGCGATCGCCACTGCTGAGTCCGCCATGGGAACACAAGGCCGTATCCTCGTGCGACCTTCCGGTACAGAACCCCTAATCCGCGTGATGGTGGAAGCCGCCAGTCAAGCTGAGGCTGATCATTGGAGCGATTATCTGGTTAAAGTCGTCGAAACGCATCTAGGGGGTTAAGATAGGGGGTGACGTTGATCCCGTTGATCTTTATTTACTGCTTATCTACGATCTAAATGGTACGAGCCCAGTCCCCCTCCGTTGATGCCAAACAACAGCAACAAGAAAGACTTGCCCAAAAGCGTCGAGCCAAAGCGGAGCGATCCCAACTGATCACACGCCTATTCTTTGGCTTATTTGGGGCGATTGTTTTTGGTGTTCCCGCCATCCTGACGCTTGGCATCAAGGTTGGCCTTGGGGTGGGTTTACTATTTCCGATTATACTTCTCTGTTACTGCTATCCTCGTACTGCTTTGTGGGTCTTTTTGATCTATATGCCCTTTAGTGGAACAGTCACCTATTGGATTGGAGGCGGAGGGGCTGTGTTTCAATTGGCAAAAGACGCCTTCTACTTTCCTGCCTTATTGGGTTTAATACAAGAGTGCAAACGCAAAGGAAAGGCGATTGTGGTGTCTAAGCCCCTACTGTTCAGCTTTCTTTTTTTAGTTACCGCTAGTTTACTGACGCTTTTCATTGTTAATGGTTCTAAGCAGTTCTTTTTGCCAGCCTGTAGCTCAATTGATTCTTACAACAGATTACTACGGGATGCCAATGGTGAACTTTTGCTAGCCCCCAATGGCTTGGTGATTCCCCGCCCCTGTCGGGACGATGAGGTTCAGCCGTTCTTACAAGGATTAATTGGATTGAAGGTATTACTGGGCTATATACCCCTCATTTTTGCTGCCTACTATTTGATTAAAGATAGAAAAACCCTGATCTTTTTAGGTCGCTTATTATTAACTTTAGCAATTATTTGTTGTGTACTGGGGATCATCCAATATGGATTCCTTAAAACTGGGCGT
Organism: Microcystaceae cyanobacterium; assembly: GCA_041746575.1. Classification (GTDB taxonomy): domain Bacteria; phylum Cyanobacteriota; class Cyanobacteriia; order Cyanobacteriales; family Microcystaceae; genus JBGTGT01. Next base: position 4,447 of record JBGTGT010000084.1, read on the forward strand.
TGCAAAGGAACCGTTGCAGAAGGGGGATACTTATTTAAAGCGAGCCTGCAATCTAAATGTTTTGTCGGGGGATCTTTGCTTTATACTCCTTCTCAAAACCAAATTCGTCTACCGGGAACATTTGTCTCTCCATGGCATTGGGGCTGGTTTTTAGTGGCTAACAGTGCCATTTGTTTTTCAGTTGCCTTTAGTGATCCCTCCCTTCTCTGGCGGGGACTGGGATTAGCAGGAATGTCATTGGTATTTATTAATGGGGTTATTTGTGGCCAACGATTGGCTTTTTTAGGCGTTCCCGCCTTTTTTATCATTCAACTCATTTTGACCGGTCAAGCCTTTCGACTGAAACGTCTAATCCCTGTGGTGGGAGGTTTGGGAATTCTGGTATTAGTGGGCTTTTCCTTCTTTAATCCGGATTTTATTCAGCAACGAGTCGATAGCTTTGTTGATCGTTGGAATCGATCTCCTCCCTATGCGTTGGTGGTTGAGCAACTTAACTTTGCGATTGAAAACCAAAAAGGGTTTTTAGGATACGGTTTGGGAACAGCAACGAATTCAGCACGTATTTTTGGCGAAATTAGCTTAATCGAGACGTTTCACTCTAAATTACTCTTTGAAATGGGCTGGCTTGGTCTGACGGCTTTTATGGTTTTTATTACTCATATTAATGTCATCACTTTTCGGAAATATGCTGCTTTGAAAGATCCTATTTTACGGAATTTTGCCGGTGGGTTTTGGGTTTTTCTGCTCGTTATTGGTTATATGCCTTATTGGTATCCGCTAGATACTGATCCGGTCTGTGTTTATTATTGGTTATTTGTAGGCATTTTGCTTAAATTGCCGCTTATTGACCGAGAAGAAGCGGATAAAAAACAATTATTGTCCGAAAATAGAGGGGAGACTGATGAGCAAGTCCATCAGAAAAAACCAAGGGGACGTAAGGGATGGTCAATCGCTTAACCAAAAAAACAATGAGATTAGCAACGAAAATTGAAGCCATTCTTTACTTGAAAGGTCAAGCGGTTTCATTAACGGAAATTGCCCAATTAGCGAATGATGATCTGGCAACGGTAGGGGATGCTCTGATTGAGTTAATGAATGATTATGCCCATCGCGATAGTGCCTTAGAAGTGATTGAAACGGCTAATGGTTATTGTCTGCAATTGCGGGAAACCTTTCAACATCTCATTGATAGTCTCGTTCCCGCAGAATTAGGCACCGGAACACTCAGAACCTTAGCCGCGATCGCTCTCAAAAATCCCCTTTTACAAACCGAGTTAATCGAGTTAAGAGGTAGTGGAGCTTATCAACACGTTCAAGAGTTAGTTTCGGCGGGATTTGTCCGTAAACGCCGTCCAAGTGAGGGGCGGTCTTTTTGGCTAGAAGTCACCGAAAAGTTTCATCAGTATTTTGAAATTGATCCCCTCAACCATGATAGGATTATCACCGCTTTTCAAAGAGAAAAACCGAAAAATGGGGAATAATTAAGCGTAAATCCCTATTTTTTTGAAAAACTCACCCCTAATTTTAAACGGTGGTAATTTCTTTCTCTTTGGTGGCTAGCATCTGATCGACCTTCTCGGTGTACTTATCCGTAACCTTTTGAAGATCATCTTGCAAACTGCGAGATTCATCTTCAGAAACATCATGATTTTTCTCCTGTTTGCGCACTGCATCAATGGCATCCCGTCGAATATTTCTCAAGGCAACTTTGCCTTCTTCGGCCAATTTTCCCACGACTTTAACTAATTCTTTCCGTCTTTCTTCTGTTAGAGGCGGAATATTTAAACGAATAATTCTGCCGTCATTATTGGGAGTTAAGCCTACATCAGACAAAGAAATTGCCTTTTCGATAGCCGCCATGCTACTGACATCATAAGGTTGAATTGTAATGGTGGTTGCGTCTGGCGTGGTAATATTCGCCAAAGACTTAAGCGGCGTTTCGCTGCCATAATAATCTACCATCACCCGATCTAAAAGAGACGCGCTGGCGCGGCCGGTACGAACCGTATTGAAAGACCGTTGAGTCGCTTCAATGGTCTTTTGCATATTTTCTTCAGCTTCAGCTAACTTCACAGAAACCTCCTACAATAGTACCCACCGGTTCGCCTTGAATCGCCCGCAGGATATTCCCTCGAACCGATAGATCAAAAACCATAATGGGAATGTTGTTTTCTTTGCATAGTGCGATCGCTGTGCCATCCATAACCCGCAGATCGTGGGTTAGCACATGACCATAGGTGAGACTTTGATAGCGACGGGCTTGCGGATTGACCGTTGGATCAGAATCGTAGATACCATCTACTTTTGTCGCTTTAAAAACCACTTCAGCTTCGATTTCGGCTGCTCTGAGGGCGGCTGTTGTATCTGTGGTAAAAAAGGGATTTCCTGATCCTGCCCCAAAAATGACGACCCGTCCTTTTTCTAAATGGCGAATGGCGCGACGACGGATATAGGGTTCAGCCACTTCCTGCATGGCAATGGCGGTTAAAACCCGCGTGGGAATATTCATCTGTTCTAGCGCATCTTGCAAGGTCATGGCATTCATCACCGTTGCAATCATGCCAATGTAATCGGCCGTCGCCCGATCCATTCCCGCCGAAGCTCCTTTAACGCCTCGGAAGATATTACCGCCACCGACGACAATAGCGAGTTGAATCCCATGTTGTACCACATCGGTCACTTCTTGAGCGATCTCTGTAACAACTTTGGGATCAATCCCGTAGCCTAAGTCCCCCATCAGGGCTTCACCGCTTAATTTCAATAATACTCGGTGGTAGGTCATGATTTCCCATTTTTGAGTGATCTTCCCCCTTAAGATATCAGGTTTTGTTCCCTCTGCATGAGATTTTTCCAAGAAGACAGAAGACAGGCGGAAATTTTGAAATCGGCCGCTCAAATGCCCAACCGATTTACCGAAATCTACAGCATTAACCGGTCTGTCCCGTTTCACTGAAGGCTTTTAATTTCATCTTGCACGGCTTGATAATCGTGATTGAGGGGAATGAGTAAAACTTTGGGGAGTTGATTCTCTTTTTGTTTAGCCATTTCAAAATAGGTAAAAGATTCTTTTAAGAGTTTGAGTTTCGTTGGTTCTGTATTGGCCATTCCTATCGCTTTACGACGAATAATTTGCCCTTTTAAATATTGAACTTCTGGATTTTTGGGGGTGGCTTTGAGGGCTTTATCCATAAAGGCGATCGCTTTGTCATAATTCTTTAAATCTCGATAAGCGGTGGCAATCGCCCGATCTACCATGTACTGAGGGGCGGCATATCTTTCAAATTTATCGATAGCTTGTTCGGGACTGGCAAAGGGTAAATTCACCGCTAACATAAGGTCTAAGTACCCTTTTAGTAAGTTAAACTCAGGATCATTGGGAGCAATTTTTTCGGCCGTTTCGACATAGGATAAGACTTGTTGTAATTTTTGAACTGCCGCTAGGGGGCCTTGCTTTTTAAAAATGTAACCCCCTTCTAAAAAATGACCGACTGCTAAATACAAGTTTCCTCTTAAGTTATCTTCTGATTTTAATTGAGCGGCCACTTTTTGTGTTTTTAGAGCATATTTTTGCATCGCCTCAAAATCTTCTTCGGCATAGGCCATAGACGCCTGCATCGCATAGACTAAAGGTTCATTGGGTTCGGTTTGTTGGGCTTTTTCTAAATAGGTTTTGGCTGTATTGTAGTCACCTTCTTGAAAAATGGCATCAAAAGCTTCTTCTGTGTTGTCTCCAATCGGGCGAGGATTATTAGAACGGAAGGGATCACCAGCTAGGGCTATATTTCCCCACAAATTAATCATCAAAAAGAAAGAAGAGACAATAGTCCAGTGTTTTCCCCAATTGAGTCTTAAAGGCATCGCTCTATCTCCTCCGTGAATAGTGAGTCGTCAGTGATTAATCGTTATTGTAAATTGTAACCGTTGTTCCGTTGACTGTGTAAACAAGGGAGCTAAGCTGTCACAATAGATAAACGGGGGCTTGACACCAAGAGAATAAAGTAAAAACATGAGGCACGTTTTTGATTAAACGGGATCAGACCTAATTTTCTCTTTTATAAGCCGGATTTAGAAATGAGAGGAGATATAAGCAGTTTAAAGGCACCACCCTTTATCAATATCCTACTAACGGAATCCATTCAAATCCGTTTAAAATGCCTTGATAATAGTCATTCATCGTTTCCCGTGGATAAGGGGTTACGCCTTTTTCTCCGAACCATTTTTCGTAAATCGCCACCGCTTCGGGATCATCGGTGACCACTCCCTGCATATACTGAATTAAACTATAATTAACAACATTTCGCCAACTTGATTCATCTTCAGGGATAATACAAGCATAAGCTTCATATTGATAGGGAAATTCGGGAACTACTTCTAACTCAGCCGGATTGTTCGATTCTCGTTTTAGTCCTTCTAGAAGGATACCGTCACTGGCAAAACCATCAATTTCACCCTGTTGCAGTTTTTGTAATCCTTCAATCCGATCTTTAACCATAACTAATTGGGCGGCAGGTTGTTGCTCTTTAATAATCTTTTCATTCGTGGTTTTGGGAATCACGCCAATGCGTTTGCCGGCTAAGGTTTCTACTGAAGTGATCCCACTGTCTTTTTTGACTAATAATTGCGTTCCACTCGCAAAATAACTAATCGTAAAATCAACCGTTTTATCCCGTTCCCATGTAAAGGTGGTTGAGGCACATTCAATATCAATTTCTTTACTTTGAATTTTACTAAAACGGTTTTGCGGCGTGACTTCTACCAATTGTAATTTAATGGGTTGATCCAGTTCTTTTTCGACATCTTGACGGATTTTTTCGAGGATATCGAGAGAATACCCTACCCACTGTCCTTGGTCGTTAACATAGCCAAAGGGAATGGCATCTTTACGCGCACCGGCAGTTATCGTTCCTGTTTGTTTAATTCTATCTAAGATTTGACCTGCCCAACTGGGGGCTTGTGCCGTTGCACTCAATAATAGAGATAATCCTAAGAGGATTAGTCTTTTATCCATCGTTTCCTCACTCAATTTAGATTCCCTTGTTTAGACTTCTAAAAGAGTCAACAAGTTTCACGGTTCAACAGGGAATTTTGGAGATATATTTTTGCTGTGTAATAAAAATAGCGATCGCCCTAGTCTTTTCCTTAAGACTCCTCATAAGAAGCGAAAAATAAATCGAATAATTAATTTTGCCAAAAAAATAAAAGTGTGTTATATTTGTCTTTGTTTTTAAGTTTTTATTGAAATCTATTGACACAGGAGTTTATATGAAACTAGAAAAAATCGTGAGTAAAATATTGCTTAAACTTACGAGTAATCCTTATCGTTTACTGGATAATTTATATATTTCACTAGATAAAAAACAGATTCGCAGAACCAGAAATATTAGTCTGATTCCCCACGAAAATAATCGCAAAGGGGGTAAGCGTTCTTACGCAGAATGGGCTCATGTTATCGGTATTTTTCAGACTTTAATGTTTCTCCATTTACAGAATAAAGAAAACAATATTATCTTGGATATAGGATGTGGAACGGGTTTATTAGGCATAGCGAGTGAACCCTTTTTAGGAAAAGATGGAAAATATATCGGAATTGACGTCGGGAAGGAAGCAATTGAATTTTGTCGTAGCCACTATCTTTCTCCTCCTCCTCCTCCTCCTCCTCCTCCTCCTCCTCCTCATTTCGAGTTTATCCATTTCGATATCGCTAATGCGGCTTATTCTCCCACTCAGAAAGATGTTAAGGTAAAATGGCCAATCGAAAGTGAAAGTGTTGACTTAGCGACAGCTTTGTCTGTATGGACTCATCTCAAAGAAGAAGATGCTTTATTCTATTTCCAAGAGATCAGTCGCGTTCTTAAACCCAATGGTAAAGCTATCATTACATTTTTTGTATTAGATGAAGCCTATAGAAATAGCCTTGAAATCAGATCAAAACAAGCCGGTAGATTTCACCTGACGCCGCAGAATCAATGGATTTTTGATCAACCTTCCTATGGCTCGCAGATGTGGTTTCATCCGAAATGGGTGCGAGTGCCTGAAAATGCTATCGGCGTAAATGAGGCAGGTCTTGAGCGACTCATTGAAAATGCTGGCATGAAACGCATTGAATATTATTCAGGAAACTGGAAAGAAATTCCCGGTATCTACTTCCAAGATGTACTCGTTTTTCAAAAAGTCTGATTACTAATAAAGGGTTTATTTAAACCTGTAGGGTGTAACAACTGTTACTCTTTTGCGTTTTTTAAATTTGATTGTAAAAACCAGTTTTATGGAAAAAAAGAAGAGCCTTCGGGAGTCTTGCCGTGTTTCGACCCTAAAGGTTCTTCTTTCATCACTCTTACTCCTCACACACAACTATAGGTTACTAGAGGAAACGAGATAAAGGTTTGACTCTTGTGCCACTTTCTTAACTGTCATAAGAACTCAAGTACTGCCAACAATCTTTAGCGATCGCCCAGTCTTCTTCTGTGTGAATAACAAACACCTGTACGGTCGACTCGGGGATAGCGATGTTTTCATTTATAATATTTTGATTATTTTTAGCGATATCTAACTTTAAGCCCAAAAATTCAAAGGCTTCACAGGCTTTTTTTCTTACTAAAGCCGAATTTTCTCCTACACCTGCCGTAAAAACCAGAATATCTAAACCTTGTAATGTTGCGATAAAACCACCAATGTGCGATCGCAATCTTTCGATATACATCTCGAAGGCTAATTTTGCCCGTTCATTGCCCTCTTCTATTGCGGACACAATAGAACGAACATCGGCTGAAATTCCCGAAACTCCTTTGAATCCCGACGATTTATTGAGTAAATTATTCACTTCGTCTGCGGTTAATTGCTGTTCTCGCATTAGATAAATAATAATCGCAGGATCAATTGATCCCGAACGCGTCCCCATCATTAACCCTTCTAGGGGAGTAAACCCCATAGTGGTATGAATGCTGATACCGTCTTGAATCGCTGTCAGGGATGCGCCATTGCCTAAATGACAATTAATCAGTTTGATGCCGTCTAAGGGTTTTCCCAGCAATTCTGAGACCTTTTCAGCGCAATATCGGTGGCTGGTGCCATGAAACCCGTAACGACGAATTCCTTTTTCTGTCCATTCATAGGGAATCGGATAAATAGCATTTCGAGGCGGGATAGTAGTATGGAAAGCAGTATCAAACACGGCAATTTGGGGTATATCCCCTAAAATCTGTTGAATGGCTTCGATTCCTTCTAAATGAGCAGGATGATGCGTGGGGGCAAGGGGAATCAAATCAGCGATCATTTGCCTAATTTCTGGTGTAATGAGGGTAGATTGGGAATAGTGGCCACCGTGAACGATGCGATGACCAACAATGGCGATATTCGATAGATCATCAATAACTTTTGTTTCCCCAGTAGTTAGAGTATCCAGCATTTTAGCCATACTTTGGAGGCGATCAGCCGGATCCAAGTTAAATTCTTGCTTAATTCCGTTTGCTTTGACAGTTAATAAGCCGTAATCTGAGGAAACCGTCCAATCAATATTAGTAGACCAACGAGTTTTGGGAGGATGAGACGGTAAAGTAGGGGAAGGTAAGTCATAGAGACAGCTTTTTTGACTACTTGATCCTGCATTTAAAACCAGAATTTTCATAGAAGTTCAGCTTAAAATAATTTCCATTTCAATGTATCGCTGTTTTGAGTGATGGAAAATGAAGGGTAGGTTAAGAAGAGATAGGACGAAACTCACTAACTTCCCCATTGAGTCGTTATCAATTAAACGATTATCTGACAATTCAGGTCTAAACTCCAAGCTGATGTCCTATTTAACGCCTTTTTTAAGTATTTTTTTTCCTCGTCTTCGTCTTTAATGCTACGGTTAACTCACATTTTGGGCTGAATGGCGTTTTCTTTTCAATTGAAAACCGAATCCAAGTAGTCCTAAACTTGCCAATCCAGAAGACATCGACCCCTCAGGCACATCTTGAATCATCCCTTCAAAAACCGTATCCCCGTCTATATCCGTCCAAACAGTCACACCGTCAGACAAGGCAGGGTCAAATGTACCGTTCAAACCAAATAATAGAACATTAGTCCCACTATTACGAGTATAAAAAGCATTGGCAAACGTGACCATTCCTCCCGTTACGACAAAGGCGGGATCAGAACTGCCTGCTGTATCTAACGTCCAGCCACTTCCCAATAAGTCACCACTGGGGGTAGAATCAACCGTAATTGTCAGACCGGTGCCATCGTTGTCTCCTTCGACGAGTCCGCTAATCGTTCCCGTAATTGTTTGCCCAATATCAGTGTCGGGAATACTCCCCAAACCGGCTTCAAAAGACCAATTAAAGCTTAAGGCCATCGCTGGTGCGGAGATGCCCAAGGTCATCACTAGCGTGACTAAACTGACCGAAGGATTTCTTAAGATAATCTTACTAAGCATAAATTCTTCTATCGAAAGAAATTTTACTTACAATCCTAATGTCGCACGCTAAATTTGTCAAGATTCTGCAAGATAATTATAATTAGTCGTTTTATTAAAAGAATTTAAGCTGGGATTTGTTCCCCCGGACGCAAACGACTCCATTTGCCTGCCTCTTCTCGAAAACTTTCACAACCGACGACATCCCATTCCATTTCAATATAATCTTGTTTTGGGCGAATATTCACGTTGATAGTGGGTTCTTTGGGATCAAAGTCAGGATGCTCTGTTAAATGGGGTTGTTGATGCTGATGTTCAACAGCATGATAGGTCAGGCAACGGTTAACATAATGGCAGTTCACACAAATACACATGGGACTCAATTCGATAACATCTTATGCTGTTTAATTTAACTCAAACTTTGAGGTAATAATAGGTTTGGGAGATTGAATTTTTGTAAAGGTTTCATGCTAGAACAGCAACTTGACCGTTTTGTTAACGATAATCTGCCGTTTGACCGAGATTTGTTGCCTCCGTCTGCTTATTTAGTCGGTGGTGCGGTTAGAGATGCGTTATTAAACCGTCATCGGGATTATTTGGACTTAGATTTTGTGTTGGCTGAGAATGCGATCAGTGTAGCACGTCAGATTGCCCGTTATTACAAAAGAGGCTTTGTGGTACTAGATGATGAAAGACAGATTGCAAGGGTGATTTTTGAGGAAGGAACGATAGATTTTGCTCAACAAGAGGGAGAAACCTTAGAAATAGATTTAAAACGCAGGGATTTTACAATTAATGCGATCGCCTACCATCTTCGGGATCAGACGTTAATTGATCCGTTACAAGGGTTGGGAGACCTTGAAAAAGGGGTTTTACGCATGGTATCGCCGGATAATTTGGCAGAAGATCCCCTTCGTCTCTTAAGGGCGTATCGTCAAGCGGCACAACTTCATTTTACAATTCAGGAGAATACCCGTTCGGTGATTCAACAGCTAGCCCCTTTAATTTCTCAGGTGGCGGCAGAAAGAGTACAATCCGAACTTAATTATTTACTCAAAAATCCTCAAGGTGTTCCGTGGTTAATATTAGCGTGGCACGACCAATTATTATTATTTTGGTTGCCCGATATCACGCTCGATTGTTTAAACTCTTTACAAAAAGTTGAAAAGCTTTATCATGATTTTTATAAAAAACTGCATCTACATACTAACGAGCTAGATGTTTTATCCTTGAGTAAATTAACCCTTTTATTGTCAAGTTGTTCAGCAATAGCGCAAACTCAATTAACAGACTTAAAATACGCTCGTTCCGAAATTCGTTCTCTCACAAATGTCGTGAATTATTTAAAAAAATTAGCTCAAAACAAGGGCTTAATCTCATTAAAAGATAAATATTTTCTCTTTGTTAATCTAAAGAATACCTTTCCAATTTTAGCCCTATCTGCTTTGGCTTTGGGAATTGCTGAAACAACGGTGCTAAGCTTGATTCAACATTATCAAAACCCTCAAGATTCTCTCGCTCATCCTCATTCCATTGTAACGGGTCACGATTTGATTGAATCTCTTGATTTGAAACCCAGCCCTTTAATTGGTCAACTTTTAACTGAGCTTCAACTGGCGTATATTGAGGGAAAAATTAAGACCCGCCAAGATGCAATTTGTTATGCTGCGCAAATGATTATTAATAAACCCTGAAAAAAGCTAAAAATTAGATGCGCTATCCGGAATAACGCACCTCTTTCTAATCAATACAATCTAGTTTACACCCTAAAAGGCTTGACCACTAAGAGGAGTAATAGTTTCGTAGGCTTTCTTCCCCTCTTTCTCGTCAAATATGGTTAAAGATTGAGGTTTACAGCGTTTAATCTTTGCCTGAATGCCTTGAGCTTTTTCGGCTTCTAAATCCTCAACATAACCTTTTTGAACGGTAAGGGCGTCTTGTTCATCGAGAAAGGGACCAAAATAATAAATACATTTGGGTTGATCTGTTTTAATTTCAATCCAGCAGGCTACACCCATAAACTCTAACAATTTGATTAGTAACTCTTTCATCTGCTTTCCCTGTTTGGTAATTTTAAGAGATTATTTTAACTTTAACTTAAGGGTTTTGCTACCTTAATACGGTTCCGTCTTCACTTTGGTAAGTACTGCTTATATATTTTCTAAATAAAGCTTAGCAGACCCCCTTTGACGATAGACTTCATAAACAACGATGGCGGCGGCAACAGAAGCATTTAAGCTAGGGGTTTTTCCACTCAAGGGAATGGAAACCAACTCATCACAATGGCGTTGTGTAAGGAGACTTAACCCGTCACCTTCTGAACCGATAACTAATCCTATCGCACCCTTAAAATCAATACTGTGTACGGCTTTACCATTCTCTGCCACCGTGCCATATAACCAAAATCCGGCTTCTTTTAAGGTTTCTAAGGCACGACTCAAATTAACGACTCGTGCCACAGGTAAGGTTTCTAATGCGCCAGAGGCTACCTTCATGACGGTGGAGGTAATTCCCACGGCACGACGTTGAGGAATCACCATGCCCTGTGCGCCAAGGGCTTCAGTGGTACGTATAATCGCACCAAAGTTATGGGGATCAGTAATACTATCAGCAATCACAATAACAGGATCTTTAGTACTTGCTTTTGCTTGAGTGATTAACTCTGCCAATTCTACATAGGCATAGGGGGCAATTTGAGCCGCAATCCCTTGATGCGTGCCACCTTGGGTAATTTGATTGAGTCTGGTCATGTTGACTTCATCAATCACTGTTCCTTTCGCTTTAGCGGCTTGAATCAGAGCATGGAATTGGGCTTCATAGTGCAGACGGTTGGTAATCCAGATACGGTTAAGAGAGCGATCGCTTTCCAAGGCGGCTAATACCGAATGACGACCAAAAATAAGGTCATCGGTGTCATTTTCTGTTGAATTCTTGGGTCTTTCTCGACGTCTAGAGTCAAAACGCCTAGAATCAACCCGTTTAGCAAGGGGATGAGATTTTTTTTGGGGTTGAGGTAAACCCGAAGAGGAGGAGTTAGAAGTCATTATCATTCACTATCTAAGGGTATTTTGTCTAATAATTCTTGTAATCTTGGTAAATCATACAAATAAAGATAACCAATCAACGTTTCTAAGCTAGTAGCTTGTTGATATAGCTCAGGGGAAACTCGTTTTGTCCGTCGAGGGGACGCATTTCTCCCCTGACGAACGATATTTTTTTCCGCATCGGTTAGGTAAGGATAGAGGGCTTGCAAGCATTCGGCTTGGCTTTCTGCCCGTACTTTCCTGACGACTTGACGATGATAGTCATTCATGCGTTTAGGCGGACAAAGGTAGGCAGTTCGCATAAACAATTCATAAACGGCATCCCCTAGATAAGCCAAAGAAAGGGGAGATAATTGTCGAATTTGAGCAATTGAATCGACTGAATCCCTACAGACGGGAGATAACCAGTCTGCCAAAAAAGGAGAATCACGAAGGGGAGAAGAAGGAGTCACATTGATTGAACAAGGATTCTAAAGAGGGAATGCAGAAAGCATTTAAACAGTAAGTCTTAATCAAAAACGATGAAACAATTACTAAATTCTGGTCGAAAGCCTCTTTTTTTAGGAAAACTTTCTGATCCACTGTTGATTGCCCATGATTTCTGATTGCGGCTTACTTTTTCGCAAGATTGGCAAGGGCATCGTCTAGAGAAGTCTGAAGAGACAAAAATTTCTCCAAGCGAACCAATTTAACCGTTTGAGTGACACGAGGGTTGCTGACAACTTGTAGGCTTCCTTCTGCTGTTTGGGTTTTTTTGACCAACTGAACTAAAGCCCCTACGCCAGAGCTATCGATAAAATCAATACGAGAGAGGTCAAGAATGACATGCTTTGGTCCTTCATCAATTAATTTACCGATTTCTTTACGAAAGGCAGGTTCAGAGAAAGCATCTAGCAAACCTGTCAACCGAAAAATTTGATAGTTTTCACCGACTTCATGAGTTCCTCGTAAACTCACGGTCAGTTTTAGCGGTTCTGGAATAATTCCCTCCTTCGAGCATTCAGGGGTTTTCAAGTCAATGGTAAAGTATAACGCGTTTTGCTCAAACTGCATTCCCCTTTTTAGAGAATCTTAATGAAGAAAATGACGTATCCCTGTCAAAATCATTACCAATCCCAATTCATTGGCCGCTTGAATAGAGTCTTTATCCCGTAATGAGCCACCTGGTTGAATGATAGCCGTAATTCCGGCTTCTGCGGCTATTCTGACAGAATCATCAAAGGGGAAAAAGCCATCGCTGGCTAAATAGGCTCCTTTTGTCGCTTTTCCTGCTTGTTCTAAGGCAATTTTAACTGAACCCACCCGATTCATTTGTCCTGCTCCGATGCCAAGAGTCGTTTGCTGGTTTGTCACCACAATGGCATTAGATTTAACGTGTTTCGCTACTTGCCAAGCAAAAGTTAATTCCGCTAAATCTTGAGGACTGGGTCGTTTTTCGGTGACAATTTGCCATTTATCTGGGCTTTCTTCGGCGTTATCCCCATCTTGGACTAAAAATCCTCCTGCAATCATTTTAATCGTCTGTTTTACTCCTTGCTCTAAATCAGGTAAAAGCAAAACTCTTAGGTTTGTTTTCTTGCTTAAAATCGTTTGGGCGACTTCATCACAATCGGGGGCAACCACACACTCTAGAAAGGTTTGGGTTAAACGGTTAGCAGTGACGGTGTCAATCGGTTGGTTCAAAGCGACAATGCCGCCAAAAGCGGAGGTAGAATCAGCATTAAAGGCTTTTTCATAAGCGTCTGCGAGGATACTGCCTTGGGCGACGCCACAGGGGTTGGTGTGTTTTAAGACTGCGGCTGTAGGTGTTTGTGAGCCAAATTCAATAATAATACGTCTGGCGGCTTCTAAATCAACCAAATTGTTATAACTTAGTTCTTTTCCTTGCAATTGAATGGCACTCGCCCACCCAGAAGGCTGTGTTCCGGTTTGATACCATGCCGCGCTTTGATGAGGATTTTCGCCGTAACGAAGGGTTTGAATTGTTGTGCCGCTTACCCCAAAATGTTCGGTTGTATTAGTTGATAATTGAGTAAAATAATCAGAAATTGCTTGATCATAAGTGTTAGTTAAGGCAAAGGTTTCACCCGCCATCCTTTGACGAAAAAGAAGAGATACCTCCCCATTATTTTCTCGCAATTCCTGTAAATATTCACCATAATATCTAGGATTAGAAAGTACCGTTAAGTTAGCATAATTTTTCGCTGACGCTCTTAGCATAGCAGGCCCACCAATATCAATTTGCTCAATTGCTTCAGCAACGGTAACCCCTTCTTTGGCAATAGTTTGTTCAAAGGGATAGAGATTCACCACGACTAAGTCAAAAGGGGTAATGTTATTGTTGCTCAAGTCCGTTTGATCTTCGGGAACGTCTCGACGGGCTAAAATACCGCCATGAATGCGAGGATGAAGGGTTTTGACTCGTCCGCCTAAAATTTCAGGGGAGCCTGTGTATTCACTGACTTTGGTGACGGAAATTCCTGCTTTTTGTAAGGTTTTGGCAGTTCCCCCGCTACTAATTAGAGAAAAAGCAAATTCTTGGACTAATGTCTCGGCAAATTCGACGATTCCCGTTTTATCTGACACACTGAGGAGTGCTAACCTTGTCATTGTTTTGAATGATTTTTACGAATTATTTTTACGAATTATTTTGTTTATTGTAACCTGAGTTAGGAAACGAGAAACAGAGAACCGGCGATTTTTAAGGGTTGATAAAATTTTAGTTTTTAACGAGGATGGGTTGGCGATTTATTGTTTTATAACCCATTACCGATCATATTTTTTAATGCTAAATAATCCACTTTTCCTTGCTCGTTTCTGGGTATTTTAAGAACTTTTACCCATAATTTGGGTTGTTTATATTTGGACAGTTTAGGCATTAGAGATTTTTTGAGAATATTATCTGTGACCTCATCGGAAGTGGGTACATAAAATCCAATGACTTTTTCTCCCCAATAAACATCAGGAACACCTAAAATGACAATATCTTTTACAAGTTTTGTGGCGCGAATCACTGCTTCGACTTCTACTGGAAAAATGTTTTCGCCACCGCTAATAATTTTATGGTTTTTTCGACCTAAAATGGTTAAATATCCTTGTTCGTCTACCATGCCTAAATCGTCAGTTTGAAAGTTTTCTCGGTCTTGAAAGTAATCGGGATAATAACCTAAACATAAAGATGAAGCTTGAAGCGTAATTGTCCCTATTTCATTAATTTTAACTTTAGCATGAGGTAAAATTTGACCGCAATTGTTTATTCCTGCCAAAAAATCTGCTGGTTTAAGGGTTGCTATTTGAGAGGCTGTTTCTGTCATTCCATAAGTTAAAGCAAGGGGTAAATTTGCTTTTCTGGCTTGGGTTAATAAATCTGGCCAAGCGGGCGCGCCTCCCAGTAAAATGGTTTTAAATTGAGATAGCCAATTTGTCAATTTGGACTGATTCAGAAAATAAGATAATTGGGTCGGTACAAGGGAAATAAAATAAGAAATAGGATCAAAATCATTGTCCGATTCTGTCTTAATTGATTCAAAAGAAGAAGCAATAAAATCTCCGCCTGAAATAAGCGATCGCACAAACTGCATTAACCCACCGACGTGATAAAGGGGAAGCACACAAAAACTATTGACATTTTCTAAGGCAAAATAATGGATAAACCCTTGGGCAGAAGTCATTAAAGTTTGCCAACTATGCATGGTAAAACGAATCTTTCCAGAGGTTCCTCCCGTGGAAATCATAATTGAAGCTTCAGCACAATCAAGGGATTTTTTGGGGAGGTGTAAAAGTTTATTCTGAGGACAATTTCCTAGAATTTGATGAGGTTGAATACAATCAATAATTTGCTTCCATTCAGATAGTTTCCAATTGGGATTTGCCAAAAAAAGTTGGTGATGAGTAGAAGTAATAACGCTAAAATAAGCAAGAAATTGTAAAGGATCTCGTTCTGCTAAAATAATGCGTTGAGTGGGTTGGTTTTCAAAAAAGGGTATCAAGGATTCTACGAGCAGCAATAATGTTTGATAATAAGGGTGTTTTTGGGCGTTTAAACGTAAATAAAACAAAGGTGTATTCATAAGACTGGATCAAGGATATTTTATCGTTCTAGTGATTAATTATTTTACAATATTAAAGAAGAAAAATTAAAATTCTAAAATCTAAAATTACTTGACTTTTTTTGCCTCAAATGGTATGTTTTAAGGAATCGCTGAATATCTTAAAGGTAAGTTATTGTATGACAGCCGATAGCCATGGAGTCTTCTACGTTGCAGCCGGTAAAAAATATGTTGACGAAGCTTGCCGTTCTGCACAAAGCCTAAAAACACTTAATGCTTCCTTAAAAATATCAATTGCTTGTAATCAAAACCCAGAAAAAATAGATTTATTTGACCAAATTATTCTGGTAGACGAAACGGTAAAATCAAGAAATGAGGGTTTATTATTTAAAACAAAATATTTATACACCCTATCTCCTTACAAAAGAACGCTTTTTGTCGATACAGACACCTACTTTATTAAAGATGTTGAATCCGGTTTTGCGACATTAGACTATTTTGACGTAGTGACGACTTTATCGATTGCTGATAAACACTATCCGACCTTATCTACTGGACAAAAAATTGATTGTAAACCTGTCAATACAGGAGTCATCTTTTTCCGGAAAAACGAAGCCAATGATCACCTTTTTAAAGAGTGGTTAAGACTTTATCTAGATAAACTATCACAAAACCCTAACCTTCGGGAGAGCGACCAAACTTCCTTTACCGAATCATTGATGTACGCCGCTTCAAGATTTTATCCTTTACCAATCGAATGGAACACTCGTTTTTGCTTTATTAATACCTTACAAGAACCCGTCAGAGTTCTTCATGCCCAATCTAAAAATATCGAAAAAATTGCAAGTCTTATTAATACCGATGCAAACCAGCTCCGAGTCTGGATTCCTCATTTAAATAAATGTATTGTTCATCGTCCTTATAATTGGCGACATGCCCTAGGCAAACTCAAAAGTCAATTATTCAACGAGTCGCCCTATTCTTAGAAAATTACTTATTTTTTTCGTTCAAAGCGAAAAGGAGAAAGTTGAAACCGTTTTCCTGAAACATCGCGCCGTAGATAAGTCCACCAACAATCGAGGGGATAATATAATACGGGTGTCCAAAGACTGCTTAAAATAGCTGAAACAAGGGAAATTTGCTGATAATTTTGCCAAACTTCTGCAATCGGCCGGGCGTTACTTAAGGTAAATTGTAAGGCGGTAAACGTTTCTGCCATCATGACCATGACAAAGACGATTAACACCACTGAAATCATCGCTTCTTGAATATAGCGTCGTTGACTGAGCGTGGCAATAAATACGCCCACAATCACTAAGGAAATAACATGGGATGGATAAACGCCTGTCAACCCATCTTCAATCAATCCTAAGCTTAATCCAGCGCTAAATCCCTGAAAAACCGTTCGCTTTAAACTCCAACAGACAACCCACATTAACACCCAGTTAGGGGCAATTTCCAATAATTCCGTACTGGGAAGGCGACTGAGAGATAATAAAAGACAGAGAAAGGCTGATCCCCCAATGACCAAAATATTGAGGAAATGACGATATTTCAAACATAATTTTGCTAGATTATCCATTTTTTATCATCCATTGCTGATGATCGATTATTCTTGTTTAGACCGCTTTAATTTGGATTTTCTGCTTTACCTCCTGCCGCTTCTGAGTCACTTCTTTAAACATTATGTCGGCTTGTTCTTTCATGTTGAGGACGACAAGGATTTCCCCAAGCGACTTGGTTTTCGGGAATATCCTTAAAAACACTGCTTCTTGCTCCAATTACTGAATTTGCCCCAATAATAACCCCTAACCCAATAAAGCAGTCTGTTGCTATCCACGCTCCATTACCAATCGTAATCGGGGCAGTTTTTAGGCGGAAGGCGATGTCTTCAAAATCGTGACTTCCTGTACAAAGATAGCAGTCTTGAGAAATGACGCATTGGGAGCCAATTTTAATCTGATCTAAACTGTAGAAAACCACATCATCCCCAATCCAACTATAGTCGCCAATTTCTACTTTCCAAGGATAGGTGAAACGGGCAGTAGGGCGAATCCTGACCTCTTTTCCCAGTTTTGCGCCAAATAACCGCAATAACGCACAACGGAAACCGTGGGCATTGTGCAGACTCAACGGAAAAGCGATCGCTTGTACGAACCACCACAGTAAAATCATTCCCCCACCACGACCCCGATTAAACCAAGATTGGTCATATTGACGCAAATCTCGCCACGGTTCAGCATCTACAACGGGAGAAACGGGTTTAAGCTTATCCATTGATGTTGGTGAGTTCGGGTTGAGTAGAAGAAGGATTGGCGATTTCTGGGGGCTTTTTGTCGGACTGGACGTTTAATTGTCCGCCAAATTGACGCAATTCGTATAATTTTACGCCGATTTGATATTCGTACTGACTCAGCAGACGGGCATAAATATACCCCGGAATCCCGTCTAAAAAGCCTAAGCGGATGACATAGAATAAAATGAAGCGCAATAGAGGCTTAAAAGGCAATTTGACCCAAATTCTCTTTAAAAATCGCTTACGTTGTACCGAATCTCCCCATAAATTTGCGCCAATGGTTCCCTCGTCGCCTTGTCCGGTTAAAAGATTGTAATAAACTCTGGCTTCCCAATTAGAATAGCGATTATGGCGTTGTAACCAATGATAAATATCCCTAAAATCAATATGAAGCATATCTTCTTTGAGATAGCCCGATTTTCCTTCTAGAACAACGTGTTCATGCACTTCATTATCCCCAGTATTGGGAATGTCTTCGGTGTGTAGGTTTTCATAACGCCCTAAGCGATGACGAAAGAGACGTAAATTCCAATCAGGATATTTTCCCCCGTGACGAATCCATTTTCCCAGAAAAAAGACTCTTCGATTGAGGTAATAGCCATTATATTCAGAATTTTGGATTACGGTCGCCATTTCTTGCCAGAGTTCGGGGGGAATGCGTTCATCACAATCGACAATTAAAATCCATTCATGGCGGAAGGGTAGATTATCCAACGACCAGTTTTTCTTTTTGGGCCAACGGCCGTTAAAATTAAATTGAACGACTTTTGCACCATAAGACTGAGCAATTTCAATGGAGCGATCGTTACTATGAGAATCAACCACAAAGACTTCATCTGCTTGTGCGACACTTTCTAAACAAGCAGGAAGATTAGCCTCCTCGTTTTTAGCGGGAATGAGGACAGAGATAGGGATTTTTGGTGATATCATAGGATTTATACGGGGACTTATTCAGCCTGAATAAAGTATTTATAAAATTGTGCTAGGTTGGTTTGCAGTTTACCATCTTAAGCTGTGGGTTAGCACGCTCAATCGAAACAAATTCTTGAGATTCCTCCTTTCTTCTCTTATCCAAGGCCTCAGTAAAAAGACTTAAGGAAATCTGAAATTCTTTCAAGAAAATCAAAATAAAGGCTTAAAGATAACAATAAGGCGATATTCTAGAAACAGGAGATACAGTCCATTTAACTTAAAAATTAGCAACGCAACTTAACGAAGGAGTGTTGAGACCATTGGAAACCCATAAAGAAACCATACTCGTTGTCGATGATGAAGCCAGCATTCGGCGCATCCTAGAAACCCGTCTCTCCATGATTGGCTATGATGTCGTGACGGCGGCTGACGGAGAAGAAGCCTTGGAGATTTTCCATCAATCTTGCCCTGATTTGGTGGTTCTCGATGTCATGATGCCAAAATTAGATGGCTACGGTGTGTGCCAAGAACTGAGAAAAGAGTCAGACATTCCCATTATCATGCTAACGGCTTTAGGCGATGTCGCTGATCGCATTACGGGTTTAGAATTAGGAGCCGATGACTATGTCGTCAAACCCTTTTCGCCGAAAGAACTCGAAGCGAGAATTCGGTCGGTTTTACGACGCGTGGAAAAAAACGGTGCACCCGGTATCCCTAGTTCGGGCGTAATTACGGTGGCAACCATTAGGATTGACACAAATAAACGCCAAGTTTACAAAGGAGATGAGCGAATTCGCCTTACAGGGATGGAATTTAGTCTTTTAGAATTACTGGTGAGTCGTTCGGGGGAACCCTTCTCGCGTTCTGAAATTCTGCAAGAGGTTTGGGGTTATACGCCTGAACGTCATGTAGATACTAGGGTCGTAGATGTTCATATTTCTCGCTTAAGAGCGAAATTAGAGCAAGATCCGAGTAATCCCGAATTAATTCTCACTGCTAGAGGAACAGGATATCTTTTTCAACGGATCTTAGAGCCGGGAGAAGAACCTTAACGGAGGGATAAATTTTAGGATAGGATATGGCAAAGTCTGATCCTGATCGGGTAGTTCGATGGTTACCGTTTATGGTGGGAGGCATTGGGGGGACTTTTCTGCTCATTAACCGCCTCTCAACGGTTCAAATTACCGACTCTCAAGCTCGCTCGGATGTGGTGGGGGTAATTCTTTGCGGTTTTATGCTGTTGATTGGGCTAATTTGGCAAAGGATACAGCCGAAAAACCCTGATACCGTCACCTTAATCGGTGAACAAGGCTTAGAATGGCATGAAAGCTTGCCAGAATCTTTCAAAACGGAACTGGCTTGGGCTTCTCATTTGTTATTGACGAATACGGTTACAAAGTCTCTCGTGATTTATTATCAGGGGAAAACTTTATTAAGACGGGGAATTTTAGGGGAAAAGCGTCATGTTACCCCCGGAATAATTGTCAATCGCGTTTTATCCACTGCCAAGCCAATTTATCTGGTTGATCTTAACCTGTATCCGGGGCGAGTGGAATTTGACTATTTACCTGTTAACACACAAGGAGTGATTTGTCAACCCATTGGTCAAGAAGGTGTTATGATATTGGGAGCAAATTCTCCCCGAAGTTATACCAAACAAGATGAAGTGTGGATTGAGGGAATTGCTGATAAACTAGCGAATAGTTTGGACTTATACCATCAGTCGCAATAAATTGTGAAAATAAAAACGGGCAAGATATCTGTGGTATTTGTTTACAAAGAACTAAAATTTGCTCTACAAGGTTTTATACGCTAAACGCTTTACTGATTACTTAATGAGTTTCGCTTTAAAAGTTTAAAAATGACGTTATTACCCGAACCTTCTCAACCCATTCTATCAGAAACAGTCGCTAGAGTATCCCATAATGATACCCATTGGCAATCGGTTGGAGCGTCAAGGTTTTATTATTTTGCCTACGGTTCTTGTATGTGTCCCGTAGATTTAAAAAGAACGTTAAAAGAAAATACTCATCATTATGTGGTGGGAACAGGCATTTTGCAAGGTTATCGTTTAGGGTTTTATCGTCATTCTCAAAAGCGGAATTGTGGCGTATTAGACATCATTCCTGATGTCAATTCTCAGGTTGAAGGGGTGTTGTATCTATTACCATGGCGACTCAGTGAGTTATTAGATGAGCGCGAAGAAATTCCCCATAATGGTTATCGTCATGAGTATGTTGAGATTCAGTGTCAAGATCAAGTATATAATCCTGTCCGTACTTATGTGGTTGTTCATAAATTAACCGAAGAACTTGCACCCGATGATTGGTATTTTAATGTCGTTTTACGGGGAGCAATTACGGGTGGTTTATCCGAAGAATATTGTTGGAATTTATTTAATCATATGTATCAACTGCAATTGAAACAATTAAAACATCAATGGAATTTTAAATATTAGGGTTTAATCGGGATTAGCGCAATACCAATCAATCGTATTTTTTAAACCCTCTTTGAAGGAAACTTCTGCTACAAAACCAAAACGTTCTTTCGCTTTTGTGGTATCTAAACAGCGTCGGGGCTGACCGTTGGGTTTATCGGTTTCCCAGATAATTTCCCCTTCAAATTCCATTAATTTACAGATAAGTTCGACTAAATCTTTAATCGAAATCTCATAATTTGTACCGAGATTAATGGGGTCTGATTCATCGTATTTCTGTGTTCCCATGACAATACCTCGCGCGGCATCAGTTGAGTAAAGAAATTCGCGGGTTGGACTGCCATCTCCCCAAACGGGAAGGGTTTTATCACCTCGTTGTTGGGCTTCATAAACCTTGCGGATTAAAGCGGGAATGACGTGAGAACTCTGGGGGTTGAAATTATCCTCAGGCCCGTATAAATTGACAGGAAGCAAGTAAATGCCGTTAAATCCATATTGCTGGCGATAGGATTGTAATTGTACCAGTAAGGCTTTTTTGGCAATGCCGTAGGGAGCGTTGGTTTCTTCTGGATACCCTTGCCATAAATCCTCTTCTTTGAAAGGAACAGGAGTAAACTTGGGATAAGCGCAAATTGTACCGACACAGACGAATTTTTTGACCCCTGCTTGATAAGCCGCATGAATTAACTGAGTACCCATCATGAGATTATCGTAGAATAATTCGGCTGGTTTTTCTCGATTTAAGCCAATTCCGCCGACATGAGCCGCTAAATGAATGATAATGTCCTGTTGTTCTGCCAATCGCTGACAATTTTCCAGCACTCGGAGGTCACAATCTTGGGAACGGGGAATCGTAATCTTATCGGGATTTGCTCCTGCTTGGTGAAGTTGTCGAACAACTTGTTTTCCCAAAAAACCGGCACCACCCGTAACAACCATGCGTTTATTGCTTAAATCCAACATAATAGTCCTTATTTATAGGAATTACCCGTAAAACCAGCTGTCAGTGACAACAATTACCAACGATAAGCCGTTATAGGATTAATTGTTAATCATAGATCACTGATTACGGGTTACTGATGACTAAAATTAATCTACCATCATACTCATCGGCTGGCGCACATAGGCGTTATCCGAGTGTTTCAAGGAAGTATTATGGGCTGAAGTGTTATTGGGAGATGTCATACCCAAAGCTGCCAAGTCAGCATTCACCATCAATTTGACTAATCCTTCAAAGGTTACCGTCGGTTCCCATCCTAATTGGACTTTCGCTTTGGTGGGGTCACCAATTAGTAAATCTACTTCTGTCGGACGAAGATAGCGGGCATCAAACGCCACATAATCTTCCCAGTTGAGATTAACGTAATTAAAGGCAATATCCAAAAATTCGCGAATCGAGTAGGTTTCTCCGGTGGCAATGACATAGTCATCCGCTTTATCTTCTTGGAGCATTAGCCACATCGCCCGTACGTAGTCTTTGGCGTAACCCCAATCTCGCTTAGAATCTAGATTCCCTAAATAAAGCTTTTTCTGATGACCGGCAATAATACGGGCTAAAGCACGGGTAACTTTACGAGTGACAAAGGTTTCGCCGCGACGAGGGGATTCATGGTTAAATAAAATGCCATTACAGGCAAATAAGTCAAAAGATTCGCGATAATTAATCGTTTGCCAGTGGGCATACACCTTAGCACAGGCGTAAGGACTGCGGGGATAGAAGGGGGTGGTTTCTTTTTGGGGGATTTCTTGGACTTTACCGAACATTTCCGAAGAACCCGCCTGATAGTAACGGACTTCAATTCCGGTGCGTTGTTGGTAATCCCGAACGGCTTCTAAAATCCGTAATGCCCCCATGCCAACGGAATCTACCGTATATTCAGGGGAATCAAAACTCACTCGAACATGAGATTGCGCCCCTAAGTTATAGATTTCGTAAGGTTTAACATCCTCTAAAATGCGTCGAAGGGTGGTGCCATCAGTTAAGTCTCCATAATGGAGGAACAGTCTGGCATTTTCTTGATGAGGGTCGATATAGATATGATCAATACGGTCTGTGTTAAACGTGGAGGTTCGGCGGATAATACCGTGAACTTCATAGCCTTTTTCTAATAATAATTCACTTAAATACGATCCGTCTTGACCGGTAATTCCCGTAATGAGCGCACGTTTACGATCTGTCATTTTTAAGGGTCCTATGAATGTTCTAAGTCTAATTTTAGGTAGGATATTTAGAGATTGTAAAGTAGTGTAACTTAATTTGTCCGTTTGGGGAATCAGAGATTTTAAGGTAGTCTCAAAATTAACCCCAAAAAAGTCTCATTTCACACTAACTTTAAAACGACTTGCGTCTAGGAACTTCGTAAGTCAAAAAATCCTTGGCTAAAAATGTATTCGGGAAAATTGCTTTGGCTTCCTCTAATAAATTTTCGAGTTGAAGCGCATTGCCTGGCGCATAGCGGGGGCTAAAATGGGTCATAATCAATTGTTTGACCCCAGCTAACAGGGCAACTTGGGCGGCCATGGTTGAAGTGGAGTGTAACCGTTCAAAGGCTAATTCTGCATCTTGATGGGCAAAGGTGGCTTCGTGAATTAGCACATCTGCCCCTTGAGACAGTTGAACCGCTTCTTCACAAAAGACTGTATCTGTACAATAAACGACCTTGCGGCCAATTTCGGGGTCACCGCATAAATCTTGACCTCGGATGCGTCGTCCGTCTTCAAGCGTTACCGTTTCTCCCTTTTTTAAGCGTCCATAAATGGGCCCCGGTGCGATGCCTAAGTCCGTCGCTTTTTCGAGCTTAAAATGACCGGGACGGTCTTTCTCGGTAATGCGATAGCCAAAAGCCGGCACTCGATGCTTTAATAAGCTACAACTGACCTGAAATTCTTCATCTTCGTATAATATCCCTGATTCTACCGTATGCACTTGAATCCGGTGAGAAAGATAGAGATGAGAATATTTGGCACACGCCTTGATATAGTCTTCTAAGCCCGACGGGCCGTATATTGTAATCAGTTGACCACTTCCGGCTAAACCGCAACTAGCCAGCAACCCCATTAGTCCAAAAATATGGTCACCGTGGGTATGGGTAATGAAAATTCGACTTAATTGGGAGATTTTTAGGTCACTGCGCAGAAATTGATGTTGTGTTCCTTCACCACAATCAAATAACCACAATTCCGCCCGTTGGGGAAGACGCAGCGCAACACTAGAGACATTTCTGGAACGAGTAGGGACACCAGAACTGGTGCCTAAAAAGGTGATTTCCACGCTGTTTTTTGGGTTCTATCCATGTATTTTCATTTTGACACACAGTCACTCGAGTGACCAGTCATCAAGAGCAATTTCCGTTAATCTCACTGGAGTTCGGCTTAAAAAAAACGGGTAAAGATTAGGTTTTAGGGGTAAGGGATGAAGTTAATCTAACTCTCTGCGCCCTTCTAAGGCTCTCGCTAAGGTAATCTCATCAGCATATTCTAAATCGCCTCCCATCGGCAAACCGAAGGCGATACGAGTGACTTTCGTAAACGGCTTCAACAATTGACCAATGTACAAGGTTGTCGTATCTCCCTCCACCGTCGGACTGATGGCCAGTATCACTTCTTGCACCCTCTCCTTACTCACTCGTCGAACAAGAGGCTGAATGCTTAACTGTTCGGGACTAATGCCATCCATCGGCGAGATAACTCCCCCTAAGACATGATATCTCCCTTTATATTCTCTGGTTTTCTCAAGCGCAATAACATCGCGGGAGTCTGTCACGACGCACAGGGTTGTTTGCTCTCGATTAGGATTACGACAAATTTCACAAATAGGGTCGGCCGATAAATGGTAGCACACCTTACAAAATCCGACCTGTTTTTTCGCCGCCACTATTGCGCTTGCAAGGTCTTCAACTTCTTTTTCAGGACGTTTGAGAATGTGTAAAGCAAGTCTTTGGGCTGTTTTTGGACCGACTCCGGGTAAACGTTGCAATTGCTCAATCAGACGGGCTAAAGGGGGCGTATAAATTGTAGATTCTCCTTCATTGAATAACCTTCTTTTAGTTTAACCGTTTTAAGGAAGTCGAGATTTAATTATTATGATAAATGTTAGATCAATGTTTTTTTATTTCTAATCTCTTTTAGGAAAAAATGCTAAATAGGTTTCTTCCAACTAATTGTTCTCAAGGCATTTGATGAATCTAAATTACCGTAAAACATGAAGAAAGATAAATTTTCTCGATCCAAATTCTTGAAAATTGTCTATCGTAGTAAATAACGGTCAAATCCTAGGAGATAATCATGCCACCAGCGGTTGAAGAAAAAAGTATGATCCCCACCATTTTGGTCGGGATGGGTGGAACGGGTGCGGAAATATTAGCAAGGTTGCGGCGATTAGTCGAAGAAAGCTATGGCAGTCTTAAGAATTTTCCAATTATTAGCTTCTTAATTATAGATACGGATAAAGATTATAAAATTACCGATCCCGAAGCATCAGGCACGCCTTTTAAAGATAACGAAAAGCATTGGGCGCGAGTCAGTGGGAAACAGGTACAAGAAATGGTCATGGAGATGGAAAAATATCCTTGGATTAATAGTTGGTTTCCTAGCGAACTTGAACGGAATATTACTTCATTAGAAGCAGGTGCTGGACAAATTCGTGCCTGTGGACGTTTTGCTTTTTTCTGTAATTATCATGCCATTCGTAACAAGTTTTTAGAGGCAATGACACGGGTTAAAAGTAAAGAAAACTTTATGTTAGATCGTTATGGTATTAAAGTAAATACAAACGCAATTAATGTTTTTGTCACGGGTTCGTTATCAGGGGGAACCGGCAGTGGAATGTTAATTGATATGGGATATGCAGTCCGTCATTGGATTCGTGCAGAAGGCAGTCCTTTAGTAACTGCAATTGTCCCCATGCCCGAAGCATTTGCCGGAATTAGTGTGGGCGATCGCGTTTTAGCCAATGGTTACGCGGCCTTGATGGAATTGAGTTATTATTCCGATTATCGGACCGAATATGTGCAGCAATTTAGTAGTGGCTTAGTCGATGAAGTGCGTTCCCAAAAACCCCCTTTTGATTTCACCTATTTAGTCGGAACAAAAAATGGTGAAAGCGATTTTAAACTAAGTCAAATTCGGGAGTTAATTGCCCAAAACATATTCCTTGATCTCACCTCTGATTTCGCTCCACACAAACGCTCTATTCGCGACAATATTAAAGGCGCATGGGCGCAAGCAGATCCCGGAGGTAGAGGGTATCCTAAGCAGTTTATGAGTTTTGGACTCTCTAGCCTTGAAATCCCAATTGCTCAAATTCGTGCTTCTTTATCCTATCGTTTGGCTAAGGATTTCATGAATTGGTGGTTAAATTCGGATGTGATATTACCAGCCCAAATGATGGAATTGGTTAAGGGAGATATTCTTAAAAAAATGCGCTTGACAGAAGGAGAATTAATCGCTGATTTATCGGCAGATAAGGATCGCTCTTTAATGACTCTTGTTTCAGATTGGGTTAATAGTCTTCGCAATGAAATCACTCAAGAAGATTGGTTAGAATGTACCCAGCAAGGTGTGAATATAATCGGAGGAGAGCGAGGAAAAATCTTACGTTTTGTGGATGAATTTCTCAATCCAAAAGTTACGGAGTACAAAGCCGAACACTTTAACGAATTGAGTCCAGATGAACGGATTCATGGTGATTATTTGAAAACGATTTATAACAATCGAAATCGAAGTATTCAACAAGGGAAAAAAGCCTTAGAAACCGAATTTTATGCCATTATAGAAGACCGTAATCGAGGGCTTAAGTTTGCTGATGCTTTCATCGTAGCTGTTCGTCAATTGTTTAGTTCAATGATTGAAAAATTTCGTCGTGAACAAGATCAAGTCTGGTCAGCTAATGAAGAAAATCGTCGGAAACAATATGAAGCAGCGATCGCTGAAATCAACGAATTCAAAGATAAATTTGGCATTTCTAAAAGCGATAAAATGGAACAATATTGTAGTCAAGCCTTAGAAGGATTACAAGGCAGTTTAACTGCCATTATTCAACGGAAAGTCAGAGCATCTGGTTTAACTGTTATTCAACGCCTAGAAGAACATTTAAACTTCTTAGAAAGTCGCTTAAATCGCCTCAGTCAAAGGTTAATTCAAGCAAGAGATTTATTCGATCAAAAATCCAACCAAGAAGTTGATAGTGCCGACGCTTTAGTGATTAATGGTATCAAACTTTATAATCGGACTGAACTGAATGACTTATATCAAGATTTTATTGAGCAGTACGCAGGTGCAAACGAAGGGGTCAAAAGTCGTTACGAAACAGGAATTAATGCCCTTTGTAGTGTGCTATCTCAAGACATCTTATTAAAGACCAGTCCCCTCTGGAAAGAAACCCGTCAAGCGGATGAAATGATGCGACTTTTTGATCTGACTGAATTGCCCAGCGTGCAAGAAGAGGACTTTCGAGAAATCATTACAGATCATACTCGTAATACAATTGAATCTGCGCCAGAGAATAGTAAACTTAAACGGGATTTAGCCGCTTGCGATCGCCTCTTTAAAATTTTCAATGATGAGGGAGATATTATTAATAACCTTCGCATTGCTTATCATAAATCTCAACCGTTGATCTTACTTAATCAAGCCGTTTTACAAGGAAAAGATGCAGGATTTACCCCTGCTAAAAATATCAATGTAGCGGTATTAGGGGGACGCAATACCAGCGATCCAGCCACTCAAAAAATTATCCCAAAAATTCAGGAATTTATGGGACGAGAAGATGATATTAAACCGTTAGGAGAAAAAGAACGTCATCGCATTGTTTTTGTACAGGAAATCGGTGGATTTTCCCTAAGATGTATCGACGGCATGCGAGATTTACGGCAATCCTATCAAGATTGGAAAGGGGAATTTATACTGGCAAAACGAGCGCAACAAGTTGGAGAAAGTAAAGATTTGCCGATTCCTGTTCATCTGCAAAAAGAGCCCCCTTACTGGGACATTTTCCCCGAAGATCCAACCATTTTTAAGTTAGTGGTTGAAGCTAGAGCCTTACAGATTTTACGGCAAGACATTAATAAAGTCACCCAAGAAAGCGTCATTCGTTATCCCATTTCCACAGCAACAGGCAATAAAAATGTTGATATTGCCTCAAGTTGGGAAGAAGTTCCCCAAGTCTTAGAAGTTAGAGCTTGTCGTCCGGATAGAGAAGAAATTCAACGTCAAGTTACTGCTCAATTAAACTTAGTTGAAACCCCCCAACAAAAGCAGGCACTTTATGAACAATTAATGACCTATTTAAAACAACGAGCAACCGAGTTAAGCAAGCAAGGGGGAGAAGATAGCCTCGAATATAAACGGGAAGATAAAATTATTTTAGATTTAATTAATAACCATCAGTTAAATACGGGGATGAAGACGGTCGGCGATTCTTCCGCTAATCCCGCCCTACCTCTTGAAAAGGCATCCTCTCCAGCGAATAACACCGTCTTTTGTGGTCATTGCAGTCATCCGAATCCCTCTAACTTTAATTTCTGCTCTAAATGTGGCAATAAGTTAAACCCTTAATTTTTTTCGCAACTGCCATTAGAAATAAATCATGTAAAGGTTTCCTGACATTTTTTTGAGACAAAACCTAAAGAAGCTATTAAGATCAAGTTAATTGTACAAGAGGTCAGCTATGAATATGCCAGGTTTTTCGGTGTTGCTGGCCAGGCATCCCAATCTTCAAGATTATCTCGAGCATGACAAGTTTATGTTGGGATATGCTTTAGGAAGCGAACAGGGTGGAATATTCTCTGTCTTTCTTCTCAACTCTCCTTGGAGAGACTACTGTTTACAAGCGACTGCCAGTGAAGCCATCCCTAGTGGGGGCGTCATTGTTGTAACTCACGAAGAACCGTGGAAGCTACAAGGGGTATGGCAAGCTTATTACTGGGATTATTCTTTGGAAATGGACAAGAAAACAGCAAAGTTAGCTTCTCTAGCGGTAGAAATCTCCTTAAAGTCTCCTCCCCGTCCCCAGAGAAGTCGAATTTACGCTTATTGAGCAACTTAATCAGTAAACCATCTCCCGATGGGTTATTTTCCCCAGCGATAAACTGACTCAAGCATAGGATTTTGAGGGAAAATTATTGAGTTGTCTTAATGCTTAAAACTTGCTAATCTGAAGAGGTAAGGATAAATCGTTCATCCACCCTTGATGGTGGACGGAAGTAGGGATGTTCCCGAAGGAACGCGCCTCATTCAATCCACTCCAGTGAAGAGGCGAGAACTATGCAATCTTTCGATATTATTCATGATAGTCATGAAACTTTTTCTTATCTGACTAGGGAAGAGGTTTCAGTGGCATTTCGCGAAAGGGATTCCTCCCCAAATCCAACGGATGATCATTTTGATTTTTCCCTTTGGGCAAAAGCCGTAAAGAAACAAATGGTAGAATCTTTACAGCGACGCAATAAGGGCAATATTGGGACAAAACGCTGATCAATATGGATAAAGCGGTAATCTCCTGTTTTTAACCTCGGATGATACAACGAAATCCCAAATGACAGGTAGAAGTATCGACGGCTTGGGGCATTCTAGCGGCAGGACGATAACGACGGCAATAGCTAGGCGCACACAAAAAGGAGCCACCTTTTGTAACTCGTCGTGGAATGCGAATATCGGGCAGACTAGGGTCATAACTGTTTTCTACTGTACCTCCTCTCGGATTATCGAGGGTACAACAAGAACTTTTTTTGAGGTTCTTATGTTCTTGATACCAGTCGCTTGTCCATTCCCAGATATTGCCAATCATGTCATAAAGCCCATAACCGTTGGGGGGAAATACGCCGACAGGAGAAGTTCTTTCATAACCGTCGTCACAGGTATTTTCGTGGGGAAATGCTCCTTGCCACGTGTTAGCCATCATTTTTCCTTTGGGGTGTAGTTCGTCACCCCAAGCGAATTCATTCCCTTTTTGTCCTCCTTGTGCCGCATATTCCCATTCTGCTTCTGTGGGTAAGTCTTTGCCTATCCATTGGGCATAAGCTTGGGCATCTTCATAGGCAATATGGACAACAGGATGCTTTTCTCTGCCTTTAATTGAACTGCCTTTACCTTCAGGATGTCGCCAATTTGCCCCCGTAATGTAATGCCACCATTGATAATGATTCTCTGTCGAAATGGGGCGGTCAGGTTTAATAAAAACAATAGAAGAAGGTTGTAATAATTCAGGTTTTGCGCCGGGATAATCATCAGGATTAGCGGGACGTTCAGCAAGCGTTGTATATCCTGTTGCTTTGACGAACTTTTGGAATTGGGCATTAGTGACCAAATAGCGATCTAGCCAAAATCCGTTTACTTTAACTTTATGGGCAGGAGATTCTTCTGCATAGTGACGATCTGAACCCATTAAGAATACACCTTCGGATATCCAGACCATCTCTTTGGCAGGAGGACGACTAGAAGAGGGGGTGTTTGAACTTAAAGTGGGGCTTTTACTCACAATTTACTCCTTCGTTTTTAAGCAGATGTTTACATCTGTTTTTTGATAATATCTATTTTAGCAATATTATAACCAATAAACAATTAATACTTTCTAAGGAGACCGTTGTCCTAATAATTTATCCCGTAACTGTTTGATGCGATCGCGATATTTAGCGGCTTCTTCATATTCTAAGTTCTTAGCAGCCTCTTTCATTTTAATTTCAAGTTGTTCAATCAGTTCAGGCACTTTTTCTAGAGGTAAATCGGCAGATTTATCATAAATTTCTTCGAGTTGTTGAGCATTTAGACGGCGGGAGATATCGAGGAAAGCAAGAATAGAATTGGTCGATTTTTTGACAATCGATTGGGGCGTAATACCGTGTTTTTGATTATATTCCATCTGAATTTTGCGTCGTCTTTCTGTTTCGTCAATTGCTTTAATCATGCTATCTGTCAAATTATCTCCGTATAAAATGGCTTGTCCTCGAACATGGCGTGCTGCCCGTCCAATGGTTTGAATTAAAGAGCGTTCTGCCCGCAAAAATCCTTCTTTATCTGCATCTAAAATAGCCACTAGAGACACTTCAGGTAAATCTAATCCTTCCCGCAGTAAGTTAACACCAATTAGGACATCAAATTCCCCTTCTCTGAGGGCTTGTAAAATTTCAATGCGTTCAATAGATTTGATCTCTGAGTGCAAATATTGTACTCGAACCTCTCTTTCTTGAAAATATTCGGTTAAATCTTCTGCCATTCGTTTTGTTAAGGTAGTAATCAAAACCCGTTCGTTTCGTCTTACTCGTTCTTTGATTTCTCCTAACAAATCATCCACTTGTCCTTCGGTTGGGCGGACAAAAATTTCTGGATCTAAAACTCCCGTTGGTCGAATAATTTGCTCAATAATATGATCTTGAGATTGTTCAATTTCCCATTGACCGGGGGTAGCTGAAACAAAGATACATTGATTTACTTTTTGCCAAAATTCCTCTGACTTGAGCGGACGATTATCTGCCGCACTGGGTAAGCGAAATCCATGATCAATTAAAACTTTTTTACGAGCTTGATCGCCATTATACATCCCTCTTAATTGGGGAACTGTCACATGGGATTCATCGACAATAAGTAACCAATCTTTTGGAAAATAATCAATTAAACATTCAGGGGGTTGCCCCGCTTGTCTACCTGCTAAATGACGAGAATAATTTTCGACACCATTACAATATCCCACTTCTTGCAACATTTCTAAATCATAACGCGTTCGTTGACTGAGGCGTTGTGCTTCTAATAGTTTACCGGCTTTTTCTAAGCTTAACATTTGCTCCTCTAATTCAGATCGAATCGCTTGACAGGCGTCTTCTAGTTGGTCATCTGGGGTTACAAAGTGGCGCGCGGGATAAATATTGATGGCTTCTAAACTGCTTAAAATTTCTCCTGTGATCGGATCAAGATAACGAATGGCATCAATTTCATCGCCAAAGAATTCAATCCGAATCACTCGATCTTCGTAGGCAGGAACAATTTCTAGAACATCCCCTTTGACTCGAAATCTTGCCCGTTGCAATTCAATATCATTGCGAGTGTACTGAATATTAACTAAAGACCGCAATAAGCGACGCTGATTGATTTCTTGTCCGACGGATAAGGCGACCGATGCTTTTAGATATTCTGAGGGAATTCCTAAGCCATAAATGCAACTAATAGAAGCAACCACAATAACATCTTTTCGCTCAAACAAAGAACGGGTTGCTGAGTGACGCAGCATATCAATTTCTTCATTAATAGATGCTGTTTTTTCAATATAAGTATCGGTGACGGGAATATACGCTTCTGGTTGATAATAATCGTAATAACTAATAAAATACTCGACGGCATTGTGAGGAAAAAATTGTCTTAATTCATTGCACAATTGTGCCGCTAGGGTTTTGTTATGAGCAAGAACAAGGGCAGGTTTGCCGATTTTTTCAATGACAGAAGCGATAGTGAAGGTTTTACCCGTTCCCGTTGCCCCTAACAGCGTTTGCAAACGGTTACCTGCTGTTAACGATTGTACCAATTGAGCGATCGCACTGGGTTGATCCCCAGTCGGTTGAAAGGGAGCTTGTAGGGCAAAAGGACGGTGCATCATTAGGTTACGGAGATAACATTCTAGATAATTATCAACGGTATGACAAAATTTTGCCAAAAGGATCGGCCTTGATAGTGAACCCTTATCTTTTTGATAATAAACTCCAAGCATAGAGAAGCTAAAAACATGGTAAGGTACAGAGAAGCAGAAAGTCTTAAAATAAAGTTAAGGCCGCTTTTTTTTCGATTACCTAATTAGCCCCTTAATTTAATCAATATTCGGGAGAAATTGTCATTATGGTGGAAAAAACTGTAACAAACGGAACAGAAACCCAAGAAGCACCAAAAACAACCGCAACAACTTCTAAAACCACCACTAGAAGCACTAGAGCCAAGGATGATAGCGAATCAATGGCATTATCCTTCAAGGAAGAGGCAGAGATTATTCCTTTGCCCGGAAATCGCCCTATTGAGTCTAGTCACCTAAACATTGTTAGTACCTATCATGCAGTAGGGGGAGATCGACCGGTGGTAGCTAGTGGTTTAGACATAAAAGAGATGATATCGGTTTCGGGTAATCGTCCCATCGTGGCGAGTCATCTACAAATCAGCGAAACTTATAAAGTGATGGGTAATCGTCCTGTTGCATCTAATGCAATTGATGATCCTCAAACCTTAATGGGATTCTTAGATTAAATCTAAGCACTTATTTATAAAGTGAATTATTAAGCTTATTTTACCCTGCTTGATCTCCTCCAATCTCCCTCAATAAGAGAGGCTGGGGGAAGATAATTGTTCCTTGAGCAATGACCCTTTATTTTTCAGAGATCGGATGATAAATGGCTGCAATACGTGAGGGAAAGTTTTAATGAACTATTTCGATGCACACCGGTTTAGTTACGGTGTAGTTTTAAGTTTTTAAGCGTACAAAAGCTTACTCAGTCAAGTTATCAAGGGTTTCATGTAATAAGAAAAACGATAGAGATTGAAGCTTTCGGCAATGGTAACCCTATCAGTATTTGGCATTTATAAAAACAGGATTAAAATAAGCCCCCATTAAGATAGACACAGCACAAAAATAGAATACTAGAGGCTTCTTTGCAGTGCGCTCAATATTTTTTCTGTCTGACTAGATTTGCGGTGAAAGTTTATGATACTTTTAACTTAATTGTTATTTAATCTTTATCTTTTTTTACCCTGCAATGAGCGACTTTTTCCTACAAAGCAGTTGGTTTATTCCCTTTTACGGTTTAATTGGTGCTATTTTAACGCTTCCTTGGTCACTGGGCGTGATTCGCAAGACAGGTCCCCGTCCAGCGGCTTATATTAATATTTTAATGACCTTGGTGGCGTTTATTCACGGCGCATTTGCGGCTAATGCGATTTGGCAACGAGAAGCCCAACAATTGGTTTTTAACTGGCTATCGGTGGCGGATTTAGACTTACCCCTCGTGGTTGAACTTTCCCCCGTCAGCTTAGGGGCTTTAGCGGTGGTAACCGGTATTAGTCTAGCGGCACAGGTGTATGCCTTGGGCTATTTAGAGAAAGATTGGTCAATTGCTCGTTTTTATGGATTATTAGGCTTTTTTGAGGCGGCTTTAAGCGGAATTGCTTTGAGTGATTCTTTATTGCTGAGTTACGGCTTATTAGAGATGCTGACCTTCTCTACCTACTTGTTAGTCGGATTTTGGTATGCTCAACCCCTCGTCGTCACCGCCGCTAGAGATGCTTTTTTAACCAAACGAGTCGGGGATATCATCTTATTAATGGGATTAGTAGCGTTATCAAGCTATGGGGAGGGATTAACCTTCTCTCAACTCGAAAATTGGGCAGGTGGCTCCCCTGTTCCACCCTTAACTGCTGCGTTATTAGGTTTATCGCTGATTGCAGGTCCAACGGGCAAATGCGCACAGTTTCCCCTGAATTTGTGGTTAGACGAAGCAATGGAAGGTCCCAACCCAGCAGGAATTATGCGAAATTCCATTGTTGTGTCAGCAGGAGCTTATGTTTTAATTAAATTACAGCCCGTTTTTACCTTATCTCCCATTGCCTCTACCATACTCCTCATTTTAGGGTCTGTCACCGCCGTTGGTACGTCCTTGATGGCCATGGCGCAGATTGATATTAAACGGGCGTTATCTCATTCTACCAGTGCCTATTTAGGACTTGTTTTTATTGCTGTCGGGTTAGGTCATGTAGATATTGCCTTTTTACTGCTCTTTTCTCATGCTATTGCCAAAGCGTTATTGTTTATGAGTGTAGGGGCGATTATTCTCACTACCAGTAATCAAAATATCACGGAAATGGGCGGATTATGGTCAAGAATGCCCGCTACCACCTCATCTTTTGTTATTGGTTCTGCCGGATTACTCGCCCTTTTACCAATGGGGATGTTCTGGACATTTCAAAAGTGGTTTAATGGTTCTTTGGAGTTTTACCCTTGGTTATTTGTCTTAGTATTAATTGTCAATAGTTTATCTGCGTTTAACTTGACGAGGGTCTTCCGTTCGGTCTTTTTAGGAGAACCCCAAATGAAAACCCGTCGTACCCCAGAAGTCGCTTGGCAGATGGTCGTACCGATGGTTTCTTTAATGATTATCGCCCTGTTAGTTCCCCTAGTCCCCCTCAATTGGCCCTTATGGTTATCGCCTGTAACACCCGTAGTGGATAATCTGTCTCCCTTTGTGCCTTGGACAGTCCCATTATTAATCGCTTCAGGAATGCTAGGATGTGGCATTGGGGCGTCGATTCAATTACAGCGTTATTGGTCAAGATCAACCCGTTTAACCCTACGATTTTTCCAAGATTTGTTTGCTTATGACTTTTATATGGATAAAATCTATGACGTTACCGTTGTTGCGGCGGTGGCAAATGTGTCTCGGTTAGCCGCGTGGATTGACCGTTATGTGGTAGATGGTACGGTTAATTTGGTGAGTTTAGCCACCCTTTTCAGTGGAAATGCTCTCAAATACAATACTTCAGGGCAATCCCAACTTTATATCTTAACCATTCTCATCGGAGTGAGTTTATTAATTTGGTTTGTCGCCAGTGGTCAATGGTCGACGATTGTCAATTATTGGTCATCTTTTCTCAGTTAATGGGGCTTGCCTCATGATGCCTAATCGGGGGTTGAAACTTTGAGCAAATGGCTCATCTGCTCTACTAAATCGCGACGAGGGAAGGGTTGATGGGGAATAGTGGGACGCTCTAGATACCGTTTCAGTCCTTCTCGTACCTGTTGTCGAATAACATTTTGTAGCTCATCTTTTGCGTATTGGCGTTGATAGTTCGCCCCTTCTTCTGAGGTGGCATAAAGGGGAGGAAGACGATTCAGGGCATAGGCAGAGACATCCCCCACGTCAGGAATTTGACCATTTTCGCTTTCCAGTTCGCCGAGGCAAAGAATAACTTCACTCACCACTAATTCTTCCATAACATTAACGAATTGTTTGCGGGGCATGGCAGTGACTTCCCCAGTCAATAATGCCCCCATCAGTCTGTCTAGTGCAGTATATTCTTCGATAGAGAGTTCGGCGGCCATTTCACAGATGCGCCCCACCTCTGCCTCCATCATCGGCGTTAAATAGCCTTCTACTAAAGCTTGTTCTACAATTTCTTGAATCGTCATTCGATTAATTTCCCCTAATTCGCATAGCCTTAACTCAGCGTTCCCACTGCATGGCATTCAGGCAACATCCAGATTACTTTTTTTCGGACAGATACATCAATGCCTGTCGCCAAATAATCTTTTCGTTGTTCTGTTGGTCTTGTAAGCACAAACACTGAGAATCTTGCCAAAGAACTTTCCCGCTCAAGGTTTCACTGGATAGGGTTTTGATTTCAACCGTGCTTTGCTCTTTGATCATTTTTTGAATCAAGCGAACACTAGGTAAACCGGTATTAAATTCTGTCATGTTGTCCTACTGAATTAAACGATCGTTCTAAAGTTCATTATCTAAGACCCTTGCCGAGTTTGACCCTTGTCATTGATAATTATTGATATTTGCCCTTCGCGTCACAGGAGTTATAGGGATGAGCCTGGCATTTACCAAGTATCAAGGATTAGGCAATGATTTTATTTTGGTCGATAATCGTCAGCAGGAGACACCCTTGATTTCTGCCGAACAAGCCATACAATTGTGCGATCGCCATTTTGGGATTGGAGCAGATGGGGTGATTTTCGTGCTTCCTGCTACGGAAATAGCAGATTATACCATGAGAATTTACAATTCTGACGGTTCAGAACCAGAAATGTGCGGGAATGGCATTCGTTGTTTAGCGCGTTTTGTCGCAGATTTGGAAGGGAAGGCAGAAATCGGTAAATCCTATCGCATTCAGACCTTAGCGGGGATCATGATGCCCAAACTAGAAGAAAATGGTCAAGTTACGGTAGATATGGGAACACCATGCTTGCAAGCAGCAGAAATTCCCACCACCTTAGGGAATCCAGATGACAAAATCATTAACTATCCTCTAAGCGTTGCAGGACAAAATTGGCAGGTAACCTGCGTCAGTATGGGCAATCCTCACTGTATCACCTTTGTCAACGAGGTTGAGCATCTTGATTTAGCCACCCTCGGCCCTCAATTTGAACATCATCCCCATTTTCCGCAACGCACTAATACAGAATTTATTGAAGTCGTTCACCCCAATTACCTAAAAATGCGGGTTTGGGAAAGAGGCGCGGGAGCGACCTTAGCCTGTGGCACTGGGGCTTGTGCCGCCGTTGTCGCAGGAGTTTTAACACAGAAAAGCGATCGCCATTGTACAGTAGAATTGCCGGGGGGATGTCTAAACATTGAATGGTCAGAAAAGGGTCATCTCTACATGACCGGCCCCGCTAAGGCGGTTTTTGAGGGAAATCTTGTGGTAAACAGTAATCAGTGAACCTGTAATGCAGTCTCAAAAATCGCCCAGACTAAACTGAACGCTACAAAGATCGAGTCCTTCCTAAGCTACAATTTATTAAGAAACGTTGCGCCTATTGACTGATCGGCCAAAGTATTCTCTGCCTTAGTTGAATCTAAATTATCTTAGAGCCTCACACGCTTAACCTTTAATGTTAAATTGTCAGCAAAAATTGCTTATGTCTCTTCCCATTCGTAACGTCGCTATTATCGCCCACGTTGATCACGGCAAAACTACCCTTGTAGATGCCCTACTTAAACAATCTGGTATCTTTCGTGAAGGGGAGGAAGTTCCCGACTGCGTGATGGACTCCAATGACATCGAACGGGAGCGAGGCATTACAATTTTATCGAAAAATACAGCCGTTCGCTATCAAGACACCCTCATCAATATCGTAGATACCCCAGGCCACGCTGATTTCGGGGGAGAAGTCGAACGCGTTTTGGGGATGGTGGATGGTTGCATTCTCATTGTTGACGCCAATGAAGGTCCGATGCCTCAAACCCGTTTTGTGCTGAAAAAAGCCTTAGAACAGGGATTACGCCCGATTGTAGTGGTTAATAAAATTGATCGCCCGAATGCTGACCCTGATGCCGCTATTGATAAAGTTTTTGACCTCTTTATTGAACTGGGTGCGGATGATGACCAATGTGATTTTACCACTCTCTATGCGTCGGGTTTACAGGGCTACGCCAAAGATAGCTTAGAAGAAGAAGGGGAAGATATGAAGCCCCTATTTGAAGCGATTTTACACCATGTTCCGCCCCCCGCCGGCGATCCCACTAAAACCCTGCAATTACAGGTGACAACCCTTGATTATTCTGAATATTTAGGTCGTATTGTGATTGGACGCATTCATAACGGTACCATTCGGGCAGGACAGCAGGCCGCTCTAGTCAAAGAAGATGGTAAAATTGTTAGAGCGAAAATTAGCAAATTATTGGGCTTTGAAGGCTTAAATCGAGTGGAATTACCCGAAGCCAGTGCTGGCAATCTTGTCGCTGTAGCCGGCTTTGCAGATGCGAATATTGGGGAAACCATTACGACCCCCGATGACCCTCAAGCGTTACCCTTAATTAAGGTGGATGAACCCACCTTGCAAATGACCTTTTCGGTTAATAATTCACCTTTTGCTGGACAAGAGGGCGATTTTGTGACTTCTCGTCAGATTCGTGACCGTTTAACGCGGGAATTAGAAACCAACGTAGCTTTACGGGTGGAAGAAGGAGAATCAGCCGAACAATTTCTTGTATCAGGACGAGGTGAACTTCACTTAGGTATTTTAATCGAAAATATGCGACGGGAAGGCTATGAGTTCCAAGTTTCTCAGCCACAGGTCATTTATCGTGAAGTGAATGGTCAACCCTATGAACCGTTTGAGTATTTAGTCTTGGATGTACCCGAAGAAGCCGTCGGCAGTTGTATTGAAAGACTGGGACAACGAAAGGGAGAAATGCAGGATATGCAAACGGGAACAAATGGACGTACGCAATTGGAGTTTATTATCCCGGCACGGGGTTTAATTGGCTTCCGAGGCGATTTTATCCGCATTACGCGGGGTGAAGGGATTATGAACCATAGTTTTTGGGAATATCGTCCTCTCGCCGGTGACTTGGAAACGCGTTACAATGGGGTGATTATTGCTTTTGAGGAAGGGGTTTCCACCTTCTATGCCATGAAAAATGCTGAAGATCGCGGCGTTTTCTTTATAACTCCCGGTACTAAGGTGTACAAAAGCATGATTGTCGGTGAACATAACCGTCCTCAAGATTTAGAATTAAATGTGTGTAAAACCAAGCAATTAACCAACCATCGTTCGGCAACCGGAGATGAATTAGTTCAATTGCAAGCACCTGTTGAAATGAGCTTAGAACGCGCTTTAGAATACATTGGCTCTGATGAATTAGTCGAAGTCACCCCAGAGTCCATTCGACTGCGAAAATTACCCGCTAAGAAATTAGCAAAACGTTAAACTAAAGGTTAGGGTTTAGGGTGGGCTAGTCCCACCTTAATTATTATTAGCGAGCATTAATTTAGACCTAAACGTAGAGTAAAGTTTTCATTTAAACGATCTAAAAGTTGGACGCTAATCATCGAGAGAGAGCGTATTAATATTAGTCATTATCTCGAAAATAGTCCAAGTCTTCATCGTTTTTTAGCGTTATCAAGACGTTGCTGAGGCATCTTGTTCTTTTTGTAAGCGTTTTTTCCGTTCAGCTTCTAGAGTGTCTTCAATCACCTGTAACAATTGAGACATTTTCTCTAAATTGCCGCGATAAAGTTCTAAGTCTTTTTTGAGCTTATCATCGGACAGTTTCAGGGTTTGTGATAGTTTTGCAAGGGCTTCTTCTCGTTTTTCTGTGCTTTTAATTAATTCTGGATCAATATCTATTAAAACCGTGTAAAGTCCAATGGCAAAAAGACGACTATATTTAAACTGTTCTTTCTGAGCAACTCCTCGCAAAACTTGAATTAACTCATTATCAGACACTTCTGAGGCGTTATCCCCAATATTAGAAAGAAAATTTTCAACTGACATTCCTTTTGCCAAATTAAGAATTCTTTCGGCATCTTGACGATATTGGTTGGGATTTCCCCCAACAGATTGACAAAGGGCATTGAAGATAGATTCTCGGTCATTTTCGGGTTGATAGCCTTGCATAAACTTCTCAAAAGAGGTGACAATTCCCAAGGCATAAAGCGAATCATAGGTAAAATCTGCATTTACTGACAGTAAGTGCATTTCCACCATTAACTCTTCTACCACCCGTCGATAGATAGAATTGATAGGACGGGTATGAAGGCGATAAAACTCACGTTTAGTGTCCGAAACAGTCCGAATTGCATCCACAACGTTACTCACAAGTGTCTCTATAGCGTTTTATTAAGGGTGATCCTATTGTCCCTTGTCCTGTCCCCTTTGCCAAGCTCTTTAATAATCAGGCATGAGAGGACTCGATGAGATACATGATTGATTGTAGTGATTGTTGATTGAGATGGATGATATTAACTCGCAATTTGCTGTAATCGTAACCTCAAATCCTCATTAGACCTCTTAATCAATAAAACTTAAAATTTTTGCCCTAATTGACTCAAATTTAAAGCATAGCCGCCAACGACCAAATAAACTGTATCCGATAAAGTGCCAATTTGACGGGTTAAATATCCTAAACGATCCCGAAAACACCTTCCCGACTCATAAGATGGAATAATACCCCATCCTGTTTCTTCTGCCACAAAAATTAGGATTATCGGTTTATCCTTCACTATGTTAAGGATATTCAATAACGCTACAACTGTTTCGTCCCAAGTCTCGTCATTCTGAGTTAATAAGTTAGCTACCCACGTTCCCAAAGAATCAATTAGTAAACAATGCTCAGAGAGGCTATTCGCTAAAATTGTGTTTAAATGAAGGGGACAGTGCCTAATTTGCCAATGTTGAGGGCGACGCAGACGATGCGCTTCAATACGGGCTTGCCATTGAATGTCTTCGGGATAATCTTGAGCAGTGGCTATATAAATGACCGGATTTTTTTGATTTTTAGCAATATTTTCGGCAAATTCGCTTTTCCCTGAACGGGCTGCGCCAGTGACAAGAATAATAGACATCTAATTTGAATGATTGACTTTTATTTCGACCTTTTTTTAAGTTTAATTGCACTCACGCTCTCAAAATAGAGGTTAAAGGACTGATCTCTTTTATACTAGAGGAGAACTCGGGTAATTGTTAATTTCAGAGTGATTATTTTTTATGAAAGCTTTAATTTTGTCTGGAGGTAAAGGAACACGATTACGGCCACTGACTTACACAGGGGCAAAACAACTGGTTCCTGTGGCTAACAAACCGATTCTTTGGTATGGGATTGAATCTATTGTACAAGCTGGAATTACCGATATTGGCATTATTATTAGTCCTGAAACCGGAGAGGAAATTCAAGTTAAAACAGGCAATGGCGATCGCTTTGGGGCAAAAATTACCTACATTACCCAAGATCAACCGCTTGGCCTTGCTCATGCGGTGAAGATGGCTCAACCTTTCTTAGGTAATTTGCCTTTTATTATGTATTTAGGCGATAATTTGGTAGAAGATCCCCTATATCCTTTTATTAACACTTTTCAGTCCCATCAAGATGCGGCGTTTATTTTATTGAAAAAAGTCTCTAATCCCAGTGCTTTTGGGGTTGCGAAGGTAGATAATACAGGAAAAGTAATTCAACTGATTGAAAAACCGAAAGAACCTCCGTCTAATCTTGCTTTAGTGGGTATTTATTTCTTTTCTCCTTCGATTCATGAGGCGATCGCATCGATTCAACCATCGGCACGGGGGGAATTAGAAATTAC
This sequence comes from Microcystaceae cyanobacterium, assembly GCA_041746575.1. GTDB lineage: Bacteria > Cyanobacteriota > Cyanobacteriia > Cyanobacteriales > Microcystaceae > JBGTGT01. The sequence goes on from JBGTGT010000084.1 coordinate 46,349, forward strand.
GGATGCCATTCAAGCGTTAATTCAGATGCAAAAACCAGTTGAAGCATTGCAATTGAGTGGATGGTGGTTAGATACAGGGAAAAAAGACGATTTATTAGAAGCGAATCGGATTATTTTGGACACTCGTTTAGAAAGTGATTGTCAAGGACAGATTGATGCACAAAGTCAAGTAATCGGACGGGTCAAAATCGGTGTAAATTCTCAGATTATTAATAGTACGATTCGGGGTCCTGTTATTATTGGCGAAAATTGTCAGATTGAAAATTGTTTTATTGGCCCTTATAGCAGTATTGCCCATGGGGTAATCTTACAAGATTCTGATTTGGAACATAGTGTTATTTTGGAAAAGGCGCAGGTTTCAGGCGTAAAACAGCGTATTGTCGATAGCGTCATCGGACAAAGGGCAAAGTTAACAGTAGCCCCTAAACGGCCGCAAGCGTTACGCTTTATGATTGGGGATGATTCTCAAATTGAATTAACTTAAAACCTGAGTCTAATGATAGACTGCGAAAAAAACAAGCTTTGTTTGCGTAGTTTCCTCAACTTGATCTAGAAGAGGAGCGAATCATTGGATTGAGATGAAAGGGGAAATTGAAATATTAATTTAAGCGTAAATGCAGAGGGCATTTTTCCGAAAAAAAGGGAACACTAGAGGTATCAAGAGATAAAGCGTATGGGAGAGTAATGATGAATACTTATGATCTAAAATGCTACAAAAAAACCTATCAAGATCCCCATTATTGGGATAAAGTCGAATGTTCCTCTCAATCTGAGCAAGATCAGCATTGGGCAAACTGCCGCCATTTAACTGACCGATTTTATCAAGAATTACTGCTTAGAGGCTATTTAATCCCTCGCTCAGAAAATCAAACCTAGCTTGAGAGTTAACAGTAGAATAGGAATCATTAACCCACGAATCCTAAATTATTGTAGGCATGACGGAAACGGCACAAACCTTTCATCTTCCCACCCCCGAAAGTGCGATGGCTTTAGCCGGGAAAGGCGAAGAAAATCTTATTTTTTTAAGTCGGCAAACAGGAACAAATTTAATTTTACGCGGACAAGACCTGCAAATACTGGGTCAATCGGCGGCTGTTGAACGGGTGATAAAGATTATCAATGTGCTGAGTCCTTTGTGGGAGCAAGCAAAAGCAATTGCTCGTCCTGATTTGATGACGGCTTTTCATGCCTTAGATACGGACAGAGTAGATGAATATAAAGAATTACAGCACAAACCCCTTGCCCGAACCCGTCGAGGCGAGTCCATTTATGCGAAAACCTTTCGTCAGCAACAGTATATTAAAGCGATTCAACGCCATGATATTACGTTTTGTATCGGGCCGGCTGGTACAGGCAAAACTTTTTTAGCGGCGGTTTTAGCGGTACAGGCTTTGTTAAATAATGACTTTGATCGCCTTATTTTAACGCGTCCGGCGGTGGAGGCGGGGGAAAAATTGGGTTTTTTACCGGGGGACTTGCAACAGAAAGTCAATCCTTTCCTACGTCCGCTTTATGATGCTTTATACGAGTTTATTGATCCCGAAAAAATTCCGGATCTGATGGAGCGGGGTAAAATTGAAGTTGCGCCTTTAGCTTATATGCGGGGACGAACTTTAAGTAATGCGTTTGTCATTGTCGATGAAGCTCAAAATACGACACCGGCTCAATTGAAAATGGTATTAACGCGCTTAGGTTTTGGCTCGAAAATGGTGGTAACGGGGGATATTACGCAGACAGACTTACCTGTACATCAAGAATCGGGGTTAGTGGTTGCGAGAAATATTTTGAAAGCCGTTGAAGGGATTGGGTTTTGTACGTTTTCTCAAGCAGATGTCGTGCGTCATCCGTTAGTACAGCGTATTGTAGAAGCCTACGAAAGGCAGGAAATGAGGCAATGATGAATAATACTCCATTCTCCTAGTCCAAAAATGAAATGCTACAAGATACGTTTTAAATGAAGAATAAAATTGGGTAAAGTGTCTTCACACGATAAATAAGTGGGGTTTTCTAAAATTTCAACTTCTTTACCGTGATGGTAAATCTCAACGCTCTGATTCTGAGGGTCGATTAACCATCCTAACTTTGCGCCATTTTCGATATATTCAATCATTTTAGCTTGTAATTTAACGTGAGTTCGACCATCAGAAAAGCTACGAAACTTCTTCATTTAATTTTTTTTCATTTATTTTGTGCAGGGGGCTAGTCCCCCAATCAAGAATTTGTTTTTCCTTTCCCAATCCCAATCAGAATGAACAAAAAAATTGAGATAATTGCCCTCGCCGAACTCACGTTAATTTAGCAAGATTATTGGATTGGGAGCGTAATTCGATGATAAAGTTAGGACAAAGAGGAACGAAGCCTTTTTTCTGTTCGGGAGTCAAGGATTGCCATCGTTCTCGACTTATCCAAGAGGCATCAGGGGAACGATTTGCTCCATTCGGCAGTTTAAAGCCGGTAGAAGCGTCGAAACCTTGCCCTAGTTCTTCATTTTCTTCGCACCAGCGAGCTAGTTGCCCCGTAATCTTAAAGTTTCGCCGTCCTGATTCGCCTCCTGTGGGGGGATTCACGATTAGTTCTCCTTGTGCAGTGCGTTCGAGTCTTAAGTCGCTGTTAACGGCAGAAAGTGCCTCAAATTGTTCTGATGTAACATAGAGGTTAATGGTGCTAGGCAGTTCGAGGGATAGGGTTGGCGTTTTTATCATCGTTAAGATGGATGAATTTTGAGGCTATCTCTTAAGATTATAAAATCAACCTAAATCTTTAGTGAGCAGTTTCTCATAAAAAGTCAATTGTTTTTTCGCTAATGCCAAATTTGTATAATTTTCCATTGTTCTTTGATAACCTAATTCGGCATACTTTTCTGCTAACTGAGGTTGTTCGATAAACTGGCGTAAACAATGACTTAATGCCTCTGAATCTTTCTCAGGAAAAATCAAACCAGCCTCCCCAATCACATTAGGAATTTCTCCAGAATCTGAACCGATAACAGGGACTTTACAAGCCATTGCTTCAATTAAAACATGACCAAATTGTTCTTTCCATCCCACAGACGTTAAAGTTTTAAATTGTGTATCTGTTTCGGAGGGTAAAACTAAGGTATTCATCCCATTAATATAATCTGCGACTTGATCATGAGGAACGCTTTCTACGAAGATTAATCTATCTTGAATTCCTGCCTTGATGGCTTCCTTTTGAATTGTTTCTTTTAAATCTCCTCGACCTAAGAGTAACACTTTCCAGTTTAATTCTTGAAGTTTAGGCAATGCTTTAATTAGGGTTAAAATTCCTTTTTCTGCTACAAATCTACCGACAAAGCCAATGATAAATTCATTTTCTTGAATTCCTAATTTTTGACGCAATTCGGGTTGAGCTTTCGGGACGAACAACGTTTCATCTACGCCTAATTGAGGTAAAACGCAATAGTCTTTTTTGTAGCCATGATCTTGTAAGATATCTACGGCATCCTGATTTCCTGCAATTAAACCATCTGTATTTTGAAGGTTATACTTTTCGAGAAATGATAAAGGAAATTTAGACTTATAGGGTAAATTCCACCACGTAAAAAAGCAGTTTTTTGCCTTAAGTCCCAAAAATTTATTGAAAGTTATCAATTCGGCATAAGCAAAAGATTTTATTCCTTGTTCCACTTGAATAATATTGGGTTTAAACTCTTTTAGTAGGGAAACAATATCTAAACTAAAGGTTAATAAACCTTGATTGTTTTGACTAAAATTAGCAATAGGAATTACCCTAAAATTGCCTTCTTGCCAAGCTTGAGATTCAATTATTTTATTTTGAACGCCACCCGGATTCCAGACCTTAGGTACAACAACGGTTACCGCAATATCAGGGCGTAAGTTGGCTAATTGCTTAAGTTTTTCGCAATTTAACTGAACAATGTAAGTATGACTGACAACCAAAATTCTAATCATGATTTTTTCTAAGATTTTCCTTCTAATTGTTCTTGCATTTGAGTGTAAATTTGACCTTCCTTGAAAAGGGATTTTAGTTGTGTCGTTATTGCATCGAAAAAGCCTAAGCTATAAAATACCCCACGGCTGGCAATTTTAATCGGTGAACCACTTTTATAACAAGGAGGATTTCCTAGAACATGACAGTCGAATAATTTAGCATAAAGTCGTAATTGTTGACCTAAAGTAAGGTTTTTTTGTGCCATCAAAAAATGATTATGATAAAAGGTAATTTGATACTTTAAAGAACGAGTGGTAATATCATGGCATCCTCCTGTTTCTTCTCCTAAGTGAACTAAATACGCTTTCGGATCATACCAAATTTGATAGTTTGTTTGGCGTAATCTTAAGCAAAAGTCCGATTCTTCCCTGACTGCACTCCCTCTGAAACGCTCATCAAACCATATCCCGTGTTTCATCAAAATATCCCGCCGGAACGACATATTACAGCCCCTCGCTGAGATTACCTGTTGTGGTTGGGTTGTATGAACCAAATCGATGTGATACCATGCAATACCCGGATCTGAGGCTTCGGGGGGTAAATAGTCAATTTCATAGGCAGATTCCCCTATTTTTTGTCGCTTTGCATCGGAAATCTTCATACGATCTAAGACGCGTCCGGCCACTGCCCCAATTTCAGGATGATTGATATAATTACTAGCGTGAGCGTATAAGTAACCATCGGGCAATTGTACGTCATCATCAATAAATAAAACAATCTCTCCCTTCGCTTGTCGAACTCCTAAGTTTCTAGCTCCCGGCAGACTTGCCCAGTTTACTCTTGTCCACTTAATTTTCTGATTATTAGCGAGTTCTTGTAAATACTGCTCAATTTCCGGCTTATGAGATATCGTTTGATCAACGACCAATATTTCCCATGAAGGATACTCTTGTTTCAGCAATTCTTCGAGGGAGTCTTTGAGAATTTCTTCTCGATTATAGGTCGGAATAATAACCGAAAGGGAAGGATAATTAACCATTGCAACCCCGTCAAAAAAACTTATTGGTAGCGTAGCAGACCTTGTTTTTTTAGGCAATCTATCCCGTCTAAATTTAATGTTTAAAGTAATTTAACGAGACTTCCAAAAGTATTGTCCCATACTAATAATCAGTGTAATTACTGTCAAAGGAACTACGAAAAAACCCATTAATTGACGATATAGTGCCATATTTTCATAATTAACTGTATCTAAAATTAAATATCCTGTATAAGCCCCATAGTAAATTATAAATAAAATTCCTTCCCAACGGGCAATTTGTCTTCCCGTTAAAAAGATAGGAAAACAAGCAATAGCCACGGCTATCATCAGGGGAATATCAAAAGACAAAGCCGCTTGTGAAACTTTAATCCCTTGAGGAGAAATAATAGCTGTTGCTCCTAAGACAACTAAAATATTAAAGATATTACTACCGACTACATTACCCACTGAAATATCTTGTTCTTTTTTTAAACTAGCGATAATCGAACTGGCTAGTTCAGGTAAAGATGTTCCCATGGCAACAATCGTTAATCCAATCACTAATTCACTCACCCCAATCGTTTTAGCAATCGCTACAGCACTATGAATAAGCCAATTCGAACCCAAAACAAGCATCCCTAATCCTCCTAATATTAAGAGGCTATCTTTGAGCCAAGTATTTGAGCTATCAGACTTATTAACAATTTCTTCTACTTCATCTGAGGTATTTTGTCCTTCTCGATAACTATTACATAACAAGAAAGTAGTATAAGCCAATCCACCACTTAAAAAGACAACGCCTTCCATTCTATTAATATTACCATCCCAAGCAAAAACCAAAGCAAAAATAGATGCAGCGATCATGATAGGGACATCAAAATGTAATAATTGTCGAGCAATATTCATCGGGGAAATAGAAGCACAAATTCCTAAAACAAATAAAACATTAAAAATATTACTACCCACCACATTGCCGATGGCAATATCGGACTTACCTGTCAAAGCAGATTCTAGATTAACCGCCAATTCTGGCGAACTTGTGCCAAAAGCAACAATTGTTAATCCCACCACTAAAGAAGAAATACCGACCTTAACCGCTATCCGAGAAGCCCCATTAACTAAGCAGTCTGCCCCGAGAACTAATAATACTAATCCTGCAACCAATTGTATTAAAGTAATAATGCTCATAAAAAAGAGTTAAATCGTCAGTGGCTATTTGTTTACTATGACACAATTATCCAACCTACACTAGATCTCTAATGACGAAAATGGAGATAACTTCTTTACAAAATTTAAAGTTTGGGTGAAATCCCTACTTAAACTCCTATAGATATCAGTCCAATCAATTCTTTACAATCAAGACAGATTACCATCATGAAGCTCGTATTATGGCACTAGGAGATCAAATTTACGTTTATCGAGAACTGGGAAATTTACAGGGGGTTTATGAACATCATGGTATTGATTGCGGCGATGATACGGTCATTCATTATCGTAAACCCAGTGAAACCATTGAACGCACCACTTTGTCCACTTTTTCAAGGGGCAATCCCGTCTATAAAAGAGATTATTTAGATGGCTTTTGTTTTATTCCTGATGTGGTTGCCACTCGCGCGACAAAGCGGTTAGGAGAACAAAAATACAATCTCTTATTCAATAATTGTGAACATTTTGCTACTTGGTGTAAAACGGGTATTAACGATAGCAAACAGATTCGAGAATTTATCCCTTTTATTACTAACTTCAACACAGACAATCTTTACGAACCCATTAGAAAATCTCTCAATATTCCTGATAGTAATAATGCTCAACGATTACTTAATGAAGCCTTGGGTAGCATTCAAGTAGCGTGGGATGATTTACAACCCCAGTACAAACAAATGATGGCAGAAGTCAATAGTTGGCAAAACGTGGCTATGGAAGCCCTCAAACGTCATCGAGAAGACCTTGCTAAAGCCGCCCTACAGAAAAAACTGGATTATGAAAAACAAGCGCAAGACCTTAAGATACAATTAGATCAACTGGCCAAGATGACAGAAGACGTCGTCAAAAAATTAATGCAGTTTGACTAAAAACAAATGAAAAATGTTGCCAAGCCTGTCTTAATTGAATTAAAAAGGGTACGAAAAAGCTTTGGAGATCTAGTTGTTCTCGATGACATGGATCTGACAATTTATGAAGGGGAAGCTTTAGTAATCATCGGTCCTTCTGGAACGGGAAAATCTACGATTCTACGCGTTATTGCTGGACTCATTCCTATGGATGCTGGAGAAATTTATATTAGAGGAAAAAAGCGTACCAAACTGGCTGAGGATGGGCAAGAATTAATGCGAATTTCACTTGTTTTTCAGCAAGCTGCCCTCTTTGATTCTCTCAGTGTTCGACAAAATGTTGGCTTTTTATTATACGAACATTCTCGTCTTAGCGATGCAGAAATCAATACATTAGTGGAAGAAAAATTAGCAATGGTAGGATTACAGGGAATGGGCGATCGCTATCCTTCTCAGCTATCAGGAGGAATGCAAAAAAGAGCGAGTTTTGCCCGCGCCATTATGACCAATCCAGCGAATTCTCATGATGATCCTGAAATTATTCTTTATGATGAACCAACAGCCGGATTAGATCCGATTTCTTCTACGATTATTGAAGATTTAGTTCGTCATTTGCAAACCTCTTTAGGAGGATGTAAAACCTATGTTATGGTCACTCACCAAAATAGTACCATTCGACGAACAGCTGATCGCGTGATTTTTTTATATCAAGGAAAAGTACAATGGCAGGGAACGGTAAATGAACTGGATATCACGGATAATCCTCTCGTTCGTCAGTTTTTTAGTGGAAATATTAAAGGGCCGATTCAAGTGATTGATTAATTTTAGCAGAGAGATTATGTTTCAAATGACCTTTGTTAGCACTCGATTTTAGCGGTACTTTGACATTCAAATAACCCTTGTTAATTAAATTTCCCCTCTTTTAACGCTAACATATTTAATAAAGTACATTCCCAAACGAGGCGAGGTTGCACATAGCTTAATAGTGCTTTTTTGGCTTCCTCTAAGAGTTCTAAATAAGTCTTATTTTGTTGCTTTTGCCAATAGAAATGTTGTAAATAATCGATTAGCCATAACTGCATTTCTGAATCCAAATCTTGAGCAATTAATTTACTTAGCTTTAAAGCATTAATTGGATGGGTAATGGGTTCAGTTAGTTTTTCTTTGAGTATTTTGGGTAATTCTTGCCACTGTTGAGAAGACTTAATCGCCTCTCCCGGCGACCCTTGGGCGATCGCTAACAGTTCTGGATGTTGTAAAATTTGCCCATAACCCTTTTGTTGTAAAATCTCTGCCATCAATTCAGCCGATAAGCGATAAAAAGGAATTCGTTGACAACGGGAAACAATGGTAGAAATGAGAGAATCTAGACGAGGTGCTAGTAAAATTAACGTTGCTTTTCTAGGCTCCTCCAAGGTTTTTAATAAGCCATTAGCGGCAGCTTCTGTCATCGTATGTGCCGCTTCAATCACCACCACCAAACGAGATGCTTCTAGGGGAGGACGACTGAGAAATTGACTAATTTGTCGCACTTGTTCAATCCGCAGTTGAGGAGGCGTTTTGCGAGCAAGTCCTTTTTCGGACGCTTCTTTGGCATTATATAACTGTCCCTGATGCTGATAGGTGGGTTCAACCCATAGCAAATCAGGATGATTACCTTCTTGAATCTTATGAGTTGAAATTGTCTTTTTTCCGTCGGGTAAATCGAAAAGAAGTAGTAACTTAGCAAATTCTTTTGCTGTTAATGCTTTACCTATTCCTGCCACGCCAAAGAATAGATAAGCAGGGGCAATCCTTTGCCGTTTTAAAGCCTGACGAAGTAACTCAATTCCTTGGACTTGTCCTTTTATTTCATTAAAATCGCTCATTTTAAACTTTTTTGCAGAAAAATGACCTCATTTCATTAAAAACTAATGTTAAACTAACCCTTGCTAAAGCCATAGAGTAATAATTTTCATTATACAAGAGAAATAAGCCAAATATCCTCTAAATTCAGGAAAGACTAAGGGTCATCGGTACTCCGGCTTGGAAAGCCGGAGCCTGCGATGACTTCGTAATATTAATTTTCTTTAAATCTTAAATTCTGTTTAATGGGTGGGAGGAAATAAAATAAACTTAAAATAGAGACGAGAGAATCGGAATCAGGGAACAAAATTGAGGGAAGAATGGACAGATTTGATCAACTCCAACAACAATTAAAACATCGCTGGACGGGAGAAGATACTCTCGATCAAGATGATTATGACATCTTAGTTCTGCCCTCTTTTAGTATTGATCAACGGGTCGGCCAAAAAATTGAAGGCTTCCTTCATTACGAAGAACGACTGCTTTTTTCGCTGATTCGTTTGCGTCATCCGAAAAATCGCCTGATTTACGTGACGGCTCAACCCCTTTCACCCATTATCATTGAGTATTACCTGCAACTTCTCCCCGGTATTCCCTTTTCCCATGCTCGCAATCGACTCCTGTTGTTGACAACTTATGATAATTCTTTTAAACCCCTCACCCAAAAACTATTAGAACGTCCTCGTTTGGTGGCACGGATTCGTCAGGCAATGCGTCCTAATAAATCCTATATTGTTTGTTTTAATGCCACCCCCTTAGAACAGGAACTATCTGCTCAATTAGACGTTCCTTTGTTTGCTTCTAGTCCGAAACTCAGTTATTGGGGGTCAAAAAGTGGCAGTCGAGAAATTTTTGCGGAGTGTCAGATTCCTCATCCCGATGGCAGTTCTCAAATTCATTCAGTTAAACAGTTGATTCAATCGTCTGCTGAACTCTGGCAAAGAAATCCAAGGCTTAAACGGATGGTAATCAAGCTAAATGAAGGTTTTTCGGGCGAAGGCAATGCAATTCTTGATTTAAGACCAATTTTATCGGATAGTTCCCACGAGCTGTCCTTAGATGAACGAGAAAGACTAATAGCTGACAACCTTGAAAAAATGAGCTTTCAAGCAGAAGATGAAACATGGCAGACTTTTTCTCGCCGAATTCCTGAATTAGGTACAATTGTCGAAGAATTTGTTGAAGGAGAACTTAAGCGATCGCCCAGTGTGCAAGGGTACATTACCCCTCAAGGAAAAGTTGAAATTCTCTCTACCCATGATCAGATTTTAGGAGGTCCCGATGGACAAGTCTATCTGGGCTGTCGTTTTCCGGCAGATAGTGCCTATCGTTTACGTCTTCAAGAGATAGGCTTAATTATTGGCAAATCTTTAGCTGAAAAAGGAGCAATGGAGCGATTTGGCGTGGATTTTGTAGCAGTCTGCCAAGGCGATCGCTGGGATTTGCAAGCCATTGAAATTAATTTAAGAAAAGGGGGAACAACGCATCCTTTTATGACGCTAAAATTTTTAACGAACGGGGTCTATGATTATGCCAGTGGACTATTTTTCGGTACATCCAAACAAGATAAATATTATCTATCTTCTGATAATTTACAAAAACCGCAATATCGAGGCTTAATTCCCGAAGATTTAATGGAAATTGTTGCCAAATATCGTCTTAATTTTGATACCGGCACTAAAACAGGAACCGTGTTTCATTTGATGGGTGCTTTATCGGAATTTGGTAAATTAGGTTTAACCTGTGTGGGAAATTCTTGGCAGGAAGCAGAGGAGATTTATCAACGGGTGGAATCGGTTCTAGATGAGGAAACTCAACCCTTAGTGCTTACTCATTTTAAGGCGGATTCTTCTATTTTACCGATTACTTGGACTTGAATTATAAATTATCTAACGCAAATTTTTAGGTTAATCCCTTCAGAATTGCCTGAATAAAGTGCAATAAAGATCAGCAGAAAAGCACTTTTTAACTGTTTTTTGTTATCCATTTATCGTGATCGAAATCACTGATTTTAGAGCAGTAAATAAGATACTAGAAATAGGCACAGAAGCTTATCTTTTGTGTTTAGCAAACTTGGAATTTTTGAGTCACTGTTAATTCAGTGGCTTTTTCTTGATGATATAAAACTGAGTAAAAAAATAGATTACGACTAACTGATTCTAGAAACTTGTCGAAATAATTTAATTTATATCCTTTTAGGCGCAAACCTGATACCTCTAAAGTCAACTTTTCTTAGAAAATTAGAAAATAAATAAAACGCTAAAGCTCTCGCCGTGATAAGCATGCGAATATTCATTTTATTTTAACTTAAATATGTAGTGCTAATAAAATTAACGACTAATAAATCGAGTCAACGGTTAAATTTGATGAGACAACTTTAGAGAAGATAAATCTAGATCTTTATGAACTAAACTATAAACGATTGAATAGGCTTCAAGTAAATTAATCAACCACGTAATCTTCTCTTGAGGAACAAATTTATAATTGTCGAACAATTGAAAAAGTTTCAACTCTAAAGTAGATTTTAGTTGAGGAGATAGCAAAATTAATTTCATTAATAGTCCAATCACTTCTGCGGAGTTAAAATAAGTCATTAAGCTAGGTAAAGAGGAAGAGGGGGGAGAAGAAGACGTATCAAGAATGAGGAAATTTAAAATTCGGCGATTGCCTTGCAATAGAGAAGACTTGTTGAAAGTTGGCTTAGACACCTCACTCAAAATAGATTGAAGATGCACAAAAAGGGACTGTATAAATTGACGTTGCCGATCCTGTGTAGAATATTCAATGAGATCACGAAAAAGATAATTTAAAAGCTCGATAGCAGTGAATGCTTGACTTTGATACGAAGGCGTTGACTGAGCGGTGTTAGCGAGTCGGTATAATATATCGTTGATTTGCTGATCACTCAGTAAAGTGGGATTAGTGACTGGGCGCAATAAACGTCCTGCTCCCTGAGTCAACTGTCTGGCTTTGAGAATTTGCAGTAATCGAATGCGGTAAATGGCAAATTTAGTCAATTCGGCAGAGAAATGCTGACGTTTTTTCTTTCTCAGGAGACTGAGCATTTTCAGATAATCAGGATGAGCATCCAAGTTGAGAAAACTATACTTATATAGGAATGGATAGCGAGGAAGTAAGTTTTCTAAAGTATTTTGGGGTATCGGAACAATGGGACATTCCAAATCTCCCAGAATGGGGTTCATTACCCTTTTTAAAGGTAAATATGTGGAACTTTTGACAAAGTTTCGTGTCCATTTTTCAGGGCGGCTTGCATTCCGGGGGGCAATTTGGGCAAAAGTATCTAAGTGGTGAAATAATGCCGCGATGATGAAAGGATTGGGTTGTTGCTGATACCAGTGGCTGATGAGGATTTGACAGCAATGGTTTAAGACTCGATGGAAAGCGTCTTCGGTCAGTTTTTCTAAAGTTGCTAAAATCTTTTGATCAGGAAAATCTTTTTTGTCCTGAGTCAAAGCAATAAATGCTTGAAGCACTTGTTCAGGGGATTGACATTGAACACGATCGCGGAAATAGTCACAAATTTCGTTGCCAGAGGAAAAAGTGTCTAAATATTCACTGCTGACAAATTGAAGTAAAGGCATTTAATTACTCTCAAAAAAGATTAATATTCGTCATCGTCTTTCTAAAAAACGGATTTAGAGGATACTGGCTCTGTAAGTTTTTAAAAAGTCAGTTGCCTGTTCAACTGTTAGAGGACGACTGATGAGAAACCCTTGAATTTGTTCACACTCTAGTTGTTGTAGTAAGCAAAATTGTGCTGAGGTTTCTACTCCTTCCGCAACTGAAGTTAAATCAAGTGACTTAGTAGCAGCGATGATGGAAGCAATGAGGCGAAAAGCGTTCAGATCATTCGTAAGTTGCTGAACACAGGCTTGAGCAATTTTGAGCTTTTTAAAAGGAAATTGAAGAAGATGGGTCAAAGAAGAATACCCGGTACCGAAATCGTCTAGAGATAGGCTGATTCCTAATTGATTCAACCGTTTCAGAGTGATGCCAACCGAAGAGATATTCGTTAGTAAAGACTTTTCGCTGATTTCCAATTCTAACCATTGAGGATCGAGTCCTGTTTTCGTCAGCACCTGTGCCACTAAATAGGCGAAACGATCTAGTTCTAGCTGGCGATAGGAAAGATTAACACCTATTTTAAGGGGAGAGAGTCCAATATCTTGCCATTGGCGGTTTTGTTGACAGGCAGTTTCTAAAATCCACTCACACAACGGTAATATGGCTTCGGTTTGCTCGGCAGCACCAATAAAACGATGAGGAGTCACTAAACCCCGCAGCGGATGATGCCAACGCAATAAAGCTTCCATCGCTACAATTTGTCCCGTTATGCGATCTACTTGCGGTTGGTAGAATAGGGCAAGCTGTTGTTGTTTTAGTGCATTGAGAAGACTGGATTCTACTTTTTTGAGGGAAGAGATCTGAGTTTCAGAGAACTTTGAGGCGATTAAAGAATCACAAGAAACTGTCTGCGCTCTAGCTTGATCTTCTAATTCAGTTAAGGTGATCCCTACTTGGGGATAGAGTGCCATTCCTATCTTAAAATGGAGGGAAAGTCCCTCATGTTGCAGGTTTATCGGTTTTTGCAAGTTTTGAAGGATTCTTTGCTTAACTAAGTCGCCATCGGCAGGACTATTGAGTTTCGTCAAGAGAATCATAAATTCGCTATCTGCCCAACGAGCCACAATGTCAGCCGAGCGGACACACGCGTTTAACACTTGGGCGACTTTTTGCAGAAGTTTATTAGCTAGATCGTTGCCCAGTTGTTGGCAAATTTCGGTAAAATCAGACAAATTTATGGAGATGATAGCCATTGAATAGTCTTGTCTCTCAGCATTCTTGAGAGCAAGGGAAAAGTGTTCTCTAAATAGCGTCTGAGTGGGCAAATGGGTTAGGGGATCGTTAAAGCTCAGAGATTGATGGGTTTCGTAAGGGTTCAGTTCAGCCTCTAGGAGTTCAGAGATGTCATCTAGGATTAGGGTAGAAGCATCGTGAACTGAGGACAAATCCTTAATTATTCTTTTGTTTTGCAAAGAGTCTTGTATAACGTGATAACTCGCATTCACCCCACACCCAAAATTAATTAAATCTCCATTTTTTAGTTCTTGGGCTAGGCAAGATTTTCCGTTGATATATACTCCGTTATGACTTTGTTGTCCTTCAAGGTCGCCATCGATGATCCAAAAAGAAGAACGGTTTTGTTGAAGGTTTTGACGACGAACTAGAGTCGCATGATGACGGGATGCCTGTGGAGAATCAATCACAATGGCACTCTGCGGATGGCGACCAATAGAGTAAATATCTTGCTCTAAAGTAATGTTTCTTTGACTTTTTGAGTCTTCAATAACCAAACAATAGATTGTATTCGTAGCAGTAGATTTCATAAAAGTCACCTCTTAAGTTCACTAATTTTATCGATTTCAGAAAATATCGTCCGTTTTTTGCTTTACAATGCTTAAAATGCCTCTTCGCCCATTTCAGCCAAGCTCGGAGGGCTTGTTCTTCGGTCGGGTAATTAAAACCTACGATTGAAGGACAATTAGACGAATTAAGGCGATAGTCCGAAACGTATAGACCTCCTTGAGGGCTAAATGAATAAAACACAATTTTTGTCCCCTCAGTATTAGGTAGTTGAAGAATTCTCCGTAAATGTAGACAAATCGCTATATACAGTTATTTAGCACCACAGTGTTAGGAAGCTAAGGCAGGGCAGCGTTTCTTACTGTAATTTTGAAAGCAAAATTAACTCGATTACTTCTTCAATCTTCTTGACAACATTTTCCTCTTGAAATTGAGTTTTTAATTTCGTTAGCCTATCTAGAGCTTCAGCAGAATAAAGATTGCTTTGTTGTTGATCTCGCATAAACCTCAGGTAATCAGGCGATAACTCAGTGCTTTCCCATTCTTTAAATAATAAGTAACTGAATTGAGTCTGGTTCAAAGGATGGCGATTCATGGTTGGATTATTCATCGGTAATGAGCCGGAGGATTATATAAAGTAATATATAAAAATGTAACGAATATATGACGAATTTACCGTGACGTTTGTCACAACCGGTCAGTGATTAATCTAATATAACGAATGAGCTTTTTTTAAATTGACACCGACTTAGCCGATAAAGTTACTTGTTTGTTAATAACAAGTGAGTGGATTCTTGAATGGTTAAAGGATGACTAAAAAAATATCCTTGCATTTCTTCGCACTGAAGCTGTTTTAATAGTTTCATTTGCTCTTGAGTTTCAACGCCTTCAACTATCACTCTTAAATTTAACACTTTACCTAACATCATGATCGCCGAAATAATGCCAGTTTCTTG
Source organism: Microcystaceae cyanobacterium (assembly GCA_041746575.1). Lineage (GTDB taxonomy): Bacteria > Cyanobacteriota > Cyanobacteriia > Cyanobacteriales > Microcystaceae > JBGTGT01. The sequence continues at coordinate 61,516 of JBGTGT010000084.1, forward strand.
AGAATTTTCTGTGATATTTTTTACGAAGGCAGAATCAATTTTTAGGGTACTAAATGGAAACTCTTTTAAATAGCTTAAAGAAGAATAACCTGTTCCAAAATCATCCATGGCAACTTGCACGCCCATTTTACGTAATTGTGTTAAATTTTGGCGAGCAAGTTCGATATTTTTCACCAAAGCGGTTTCGGTTACTTCTATTTCGAGAAAATGATGTTCGAGTTGAGTTTCTTGTAATATTTGCTCAACTAATTTTGGTAAATGAGGTTGCTGAAACTGTCTAGCTGATAAATTAACAGCCACTTTAACGGGAGTTAAACCTGCTTTTTGCCAAGCCTGATTTTGTTGACAGGCAGTTCGGAGAACCCATTCATCAATTGCCAGAATTAGCCCCGTCTCCTCTGCAATGGGAATAAATTTACTGGGGGATACTAATCCCAGTTTAGGATGTTGCCAGCGAATCAATGCTTCCATTCCCTGAATTTTGCCGGTTCTGATGTTGATTTGAGGTTGGTAGTGAAGTTGTAGCTCTTGGCGGCTAATAGCTTGATGAAGTAAGGTTTCTAGCTGAAAACGCTCTGAAGTCTCAAACGTCATACTAGGAAGATAAAATTGAAAGTGATTGCGTCCTTGCTGTTTAGTGCGATAGAGTGCCGCATCTGCATTTTTGATTAAGGTTTCTGCCTCTTCTCCATCTTGAGGATAGATCGCAACACCAATACTGGTTTTGAGGTAACATTCTTGATGATTAAGTTGAAAAGGGTGGCTGAGACTTTTTAAGATTCTTTGGGCGATTTTTGCGGGTTCGTCTGTTTTGTTGATGCGAGGTATCAGTAGCGTAAATTCATCCCCTCCCCATCGAGATAGCAAATCTCCAGCTCTCAACTGAGACTGTAAACGTTGGGCAAAAAGCTTTAAACTTTGGTCTCCCACTGAATGACCAAAAACATCATTAATTGTTTTAAAACCGTCGAGATCTAACATGAGAACTGCAAGTGAATATTGACCTCTTTGAGCATTGGCTAAAGCGAGAGATAGGTGTTCATGAAATAAGGATCGATTGGGTAAACTCGTTAGTTGATCATAAAAAGCTTGATAATGTAAAATTTCTTCGGCTCGTTTTCTTTGGGTAATATCAAAAAGGTAAATTCGAATTGATTGACGTTCAGGTAAATAATGGATATGTTGCTCAAATACTTGCTGATCGATTTGCAATTCTTGAATCAACAAGTTTCCGTTGGGATGTTGATATTCATCAACTAAGTGGTGGAGCAAAGGATGTTTTTGCGCTAAAGTTATTAGATCAGGAAACTGAAGACGGGCGGCGGCATTCAAATATTTTAGATTTCTGTGCCAATCCAGTTCAAGAATTGGGTTTGGGCTAAGTTCGACTAGAGAGGCTAACTGTCCTTCATTTGATGTTGAAGAATTCAGCAGCGGCAAGTCAATAATTTGAGTCTGTCGATAATCAATGAGAGGTGCCTGTTGCAGTCTTGAAAAAGAAACTGAAATGGTTGGGGATGAAGAATGGGGAATGCCTTGTTCAGAAAGGCTATTAGAATCAGAATTAATAATATAATAGGTCGCTTTGACATCATTCCCAAAGCAAATGATATCTCCATGTTTTAAGATACGCTCTGTGCATTGAACCCCATTAACCCAAATCCCATTAGTACTTTTACTTCCCTTGTTATCTCCATCAAATAGAGTAAAATAATGATCACTATTTTTCAGTTCATATTGTTTCACAAGCGTTGCATGTTTTCGAGACAGATTTTCCGAATGAATAACAATCGTATTATTAGAATGTCTACCAATTGAATAAAAATCTTTTTTTAGAGTGATAACCTGATTATAATAAGGAGAGTCAATTGCTAAAACGTGTTGAGAGTTGATAGATTGATTGGGCATAATTTTGCTGGATTTTATTTTCTGAATATCAAGAAAAAAATATAAAGCCAGATTTTTTAGTGTAATCGTGCTTTTAAGATTAATTCGATGACTTGTTCTGGCTTATTGAACAACAAGCAGCTAGCGTGAGTCTGGTTTGAGTAATAACAATATATATTTGAATGATTCATGGGTAATAAAGACGAAGATCCGGTCTTCGATTGTAGTCTGTATACAGAAACTGTAAAGGCGATTCCGTGAATTTACAATGATTCTCGTCACATCCTATTGGTGATTTGGAGATTATTGATCATTAATCAATGAAGTTATCCCCAATTTCCTGTAGCGAATAGCGATTACGTCCTGTTCGTTTAGCGCGATACAATGCAATATCTGCTGCCTGCAACAAAGTATCAGGATGAATCTCACTTCGGGGAATTGTTGCAGAGATGCCCACGCTGATAGTGACAAAAGAATTAATAGGAGAGAGATAATGAGGAATATGGGCTTGCTGAATGTGATTAACGATTTCCCTAGCGATCATTTGACCTCCTTCACTAGAGGTATTAGGTAAAATCAACACAAATTCCTCTCCCCCATAACGAAAGGCCTCGTCTGCTGGACGTTTTAGTGTTTCTCTGAGAATTTGAGCAACTTGCGTCAAGCAACGATCTCCAATAGTATGCCCATAGTAATCATTGTAAGACTTAAAATGATCTAAATCACATATCAGTAAACATAAAAAATGATTCTGTCTTTGACAACGCCGCCATTCTTGTTGAAAACAAAGATCAAAATAGCGACGATTAGGAATTTTTGTTAAATCATCAAAAAGCACAAAGGTTTCTTGATTTAAACAATAGGCAATCAGTCGAGCAATTATTTGAGCTGAACTATCTCCTTTCACGACACCGTAATCTTCTTGATTCACCGTAATGACATATTCTTCTCTTGAAATAGATGTCGCAGGTTGTCCTAATAGCAAATTTCCATCTAGCTCTTCAATAAAAATTGGACGGTTGATTAAATTAATCAAGTCTTCGAGCAGAGATTTTAATTGAGAATTCTTAAGAAGCTCTCGTAAAGCGATTGGGTGTGGCATTTAAGTTTTTTCCAAAATAAAATGATAGATACTTCGACAAAAAGTGTCTATATATTTTTTCCGTAACACAAAAAAAATATGTCAGTCCATGATTACTAAACAATCTTTTTTCTATTGTTTAATAGATAGATGACTTTGTAAGCTTGTCTGCTTATGTAAAGTAATGTAAAAGATAGAGAGTAGATTTGCGATGATCTTGATCACAAATTGTCAGCCATTAATTCACTCAATTTATAAGTCTTGAATCAATGATCTTTCAGACAGATTGAAGGGGTAAGGTGATCCGAAAACAGGTTCCTTCGTCGATCTTACTGGTAACGGAGATATTTCCGCCATGATTCTGAGCGATCGCCATGGCAATGGGTAATCCTAATCCAGTGCCTCCTTCGTGTCTAGCTTCGTCGGCGCGCCAAAAGCGATCAAACACTCTAGGTAAATTTTCGGCTTTAATCCCCATCCCTGTATCTTCAACTAGAATGACCGCATAACGTTGATATTTATCGAGAATGACGGAAATTTGTCCTTTTTCAGGGGTATATTTTATGGCATTTCCTATGATATTTGTCAATAAACGACTAATTTGTTCCGGATTTCCTAGGATGATTCCTTCAATCTCTAAAGCGTAATCAATGCTGATGGATTTTTCTTGAGCGAGAGGTTCTAGTAGCTCGATTAAATCAGTGAGAATCTCCTCAAGAGAAACTAAAGACCAGTTCGCTTCATTATCTGTTTTTTTACCCTCATTACGCACTAGAAATAGTAAATCTTGGGTAAGATGAACCATTTTTTCGGTCGCATTAGCTATCACAGCTAATTTTCGAGCATCTTTCGGATGAATTCGCTCAGGATGATGATGAATTAGCTCTATACAGCTTCTAATGGAGCTTAGTGGCGTTCTTAATTCATGGGAGGCATCGGCCGTAAATTGCTTTAACTTCTGTACATTCTCGGCAATGGGTTTTACGGCTTGTTGGGTTAACCACAACCCCGCAACACCGACTAATCCTAAACTCAAGCTAACGGAAAGAATAGAAAAATAAAGAATTCTGCGTTTAATGTGTTCAATACTTTGGATAGACTGGCTTAATCGTAAATATCCCTCTAAATTGGGCTGAGAGAGTTCACTCCGATCAACAGAGACTCTCGTTGTATAGGTACGAATGGGATATGAACGTTTTTGAGGATTTTGATCGACTTTAACCGTTAGAATGCCGGGTTTAGGGGGAACTTTTCCGTTTGTCAACCCCTGACGTGCAATTAAGTACCCATTTTGGTCAAACCATTCAATCCCTGTCTCACCATTCAGAGGACTCGATAGACTACTCGATAAAGGGTAATGCGCATTCATCCACTGATTGTTGTCAATCATTACATCAGCTAACGTGGCTAATCGTTTATCCAGTTCACGATATAAAATTTTGTTCACTCCGAAATATGTAATTAAGCTTAAAAATGCCAAAATAAAAGACATGATTACATAATATTGCCAAAATAGCTTATTTCTTAATGATTGAAACATTTTTAGTTAGAAGTCTGTTTGTCGTTGCTTAGATATACTTGTGCTTTTACCATTATTGTCTCGACTGGAAAAAAACTGGTAAAGATTGCGAAAAAAAGGATTAAAAATAACATCCCGACGCTCTATTTCTCAAGATGAAAGATTTCTTAGAGGCTTCTCAGCAAAAACTCACTTCTATCTTTTTATATAGAATATGGAACTTTATCGAGCAGACAGTCTCGGGATATATCTATTTCTGTGGATCATCTTCCTATTTTTGTTAAGAACTGTAAAATAGAGGGAACTTAGTTTCTCGCCTTTAGTTTAGCATTTAATGCTGTTAGGGAATTCCGCCTCAAGCTCTGTTTAGTTTAAAAGAGGATTATATAGATGGAAGGGCAAGACAAGAGGGGTACAATCATCTATTTTCACTTGTTCTTTAGCAATTGCCGAATCCTAACTAGATTGAGGACGACTTATTCTATTCCTATTCCCTGATCATTGAGATCCTTTAAGATCAATTTGGTAAAGCCTAGAGATTATGGAGACATTTAGACCCATTCCTTATCTTAATCGCAAATTACGCCATTTATTTCCCTTTATCCCTGCTTATCCTCTTCAGATGGCGACGATAGTTTTTCTGGGAAGTATTGGCTTTATAATGGCGATCGCTTTAGCGTGGTTAAAAGGGGAAAAGAATATTAGTGCCTTTTTTGCCTACTTGCATACGTTACAGAATAATCCCCCTTTTTGGGTTGAGGTTCCCGAATTTACTCATCCTTTTTATCTTTACATACCCACTATTGTGGGAGTCTTGATCGTCACGATAACGATGAAAAAGTCATCCAAACCGCAAACATGGTCAAAGGTAATTGTTGTCAGTCTTTTGATGGCGTTTACGTTACGATACTTTTTTTGGCGTTGTTTTTCTAGTCTGAACTTTGCTAGTCCTCTCGATGGAATTTTTAGTTTATTATTATTAGTGACGGAAGCCATTTTTATCAGTCGAAATTTAAGTCAAGCTTTTTTATTTCTGAGCTACAAAAAACGTCACAAAGAAGCGGACATTTACAGCAAAGCAGTCATATCAGGAGATTATCAGCCTTCTGTAGATATTTTAATTCCGACTTATAATGAACCTGCTTTTATTTTAAAAAGAAGTATCATTGGTTGTCAGGCTATGGATTATGCCAATAAACAAATTTACCTCCTAGATGATACCCGACGAAAAGAGATTAAACAATTAGCAGTAGAACTGGGTTGTCATTATATTACTCGTTCAGATAATTCTCATGCGAAAGCGGGAAACTTAAACCACGCACTGATGCAAACGCAGGGAGAACTCATTACCGTTTTTGATGCAGATTTTGTACCGACGGCTAATTTTTTAACACGAACAATTGGCTTTTTCCAGAATCGCAAAATTGCGATCGTTCAAACGTGTCAAGAATTCTATAACGCTGATGCTGTTGCTTATAATTTAGGCTTAGAAAATGAATTAAATGCAGAGGATGATTTCTTTCATTGTCAGATGCAGCCGATTTTAGATGGGGCAGGATTTATTATTTGTGCAGGTTCATCTTTTGTGGTTCGTCGTCAAGCGTTAGAAGAAGTGGGCGGCTTTTATACCGAGTCTTTATCGGAAGATTATTATACAGGAATTATGATTACGGCCAGAGGGTATCAGGTGGTTTATTTGAATGAAAAATTAAGCGCAGGGTTAGCCCCCGAAACAATTACGGCTTATCTTGTGCAAAAAGCCCGTTGGGCGCAAGGAACGATGCAAAGCTTTTTTATTAAAGCCAATAGTCTAACCATTCCGGGTTTAAATTTTAGACAAAGATTCGTTAATTTTGATGGTTTAATAGGGTGGCTGGTGGCGATTCCTCAAGTATTTGTTTTGACAATTCCTTTATTTTGGACATTTTTTGACGTACGTCCTTTAATAATTTCGCCTGAAGAATCTTTATATATTTTCTTGCCTTATTATTGTCTTCAATTTATTACGTTTTATTGGATGTGTTCAGGCGTCAAAACCTTAACAATTACTTATATTTATGATCACGTTAAGATTTTTTATATAGCCTTAGCTATTACCCAGATTTTTCTCGATCCTTTTGGTAAAGGTTTTCGGGTTACTCCTAAGGGGATTTTACACCAAAAGTCCTATTTTCACTGGAAAATTGCAATTCCTTTAATTATTTTGTGGTTGATCAATCTCGTCAGTCTAGGAAAAAGTTTAATTCATTTTACCTTTGTTGAAAATAACATTATCAATTTGGTTTTCTTCTGGAGTTTTTTGAATTTTTTCCTTTTAAGTATTTCAATTATAGCCCTAGTTAATCGCCCGAAAAAGACCCATTATCAGTGGTTTAATCTTCATGAATCCGTTTGTCTAATATCTAAAAATACTTGCTTTGAAGGGGTGACTCAAAGAATATCTGAAGCAGGACTCATCATTGATATTCCTCAAAAAGGGTTAAATTCTCTCCTTTGTTTTGAACAATTTAGCCATATCAATCTCACGGAAAAAAACTTAAGTTTGGCGGTCAAAATTAATAATATTGAATCTTTAGAGTCAGTTTATCGGGTGACTTTATATTTTGATACGATGACTTTAGACCAAGAACGACGACTGATTGAACTCCTATTCTGCGCTCCTGACCGATGGCCAATGAGAAAGGTAGCAGGAGAAGGTGAAACCCTTTTAATGTTAATAAAAGTGGTCATAAAACCTTTCATTCTAGGATTTAAAACAATCGTAACCCAATTAAACCCTTATATGCCCAAAAAAAAAGAGATGACCGTTCATCATTATTAGACCTCTTGGCATTTTGGCGATTTTGAGCAAGAATTGTGAATTTTTCGCAAACAATTAAAAAATATAAGCGGCAGGTGGAATGAAGATAACAAGGATATTCTAGCAAGATGATGGTGAAACAAAGGGTAGACAGGTACAATCTTGAATAGGGAGGGGGCTTGCTCAAACCGCATTAACCCATTGCTCTGATCTCATCAATTCCCTTTTATAACCGGTAAATTAAGCAAAAAAGATGGAAAATAATCGAAATCAAAAACGTTCATTTCTCGCCGGGTTAGCGGGCGTGATTGTTGCCCTTTTGCTAGTGGGTGGAGGGGCGGCTTTCTGGGCTTATCGTAACCTTAATCGAGAACCGACGGTAGTTACTTCTCCTTCCCCGCAAACTACCCGTCCTTCACCGATTCCTGAGGCACAATCCCCGATTCTTGAAGAAAAGGCACAAGTTTATTGGTTAGCCAATCAGGGAGACACCCTAGACTTAGTTCCCATCCCGACTATGCTACAAAAGTCGGCAGACGAAACGCAAGCCCTACAAACGGCTTTAACAACGCTCTTAGCGGGAGACACTGAAGATTATGCCACAGCAATCCCTGATGGAACGCAGTTATTGGACTTGAAAGTCACTCAAGAAGGAATTTATCTGGATTTGTCGGAAACGTTTACTGAGGGGGGGGGAAGTGCGTCTATGACAGCTCGATTAAAGCAAATCCTTTACACGGCAACCAGTATAAATCCCCAATTACCGCTATGGTTAAATATTAACGGACAACCCCTAGAGGTGTTAGGGGGTGAAGGCTTAATGGTTGCCCAACCCCTCACCCGCAAATGGTTTCAAGCAGAGTATGAGCAACCATAACAAAATAAGGAGTTAATATTTGGTTTTAAAAGCATTCGTGACCGGTGGAACAGGATTTGTGGGTGCAAATCTGATTCGTTTGCTAAAGTATCAAGGCTATGCGGTAAAGGCATTAGTTCGCCCGACGACCCCTATCGATAATTTACGGGGATTAGAGGTCGAAATTGTCGAAGGCACGTTGAATGATGATGATTTAGCTAGTAAACTGCAAGGCTGTCAGGTTTTATTCCATGTGGCCGCCCACTACTCCCTATGGCAGAAAGATAAAGAGATTCTTTACCGTAGCAATGTTCTCGGTACTCGTCAGTTATTGACTGCCGCCCGACAAGTCGGTATTGAACGAACCGTTTACACCAGTTCTGTTGCCGCAATTGGGGTGGGGAAAAATGGTCAGCCGGTAGCTGAAACGTATCAAAGTCCCGTTCAACATCTAATTAGTGATTACAAAAAATCGAAGTATTGGGCTGAACAAGAAGCGAGAAAGGCGGTTGATTTGGGACAAGATGTGGTCATTGTAAACCCCAGTACCCCTATTGGAGCTTATGATCTTAAGCCTACCCCCACAGGGGACATTATTCTCCGATTTTTGCGCCGTCAGATGCCAGCTTATGTTAACACGGGGTTAAATCTGATTGATGTGGAAGATGTGGCATGGGGACATTTATTGGCGTTGGAAAAGGGGAAAACAGGGGAACGTTACATCCTCGGCCACCAGAATTTAACGTTAAAAGAAGTCCTAGATAGGTTGGCTCAAATTACAGGATTAAATGCGCCCAAAACCCAGATTCCTGTCTGGATTCCTTGGGTGGTGGCTGGTATTGATGAATTTATGCTGTCTAAAGTGGGAAAAACCCCTTCGATACCCTTTGATGGCGTACGAATGTCTCGGCAATTGATGTATTACGATGGGTCTAAAGCGGTGAAAGAATTAGGATTGCCTCAGTCTTCAATTGAGCAAGCTTTGGCAAAAAGTGTCAATTGGTTTCAAAATCATCGCTTTTTCTAACTTTTATTGTAGAGTAAAGACTTATTTGTCAATTTTTAAGAAGTTAACCTCTTTTTTATAAGTTCCGCTATCACTTATACAACGAGATTATAAGATTTGAAAAATAATGATTATCTCAAAGATTAACGGAGAAGGGGGGATTCGAACCCCCGGTACGGCCTTACGTACCGTACAACGGATTAGCAATCCGCCGCTTTAAACCGCTCAGCCACCTCTCCAAGCGTGACAACTAATTAGTGTATCATAAGGGCTAAATTTTTCACAAGACTTTGAGCATCACAAAAAGGGGAATATTTCCCCTAATTTAAGATTTTTAGTCGAGATTAACGCCCAAAGGTAAAGGACAAGACACATTCGTCCCTCCCAATCCACAATAGCCGTTAGGATTTTTTTCTAGGTATTGTTGATGGTAATCTTCGGCATAGTAAAAAGAAGGCGCATCGAGAATTTCCGTGGCAATTTGTCCATAGCCCGAATCAGACAGGGCTTTTTGATACATTTTACGGGATTCTTCGGCTTGTTGCTTTTGTTCTTCGGAATAAGTATAAATGCCAGAACGATACTGCGTTCCCACATCATTGCCTTGACGCATCTCTTGGGTTGGGTCATGACTTTCCCAGAAAACCTTTAATAATTGGTTATAATTGATGATTTTGGGGTCATAAACCACCAAAACAACTTCATTATGTCCTGTCATACCTGAACAGACTTCTTGATAGGTAGGGTTGGGGGTATATCCTGCCGCATATCCGACTGATGTACTATAAACGCCTTCCAATTGCCAAAATTTACGTTCTGCTCCCCAAAAACACCCTAAACCAAACATTGCGGTTTTCATACCCTCAGGAAAAGGGGGTTTAAGAGGATTTCCATTGATATAATGAACATTTTCAAGGGGCATTTCAGCTTTTCTGCCGGGTAACGCTTCTTCCGGCTTAGGCATCGTTGCTTTCTTTCCTAATCCTAACCAAGACATAAATCAAAATCCTATTCATTAAAAAGACTCTCTTTTAACTTAACAAAAATTGATAGTTAATCTGTTGTCGGATAAAAGTAAATTTAACTGGCTTAACATGATAAAAGAATAAACTTTTTAAGCATAAAGAGGTTAATGATGCAGATTTTAACAGAAAACATTGATTTAGCTTCGATTTTAAAAAAAAGACGACAAAAATTAGCAGAATTATTTGAATATCCTGTGTTATTGTGGTCGGGAATCGCTCCTTCTCGTAATTTTCCGGCCAACCGTTATCCCTTCCGCGCCAGTAGTCACTTTCTCTATTTTGCTGGTTTTAACCTAGAAAATAGGGTTGTTCAGCTAGAAAATGGTGATTTAACCCTATTTATCCCAGAAGCTTCTCCAGATAGTGCTTTGTGGCATGGAGAAAGTCCTTCTCCTCAAGCATTCGGCCGGCAAATAGGGGCAAAAGCCGTTTATCCTCTCACTGAATTAGCGCACCATACTGCTAACGCTGCAACCATTGCAATGCAAGATGTTTCTACTTATCAACAGCAACTTGAGGTCTTAGAGCGTCAAATTCTCCCCGAAGCAATTGATTTAGAGTTAATGAAAGCGATTGTTAGGTTACGTCTGACTCAGGATGATTTTGCCTTGCAGGAAATGAGAAAAGCGGCAAAAGTTGCTACCAAAGCCCATCTACAAGGCATAAAAAAGACAAAAAACGCTAAAACAGAAGCAGAAATTCGAGGAATAATGGAAAGCGTCATTATCGGGCATAATATGACTTGCTCTTATAACAGTATCGTGACCGTACAAGGGGAAGTCCTACACAATGAAAACTATCATCATTCTCTCAAAATGGGCGATTTATTACTAGCAGATGTGGGGGCAGAAACGGAGATGGGTTATGCTTCGGATATTACCCGAACTTGGCCAGTTTCAGGCAAATTCACAACGACACAACGGGATATTTATCATATCGTCTTAGCCGCCCATGATGCTTGCATTGCCAACGTTGCGCCATCGGTTGAATATGAGGAGATTCATCGAATGGGATGCTTGATTTTAGCAGAAGGATTAGTTGATTTAGGTATTTTGCGAGGAAATCCTGAAACTTTAGTGAAAATAGACGCTCATGCTTTATTTTTTCCCCACGGTATTGGCCACTTGTTAGGATTAGATGTACATGATATGGAAGATTTGGGAGATTTAGCTGGCTATGAAGCAGGAAGAGAAAGAAGTGACCGTTTTGGACTCAAATACTTGCGTTTAAATCGTCCTTTGCGTTCAGGAATGGTGGTTACTATTGAACCGGGGTTTTATCAAGTCCCAGCCTTGTTAAATCATGTTAATTTTCGAGAAAAGTATAAAAAAGTAGTTAATTGGGAGAAATTAGAACAATTTGCTGATGTTCGAGGAATTCGCATTGAAGACGATATTTTAGTTACCGATAAAGGTGCAGAAATTTTAAGCCCAAATTTGCCGAGTCAAGCAACCGAAATTGAAAACTTAATGGGGTAGAAACATTGTGAAGTCTTGCTAAGGAATGGTTTAAAGCGTTTCTCAGCAAAAATATACTAAGGAAAGACCCTATCAAGGAGGAAAATATGTCCGCATCTACTGAAATGCTCAAACACAAAACCGCCTACGTTGCCATCGGGGAATTTAAACCGGGCATGTTTACTAAAGCACAAGAATTATATGAAAAAGCAGTTTCTAACTACAGTCAAGGCTTTAAAGGCTCATTTTTGCTTAATAAAACAGGAACAGACGAAGGAATTGCCATTATTATGTGGGATGATGCCAGTGATATGCCCGATAGTCAACACGATGTGCATCGAGAATTCTTGGAGCAGATGAATAAACTGTTTGTCAAACCGCCTGTTACAGATTTTTATGAAATTTGTAGCGAAATTAGAGCCCAGTAGGATTCCGTTTAAGCAGTCATCGGGTATCCTCCGTGAAACGTAAAATAAGTATCTTGCCTGTAGTGCAAAATTCGCTCGATCAACCGTAATAAAATTGTAAAATTAATTACTAAATGCAGGCCTTGCATACCTAAAAATTTAGGGTCATTTAAGCAGATTTGATATTACAATTTTCTAGCTTGTGACAGGTAAGATTTCTATTTGGCTTATTCACGAATGCTTTAGACTTACTTATATTTTATAATGCGTAATCTGGTCGCTGGAAACTAATTTGATGCTACTAATAAATAGGGAATGATAATGAAAGATGATATTGTTAGACGTGAGTTCGGCGAGGGCAATTATCTCAATTTTTTTGTTCATTCTGATTGGGATTGGGAAAGGAAAAACAAATTCTTGATTGGGGGACTAGCCCCCCAAACCCCCCAACGGGGGACGGAGTGCCTCCCCCGCACCCCCTGCACAAAATAAATGAAAAAAAATTAAATATGGTCGAACTCACGTTCGTGAAGAACTTCTCTCACAAAAGAAAGCAATAAAATAAAATAATACAAAGTACCCGTTCACAGACAAGATATTTATGAAAATCCTCTCATTTTATCAGGATTCATCAAGCCGTAGGGGTCAACCTGTTTCTTAAAATTCAACTGCACTGGATCAATCACTTTTCGTCCCCCATCTTCTAAAATATAAGTATGAGGATTAGCAATAAAAATACCGTGTTTTTCGTGATAGTCAATAATTTCATTTAAGCGAGATTCCGTAGTAAATTGAACGAGAGGTAACCCCGAAGGAATGCCTTTGCCATTAATTCGCATAAATTCGAGGTGAATAACGACCTCATCGCCAAAATAGCGATAACAATGCTCAACCTTATCTAAGGTAAAATAAAGGGTTTGTAAATAGGTCAAATTAGGGTCAATGTTACGGGCGTGTAGAGTTGTATGATTCCACGTAAATTCTAATAAAAGGGGTTTTTTGTTACTTTCTTGCCCTAAATTTTGATAGGTGATTTTTCCTTTATATTCTTGAACTAATTCTTGAAAAAGGACTAAATCATATTCAGAGATCATTAATAAAGCGGCCGATTTTCCGTCAGGCAAGTAATCTTTTAGGGCAGTAAAATAACGACTAATGCGCCCATCTTGAATACTCACTAATTTTTTGACAATACCATCACTGTCGCTTAACGCTTGACCAAATCTGGCCGCCGTCATGAAATCATTAAAAATCACGATTAATTCTAGCCAAGGATAAGCAGGCGCAAGCGGAATCTCTAATTCTGTAATAATTCCATTTGTACCGTAAGCATGGGCAACTTTTTGAATGTCATCGCCTTGTAATTCTACGACTTTTGGCGTATCTTCAAGGGTTACCACGCGTATGCGCTGTACATTTCCCCGATCCCGTAATTGTCCATAGGTAATCGAACCAATACCCCCACTTCCGCCGGCAATAAACCCTCCCAGCGTTGCTGTGCGATAGGTAGAAGGCATCATGCGCAATTCCCAGCCAATCGCTCTTGCTTTTTTGTCTAAAACTGCTAATTTAATTCCTGCTTCCACACAAGCTATCCCCGCTTTGAGCCAACGAATTTGATTTAATTTTGTTAAATCTAAGATAATTCCGCCTTGAAGGGGAATACACTGACCATAGTTTCCCGTTCCTGCGCCTCTTACCGTGAGCGGAATTTTATGCTCAGCACAAACTTGCGCTACTGTCAAGACTTCTACTTCTGTCGTGGGGCGAACCACCAAGTCTCCCCGTTTATCTTGGAGTTTTTGAGCTAAAATTGGACTGAAATGGTAGTAGTCGAGAGATAACTTGGCAATTTGAGTGGGATCGGTAATAATTTCTATAGGGGAGAGGTCTTGAATAATAACATCCCATTCGATCGCTGTCATACGTTTCGTTTAGAAGAGTTAGAAGTAGCTTAAGGCGGAAACTAAACTATTTGCTAAGATCAGTCAATCAACTTCGTGTCGGGATTCCTGTAAGGATGACTAAAGATTGATCGTACTTGAAATTAACGTTTTTCTTAACCTTCCCAAAGGAATTTAAAGATCAAACCTTCCTTAATTTAATCTAAATTTGGTTTTCGGGTCATAACCCCTTGAAAAAGCTGAATGAGTTGCTCTCTAATCAATCGTCTTAACTTAAAAGCCATGCGTCGAGAAACACTCTTTAAAACCTGTAGGCGATGACGCATTGTCGGCAGACGGAAGATATAAGCAAAGCGACGTACAACGGCGGCAAAATGTCCTTCTAAATTAAGTCCAAATGTGGAAATAATGGCATCTCCGTGACCCAAGGTTAACATATCCCCAACATGAAAATAGTGGAAGGGTTTAGTTGTTTTTTTCGCCATCAAAGCGACTAAATTCTGCGTCACACAACTAGCCATTTGATAAGCCGACTGTGCTGTTGCCGGAATAGATTGGCGTTTTCCTTGAATTTCCGCCATATCTCCTAAAGCAAAAACGTTAGGATAGTCTATCAATTGCAAACTGCTAAGGGTTAATAATTTTCCTTGAGCATCTTGCGCACAATCTAAGGTTTTTACCCAATCCCTCGCTTCTACCCCAGCCGTCCAAATCACTAAATCCGTCTGTAACGTATAGATATGATCATCCCGTTCTATCACAATTTGGTCACTGTGAATCGCTTTGACGTTGGTTTGAAACTCAATACGAATGCCACGGCTAGATAAGGCACGATAGGACGCTTTGCGTACCCCTGTGGAAAATCCTTTTAATAATGCCCCACCTCGCTCAATAATCCGAACTTCACCTCGATTCTTTAATTTATCTGCAACTTTACACGCTAATTCAACCCCATTCGGACCCCCTCCAATCACGGTTACCCTTAATCGTTGTCTTTCAGTAGTTTCCAGTCGGTGCAATTCCGCTTGTAATCGTTCTAAGTCAGTTAAATTGCGAAACGTCAGCGCATGGTCTTTTAGACCGGCAATCTCTGGCCAACGATTCTGATTTCCCACAGATATGACTAAATAATCATAATAAAAAGTATTGCCCTGCGCCAATTCTACCTGTTGCGCTTCAAAGTTAATATTTGTAACTTTGTCTTGACAAAATTGGATCGGCGTAGATCTCAGTAAACGTTGATAACTCGGAATAATCTCCCAGCGTTGCAATTCCCCCGTAATCAACTCATAGAGCAACGGCGTGAAGACAAAATGTTCATTGCGTTCTACGAGTGTAATTTCACAGTGTCCCGATTTTACCCATGAGGACTGACTAAGATACAGAGCAGTGTATAAACCACCAAAACCTCCGCCTAAGATACAAACTTTAATGGGCTGCTTCATTTTGCTTCCTCATAATTCAAAATTCAAAGTAAATAAATTGGGACTGGGTTTGAGCGGCGAGTAAAACCGTTAACCCCAATAATATAGGCGAAATCCACGGATTAAGCAAAAACTCATATTCATATTTCTTGCGCCATACTGCTAAATGTTCTAAGAAAAGAACACCAATGGCTAAAAACAGGGTAATTCCTAAGGCAACTGCCTCGTTGACGTTATAAGAACTCAAAAATTCGCCAAGATTATTAAGGGAATAATTTAAGGGATTCAGTAAGGTTAACAGCTTTGTCCAGAGTTGGCGACTATTGGTTTCCATAAAAAAGAAACAACCAAAAGTGACCGAAGCAAAAGTGAGAAACCATGAGATAAACTGCGCTTTGCCCAAATATTGACCTATAACTCCGTAAAAAGGTCTGCCAAGATAACGCAAGACCAATAGTAGCGCACCGTGATAAGCCCCCCAAATAATGAAATTCCACGCCGCCCCGTGCCAAAATCCAGATAAAGTAAAGGTTAAAAAGAGATAAAAAGGGGCCCACTCTTTTTTTGAACCCATTAAAGGTAAAAAGACATAATCTCGAAACCATGTACTGAGGGTAATGTGCCAACGTCGCCAAAATTCATTAATACTTTGAGAAGTATAAGGAGCGAGGAAATTCACCGTTAATTTTATGCCCAAAAAGTAGGCTAATCCTACTGCTATAAAACTATACCCCGCAAAATCAAAATAGATTCTTAACGTGAATAAAAAGGTAACAAACCAAATAAACCAAGGGTTAGTAGTACTACTTTGGTTAATGAAAGGGGCTAAATTATCCGCTAACACGAACTTCATAAAAAAGCCCAAAGAAATCCACTTTAAACCCGTTTCAATGTTTTCTACGGTAAATTTAAATTGAAACTTCTCAATTTGAGGAAATAAATCTCGACGACGTTCAATTGGCCCTGCTACAATTTGCGGGAAAAAAGCAACAAAGTTAATATAGTCTAAAAAACCAATAGGTTGCTTCTTGCGGGCCACTAAAGAGTCCACTACAAAAGAAACCATTTGAAAGGTATAAAATGAAACACCGGGCGGAATTCTCGTTGTTACAGGAAGAGGAGAAACCTGTTGCCAATTATTGGGAATATTAATAAATAAACCAATAACATCTTCGACAAAAAAAACGTAATATTTAAAATAGGCTAAAATACTAATATTAACAATAATAGTAATGGCGGCAATGATTTTTGCTTGAGGTGGCGGACAGCGTAACATCCATTGCACCATCACATAGTTAAAGATGATTTCTCCTACAAAAACAACAAAACTAGAAGCACTAGCGTTGTAAAATAAAAAGAGAGAAGCAAAAGCTAATCCCAAACCGTCAAACATCCAGTGCCAGCAATTAAAGGATTTGGCAAGGTAACGAACGGTCAAAAAAGGAATAAAAAAGAGGAATAATATCCACCAAAAGGAAAAATCGGAATAGTTCATGTAAACAATGAATTATTAATAAGGCATTATGAATAAATGGAACGTAGGGTCAATTCGGAGCATAAAAATCTCGTTATTGCCCTTTATCCACTTATCAAATTGATTTATCCCTTTGAGCGGCCAAAGAGTCCCCAACCTCCCTTTTTGTTGTCTTTAGGAGCTTCTATTTTGGGGGCAGGAGTTGCCGTAACATCAAGATTAGTAACAGCTTGATCTAAATCGTAGTTTTCTGCTAAGAATGAAGCTGCTTTTTCAATGCTGGGATAATCCCAGAATAAGGTATCGGGTAATTCTAAATCGAGGGAATCCTCTAAATCCCCAACGAGGGTAACGGCATCAATAGAATCAAGTCCATAGCGGGTTAAGGGTTCAGATACCTCAATGGCACTGCTATCTAAGGAAAGCTGTTCGGACAATTGATTAATTAACCATTGTTCCAAAATTTGAGTTGAGGATGCCGTTTCAAGGCTATCAGCTTTGAAGTTGGAGGTTTGCAGTTGCATAGGAAGAGTCCTCTCTATCTTGGGTTTGTAATTGAGCTAATTGAAAAGGAACAATTGAGAATAGTTTATCTTCTTTATGAAGTTTTAGCAGTTCTTGGGCAACATTTTCGACATAAGTCTCAGAAATGCCATAAGGCAGGGGTCGAATTTGTTTTAAAAGACGTTGTAAACTCAGTACTAACCATTCTCCTTTGGCAAAAAATTCTCCGAGGATTTCTCGATTGTAAATCCACAGATGCAGACAACAAGCGGCGGTATGAAGAACGCAATATTTCTTGGCGATTTCAAATTGTTCAGGGGATTGATCGTGACCAAATTCAAACTTAGAATGGACAATACGTTCATCGTGGGCATCAAGTTCTTCTAAGACTAAACCGCCTAATTCGATGACTTTTTCTAATACATCTAAATTAACGTTTCCCGCCGTTTTTAAGCCGTCTAATTGAGTGAGGACAATTTCCAATCCCTGTAAGGGGTCATCCATTCCTCGCCCGAAAAGCTCCAATTTTTGAGGATTAAAAGCTGGTAAAGGCTTCTCAAGGGAGAAAATTGTCTCTAATCTGGCTTGTATTTTTTCTAGGGTTTGCGGTTTTCGTTTGGCACGATATTTCGTTAAGGGACGCAATTGTAGAATCAGCGCATGGAGGTTAACCACAGTCGACCCATCAAACATACTGATAATAGAATTATCTCGCAAAACTTTCTGAAAAATACCGAAATCATGCTCTTCTCGCATATAGAAACGAGATCCTAACACCACCGAGACATTATTTATTAGGGTTTCCAATTGCGTGGGGACAAAATATTTTGATACCGAAGCCCATACGCTAAATTGTTCAGGAATGACATGAAACCCTCTAGCCGCTCCAATGGTCTCACAATCGCACATTAAGAGGTCTAGAAAGGCATCTACTAGGGTTTGACGGGGTTGGGGCAACTCAAAGACCGTCTTGCCGTAAACAATACGTTTCAAGGCAAAATTAAGCGTCGTTCGTAAAGCTGTATCTGCCGCCCCATGAGAGAAAGCACAGCAAAGGGTGCGGGTAATTTGGAAGCCTTTGAGGGCGAGTTCTAAACCATCCCCTTCTGCGCCCAGACGCATCCCATCGGGAACGAAGCAATCTTTAAAGCCAATGCCACTCATATCGGAAGCCCGAATGCCGTGGGTGTAGATTTTCGGTAAATTGTAGTATTTTTCAGGATCAAGTTCCCGTTTATCGACCATGAAGAGGCTTAGACATTTAGCACCCCCCTCTTTATCCGTTTTGGCTAAGATGTAACTGATGCCGGAGATAGTCGCCCGATTAATTGGCCATTTCTCCCCATTCAGCAAATATCCTCTTTCTACCTTGGTAGCCGTTAAATCTCCGCCGACTAAATCACTGCCATGCTCTTTTTCCGAATATCCCAAGCACATCGCTCCATTTTCATTTTTAATATAATGGGCGAGTTTTTTCTTCTGTTCTTCTGTACCGGCCATCCACGTCAAAAATGACCAAAATAGGGTGGTAAAGGCAATACCCACTGTTTGATCTCGACGGCACAGCACTTTCACAAAAGAGACGAATTCTTCAAAGGAGGTAAATTCTCCACCACACTCCGTCGGAACGTAATAATGTTGCAGTTTCCAATTGTAGAGCCAGTTCACTTCAGAATGAGGGAATTCCTCGCTTTCGTCAATGTCGATGACCCGTTTGAAGGATAAGGGATTATTGGGGTTGAGGGGGTCACCTAAATCCTTTTCAATGGCTTGAGCGACCCAATATTGTTTAAGATTGTCCATACCTCGTTTCCCTCTGTTGACTTGGTTGAGATCGGTAAGAGCGTTGCATTACCTTAGATTACCCCAAAAGGTTAGATTCTGTTACAAAAATTAGGGTTTATTCTAACGGTTACTTCTGGGTTTAGCAAGTTTTCTGATCACCCCCGCTCAATTTCTAATGAATGGCGATCAGAAGGTTTCAGTGATCCGTCTAGTTACCAAGATTAACCTATCGTTAGAGATTTGGAGAAGAGGATTTTGAGATTTCTGATCATACTGAACCTTCATTACAATTCGAAAGTTTTGCTAAGGCAAGGTTGAAAAATAAAGAAACATTCCTGAAAATACAGAGTATTTTAAACTTAAGCGAAAAATTGCCTTAATGTCGGCTTAATAAATTTTTATTCAACAACTTCCTTTAAAATGTATCCTAGTTGGCCGCTAATGATATGAATATGAAAAAGTCAGTCGGTCAAATTCCTGCCGAGCATTTAACCATTTTGCATCGCCCATTTAACGATATCGATTGGCTCGCCGAAGCTTTAAATGCCGGCTCTTATTGGCAACTTCAGTTTACCCAACTGAAATTGCAGCCATTTCAATGCGATTTGCTATTTGTAGAATTTGACGATGCTCAATTTTTTTTCTAAAATCCGCCTGTCCATTTCGATGTTTTTGGGAAAAAGTGGCTGGATACGTGATATTTTCTTTTGTGCTAGAAGCTAACGGACGCATTTTGATAGCTCATGACTCTCAAGTTGATGAGGACACTTTGTTTGGATTTGATTCCCATCGTTATATTATCGTTATATTAATGTAGTTATACCGTCAGACTTTTTAAGTAGGTCGGCACAATTAAACGACTAAACAGTAGTCATTTTTACTTTCTTCTTTTTCAATAAATCTTATCTAATTAAATCTAAATCTTTCGCAAACGCAATTATTCTTTTTACTCCTTTTTTCTAAGCCATCTATAACAGCCATTGCTAGGTCATATTCATCCTCAAACATCCTCCCAGATAATTCATGAGTTTTTAATTGATGCCACTCTGGTTCAATTAAATTAAGTTCTGGACTATAAGCAGAAATAAAGAAAAATTCTAATCCTTGTTTCTTCCATGTTTCGAGATTCTTTTTGACTTCTTTACTTTTATGGACACTATAATTGTCTAAAACAATCACTGTTATTTGTCCCGTTTTCTTCAGTACTTCTTCAGTACTTCTTCAGCTTTTTTGGCTTGCCAATTTATCATTTCTATATAAGATTTACTTTTAAATCCTCCTAATTTTAGTCCATATTCAAAGCTTTCTTCTTGGCTGAATATCCCTAAGATACTTAATCGTTTACCTCTCTTTTTCTTTTGCTATATTTTTTTCTGTTCTCCTTTCTTACTGTAACTATAACTCTCTGAACTCCACAGAGAAAATCCGGCTTCATCCAAATATTTTAATTTGATGTATCCTTTCTCCTCGTAGTGTTTTAGCTTCTCTAACTCTCTTTTTTTCTGACAAAATTCTTGTTCTTTTTGCTTCCCTTTTAAGCTAACTCTTGTCCTTTTCCATCTTCCATCTTTTTTTTTTAGATTTTTCTGAGGCGGTCATGACTTATTTCTACAGACCTTTCTTGTTTTAATTTCTCTACCAATTGGCGACTATTATAAGTTCTTTCATCTTTTTCCAAACATTCTTCGATATAGTTTATATCTTCAGCCGTCCAGACAGGTTTTCTTCCCGAACGTGGGGCATCAAATAATCCCTCTCTTCCTTGAGTTAACCAACGGTAAAATGTTTGACGAACTGTCTTATCTGCACAGTTTATATGAGCGGCTATTGCTGATACCTTCCATTCTTTATCACTTAATAGTAAAGCTTCGGCTCTTTGCTGAGTTCTTTGGGGAATTTTTGGGTTAGTTTTTAACTCACATAAGCATTGCTTTTCTTCAGGGGTTAGACGGATTCTTAGAGGAGAAGGCATAGTGGGTATTCTAGGTTTTTTGGTATTTTTACATTTTACCTTTATTTATGCCGACCTACTTACTTTGTACCGTGCAAATCAAACAAGCAGTGTTTGAAGAGTATTTGCAAATCGCTAATCGTTCAGACATTGATCGGCGATTTTTCGCGACTAATTTTCTGTATTCTCCGATGACGCTACTGACCGTCCGCACCTATCTCAAGCAACTGCAATATTTAGCTTGGCACCAGCCTCACCTGCTCAAACGCCCTTACCTAAAAAAGCTAATTTTGGAAGATTTCATTCCCTTATTGGTTGATAGAATTCCCCTTAGAGAAAAAGTTACCCAACCGCTATCCACCTTGAGCCGAGTACCTATAGTCAAACAGGCAGAAGATTACATGATGGCAAACTTAGAGCGACCCCTCACATTAAAGGATATCTGCGAGACACTCCATGTCAGCCGTCGCCCCCTTTTTTATGACGTGAGTTCGACAGAGGAAAAAAACCACTTCTGTTCTGCCAAAATAAAATCAAGCCATGAGGATTTTAAGCGATCGCCCTTGAAGAGCGATCGCTTAAAATAAAAAGATATTTCTCATTAAAAAATAGCAGGAGGAAAAGACCTCTATCCTTTTGGCTTCCAATCCAGAGACGGTTTTTGAGGCAAATA
>JBGTGT010000085.1:0-67275 GCA_041746575.1 Microcystaceae cyanobacterium
TCTCCCAGTGATAACTTAAAATCTTTACAAGAAAAAATGCAAGAATATATAGAGAATGGCACAAAATTAGGCTGGTTAATTAATCGCCAAGATAGACAAGTGGAAATTTATCGCCAAGGGAAAGCCGTAGAAATCTTAAATCATCCTCAAACCTTATCAGGAGAAGATGTTTTACTCAAGTTTGTTTTAAATCTAGAATTAATTTGGTAAAATTATTAAAAATTAAATAAGGCACATTACACCCAAATGTATCCTCAAACAAAGAGCGATCGCCCTCTTTTCCCCCAAGAGGATAAATGGTTTAAATTACGCAAACAATTAGATGCTCAAAGCTATCCAAGTTTAACAATACTCGGAATGAATAGAAGTCAATTGAGACAGAAAATAAACGTTGGTTATAGAGGCGCAAGGTTAACGTCTATTAGTTCGGTGAACCCGATTTTTTCCAGTCTTTAATATTCCAAGTATTGCGATCCCAAGGTGTTAGTTGAAATCCCTGCAATTGATTACTAATCGCCACGACATCTGCGCGATGAACTAAGGGAATAATCACCACATCCTTAATTAACATATCATTCATTTGAATCGCTAATGCTTGGCGTTTTTGGGGTTCTAATTCCGTAGAAAACTGTTGCCACAGCTTATCATATTCGGGATTACAATAACGGGCATAATTATCTCCTGACCAATTGTTCGATTTTTGGGGAATGCTGTCACAGGTATAGGTTTGTAAATAAATGCCTGGATCGGGATTGGTATTGCCTGTTGTGAACATCTGCATATCTGCATAAAACTTTTCCACTGTATCATCATTAGCCGGATCGCTGGCAAAGAAAACACTTGGATCGATACTTTTTAATTCTACCTCAATACCTATGGATTGTAATCCTTGCTTGACAATTTCTTGCGTTTTCTGACGTAACGGATTGATAGAGGTTTGAAAAAGCACTTTCATTTCAACTCCATTCTTATCTCGAATGCCATTATTATTCGTATCTTTCCAACCCGCTTGATCAAGAAGCTGAGCGGCTTTTTCTAAGTTGAATTCATAACGAGTATTCGGGGAAACATATTGTTCTGGTAAGACAATAAAATTAGAAGTTGCTTGACCAGTAATTCCGTAAAGTTGAGTCGCAATCGTTTCTCGATCAATGGCTAAAGTAAATGCTTTTTTAACTTGAGGATCACCAAAAAAAGGATGGGGAAATTCAAGACTAGATCGTTGTTTATTTTCATCTATCTTATTGGGATCAGATTGATTGATAATAATTCGTTCTGTCAGTGAGCCAAAGGCTGATACCACCTTGCCTTCATTTCCTTGTTCTAGCTCTTTTAAGACAGAAGATTCAATTTGTAAATTGTAGGCATAATCCGCATTTCCTGTTTGTAAAACGGCTCTTGCGGCTGAAGTTGCATCTCCTCCTCCTTTTAATTCAATGCGCTTAAAACCTAAATTATTTAGTTCTCGAAAATAAGGGTTTTGTTCATAGACAACGACATCCCCCGGTTTAAATTCTACGACTTGATAAGGACCCGTGCCAACGGGTTTTAAATTAGCAGAGGCTTGCCTTGCTTTTTCCCCCACATAAGCTTGATAAATATGTTCAGGTAAGATCATTCCTTCGCTACCGACAAATACTAAAAACCAAGCCGGATTTACGTCTTTAAAATAAACTTTAACAGTATAATCATCAAGGGCTTCAACTTTCTCTACAATTTCGTACGTTCCCCCACTGGTTGATCCCGTTTTCGGATTACTAATAAATCCATAGGTAAACATCACATCTTTAGCTGTAAAAGGAGTTCCATCTGACCATTTAATATTTTTTTTCAATGTCCAAGTTACTGATTTTCCATCTTTAGCAATCCCTCCATTTTCAACAGTAGGAATAGCCGCCGCTAAAAAGGGAATTAATGTTCCTTTTTCATCGAAAGAGGCCAAGGGTTCAAGGGTAATGCGACTTGCTTCTGCATCTTTAAATCCGGTTGAAAGATGGGGATTAAGAATAGTCGGGGCTTGCCAATAAAGGAGTTTCAAAGTATCTTTATTTTGGGAAGTTGAAGACCCGTTTTGAGACGATTGAGGATTACAACTGGTAATGAAGAAGGATGAGCAGAAGATGATTATGCCCAAAGCAATAGACGAACGACAAAAAACTAAAAATTTTCCCATTTTTGCTGATAAATTCATCAATAAAGGCATTGGCTGTTATTGTAACCCAAATTGACGAAATTGTATTATTCTTTACAATAAAATCAGCTATTTTTTAAGGGAGATAAATGAATGATTCCTGCTTGGTTAGTGATTGGGGGTGTGGCCATTGGGGTGGCTTTATTATTTAGTCGCCTCACGTCAAGGGAGATCAGTTGGTTTAATCGGTTGCGTCGCCCTTCTTGGTTGACCTTTGAGCCTTTAATTCCTTTTATTTGGACAATTATCTTTATTTGTGGTGCATGGTCAGCTTATATCGTCTGGCAACAACAACCCAATCGTCCTCAAACGTGGGGATTCATGGCAGGATACCTATTGCTAGAAATTGCCATTGTTGCTTATACGCCTGTGATGTGTAAATTACAAAGTTTACGAGCAGGAACAATTATTGGAGCAACAGGCTTTTTTATTGGCTTAATTTTAACAATTTTAGTTTCTTCAGTCGCAAAACAAGCGGTTTGGCTATTACTGCCTTTTCTATTCTGGAGTCCGATCGGAACTTATGTAACATGGGTGATGATGCAACTAAATCCAGCAGAGAGCTAAAATGAATAAATTTGCTTAAAATTTACAGTATTTTTCTGTTTTCTTGTAGTTATTCAGATTTGACGACCGATTATTGACCATGATAAAGTCTATTTGGCTAATTGGTGGAACAAGCGAAAGTCGAGAAATTACTCAAATCCTTCTCCGGTTGAGCTATACTTGTATTGTGACGGTAACAACTCCTGAAGCTCAATTTCTCTATCCCCCTCATCCCGACTTAACCGTGATCATTGGTCGTCTCAAGGGACAAGCCTTAACCGATTTTATCCCTAAATACGCCATTTGCGGCATTATTGACGCATCCCATCCCTATGCGGTGACGATTTCTCAACAAGCAATACAACTAGCGAATCGTTATCAGATTCCTTATTTGCGTTACGAAAGACCTGAAAATTCTCAAGGTAATAGCATTATTGTCAAGAGTTTTGATGCCTTATTTTCGACGTCTTATTTACTGGGAAAACGGGTATTATTAACGGTGGGATATCAATCTTTATCTTTATTTGAATCTTGGCACTCTAAAGCCACATTGTATGCTCGAATTTTGCCCAAACTCGAATCATTAAAAGGTGCATTAGCGGCCGGTTTTTCCCCTGAACGATTAATCGCTTTTCGTCCTCCGCTTAATCTTGAAATGGAACGTGCTTTATGGAAGCATTGGCAAATCGAATGTGTTGTTTCTAAAGCCTCTGGTAAAGTCGGTGGCGAAACCCTTAAACAACAAGTGGCTAATCTCTTAAATATTCCCTTGATTATTATAGATCGTCCTATTTTAAACTATCCTCAACAAACCAATAATTTAGAGGATATTATTTTATTTTGTCAGCAACTTGAGTTAATCTGAATAAGAAAAAAAAGTGATTTAAATTATTAATTTTAATTCCATTTTAAAGCTTAGCGTTCATCATTCAAATTAACCATTTCCCTTTGCCAATCTTGTCCAACTTTGATGGTAATATCAGAGGCGAGATTTCCTGTACTTTCTACTAAAATTTCCCCCACATTTAAGTTAGCACGAACAGCTGATGCCCCCACATCATCTCCTTTCTGGGCGATAATTTCCGTGGTTTTCAGGGGTTCTGGCCAATCATTACTGATATAAACATGATGATAGCCTTGCTTTTTCAAATAGCGAACCATCGTTCTGGCCGCTTCAGGATCTTCTGTGCTATCTTGAATCGCAATACTTAATTGAGTGGGATCAATCATCGTATAAGTAGAAGCATCTGCATAACCTTGCTCAAAATATTGCGCCACCATCGTGGTAATTTTTTTAGCAGAGGGCAACCAATAACTATAATTTCCTTCCCCTTCACCAAAAGTACCGGGTAACATTAACATTTGTACATTTTCCCGCTTCGTTTGACCGGCAAATCCCCCAAGGGCTAGTAATTCTTCAACCGTCAAATTCGTATCAATATGAGATTGAATAACAGCCATAATATCGGGTGTTTTTAGTAAGGTTTGCGGTTTTAATGCCTGTTCAACAATTGCCCTCATTAACAGTTGTTGTCGTTGTACTCTGCCAATGTCCCCGAATTCATCATGACGAAAACGTAAAAACTGAACCGCTTGATCGCCGTTGAGATGTTGTTTTCCTTTTTTAAGATTAATATATAAATGTTGACTATGATCGGTATATTTCATATCTTTAGGAACGTAAACGCTAACCCCTCCTAAAGCATCAATTAACTTTTCGACCCCTTGCACATTAATTCTAATATAACGATCAATTGGAACACCATCGAGTAAATCGCTAACGGATTCTGCGGTTAAAGCTGGCCCCCCTAAATAATTCGCTTCGTTAATTTTTCGCAACCCATGGTCGGGAATAATCGCTTTAGTGTCGCGCGGAATAGATAAGACCGCCATCTGCTTTTCTGCGGGATTAAAACGCACCAATAATAAAGTGTCCGCTAACCCTTCTACAGAATTAATTAGTGCATGATACCCCAACTCTTTTTGAGGAATATCAGCAACATCTGAAGTCAGGACTTTAGTCCCTAATACAAGGATATTGACAGGACGACTTAATTCAGGAAGGCGTAGGTTTTTGTAGGTAATAGCTTCGTCTTGGTTAAAAACAGCTTCTTCGGCGGTGGTAAGTTTGGACTGACGCAGAGGAGTTGTGGATAAGGATACAGCGATAAATGCCCCTGCCGTGGCAGAGATCAAGGCAACCGCTCCTAAACCCGTCCCTAAAAGCAATCCTTTCTTAAATCCACTGTTTTGTGACCTTTTTTTCAATTTAGAATGGGATGTTGCATGGGAGGGAGATTTTGCATAAAATCGATCAGTTGACACGGAATTGCCTCACACCTTGTAATAGAGAGCTTGTACGGAAACCAGAACGAAATAAATCTTAATGAGGAATCATACCATGATTTTCCTAGTCTTAGCAGGTTTTCTTAGACAAAGCAACGTTAGTTCTAAAGCGACGACGGGCAGTTTTGCTGTTTAATGACGACAACTTCCCCCTAAAAGTTCTTATCGCCCTCATTGTAGCTTAATCTGTTCTGAATTTAGAGATTAACTCTCTAAAGAAAGATTAACCCTACTTTATCATTCATAAAAAGGCAATGTGTTAGATAGCTGACTCGCCTCAAAAACGCTATAAAATAACTGAATGAGTGAGGATTAATCCCGTTATGAACCCCTATCAATGGATTGATAAATCCCTACAAACGATTCACAAAGCCCATTGGTATCGCTCGGTTAAAGCCATTAGCGGGCATTCTAGCGCAGAAATTAAGATAAATGGTCAATCTCTAATAAACTTTGCAAGTAATGACTATTTGGGACTGACAGGCGATTTTAGACTGATTGAATCGGCGATTTCTGCCGTAAAAATTTATGGCACAGGCAGTACCGGTTCTCGCTTACTCAGTGGTCATCGACAAATTCATCGAGACTTAGAAAAAGCGATCGCTCATTTGAAACAGACCGAAGATGCTATCGTTTTTAGTTCAGGCTATTTGGCTAATTTGGGCACAATTGCGGCTATTGTTAGCCCTAAAGATTTAATTCTCGAAGATCAGTATAATCACGCTAGTCTAAAAAACGGAGCCAAGTTAAGTGGAGCAATACGAATCGAATACAATCACAATAATATTAAAGATTTGCAACAGAAATTAGAAAAGCACCGCCCCTCTTACCGTCGTTGCCTTATTCTAAGCGATAGTGTCTTTAGTATGGATGGCGATATTTGTCATTTACCGGACTTGCTGGCTCTCGCTGAACAGACTGATTCTATGTTATTGATCGATGACGCTCACGGAACAGGGGTCATGGGGAAAACGGGCGCAGGGTGCGGGGAGTATTGGGGCGTTTTAGGGAAAGAATTTATCACAATGGGAACATTCAGTAAAGCGTTAGGAAGTTTGGGGGGATATGTGGCCGGTTCAGCTAAATTAATTGATTTTCTCCGAAATCGTGCTTCAACATGGATTTACACGACGGGATTATCTCCAGCCGATGCGGCGGCGGCAAAGATGGCTATTGAGATTGTGCAGGATGAACCCCAACGCCGTCGAAAATTGTGGCAAAACATTGCCTATTTACAAGAAAGTTTAACAGATTTTCCCCTAATTCCTTCCCAAAGCCCTATTTTGTGCTTAAAAGTAGATTCCCCTCTAGAAGCTTTAAATTTTGCCCAAAAATTACAAGAAAAAGGCATATTTGCCCCTGCTATCCGTCCGCCGACGGTTCCCACCAGCCGAATTCGTTTTTCAGTTATGGCAACCCATACTGCAGAACACTTACAACAATTAGTCACGATTCTTAGGGATAAATTATCTCTAACCTGTTATTAACAAGCAACTTTTTCTTTAAATTAATAACAGATCACTGTTTACTATTAATGCTTTGTCTCAATTGTCATACTGATGAATTGTCCTTAGACGTTGAAACTTGTCCTCAATGTGGAGTACATATTCCTTCGTTGTTGCGGGACATTTTGCCATCAAAAAAAACATTAAGACAAAACACTTATTGCTTAGATTATCCTCTAGGACGGGGTAGTTTTGGTATTACTTATTGCGCCCATCATTGCATTCTCAAAAATAAAGTCGCAATTAAAGAATTTTATCCTCAAGAGATAGTCATTCGCCATAGCCTGACCCAAGATATTGAACCGTTAGCGGAATATAAAGATGCGTATCAACGGGCATTACATCGTTTTTTACAAGAAGGACAAATTTTAGCAAAATTTAATCATCCCAATATTCTTAAAGTTCGGGATTGGTTTGCCGAAAAAAATACTGCCTACCTAGTCATGGATTTAATTGAAGGAAAACCCTTAAATATTATCCAAGATCATTATCCAAAACGACAGTTACCCTCCTCAAAGATTGAGCATTTTATCACTCAATTAGTGAACGCTTTAACCGCAATTCATCAAGCTAGCATTTACCATTTAGACCTCAAACCCGAAAATTTATTAATTACCCCCCAACAACAACTCATTGTTATTGACTTTGGTGCCGCCAAACAAGCGATTCATGCCAAACATAGGGGAACGCGTTCTTATACTGAATCTTATGCGGCTCCAGAAATTATTATGGGGGGAGAAGTGGGGTCGGAAAGTGATCTTTTTGAAGTGGGTATGTTACTCTATGAACTCTTAACCGGATGCTTACCCCCTCCCGCTTTAAGTCGTTTTTTAGAAAACGAAACGTGGAATGCCAATCATTTATCCTCCCCTTGGAATTTCCTTCTCAATCAAGCCTTAGCGTTAAGAAGAGAAGAAAGACCCCACAATATTGGAATCTGGTGGCAAAGCCGCCATCAAATACCCGATTTTATCGCCAAAAAATCGCTAAAACCCCGAAATTATCCCCCGCTCTATTCTCTTTTACCCGACTTAAAACGAAACGGCATGAAGCAAAGATGGGGTCGAGGCTGGATTAAAGCGGTAATTCCCCTTAATGAAGACGAAGCCATTCTTTTAAGTGCGGGAGGGGTTACCCAGCTAAATTTACGCAAAAAACAAGTTCAATGGGAAATTGATTGTCCTGTAGAATGTGGTGCGATGAGTCCAGACCAACGGCTCTTAGCGGTTGTTTGGGAGCAACAGATTTATTTGTGGGATTTGGCCAATCGGCGTTTACTGCAACATTTAGCAGGACACCAAAAAGCGATAAACCACGTTGCATTGAGTAGCCAAGGGCGATTAGTAGTCTCCGGCAGCCAAGATGAAACCCTGAGACTGTGGGACGGGTTTTCAGGACGAGAACAGCGATTATTAGAAGAACCGACGGGGGAAGTCATCAGTGTGGCCGTTACTGCCGATGGACGCAAAGTCATTTCGGGAAGTCAGGATGGCACCATTCGGGTTTGGGACGGATTATCGGGTGAAGAGTTGTGGAAAGGTCACAGTCATCAAGGGGCGATCAACTGTCTATGCCTGAGCTTTGATGAGCAGTGGTTAGCTTCGGGGGGAAGAGATGGATTAATTGGTCTATGGGATCTAAAAACGGGAGATTTACTTCATGTTTTACGCTATCATCAGTCATGGATCAGTGCAGTGGCCTTCAGCCTAGATAATGGACTCTTAGCGTCGGCCTCCCGTTTAGCGGATACGGCTATTTGCATTTGGGAAGTTGAAACCGGAAAATTAAAACAAATCCTCGAAGGTCATTGGAATTCATTAACCAGTGTGGCTTTTTGTCCTGAAAGTCGTTTCTTGCTTTCCAGTAGTTACGATTACACCCTTAGACTCTGGAATTTAGAAATTGGTCAGCAGGTTTATCAATGTCATATTGGCACGAATTGGGTGTATAGTGTCGCGATCAGTGAAGATGGTTGTCATATTGCGACAGGAAATAACGACAAAACCATTAAATTATGGCATAGAGAGCAAACAGAATTGATCAAAACCCTCTATGGTCACGAAGATGCCGTTTCTACTGTGGAATTTAACCCCGATGGTCGCTTTATCGCTTCAGGTAGCTGGGACGGAACCGTTCGACTTTGGGAACGAGAAACAGGAGAAATGGTTCGCTTATGGCAAGGCCATCAAAATTGGGTGACTCAAGTGGCTTTTAGTCCCGATGGCAGGATGATAGGGTCAATTAGTTGGGATGCAACAGTTAAACTATGGGAAATTTCCGTAAATCGCTTAAACACAACCATGAATAAACCCTTGCGTACTCTAAAGGGTCACCCAGACGAGGTTGAAACCCTTGCGTTTAGTCCCGACGGTCATCTCTTAGCAACGGGAGGACACGACAAAATTCTGCGTCTATGGGAGGTGTCTTCCGGTCAAGAATTACGTCAATTGAAAGGGCATCATCGTTCAATTAAAAGCCTGACTTTTAGTCCAGACGGACAGTTCCTTTTATCCGGCAGTCGGGATAAAAGCCTGCGATTATGGCACGTTTTATCAGGTCAACAAATGCACATTTTTCGAGGTCATACCGAGGGGGTAACCACCGTCGCCTTTCATCCTGATGGACAATTATTGGTATCCGGCAGTCGGGATAAAACCCTACGTCTCTGGGATTTAATGTCGGGGGAAGTTATTAAAGTCATTCGCGGTCATACCAGTTCGATTAATAATCTTGCTTTTACCATGGAGGGTTCTGGCTTAATTGTGGCTGATAATGATGGAATTGTGAGATTTTGGGCAATTTAACTGTTTATTTCTTGAAATGAGCCTAAGTAAGTCAAAATTTTCAACTAATTAAGCTATTTTGACGATCTAATTCTTATTAATCCTTTTTACCTTTTAACTTCTCCCAGAAATCAGTGTAACAATGTAATAACAGGTTAATCGAGTTACTCTTTTTCTTTTTTAGAATAAAAAAGGTTCTTTTTTCCCACTCTATTGAAAAACCATGTCTAAAATCGTTGCTGATGTCATGACCCCCAATCCAATCACTGTAACGCCTCAAACCCCTTTACAGGAAGCCATTAAAATTCTGGCGGCAAAACATATTAGTGGACTCCCTGTTGTTAACGAAGAAGGAAAATTAGTAGGTGTGATTTCAGAAACTGACTTAATGTGGAGAGAAACCGGTGTAGATGCCCCCCCGTACATTATGTTTTTAGATAGTATTATTTATCTTGAAAATCCTGCTCGTTATGATAAAGAAATTCATAAAGCATTAGGACAAACCGTTAAAGAAGTCATGTCAGATAAAGCAATTAGCATTAAACCACAGCAAAAGCTCAAAGAAGCGGCTCATTTAATGCACGAAAAGAAAATTCGTCGTCTGCCTGTCGTTGATGCCGAAAATGGTCAAGTCATCGGCATTATTACCCAAGGGGATATTATTCGGACAATGGCTTTAGATAGTTAAGCGTTAATCTTTACAGTAATATTATTGATCGCCTAAAAAATTGTTTAATCTCAATAATTTTGCCAAATCTTTTTGTTAAATATTAGAGATTATTTTACTCTTAAATTTTTTTTCATATTAATATTAATACCGTGCCGCAAAATTGCTTCACCCTCAAAGATTTGATCAATAAGGTCAAAAATCTTAAATTTAAACTTGAATAGCCAAAATTTAAGAGAATAACGCCACCTCCAACCTTGGTAAAAACGCTATTGCCCCGCGATTTCTTGTGAATCTAAAGCTAAAATAGAAAATAGCGGTCAATAAGTTGAATTAAGATTTCAATGTCCTTTAAATTCCCTACAATCCCTGCCCATTCCAATGATACGCTTGAAGATAGCATTTATCGTTCTGCGATCATTCGCTTAGAAAATATCTCCAAAGTTTACGGGAGCGCAAATACCGAAGTTCGGGCATTATCCGACGTTAATTTAACCATTCAAGCCGGAGAATCCTGCGCCATTATGGGGGCATCAGGATCCGGAAAATCCACCTTAATGAATATCATTGGTTGTTTAGATCGTCCCACCTTTGGACACTACTATCTTGATCGGGAGGATGTGGCCGGTTTGTCCACTACTGTACTAGCCAACGTCCGCAACCAGAAAATTGGCTTCGTTTTTCAGCAATTCCATCTACTCGCTCAGATGAACGCCCTTGAAAATGTAATGTTGCCCATGGTTTACGCAGGAATTCCCTTTAATGACCGCAAAGAACGGGCTATTATTGCATTAACTCAAGTGGGACTCGCTAATCGTCTTTATAACAAACCCAATCAACTCTCTGGCGGGCAACAGCAACGAGTGGCGATCGCGCGTGCCATTGTCAATCAGCCTGTCCTCCTTTTAGCAGACGAACCCACTGGGGCTTTAGACTCGCGGACAACAGAAGAAGTGATGGATATTTTCCAAAAATTAAACCAAGACGGAATCACCGTCATTATGGTCACCCACGAAGCCGAAGTAGCCCGCTTTTCTCAGCGTATCGTTTGGTTTAAAGATGGACAAGTGATTCAAGATCAACTCACCCCCGATCAACTGCCTGCCTTTATGGCAGACTACCACTGAGTATCATTACGTTTTTTTATTCTGATGATAAAAAATAATGTTAAAAAATATGTATTTTTATATACTATAATTAAGCCAAAAATCTTTTGACCCCTAAACGGAGGCATTACAGAACCCATCGATGAACTATTCAGAACTCACAGAAGAAGCAGAACGAGAGGTAAAGAACCTTAAACGCTATGATGCGGAGATTATTGCTAAATATTACCGTTATCGGCCTTGGCAAGCCATCTGGCGAGCATTACAAGTTATCGGTTACTTTGCCCTCTTTTGGTTTCATCTGCAGTGGGATACATGGACACATCAAGTGGCGCAAAATCGCCCCAAACGGGCTAGCGAATTGCGCTGTTTGCTGACTCGTCTGGGCCCCACCTTTATCAAAGTCGGCCAAGCCCTTTCCACCCGTCCTGACTTAATTCGCCCCGATTTTTTAGAAGAATTAATAAAATTACAAGATCAATTGCCACCTTTCGATAACGATATTGCCTTTTCTATCATTGAAAAAGAATTAGATCAGGATGTTTCTGCCCTTTATCGGATAATTTCACCTGATCCCATTGCTGCAGCCAGTCTTGGTCAAGTTTATAAAGCTGTTCTTTATTCTGGCGAAGAAGTTGCTGTAAAAGTTCAACGGCCTAATCTGCGTCCTACTTTAGCGTTAGACCTTTATTTAATGCGTTGGGGGGCGACCAACTTTGGGAGACTCCTTCCCCTCAATCTTGGTCATGATTTAACCCTAATTATTGACGAATTTGGCATAAAACTCTTTGAAGAAGTTGATTATCTTAATGAAGCGCGCAACGCCGAAAAATTTGCCACCCATTTCCAAAATAATCTTGAGGTCAAAGTTCCTAAAATTTACTGGCGATACAGTAGCCGTCGTGTTTTAACCTTGGAGTGGATAAACGGCTATAAACTGACAGATGTGGACAATATTCGAGCCGCAGGACTTGATCTCAACGAGATTGTCAAAATTGGCGTGACATCTGGCTTACAACAACTTTTAGAATATGGTTTCTTTCATGCTGATCCCCATCCGGGCAATTTATTCGCTACCCTAGATGGTCGCATGGCTTACATTGATTTTGGCATGATGGATCAATTGGAAGAGGAAACGAAAGAGATTATCGCAAGTTCAGTCGTTCAGTTAATTAACAAAGATTATCAAGCACTAGCAGACGATTTCGTTAAATTGGGCTTTTTAACAGCCGATACCGATATTACCCCCATTATTCCCGCCTTGGAACGCGTCTTAGGAAATGCGATGGAGCAAAGTGTCGGAGATTTTAACTTTAGAACGATTACCGATGATTTTTCCGAATTAATGTATGAATATCCCTTTCGGGTTCCTGCTAAATTTGCCCTCATTATTCGTTCTTTAATTACCCAAGAAGGACTAGCCTTGAGTTTAGATCCCGACTTCAAAATCGTAGAGGTGGCCTATCCCTACATCGCACGACGACTGTTAACCGGGGAATCGGCTCAACTACGGCGACGGTTACTGGATATTCTCTTTAAAGATGGCAAATTTCAGTGGCAACGCCTTGAAAATATGATCGATATTGCCCGTTCCGATGGAAACTTGGATTTGTTGCCCACTGCACAGCTAGGTTTACAATTTTTGCTATCCGACGAAGGGCGTTATCTACGCCATCAACTGATTCTAGCCCTCACAGAAGACGACCGCTTACATACTGAAGAGGTGAAACGTCTCTGGCAACTTGTGGCCGGTGAATTTCAACCCCAACAGTTATTCACAGTGGCTTTTAATGCCTTTCGAGGGTTTTCGAGTAATCGCAATCCTCTTAACGTGAATTGAGGCGTTTTTCCTTTAGCGTGCTTAAGCTAGCTATGGTAGAGTTATGACGAACAAATCAGCAGGAAGTGGCATAAAAATTGCCGCTACTACCATTGTTTGGGCATTTTCTACGGGAATGCTAGGAATTTGTATTCCCCTTGTCTCTAGGACGGAAAGTGGAATCGCTCTGCCCCTCGCTGTTATTTTAGGGGCAACGACCAGTACTGTCGTTATTTGGTTGAGTTCGAGTCTAGACCGATTAAAATCACCGCCAACGGCTGATTAAAGCCCCATTTTCTCTACTCCGTGGTTTTCCCACTACCCAAGCAATCCGAAACCAGCAACCCGAATCTTTGCCATAATATAAAAATAAGCTGATCCCTCGAAAAGATTAAAGCTTACTGACCTTAGCCGTGATTATGGGGAAATAAAGATCAAAAATGAGGAGTTTATCCATCAGACAGGTAGGGGTTTATACATTGTTGCTGGCCGTGGGCGGAGGAGTCGGCATTTGGGGTAGTCGCCATTTTTCAGGGGTTTTGCCCTCCCAATCCCAGATAATTGAGCAACCTTCCCAAGCCTCTCAAGTTTTTAGACGGTTACCTATTACGCCCGATGTCTCCTCTCAAGATAATCTCAACTTTATCGCTAAGGCGGTGCAGAAAGTTGGACCGGCCGTCGTTCGCATTGACGCAGCACGGGAAATGACCCCTAATCAAATAGAACCCTTCGATCAACCTTTCTTTCGCCGTTTTTTTGGACAAGAGATGCCCCTGCCTCAAGAAAGGATTGAGCGAGGCACCGGTTCAGGCTTTATTCTCAGTGAAAATGGAGAAGTTTTGACGAACGCCCACGTCGTACAGGGAAGTCGTCAAGTCAAAGTGACGCTGAAGGACGGACAAGTTTTAGACGGTCAAGTTTTGGGCGTTGATGAAATGACCGACGTGGCCATTGTGAAGGTAGAAGCGAAGAATTTGCCCACCGTTGTGCTAGGACAAGCAGAACGCCTCAATCCGGGGGAATGGGCAATCGCCATTGGCAACCCCCTTGGTTTAGACAATACCGTTACCGTCGGCATTATTAGCGCACTTGGCCGCTCTAGTACCGAAGTGGGGGTTCCTGACAAACGAGTTCGCTTTATTCAAACCGACGCAGCCATTAACCCCGGCAATTCAGGGGGACCCCTCTTGAATGCTAACGGCGAAGTCATTGGCATTAATACGGCTATTCGTGCTGATGCTCAAGGATTAGGCTTTGCCATTCCCATTGAAACTGCTCAACGAGTAGCGCAACAACTCCTCACCACAGGTAAGGCAGAACATCCCTATTTGGGTATTCACATGGTGACTCTTTCCCCCCAACTGAAAAAAGAACTCAACCAAGCCACCCAAGAGGGCGATTCTCCCCCCTTTGTGGTTACCGAAGAAAAAGGAGTTCTTGTTATTCGAGTTGTGGCAAATTCCCCGGCAGAGAAGGCCGGTTTTCGAGCGGGGGATATTATTCTTAGCGTCGGCAATCAACCGATTAAAACCGCTACAGATGTGCAAGAACAAGTGGAAATCAGTCAGATCGGCACAACGCTCCCTGTCAAAGTCCGCAGAAAAGGAAAAATACAAGATATTTCCGTCAGACCCGATGTTTTTCCTCAAGGAGGACGATAAACGTTCCCCAAACGATTTTGCGAATCGATCAAAGTATTTGTACTCAGTTGAAAAGAAATTTATAAACTGTTACAATCCTTGTATTGCTTGTAGGGAAAGGTTTTTGGGCTTAGGAAGCTTTCAAAATGCTCAAAATTGACGCCAAAAAATTAACAAGATGTAACAAATAAAAGGCCGACGACAGGGTATAAAATTATTTTGAGAGGAATAAGCAAATGGTGAAACCAATCACCAAAGCCTCGTTCAACTCTCAACCCCTTTTTATGAGACGACTATGAAGTTTCTCAGGTTTCTTAAAGAAAAACTAAGAAATTTGAAAAACAATTAAGATTAGCAAGTCTCGCTTAAGTTCAATCAACCGAATCATTTAAGCTATTTAAAATCCCTTTAGGGAACGTAGCAAATCCAACCCGTTTAATTTTTCGTCGAGTTAGGAGACTAAAATCAATGTTTGACGCATTTACCAGAGTTGTTTCTCAAGCCGATGCTCGTGGTGAATTTTTATCTAGCTCTCAGCTAGATGCCCTCAGTTCCATGGTTTCTGAAAGCAACAAGCGGATGGATGCGGTTAACCGTATTACCAGCAATGCTTCCACCATCGTTTCTGATGCTGCTCGTGCCTTATTTTCAGAACAGCCTCAACTGATTTCTCCCGGTGGAAACGCTTACACCAGCCGTCGCATGGCTGCTTGCTTACGCGACATGGAAATCATCTTACGCTATGTAACCTATGCAACCTTCTCTGGTGATGCAAGTGTTTTAGAAGATCGTTGTCTTAATGGACTACGTGAAACCTACGTGGCTTTAGGTGTTCCCGGTGCTTCTGTTGCTGCTGGCGTTCAAAAAATGAAAGATGCTGCGATTTCAATGGCCAATGACCGCAATGGAGTAACTTCTGGTGATTGTAGCTCTTTAATGTCCGAAATTTCTGGTTATTTTGACCGTGCGGCTTCATCTGTTGCCTAAAACAGCGAGTTAAGACGCATCAATTCGCAAAATCGCCATCAATCTAGGAAAACTTAGCAAATTTACATTTGGGAGATACCAAAACCATGAAAACCCCTATCACTGAAGCCGTAGCAACTGCTGATTCTCAAGGACGCTTCTTAGGTAGCACCGAAATCCAGATCGCTTTTGGTCGTTTTCGTCAAGCCACCGCTAGCTTACAAGCAGCTAAAAGCTTAACCGAAAAAGCAGATTCCTTAGTCCAAGGTGCAGCCAACGCTGTTTACAGCAAATTCCCCTACACCACCCAAATGTCCGGCCCTAACTATGCCCAAGATCAACGCGGCAAAGACAAGTGCGCTCGTGACATCGGTTACTATCTTCGGATGGTGACCTACTGCCTAGTCGCAGGTGGAACTGGCCCCATGGACGAATATCTTCTTGCCGGTATTGATGAAATCAACCGCACCTTCGACTTATCCCCTAGCTGGTACGTTGAAGCCCTGAAATATATTAAAGCGAATCACGGACTCAGTGGCGATCCGTCTGTCGAAGCCAATTCCTACCTTGATTACGCAATCAACGCCCTCAGCTAATTATAGCTAAGGTGCTAATGACCTGGAAAGTCAGGGGGTTGTTGGCAAATATCGTCTTCAATCATCTGTTTTTCCAGGTCTTGTTATATCTAAGCTTTGATAACCTTCTAATAAAGGAGTAATAACAGTGGCGGTAACCGTAGCAGCGTCTCGTTTAGGGACTTCAGCCTTCAGCGGTGCGTCTCCTATTGAACTGCGCCCCGACTGGACGCAGGAAGACGCAAAAACTGTAATTCGTGCCGTTTATCGACAAGTTCTCGGCAACGATTACATCATGAAATCGGAACGGCTCAAAAGTGCAGAGTCCCTATTATGTAATGGTGCAATTACAGTACGGGATTTTGTAAGAGCAGTAGCAAAATCGGAGTTGTACAAAAACAAATTCCTGTATAACAACTTTCAAACCCGAGTGATTGAGTTAAATTATAAGCATCTTTTGGGTCGTGCGCCCTACGATGAAGCAGAAGTGATCTATCACTTGGACTTGTATGAAACCAAGGGATTTGATGCAGACATCGATTCCTATATTGATTCCCCCGAATATCAAGAAAGCTTTGGCGATAATATTGTCCCTTATTATCGTGGGTTTGACACCCAACAAGGGCAAAAAACTGTGGGATTTCCACGGATGTTTCGTCTTTATCGGGGCTATGCCAATAGCGATCGTTCCCAAGTTGAGCGGAATAATTCCCGTTTAGCAGTGGAATTGGCGCAAAATTGCGCAACGGCAGTGGTCGGTCCTTCAGGAAGCAATAGTGGTTGGTCTTATCTAAGATCGAGAACGGGAGAAACCCCCGCTAAAGCACTGGGTGGTAACCTTCCCTTCCGCAGCGATCGCAAAATTTATCGCATAGAAATCACCGCCATCAGCAAACCGGGTTATCCCAGTGTGCGTCGGAGTAATAAAGCCCTGTTAGTGCCTTATGAAGAATTATCGGCAACTTTACAGCGCATTAATCGTTCCGGTGGCAAAGTCGCCAGCATTACCCCTGCTAGCACCAACTAAGAAAAAAGGGACACAAGCCTGTGTCCCTATTGAGGTAAAAGATGTCTTAGTCCTTCATTATTAACGAAAACCATTAACAAAAGCAACACAAAATTATGTTAGGTGGATCATCTCTCGTTCGCGCTGGCAACAGTCCTTCTGCTAATCGGGTGTTTCTCTATGAAGTCACGGGCTTACGGCAAAGCGATACCAGCGATAAAAATAGTTATCCCGTACGCCGCAGTGGCAATGTCTTCATTAGAGTTCCCTATACTCGCATGAATGAAGAAATGCAGCGTATTACTCGCTTAGGAGGCGAAATCGTCGGCATTCATCCCTTTGGCGTAGAAGCAACATCCGCAGTTTCAGAGGGCTAAGATTTCGATGTCTGACTTGAAGGCTGACTCATGGGCAGAACAACCCTTTGCCGAGAGTCCCGCTTACACTCTAGCGCAAGCCTTAAACCAGTTACAACAAACCGAAGACCCTAGCGCCCGCTATTATGCAGCGTGGTGGCTGGGTCGTTTTCGCGTCAACAGAGACGAAGCTCTGAAAGGACTGGTAGAAACCCTCAAAGATGAAAGTGATCGCTCTCCTGATGGGGGGTATCCCCTGCGACGAAATGGGGCGAAGGCTTTGGGTAAATTGGGCAATTTGGCGGCCGTTGAACCGCTTATTAGGACGTTAGACTGCGAAGATTATTATGTGCGAGAGTCCGTGGCGCAATCACTGGAAATGCTAGGAGATCATCGGGCCATTCAACCGTTGACGAGGTTATTAGCCGGAGGAATTGAATCCGCTCGACAAGTAGAGGGAAAGCCCCATTTAGTACAACCCTATGAAGCTATTATCGAAGCCCTAGGAGCGTTAGGTGCAAGGGAAGCTATTCCCCTCATTGAGCCATTTTTAGGGCATTTTGTGCCGAAAGTTCAATATGCGGCCGCTCGAGCAATGTATCAATTAACGGGAAACTCGCAGTACGGGGAACGGTTAGTCATCGCTTTACAGGATTCATCGTTGCCGTTGCGCAGATCAGCCCTAATGGATTTAGGGGCAAGTGGTTACATCGAAGGGGCGGAAGCGATCGCTCAAACTTTGGCGGAAAATAGTTTAAAGTTAGTAGCATTAAAAGGATTATTAGAATCTGATTTGCGGCGATATCCTTGGGAATTAAATTTATCGGCCACCAGTCTAAAAATTATGGCTTTGATGGATGATTTGTTATAATTTGAAAGAAAAACGCTTTATTCTTCATTTTGTCAGGTCATTGTTGGGTATTTTTAAATGAATCATTGGATCTTGTGCGACCCAACCCACCGGTAACTGATATCGCACTTCAAAGTGAAGATGAGGTTGGGAGATATCCGGTTGTCCTGTCGTTCCTACTTCTCCCAAAACGTCTCCGGTTTGCACGTTTTGCCCAATATTAACCGTAATTTTGCTTAAATGCCCGTAGCGGGTTTGGCGACCTTGGCCATGATCGATAATGACTAAAAAACCGTAATTTGGTTCATTTCCTTTAAAAATCACTTGTCCTACTTCGGGGGCAAGAACGGGAGTTCCAACTTCTGCCAGTAAGTCCACCCCACTGTGAAAGAGATTTTTTTGCGTGGCAGGATCAAGATGCCATCCATACGCTAAACCCACTTGAGCAACACTAGGCAAAGGATAACCTGATAATCCCGTGTAATTTTCTATTTTTCTGGTATTTTCCTCTTTTTTCCAAATCAGACCCGGAATAAAAGCAATGTTGCTTGGGGCTTGGCAACCATTTAATTCAAACAGTACGTCGGCACGCACACCGTAAGCCGCCGCTAAATCTTGCCACGTTGCGCCTTGAGGAACTTCGACAGTAATACCATTGAAGGGCGGAATCTGAATGACATCCCCCGGCGCGATCGCCTTTTCCGGTAAGGTAGGATTGAGTCGGAGCAAGGTGTCAGGAATCAGATTATATTGTTGAGCAATACTGGGAATCGTTTCTCCTGCGATGACCGTATGGGGTTTCAAACGGGACAAAACAGGCTTAGGACAGAGTTCTGAGACATTAGGTTCCGTACCTTGGGCATAAACGGCAAAATGTGTCGTTGACAAAAAAACAATAGCAATGGCTATATTTGAACAAAATACAGCTAAACATAGGTTTTTTGGCAATTTATTCATAAAGTTTAAGGTTATGACTTCTTTAGACCTATGTCGAAAACCATTTTGTTTAAAGAACTCGAATCACAGAGGGAATGCTTTTAATCGCTTCTAGAGCTTTAATTTCGGCTAAAGCCTGTCTAAAATCCCCTTCTTTGACCTCATGGGTCACCACCACAATTTCGGCTAAAGCCGCTTGAAAGCCGATTTGTACCACAGACTCTAAACTGACGCAATGGTTACCAAAAGCCGTCCCTAAGTGTCCGATTACCCCCGGAACATCCTGAGTGAGAAAGCGAGCGTAAAAGCGGGTATTAATGGCTGCCAACGGGGTGATTTGACAATAATGCTGATGGGTGCAACTGAGAAGCGGATCGAGGTGTTCGAGAGTATGACTGCTTTTGAGGATGCCCACAATATTAAGGATATCAGAAACGACTGCGCTGGCCGTTGGACCTGCTCCGGCTCCCGGCCCATAAAACATCACCTGTCCAAGGGGATCAGCTTCAATGAGAATGGCGTTAAAGACCCCGTTAATGCTGGCTAAGGGATGAGATTTCGGCACGAAGGTCGGATGAACCCGTAATTGTAACGCCTCGGATTCTTGTCCTTTTGCTCCTTTAGCGATCGCCAATAATTTAATCACAAATCCTAAGCGATCGGCGTATTGAATATCAACGGCACTAATTGAACGAATGCCTTCACAATAGACATCTTCCCGTTTGACTCGTCCCCCGAAACCTAAGGAAGCCAAGATGGCAATTTTATCGGCTGCATCCAGTCCATCTATGTCTGCTGTAGGGTCGGCTTCTGCATAACCGAGTTGTTGAGCTTTTTCAAGAACATCAGTGAAATCTGCCCTATTTTGGGTCATTTGGCTGAGAATATAGTTAGTTGTTCCATTGATAATGCCAATAATACTCTTAACTCGATTGGCACCGACCGACTGTTTCAGCGGTTTAATAATGGGAATTCCGCCCCCTACTGCTGCTTCTAAGAGAACATAAACCCCCGCTTGATTGGCTTTTTCATAGATTTCGTCGCCATAACGAGCAATTACAGCTTTATTTGCCGTTACAACGTGTTTTTTATGGTTAATCGCTTGTAAAATTAGGGTTCTCGCCGGCTCTAAACCGCCTAAAAGTTCGACTACAATGTCAATCTCAGGATCGCTGACAATTGAAAACAAATCCGTGGTTAACTGCTCCCCATCGAGGTTAACCGTTCGGGTTTTATCGAGCGATCGCACCCCCACCCGATGAATAGACAACTCTTGTACTAGGGGGTTTCTTCCCATCGGATCAAGAATGATGTTAGCGGTTCCCGATCCCACTGTTCCGAGTCCTAATAAGCCAATTCTGAACACCACAGCGTCATTCCCTTTTTTGCTTTCTAGTCATTTTACCAGTGAGCCGTCTCGCCCCGTTATTTCAGTTTACTGTTAACTGGTTACGGATTTATGAGATGATGGGGAAGTTGTCTGCCATTATTCGTTCAATTTTTGGTGCTAAGCAAAGAACAGAGAGAAACAAGTATGAAAGTCGGCGATCGCGTTCAGGTTATCAGTTCCGTCATCGTTTATCATCATCCCCAACATAAAAACGAACCTTTTGATTTAAAAGGGATGGAAGGCGAAATCCTCGGCGTGGTTACCGAATGGCAAGGACGGCCAGTTAGTGCTAATCTGCCGATTCTAGTACGATTTGAAAAACGTTTTAAAGCGCATTTTCGCCCCCATGAACTAGAAATTAGCGGCTAAGTCGCTTTATACGGACAGATTAAGTTCTTTTAATCGAGAAATAGCTAAAATTCTGTTTTTTTATCCCTCTTTTAAGGGGATCCGTTTTAGGCTCAACCCATCTGATTTTGTACGGGTTAATTTTTGATTTAAGGCAAGGTTAAGGGACTTTCTCGGTTTCTCCCCTTTTTTGTAACGCAGAAGACAAACTTGTTGAATTTTCTTCATATAATGTGATATAACTTAATCGTTCATTGCACTGTCGTTATTTCACAGAAAACCGTTATGGAATTATCTCAATTACAACGTTCCTACTACCAACAACTGATTAAGGCGGGTGTCTCCTCGGATAGAGCCTTCAATGCGGCTCGTTCTCTAACTCAAGAACAATTGGAAATTATCTCTGAAATTTGGTCAGATTGGTCAAGTGTGGCCAGTAAAACGCAAGCCGCTTAAGATTTGTCCCTGTATTTAACGGTTTGGGTGCGCTGCACATCCCTTTTGTTGTTTAAAGTCGCAATGATATTCCTCAAAAATACTTCTATTTCCTTCAGAGTTTACCATCGTTATCCTTGAAATGCCATTACATTATGCCTACTTAACGTTACAAATTTCCCTGCATTGACGCAGGGT
The DNA here is from genome assembly GCA_041746575.1 of Microcystaceae cyanobacterium. Lineage (GTDB taxonomy): Bacteria > Cyanobacteriota > Cyanobacteriia > Cyanobacteriales > Microcystaceae > JBGTGT01. The sequence continues at coordinate 21,664 of JBGTGT010000085.1, forward strand.
TTTTAATGCTGATGGGTTGCTGACGGGATAAAATTGAACCGTTTTAAGTTTTAAAAAAGACTAAAGAGCGATCGCACCCCCCATAGATACCCCGATAATATGGGCTTTATTGATGTTGAGTCCGTCGAGAAGTCCGATTGCATCCAATGCCATATCCTCTAAGCTATAGGGCGATTTTTGCCAATCTAGGGCAAGATAAACCTACATCCCGATTATCGAAGCAGATAACGGAGTATCCTTCATGGACAATGGGAACGATAAAATAGAGAAACCACTGGAGACAAGGACAAGAAATCCCCCATAATTAACATAACTGTGAGATTTTTCAGGTCACTTGCGTTTTTGCTGAAACCTTTGGGGGCATTTCTGATGTGGCATTTAGTCCTGATGCTGACGAGGTGACAACCCCGTGAAAAGCCCGACAGTGTAGGAAATGAGTGCGTTTTGGAACTGCACAAGCTATGATCTTAAGAAGGTGACCTCAATAGATGATGAAATTTAGCCGTATGACCGATTCTTTATCTCCTATGCCGCCTCGAAGTAACCCTAAATCCTCTTCTAAATTTACTGCTTTTTTTTTCTCAGGAAGCTTAATTTTACTTCTCTTATTTCTTAACGGAATGACTCAAATTTTTAAAGAGCGATCGCTAAATTTTAGCCAACAAATGCCTTTAAATCCACCCCCCTTGATGATGGAAGGTGGCGATCCCTATATCCGCGCCCTAATGCGAACAATTTCTGCCAGCGAATCCAATGTTGCCCAACCTTATCATGTTTTGTATGGGGGGGAATATGTCAAGAACTTAAATAAACACCCCGAAAAATGTATGCCAATTAAGATTGGACCCAATGCAGGTAATTGTTCAACGGCGGCCGGACGCTATCAAATGTTAGACTTTACTTGGGCAGAAAAAGCGCAACAATATCATCCTCAACCCTCTCAATTTTTGCGATGGAAATCTTACAGTTTTGCCGCAGAATATCAAGATGCAGTGGTGTATAACTGGTTAAACGATTCTCAAGTGTGGGGAATAGACATTTCTCAACAGTTACGAAAAGGCAACCTTGAAAACGTCTTACGTCATTTATCAGGCACATGGACCAGTTTAGGGTACGGCATTGAGTCAAATAGTATGAGTTCTTATTTACCTCAGATTTATCAAAAAATGCTTAAAGAAGAATTAAGTCACCCATCGTCCTTAATAAAAACTTAATTTAAAATTATCTATTCTGAAGCTTTAGAGGGATAATATTTTCTGTAACGTTCTCTAGAATATAATCAATTAAAAAGGGTTTTGTTACCGTTAATCCAATCTTAATAAAGATCCGCTAAACTGACTAAGATTGAGGGATCTCAGCTATAAACCTTCTGATGTGAGCAAATCGGATTTATTTCCTATGAAACCGTTACCTTTTCGGACTAAAATCGTCGCTACAATTGGTCCAGCCAGCCAATCTCCGAATGTCCTGCGCCAGATGTTCCAAGCAGGGTTAAGTGTTGCCAGACTGAACTTTTCCCACGGTAACTACGAAGATCATGGTCGCATGGTCAAATTATTACGAGAATTATCCCAAGAATTAGATCAACCTCTCACGATTCTTCAGGATTTACAAGGTCCAAAAATTCGCGTGGGCAACTTACCCCCCGAAGGGATAAAACTGATGGAAGGGGAATCAATTACCCTTCTACCCATAGATAAATGGAATAGTCAAGCCAATAGCGTAGGCATTGATTATCCCTATGTTGCCAAAGAAGCAGAATCAGGCACGCAAGTATTGCTAGATGATGGCTTATTAGAACTTAACGTTCAATACATCAAAGAAGATGAAGTTATTTGTCAAGTCGTCAAAGGGGGTCTTTTAAAAAGTAATAAAGGGGTTAATTTTCCGACCCTAAATTTACGTTTACCCTCCATGACAGAAAAAGATAAAAAAGATTTAGACTTTGGACTATCTCAGGGAGTTGATATTATCTCTCTTAGTTTTGTTCGCAAAGCCGATGATATTAAAGAACTTAAACGAATTATTGCCGATAAAGGATTAAATACGCCTGTTTTAGCTAAGATTGAAAAACCGCAAGCCGTTGACCAATTAGAAGCCATCGTCGATGAATGCGATGCCATTATGGTGGCTAGAGGAGATTTAGGTGTAGAAATGCGTCCAGAGAAAGTGCCATTGATTCAGAAACGCATTATCGAAATGTGCAATGAAAAGGGCATTCCGGTGATTACTGCCACCCAAATGCTAGACAGCATGATTCGCAATCCTCGTCCGACTCGTGCGGAAGCCAGTGATGTGGCTAATGCCATTATTGACGGAACCGATGCAGTGATGCTATCAGGAGAATCGGCAGTGGGGGATTATCCCGTGGAATCGGTGCAAATGTTAGCCCTTATCGCCGCAGATGTGGAACCCGAAATCGCTTTTATTAATTATCCCCCTCGCAATCTAGATCAAGCCCACGCCCTGGCAGAAGCGATAAACGCCATTGACGAAGTTCTGATCTTAAAATGTATTGTCGCTTTTACAGAAACGGGACGTTCGGCAAAATTGGCGGCGGCTGAACGGCCAAGCGTCCCCGTGATTGCCCTAACACCGAATGAAGATACCTACCATCGTTTGAATCTTGTTTGGGGCGTTCGTCCTCTTTTATTTAACAGCGCAGAAACCTCCCTTGAAGGAGTGATTAAACAGATGGAGGAGATTTTATTAGGGCGTCATTGGGTAGAAAAAGACGACCAAGTCTTAATTCTTGGTGGCCTTCCTCTGAGAACAGCCCATACGACTAATTATCTTAAAATTCATACTATTGGGTAACAGTAACCCATCGACCGTTTTCGAGTAACGACTTTAACCTTCTGACTTTTTTGCTATATGTCTCAACTTATTTTGACCCGACACGGACAAAGCCTGTGGAACGCCCAAAATAAATTCACGGGATGGGTAGATGTTCCCATTAGCGAACAAGGACGCGCTGAAGCCACCATTGCCTCTTGTAAATTACGGGAGTATCGGGTAGATATTTGTTTTACCAGTATGCTCTTTCGTGCCATTGAAACGGCGATTATTATCCTCACCGAAGTGGATGATATTTGCGGCGGCAAAACCCCGATTATTAAACATGATGAAGATGACGAAGATTGGCGCGGTTGGGATCAATATTATGGCAGTCGAGACCAAGAATTACCTGTCATACTAAGTGCCGCTTTAGATGAGCGATTCTACGGCAATTTACAAGGATTAGATAAAGCAGAAACCGCCGAAAAATTCGGAGCAGAACAAGTTCACCTGTGGCGGCGTTCTTATGATATTCAACCCCCCGGTGGCGAGAGTTTAGAAGATACAAAAAATCGTACCCTACCCTTCTTTAAAAATCGAATTATGACCCACCTGATGGAAGGAGATAACGTTTTAATTGCGGCTCATGGGAACTCTTTGAGGGCGATTGTTATGGAACTCGAAAATATCTCAGAAGAAGACATTCCCAGTCTTGAACTAGAAACGGGAATTCCGCTTGTTTACAGGATGGATTCTTCAGGGAAAGTCACAGACAAAAAAATCTTAAAGTAACTTAAATTTAGGAAAAATGATAAATGATAAACTCCTGACTTCTTGCGGCCACCGACTTATCTCTTACCCCAAACCCACGTTAAAATGTCCATAAACGGGCAAAGCTTTTACCCACAGTTAACGCTAATTGAAATCACTTGGAGATCCTAAAACATGGCTAATTTATTAGAGCAATTGAGAGAAATGACGGTTGTCGTCGCTGATACAGGAGACTTACAAGCGATTGAACAATTCACCCCTAGAGATGCCACCACTAACCCCTCTCTAATCACGGCGGCCGCTCAAATGCCTCAATATCAAGAAATCGTCGATGAAACCTTATTACAAGCCAAAAAAGACGCTGGTTCTGGAGCCACCAATTCAGACATTGCAACCTTGGCTTTTGATCGATTAGCGGTTTCTTTTGGCAAAAAAATTCTAGCAATTGTTCCGAAACGGGTGTCCACAGAAGTAGATGCGCGTTTATCTTACAATACAGAAGCTACCCTTTCCAAAGCACGGGATTTAATTAGTCAATATGAAGCGGCGGGCATTTCTCGTCAACGAATTCTGATTAAAATTGCCTCAACGTGGGAAGGCATTCAAGCGGCAACTGCTTTAGAAAAAGAAGGGATTCATTGTAATTTAACCTTATTGTTTGGATTGCATCAAGCGATTGCCTGTGCCGAAGCAGGAGTCACTTTAATTTCTCCTTTTGTGGGTCGCATTTTAGATTGGTACAAAAAAGATACAGGTAAAGATTATCAAGGTGCAGAAGATCCCGGTGTGCAATCGGTTACCGAAATTTATAACTATTACAAAAAGTTTGGTTATACCACCGAAGTGATGGGGGCGAGTTTCCGCAACATTGGCGAGATTCAAGAGTTAGCAGGTTGTGATTTATTGACCATTTCTCCGCAATTATTAGCGGAATTAGAGTCAACAGCAGGGGATTTGGCACGTAAACTTGACCCCAAAAAAGTAGAAACGATGGACATTGCTAAAATCTCGATGGATAAATCCACTTTTGATAAAATGCACGCCGAAAATCGGATGGCTTTTGAAAAATTAGATGAGGGCATTAAAGGTTTTACAAAAGCTCTTGAAACCTTAGAAGAATTATTAGCACAACGGTTAGTGCGCTTAGAAGCTGGGGCAAAAGTGGGCGAAGCAGGAACAACACTTTTCCAAAGCTATGATCTTGATGGGGATGGTTTAATTACCCGCGAAGAATGGCTCGGGAGTGATAGCGTTTTCGATGCCCTAGACGAAGATCATGACGGCGTAATTTCTGTAGATGAAATGGGTCGAGGATTAGGCGGAATTCTTCAATTAGCAACGGCGATGAATTAAGAGAAAATAACCTTTTTGAATCCTCTTCTTTGCTAGTTAAGAAGGGGATTTAAGGTAATTAAAAATGCTCATTTTTTATTAGTAAAAGCGGGCTTCTCAATTCTAGCCGCATTATTCGCGAAAATGGCTCTTCTGAGCAAAAATTATGACAAATATCAAGAAAAACCAATGATAATCAATCTTTTTATAACAGTGGGATCTGTTTTGGCCGGTTTAGCTGTGGCAGGTGGGTCATTTGCTTCCCATGCGTTGAAGGATAGACTGAGCGAAAGGGCGTTAGACATTTTCGAGACGGGTATTAAATATCAGATGTATCATGCTTTAGGTATTATCTTGGTCGCTTTATTGCTTTCTCGGCTAGAAACGCTCCCCAATACCCTGATTTCAGCCGCTTATGCTTTTATGATCGGCATCATTCTTTTTTCAGGAAGTTTATATGGTTTAAGTCTCAGTGGCATCAAAATTTTGGGGGCAATTACCCCCTTAGGCGGCGTGGCTTTTTTAATCGGTTGGGGATGTCTGGCAGTGGGGGCAGTGGGGCTTAAATGGTTACCGTAAATGGTTAATTGTGACCAATTTTTAGATATTTTAATTAAATCTTTTTACTTTCCCGCTCACTGCTCAAGCGTTCCAATCAGTCTATTCTTTAAGGAGTCGGCAAAAGTTGTAAAGCATTCAAAAATGAGCGCGTTTGCCGTTCTTCGGGTTTTTCGGTCGGATAACGAACCCCTAAGACATATACTTTTTGATTGACGAGGTAAGCACGAACAATAATTGCTTCATCTATACCTTTTATTCCTTCATAGCTGAATTCTATACCCGGAAATTCGTTAAGCTTGATCATTTGGGTGTCAGTTAACTTAAATTGAGCTTCAGGGGCGACTTTATTTTGTATTGCGCTTAAAATCGCTTCAGGCTGACGAATTTGTTCTTCTGTTAAAGAATGGGCATAGGCGACCACAAAACGGCGGTCTTCGCTATTAGAAGAGAGGGTACGAAAAGATAAATCGCCTAATTTGGTGTTTAACATCACGGATTCATCCGTCAAAGCCCCCGGTGGCATCCAAAACGAGATCCCACCCTCTTTAAAGATAATAAATTGCCAACTACGAGAGTTTTCTCTGGGTGACATCACCCCACGAGGAGGAGAAGTGAACATAATACGATCTTCTGAACTCAGGCGGCCGGTTTCAAAAAAACTCCGAACTTCTTGACCCGCAGATTGTGCCAGTTGAAGTAGAGGATAGAAAGAATTAGCATTAACCCGACTCAAGGGAACTAGACTGATTAATCCTGATATTACGCTCAAATATAAAAATCTATAATTGTTTTTCATGGGTTGATTTTCGTCAGTTAGGCAATTCTTGATTATCTTAACATTGCACCTTGTCATAATCTCTTGAATCAGGGGTTAACTTAAAACTTTCTAAGAAATAACTAAGGACAGGTCGATTTACCCTTACAATGATTATCGGCAAACCCGTCATTATTCTCCCAATTATCGGGAGCTATATTCAAGACGTTATAAGGATGTGACCTCATCTAAGCTAAAAATCGAAAGTTAATACTATTATGGCCAAAGTTTTAGTCTCCGATCCCATTGATCAAGCGGGTATTGATGTTTTATCCCAAGTTGCCCAAGTGGATGTCAAAACCAAGCTACCCGTTGAAGAATTAGTAAAAATTATTCCTGACTATGATGCCTTGATGCTTCGTTCTGGCACAAAAGTCACCCAAGACGTCATAGAAGCGGGAACGCAACTCAAAATCATTGGACGGGCAGGGGTTGGGGTTGATAATATTGACGTTTCTGCCGCGACTCGCAAAGGGATTGTTGTGGTGAATTCCCCAGAAGGGAACACGATTGCCGCCGCTGAACACGCCATCGCCATGATGCTCTCATTATCTCGTCATATCCCCAATGCCAATCAATCCGTCAAAGCCCAAGAATGGGATCGCAAAAGCTTTATGGGAACGGAAGTCTATAAAAAAAACTTGGGGGTGATTGGACTGGGTAAAATTGGCTCTCACGTGGCGGCAGTCGGCAAATCCCTAGGGATGAAACTCTTAGCGTACGATCCCTTCATTACCAAAGATCGTGCCGCTCAATTAGGCTGTAGATTGGTGGATTTAGACTTATTATTCTCAGAATCAGATTACATTACCCTTCATGTCCCCAAAACACCAGAAACCACCCATTTAATTAATACAGAGTCCCTCAGCAAAATGAAACCCAATGCCCGTATTATTAACTGTTCACGGGGGGGGATCATTGACGAAAATGCCCTTGCTGATGCCCTAGAAGCCGGAAAAATTGCGGGGGCCGCTTTAGATGTCTTTGAAGAAGAACCCCTTGGGGAATCCCGTTTAAGAGGCTTAAAAAACGCCATTTTAACCCCTCACTTAGGAGCTTCTACCGAAGAAGCGCAAGTCAACGTCGCCATCGATGTCGCTGAACAAATTCGTGATGTCTTATTAGGACTGCCGGCTCGCTCTGCGGTCAATATTCCGGGCTTAACCCCCGATGTCATGGAGAAAATGCGCCCCTATCTCCAATTAGCAGAAACATTGGGGAATTTAGTCGGTCAATTAGCCGGTGGACGAATTGAAAGCTTAACGGTGCGTTTACAAGGGGACTTAGCGATGAACGATAGTCGTCCTTTGGTAGTGGCTTCTCTCAAAGGTTTACTGTCTCAGGCTCTGCGAGAACGGGTCAATTATGTTAATGCGGCTATTGAAGCCAAAGAGCGAGGAATTCGAGTCATTGAAACAAAAGATACCTCTATTCGAGATTATGCGGGTTCTCTCTATCTAGAAGCCACTGGTTTGTCGGGAACGCACTCGGTTACAGGCGCATTATTGAGTAATGGGGAAATTCGCATTACTGATATCGATGACTTTCCGATTAATGTGCCGCCGACTGACTATATGTTATTTACGCTTCACCGTGATATGCCAGGGATTATTGGTAAAATTGGCTCATTTTTGGGGAGTTATAACGTCAATATTGCCAGTATGCAAGTCGGACGAAAAATCGTGCGGGGTGACGCTTTAATGGCTCTCAGTTTAGATGATCCTCTCCCTGAAGGCTTATTAGCCGAAATTACAAAAGTCGACGGTATTCGAGACGCATACACCGTCAAACTATAAAGGAGGTACTCAGTTTAAGTATAGGTGGGTATCGCTTAAAAGGGGTCGAGGTTTGAGCCTTTTCTAATGGATAGTGTATCGTTGTTACCGATTATCTATTTATGACCCATTACCGATTATCTTCCTACTCAAAGCTTATGTTAGCGTATCTCATTAAACGCGTTTGTCTGGCCATTCCCACCATTTTGGCCATTAGTTTAGTCATCTTTATTATCCTTGCGATCGCTCCCGGCGACCCGTTAGGAGAATTTGCAGCCAATCCCTCGATTACGGAAGAAGTTAGGGAAAACATTCGTAAAAGTTTTGGACTCGATCAACCGCTTCATATTCGTTATTTTAAATGGATTTTTGCGTTTCTTAGAGGGGATTTTGGCTATTCTTTCACCAGTCGCAGTCCTGTTTCAGAATTGATTTTACAACGACTGCCGACGACCCTTTGGATTGTAGGAACAGCCTATTTTTTAAGTTGTTTAATTGCTTTTCCGTTGGGAATTATTTCAGCGATTAAGCGTAATCAATGGATCGATCAAGTGCTAACAACTTTTTCCTTTTTAGGATTTTCTTTGCCTACTTTTTTTACGGGATTACTCTTTATTTTACTATTTAGTATTCAATTACATTGGTTACCTTTTATCTACAATAGCACCCTAGAATTAAACCGTTTATCGAATATGGGGGAACAGATTAAACAGTCTATTATGCCGATTACGGTTTTAGTGTTGTACCAAATGGCAGTCTTAATGCGTTTTATGCGGTCTTCTGTCATTGATGAATTGCCGCAAGAATACGTCAAAACGGCCTATGCGAAAGGATTAAATCAAGGGAAAATTATCAGAATTCATGTTTTACGCAATGCAATGATTCCGGTTATCACCCTAGTGGCGTTGGATATTCCTGCTATTTTTACAGGCGCATTAGTTACAGAACAAATTTTTCGAGTACCGGGTATTGGTTCATTATTAATTGAATCGATTCACCGAAGTGATACCCCTGTTGTGATGGCAATTACGGTGATTTATGGGGTTTTAATTGTCATTTTTAATATGATAGCTGATGTCCTCTATGGTTTTTTGGATCCAAGGGTTAGATACGAAAATTAAATTCCTATTTAATAAAAAAGGACGAGTATTATTCGCCCTTGAGAATGACTATTATTAAAACAAAAAAACGTTTTTAACTTCGTCTTTTTAAGGAAAATTTAGTCAGGATTCAGCTCCTTTTCCATTGTCATTGCGACGAGGTTGAATCACTCCGTAACCGCCGTGATTGCGGATATAAATGACATTAATTTCATCGGTTTCTTGGTTGCGGAACATATAAAAGTCATGATCCACTAATTGTAGTTGTTCCAAGGCGTCCTCAATTGTCATTGACGGCATGGCAAAATACTTCATGCGAACCACTTCTGTCGGTAGTTCTGGGGTGCGATCGCCAATTAAATCCGTTGTAATCGGGGTGACTTCTGTTGGGGGTTCAAGAGGATCAGCCGTTTGGATTTTCTTATCCAATTGCCGTTCTTTATATTTCCGCAGTTGACGGGCAATCTTATCAGAAACTAAGTCAATACTTGCATATAGATTTTCACTTCCCTCTTGGGCGCGAATCACTGTTCCGTTGGCATAAACCGTCACTTCTGCTTTATGTTTATTGGTAATACGAGCATTTTTGGCCACCGATAAATGAACATCAATCTTCGTGGCTAAACTCTGAAAGTGCTTGACGGCTTTTTCCAGCTTTTCTTGAACATAATCGTGGATAGCGTCTGTAACCGTAATGTTATTACCTTGAATTAAAAGCTTCATATTGAACACTCCATTATTGAGTTGACAGAATAGAGAAAACGGGGATGTTGTTTGGGTTTTCAAGATTCAGCCTAGAAACGGAATCTCGCAGAAACAACAAAGATCAATGAGACAATTTTTCTCAGGAAATGCAATTAAGTTGGGGAAATTTTCCGAGAGACTTGCCCGTTAAATTGATCTAATTTTTCAGTCAAAATGGAGTTCATTTTCGTTTTTTCTTCATAAGAGTTCCTTACCTCTATTGTGAATTCATCTGAAGGGAAAATCAGAAGAGATTGAACTCGGATGTCCAGGCCTTGAGCTTAGGTGTAAAACCCGAACCATTCTTTGCTTTTTGTTTAGTGAGCGTTCTATCTCTACCTTCATTCTACGCTTTTATTTCTTGATCCCCAATCTTTTTATTAATTTTTTACTTTAGCTCCAGTAACCACAATAAAATCCCATAGATTCTCTTCTCTCTCACGAATGAATGGTCGCTATTGTTACAATTGAGAGAAATTATTTGAAGAATCTTGCTGTGGGGAAAGGAATCAGGTCTTGCGAAACGAGTAACCTCCACAACCAATTTTGATATTATTAGGTTAGCATTTTGTATCCCTCCAAACAGCTTTATCGAGTTTCTTTATATTTTTCTTGGCATCCTGTTACATTTCTTCAAAAAAGTTGCGCCGCCGTTGATAAATGATGAGGGATAATGATCAACAAGTTTTCTGAGAAAAGAAACTGTATAGTAGAAAAATTAGGCATTATTCCCTATGTTCAAGCGTGGGACTATCAGCGATCGCTGGTACAGCAACGTCACCTAGATTCCACCCTTCTTGATCACCTTCTTTTGATGGAACATCCGCCCGTTTATACCTTGGGAACGGGATCTGACGCAAATTTTCTTAAATTTAAGCCTGAGGAAACGGGTTGGACTGTTTATCGCACGGAACGAGGGGGAGAAGTCACCTATCACTGTCCAGGGCAAATTGTCGGCTATCCGATTCTGAATTTGCGTTACTATCAGATGGATTTACACTGGTATTTACGACAGTTAGAAGCCGTCATTATCGAAGTTTTGGCTCAATATCACCTAAAAGGCGAAAGAATAGACGGATTAACAGGGGTTTGGCTAGAGGGGGTTAAAGTGGCGGCTGTTGGCATTAAAGTCAGTCGTTGGATTACCTTACATGGCTTTGCGCTAAATGTATGTCCCAACTTGGATGGATTTCGTTATATTATTCCTTGTGGCATTGTAGATAAGCCCGTTGGTAGTTTACAGCAATTTTTACCGGAAATTAATCTAGAAAAAGTATATGAAGACATTATAGAGGCATTTTCTGTCGTTTTTCAGGTTCAGTGCATCTTTGAGGACGAATAATTTTGTATAGCTTTGAGCAGAAATACAGACGACTGCGGCAGGAATTAGTCGGGGGCATTTTAACCCTTGTGGGGGTGTTTGTCCTTGGCACAGTATGGTATCGCACAGTTGAAGGCTGGACGTGGCTGGATGCGGCTTATATGACCACAATTATCCTTTCTACGGTCGGATATGGTGAAGCTCTTCCCCTTGATGAACACTCTCGATTATTTACCATCGGCCTCATTTTTATGGGATTGATTACCATTGGATATATCGTTAATCGGTTTACAGAGGCGTTAATTCAAGGTTATTTTCAAGAAGGCATTCGCATTCAACAGGAGAAACGTTTGATTGAAACCCTAGATCAACATTACATTGTCTGTGGTTTTGGGCGCACTGGTCGTCAGGTTTGCATCGAATTTCAAGCAGAAGGTATTCCTTTTGTTTTGATTGACTCCCAACCCGAACAAGTACTAGAAGCGAAACAGAAAGGTTATATCGTGATTCAGGGGGATGCTACCCTTGATGAATCCCTTCATAATGCCAAAATTAGAAAAGCTATCTGTTTGGTAGCCGCTTTGACCTCTGATGCGGAAAATCTTTACACAGTTCTCTCGGCAAAGACTCTTAACCCCAACATTCGTGCCATTGCGAGGGCAAGTACAGAAGAGGCGGTACAGAAGTTACAACGGGCAGGGGCTGATGGGGTGGTATCTCCTTATATTACAGGGGGCAGACGATTGGCGGCGGCGGCATTGCGTCCTCAGGTCATGGATTTTGTGGATGGGATTTTGACGGGGCGAGATCGGGCATTTTATATGGAAGAATTTTTAATTGATCCGAAAAGCTGTCCCTGTGTCGGTCAGAGCTTACGAGAGGCCGGTTTACGCTCGTCTTCGGGGGCGTTGGTTTTGGCGATTCGTCGCGCCGATGGAATGTTAATTGGAGGGCCGACGGCGGATACTCATTTAATGTCGGGAGATTTATTGATTTGTATGGGAACGGCGGAACAATTGCGCATTCTCAACCAAATTTTAAGCCCGATTCATTCTTCTTCTTTAAGGCTACCGAAAAAGAAGTAATTGGGCAATTGCCATTGTTAGTTATCGAGTTTTCAGTTGCTCTCGCAATGTTTGGGATACTTTAAGTAAATTTTCTGACCAATTGGGGGCTAGATCATCAATAAAAATTACTTCTCCGTTAATTTCTTTGGCAATGGTTTTGGCATCGTTAGCATTGAATTGATATTGTGCAAAAATTACTTTTATATTCTCTTTTTGGGCTATTTTAATGAGGTTACCTAGTTCTAAGGCACTGGGTTCTTGTCCTCCCACTTCAATGGGAATTTGTTCTAGGTTATAATCGTGGGCAAAGTACGTCCAAGCGGGATGAAAAACAATAAATTTACGGTTGGTTAGTCCTGCTAAATTTTGACGAATTTGTTGATCTAATTGGTCAATTTCTGTTAAGAATTGGGTTAGATTGGTTTTGTAAACAGCTTCATGAGCGGGATCTAGTTGAACTAAGCCATCGTAAATGTTTTTAGCTTGAATTTTGACTAATTCGGGAGACAACCATATATGAGGATCAGATTCCTCGTGATTTTTCTCATCTTCGTCATGGTGATGATGTTCGGCCATCTCTAAGGGTTCAATGCCTTGAGCAGAATTAATAATCAGTATTTTAGGGTTAATTCCTTTAAATTTGTCCATCCATGCGCCTTCAAAGGGCATTCCTACCGTAACGTAAGCTTCTGCTTGATTTAATGTCTTTAATTGTTGGGGTTTGGGTTCATAGATTTCGGCCGATGTTCCAGGCTCTACCATGACGTTAACATCTACGCGATCGCCCCCTATTTTTTTAACAAAATATTCTTGAGGCAAAATACTGACAGTAATGTCTAATTTTTGAGAATCTGCATTATTATCTGCAATATTTAGCTCATTAGAACGACATCCGATCAAAAAACTCGTTCCAAGTGCTACAGAGGCTAGAAAGATAAAGATTCGTTTCATGGCTTTTGGCAATTTTGAGAATGATTCCTATTATTATACCGAGTTAGGTTGACTCTTGCCATAGCACTACCTCCTAGAAGATTTGACTCATTAAAGGCTCGCACGCCCTTCATTCTATGGGTTTTGATTTTTTATTTTTCCGAGTGCGTCTAGCTATCCTCGTGAGACAGGGGGCAACTCGTATTTCTACTTCAATTTTTAACGACATTAAGGGTCGGATTAAATAGGGTTTTACTCTTCTAAGAAGCCAAGCAAAATTTTGTTAAGAAGCAAAAAGTAATTCAATAATTTTTTATCAATTTAACTTATATTTTCGCATTCTTTTCGAGTCACTTGATGACGATACTCAAACATATTTTCCAAGCGAGAATTGACCCACCACCCTAAAAGAAACTCTGCTATCCATCCCCCCGGTAATTCATAATTAATATGGTCACTCAGGTAAGTTTTGCCTGATTCTGGGGTAAATTCATGGCGATGAATCCATGATTCTAAGGGGCCTTCAACTTGCTTATCGACAAATAAAGTGGGGACTTCGCATTCAATGTGATAAGCTAACCAACGAACAGGAATAAAGCCTAATAATAAGCGAAACTCAGTGACTGCACCGACCTCCAATCCTCCTTCCCGTCGTACAATTTGAACAGGTTGCCAAGGAGGGGTTAATAATTGCATAATATCGGGACGTTCATGGAATTGCCAGACAGTTTCTATCGGGGCATTAATGAGAGTGGTTCGTTTAAAGTTTAACATCGTTTTCTATTTAGGTTTCTAGTTGATTGATGGATCATCATTGAATTCGTCTTCATCAACTTTTCTAAGCGATCGCTGTCTTCATTAAAGAGTCAACGAATCGGATCAATAAGGGGAAGTTCTTTTCTTGATTGCATAATAATTATAAATGATCAATCGTGAATGTAAATAACGACAGGTAAATCCTTGCATTGTAATGGTTTATTTGGCAGTTTTTCTACATTTTAATCAATCACGCTTTACCCCAAGTTGATGATAATTCACTAAAATAAATCCTTGCTCTGAGACACAATCTTTTACCTTAGGACTTATGAGCGCATCTAATTCTAGTTGTCCTGAATGAATCGCAGGATGACTATAAATTTCAATTTCATTCTCTTGAATTTGCGGTATTAATCCTAAGAGATAATCTTCAGTTAGATTGCCTGTTTCTAAGAGTCCATAAACACGAGAAAGATAGGATGTATTTTTAGTCTTTAAAGCCCTTTCCCCATGACGACGTAAAGCGGTAAAAACCTTTGACCAAAGAAATTTTCGCCCTAGATTTTCCGAGTTTAACTTTAAAGTAAAGCTTAATTCTTCGTAAGGAAAACGAATATAATGAATTGAAAATTCTTCAGCGAATTCGCTTAAAATCTCTAAAATAACAGGATGCACATGAAGATGTAAATGACCGTCAACATGGGATAACTTTAAGCCTGTTTGTTGAAATTTCTTTAATTGGGCATAAATTTCTAATCTTAATTCTGCTCTTGCTTTCCGATTAAATTGATAGCGTAAACCGGCATGAAACGCATTCTGTAAAAAATAGCCTTTTTCATTGACTAAATGAGGAATTCTGTCGTGAGAAAGTACCGATTTTCCGCAGACTAAAACTAAATGTAATCCGACTCCCAAGTTGGGATTTTCGTGGGCTTTTTGTACCGCATCTTGCCAAGAATCTTCTGCGACCATTAAGCTTGTACTGGTTAAAATTCCCTGCTGATGGGCTTGAATCATTCCCATATTAACAGACAAAGAAAGACCAAAATCATCCCCATTTATCACTAAATATCGAGTCATTCGAGAAGTTTATTAAGCTCAGTTGCTTAAAATTATAGTAAATTTAACCTTTTTGGAAACACCCAAAGACCACGATTCTTGCTATTGTTAAGAGTAAGACTGTGTTATCTAGGCTTCACCTAATAAAAAACGATGAATGATGCTAAGAGAAACCGAAATCTCATAATTTTAATGTGCGTCCTTGTCCTAGTAGGTTCTATTGGCTGTTTAGTTGAAATGAGAGCCGCTAATCTCCAAAAAGCAGAACTCCAGCAGGGACTCGTCGGAAAAATGACCGAATCTTCCGTTACGGGGGGACGCGCCCGAGGAGGGTCTTTTGATCGTCCCTCTGCACCCTCTGCACCTTCTGATTTTGGGCGAAGTCGTCCGATTCCAAGAGATTATGGCAGAGATTACGATTATTATAGTCCTCGTCCTTCCTATCCTCGCGGAGGTCGAGTGATCGTACCTGTTCCTGCTCCTTATCCCAATTATGCGCCGACACCGAGTTATTATGGAACCGATGGGGGAGCTGGAATTAGCTTAATTTTCTTACTCTTAGTGCTGGGTTTCTTTGTTTTACCGATTATTTTGAACTTTATTAAGCTTAAATCCGTTAGTTCTCCTAACGGTTACAGTAGCGGCAGTGAATTGACCAATGATGTGGTCACTGTTAGTCAAATTCAAGTAGCGTTACTCTCGCAAGCACGCGCCTTACAAGGGGAATTAGAAAAAATTGCCGCTCGGTCAGATTTGGATACCCAAGCTGAATTAAACCAAATGTTGCAGGAAACAGCCTTAACGTTGCTTCGTTATCCTGAATACTGGTCTTATGCCAAGGTTAATTCCAAAACTTTGCCCAGTCGAGAACAGGCGGCACAATTTTTTGAACAATTATCGATTCAAGAACGGACGAAGTATAAAACGGAAACCTTTGTTAACATCGGTGGACAAGTCCATCGTCAAAGTGTGACCCTTCCTCAAGAGGGCGATGATTATTACATTGTTGTGACGCTTTTAGTAGGAACGGCGGATGATAAACCCATTGTTGGTATAGTTCACTCGGTAGATGAACTAAGAGCCGCTTTACAACGTCTAGCTTCGATTAGTAATGATTACTTACTGATCTATGAGTTAGTTTGGTCACCGCAAGATGCGTCCGATAGCTTATCTTCTGACCAATTGTTAGCCAGTTATCCCGACTTAATGTTAATAGGGTAAGTTGTCGTCCATCCCATCATTCAGTTTAAAATCTCATTTTTGATTGCCCCTTCTGCTATGGGTGGAGGGGGTTAATTTTTGGATGAATTAACCATCAATAATAATTGCGTAACAGCTTATTTAATTTTATTAAGACTTACTCAATCTTCTCCGACTTAACCCTTCAGAAGATTAGCATTGAGATAGTTAAGAACTGGCCTATCCCATTTTTTGAGAGGAAGGAATCAAAGGAATGCAGAAAACACCAATCGCAAAATGGGTCATTCTTGCCCTAGCCGGAGGAGGGTTATTATTATTCTTAGGTCGTCTCATTCCGACACGCTTTGTTGATAATGGTCAAAATCTCGTGGTTTTTTCGTGGTTTGAGGGGGTTAAGCCCCAATCTCTTGAACCCGGTTTTCACCTTGTCACTCCCATTGTTACCTCAACTTACCCGTTTGATGTCAAAACCCAAGCCTTAACGTGGAAAGATGAAGATTCAGCCGCTTACGGCGCAAGATTAGTCGCTTTATCCCAAGATGGTCAAGAAATTCGCAGTGAAGTTACCTTACAGTTTCGGGTCGTTGATGCACCCAAAGTATTTAATACTCTTGGACTAGAATATATTGACCGCATTGCTCCGATTGTTCGCTCGGTGATTATCTCAGAAACAGCTGCCTTTTCAGCGCAAGACCTTTATTCAACCAAAAGACCGATTCTTCAAGCGCAAATTCGTGAAAAATTAGTCAATTATCTTGAACCTTTCGGTATTTCCGTCCTAGATTTGTTGCTCAGAGATGTCTCCTTTGATCCTGATTTTGTGCAAGCGATTGAAGCAAAAACTATTGCAGAAAATCAATTAGCTCAAAAATCATTTGAAATTGAGCAAGCTAGACAAGATGCACGCACAACTATCGCCCAAGCTGAGGCAGACGCAGGAAGACTTAAAGCCAAAGCCAATGCACTCACCAATAATCCTCAATATTTAGATGTGATTAAGGCCGGCGTTTACGGCAAAACCTTAGATGTCTTAGTGACTAAATAGGAGAAATTCATGCAAAATGCAAAAATAATCACTATTCTCATCATTTCTGCCGTTTTACTAGCTATTTTTAATATTGTTTTCAAAACCCTTACTTATGTTACGCCTCCCGGTCACGCAACGGTGATTTTTAATACGCTCAGTGGATTACAAAAAGATAGAGTAGAAAAACCGGGGATTACCTTCCTCAAGCCCTTTGTAGATCGCCCAATCACCTATAATGTTCGCACGAAGGTTTGGAGTTTTACCAATGAAAATGCGGCTAATCGGGCAGGGACAGCAATTACGGTTAATAGTGCTGACGGCCAAGCCTTTGATATGGATGTTTACCTTGCCTTACGCCCTAATCAATCAACCCTCGACGAGTTACATGGACAAGTAGGGGAAAATTACATGAATACGGTAGTTGTTCCCGTCGCAAGGTCAAAAATTCGGGATATTTCGGCAGAATTTTCTTCAAAAGATTTTTATCAACAGGAAAAACGAGAATTAATTGCCCAACAAGTCACCGCCTTAATTTCTAAAGAAATGCCCGTGGGGGACAATCAAGGTCAAACCATCCCTTTAATCGAGATTGAAGGTGTTTTCTTAGGAACACCGAATTTTCCTCAAGGTTTAAAGGATTCTATTGAACGTAAACAAGTCGCTTCAATTACCGCACAAACGGCCTCAGTCAAAGCAGAAATTCAACAAAAAGAAACAGAAAGAGTCTTAATTCTAGCCAAAGCGGATCAAAAAGCCATTGAATTAAAAGGACAGGCGGCGGCGGCAAATGCCAAGTTAGCAGATTTATTGTTATTTGAAAGCCTTGAACAACGAGTGGCCGATTTAAAAGTAATACGAATTGAAGGCGATTCAACGGTTTTTCTCAATATTGACCCGAAACAAGTCGCTGTTACCCAAGAAAAATAAGATTGCAATTTTCCTCAATTTCTATTAATCTCGATAAACCCCCTCTAAAGCGGAAACATAAAAACGGCAAGAACACCCAATACACCTGCAAATCCTAAATATAGAGCGACAGGTAAGAGCAATTGACGGAGCAAAATGCCCTCACGACCGATTAAACCCACTGTCGCCACCGCAGGAACAATATTGGCAACTGCAATAATATTGCCGGCTGTTGCGCCGACACATTGCAACGCTAAGATCACAGATGCGGATACACCAATTTGTTCAGCTACCCCAAATTGAAACAGAGAAAACATGATATTGCTGACAGTGGCACTGCCAGATACAAAAGTCCCTACCATACCAATCACAGGGGCAAAAAATGGCCAGACTTGACCTAATAGAGTGGAAACACCCTCAGCTAACGTTAACGGCATACTCAACAGTCCTGACGTGTTGATGCCAGAATTAATAAAAACCTTAGCCGTGGGTATGGATGCACCGATCGCCAAAGCCGTTCCCACTAACTTTTGTGCCGCTCCTGTGATGGCTCGTTCCATCTGTTTTACTTGCATTCGATGCAAGAAGTAAGTAATGATTACCACTACGATAAAGATAGTTGCCGGTAGAAAAAGGGGTTGTATTGAAGCACTAAGCTCTGTCCCCAAAATGCGGGGAAAGCGGATTTGAACCGATTGTAGCCATTGACGTAACGGTAGAAAGCGGAAGCGAGAAAGGGCTAGAATAACCCCTAACAAGAGATAGGGTGTCCAAGCCTTAAAGGCTGTCATAGGGACAGTAGAGAGAGGTACATCAGCAATATTATCGCTAGACGTTCCCGACCAAGCCAGTGGCCACTGAGTGCGCTCCGGAAAATCCTAAGGCCTCTTTGGTTTAAGAAATCCGGCTTTGGCAGCGGGAATAACGATGACTAATCCCACCAAACTACCAATAATAGAGGGAAACTCTGGGCCAATAAAAAAGGCCGTCAGGACAAAAGGAATTGCAAAAACCAGTCCAGCAAAGAGAGCAAACCCAGCCGCCGGTAAGGCATCTCGCCACGATTGACGTTCTCCAAAATAGGCAGTCATGACCATAATTAACAACAGTGGCATGAAAATACCGATTATCCCTTGAATGAAGCCGAGCTTAGCACTAATTAAATCTAGATAAGTGGTAAGATCCAAACCTAAGCGGTTGATTTCCTGCTGAACTGCCTTAATACCATCTAAACCATTATTAAGACCAATAATGATCGGTGTTCCTACTGCTCCAAAGGCAGAGGGCGTGCTTTGAATAATTAGGGCAGAGATAACAGCGGCGACGGCTGGGAAACCGATGGCAACCAACAACGGCACCACAATGACGGGTGTACTGCCAAAACCTGAAGCTCCCTCGATAAAACTGCCAAAGAGCCAAGCAATTAGGATTACTTGAACGCGGCGATCGCTAGAAATGCCTAACAATCCTTGGCGAATTTTACTCATGGCACCCGACTCTTGCAAGGTATTAAGTAACAAAATCGCCCCAAACACGATATAGAGAACTTCTAGGGTGACGAGCAATCCCTGTACTGTTGAAGCCGCAATGTGAATAAAGGATACCTTCCAGATGAGCGAAGCGATCACAACTGTCACTAGGTAAGCGATCGGCATTGCCTGAGTCGCTGGACGATTAGCCACTACAAGGAGCAGAAAAGCCGTCAAAATAGGCGCAAATGCCAGTAATGAGTAGATAGCGAGGTTCATGTTTTTATCTCTGAGAAGATACTGCCCTGCAAATACCTATTTTGATAACACAAGCTCATTGTCTGTGCAACTTAGATATTTTTCATTCATTTTGAGAAAATGAGGGATGACTTCCCTAACCTGCCCACGCTTTGAGTAACCAACCGACTAAAACCCCTATTCCTCCAAATCGGACAATTTGCCAAAATAATCCTGCTAAAAAGACTTGACGAATCGCTTCAAAAAACAGCTGTCTTGATTGCTGACTTGAGAGAAGTTCACTTTCTAAAATTATTTTTAACTCGTCTAATTGCTCTTGCAGTCTTTCAAGTTGACTGTGTAATTCAGATAACTGCGTTTTCTCCCATTCTTGTTGAATTTGTTGTTGTTTATTTTCAATTTGTTCCTGTTGTTGACGAGCATCTTGAATTTGTTGATAACGCTGTTTTAATTGCGCCAATGTTTGTTCCGTTTTTGCTAAATCTTTCAAGAAATCTAATTCAGATTCGGCAGCAGGGGAGGGAGTATCGCTCATTGTTAATGAATCAAGGAACTTAAGTTAGAGATTCCTCCAGAATAGCGGTTTTTGGAGAATCCCGTCAAGAATATCAAAACCCGTCAATTTTTTGATATTTTGGGTTACCTTATATTAACGTGAGTTCGACAATCAGAAAATCTACGAGACTTCTTTCTTTAATTTTTTTGTGCAGGGGGTGCGAGGGAGGCACTCCGTCCCCCGTTGGGGGGTTTGGGGGGCTAGTCCCCCAATCAAGAATTTGTTTTTCTTTTCCTAATTCCAATGAGAATGGACAAAAGGATTGAGATAATTGCCCTCGTCGAACTCACGTTATATTACTGATTTTAAGGGATGATCTCCCTTATCAGCTTAATTAATTAAAATGCAAAACTAAAAGGAATTTTGCGTTTCTTCCTGTACTCGTTCTTGCATGGATTCTTGTCGATTGAGTTCATCTTGTCGTTGTTCGGTTATTAAATCTCTAGCTTTAGCGTTTTGCATAGGAACTGAATTTTGCATCTTTTGAATTTCCGCTTCAGTCCGACTGAGCATGGTATCTTCTTGGTGTTCATCTTGATGTCTTTGTTCCGTCATTTGCTGACGAATTTGTTCTTGGGTACTCATGAAATATTGCTCCTATTGCTTTAATTACAGTTTAGAAAAATTCGCTTAATTTTATCTCGACCTATAGCAGAAAATTGTTTATTCCTTAAGAGAGAAAATCTTTTTTTGCAGATTTCTACCTACAGATTGAGCGAAATTAAAAGAAAAATTGTTAAAGTTTGACCAGTATAGTCATTATTTGAAGGAACTGGTTAAATATGCAACAGTATATTTGTGAAGTTTGTGGTTATATCTACGACCCTGAACAAGGCGATCCTGACTCTGATATTCAACTCGGTACACCTTTTGAAGAAATTCCTGAAGACTGGTCTTGTCCTCAGTGTGGCGCGGACAAATCTCAATTTAAACCCCCAGAATAAGAAGCATCAGTATCTTGATCAAACAAAGCTTTTCGCAGGATTGCGATCATTAAAAATTTTAACTCAAAAGTAGCGACACGATAATTTTACACAAGTTTGGCATATGATTCGGTCACCTCACAAGTTGGTCAAGGAAGTCTTTTCCCTAGCCAGCTTTTTGTTTCTTCTCGCCCCAATCAATTTTCAAATATTCCGCTAAAATACACTAAGAAAAAGGCGAATCCTCTCTGTCAGAATTTCTGCTAGTCATTGTTAGGAGTACCCCACTATGAAAGCACAAGTTATTCAATCGTTTGGCGAACCTAGTGTTTTTGAAACGCTCAATTTACCCGATATTGAGCAAGTTCCACCGAATCACGTCTTAATTTGCGTGTCAGCTTCATCGGTTAATCCTGTGGACTGTAAAATCCGTTCGGGTAAACTGGCTAGCATTGCACCCGCTTTCCCTGCTATTTTACACGGTGATGTGGCTGGAGTCGTGACCCAAATTGGAGAAGGGGTCAATTCGTTTAGAGTGGGAGATGAAGTATATGGTTGCTCAGGAGGGATAACCGGTATCAATGGAGCTTTAGCAGAGTATATGTTAGTTGATGCTGATTTATTAGCTCTTAAGCCTCAATCGCTAACAATGACGCAAGCGGCCGCTCTCCCTCTAGTGAGTATTACAGCCTATGAGGCCTTGATTCAACGGGCGCAAATCAAACCCGAGCAAACCGTTCTTGTTCACGGGGCAACCGGAGGAGTGGGACATATAGCCATTCAACTCGCGAAAGCAAAAGGGGCTAAAGTTTTCGCAACTGCTTCTAATTCTCAGAAAATGGCGATCGCCAAACAGCTAGGGGCAGACATCGCCATTAATTACCGTGACACGCCAGTGGAGGACTATGTGGATACCCACACTAAGGGGAGAGGGTTTGATGTGGCTTTTGATACCGTTGGCAAGGACAATCTCGATAGATGCTTTCAAGCGGTAAATATTAACGGGGTAGTGACTTCAATTTCTACTCGCTCTACCCATGATCTTAGCATCCTACAGGGTAAAGGATTAACCCTGCACAGCGTTTTTATGCTGATACCCTTACTTTACGGTATCAATCGGGCAAATCATGGAACCATCTTAACTCAGATAGCGCGATGGGTAGATGAAGGCAAAATTACCCCGTTAATTGATACTCAAGCCTTCAAATTTTCTGAAGTTGCTCAAGCCCACCGTCATGCTGAATCAGGTTCAGCCATTGGCAAAGTCACATTAACCCAAGATTTATCAATTTAACCAAGCTATTTACGTTATTTCCAAGAAATAGACTGGCTTGACCTATCGATAATCTTTGGTCGTTGTCGTCGCCGCCGGTGGATGATAACGCTCATCTACTTCTACATGACGCTTATTACGACCTGTTAGTCCAAATAAACCCAGTAAACCGAGCAAGCCTAACCATCCCCAGTTAGCATTGTCTTGCACTGTGTCAACCGCGCTTGATGCCGCTTCTTCCGCTCTTTGAGCTGCCGCTTCTGCGCTTTGAGCCGCATTTTGAGCCGCTTCTTGGGCTTGTCGTTGAGCCGCATAGCCAGCCGCATCTACCCCTTGTACAGTTTCCTGCCCTGCTCTTTGTAAAGAGTCTTGCGCATTGTCGAAATTCTCACCGGCGGTCTCTCCTTCTAACGTTCCCGTCGTCGCTGGGCGATTTTCTTGTACCGTTCCTGTTGTCGCTGGACTATTTTGTGCATAGGATAAATGAGTCGCTGAGGGGGTGATCGCGAGACCAACCGCCACTAAAGATGCACTTGTTATTTTATATAAGGGGTTCACTTTCATGATGTTTTCCTCTTAAGGCATAATACTATTACTTTTATCGATGAATTACAGAAAAGGCTCTGTTTTACATTCACAGTTTCAGAATAGTAAATCAGCGAAAAAAAATCTTCGTGCTAACGAAAGAATTAACCTAAGGTCGCCATCCCTCATTAGGAAGAGTCGGGTTTTAACCTTTTGCTCTCATGCTCACAATTTATAAAATAGCAACATTAAAAAAGGAGTTACAAACGTTAAAATGATCGTTAAAGGTGCGCCCACTTTTGTGAAATCCAGAAAGCGATAGCCTCCCGGACTATAAACCATGGTATTTGTTTGATAACCAATAGGGGTCATAAAACTGTTAGAGGCAGCAAACATCGTGGTTAACATAAAGGGTAACGGTTCAAGATTTAATCCCTTCGCCACTTCTGCTGCAACAGGTAACATTAAGACTACAGAAGCATTATTAGAAAGAACTTCGGTAATTAAAGACGTTGCTAAATAGAATAAAAACAAAATCCAATAGTGAGAAAGATTGCCCCCCACCGAAGCAATATATTGGGCTATCCATTCATTCGTTCCCGTATTTTTCATCGCAATGCCTAGGGGAATTAATCCTGCCAGTAAAAAAATGATATCCCAACGGACTGCACCATAAATTTCCCCCGGTTTCATACAACCCGTCACCACCATCAAAATGATTCCTAACAAACTTCCTACCAAAATGGGGATAATGCTAAATGCTTCTAGCAAAATAACCCCAATCACAATTCCCACTGCAATGAAGGCTTTACTTTGTCTAAGGGTTTCTACATCTCGTTCTTCTAATACCAGTAACTCTCGTGTCGTTTGTAACCCGATAAAGCTTTCTTTCGGCCCTTGAACTAACAGTAAATCACCAAATCTGAGCTTCACTTTTCCTAAGGTTTGCCGAATGACTTCTTGACCTCGACGAACAGCTAAAACCGTAGCATTATAGCGTTGTCGGAAGCGTAAATCTTTTAACGTTGTGCCAATTAAGCGAGAGTTTGAGAGAATTAAAACTTCCGCAATTTTTTCTTCGCCTGTACTCAAATCTGATTCAATTTGTTTTTGATTAAACTTCACATCTGCCAGAATATTTACCCCTCTTTCTTCTCGTATTTTTAATAGCTCTTCTTTACCACCGCGAATAATAAGTATATCCCCTAATGATAAAATTTTATCCGCTAACGGCTGGGGAAAATGGGTATCATTATGGATAATTTCGAGGACATCGAGATCAAATTTGCGTTGAATTCCCGATTGTCTTAGGGTTTGTCCAATTAAATCTGAGCGAGGAGGAATAATGACTTCACTCACATAATCATCTAAGCCATATTCTTGCTCAAGCAATTGAGAATTGCGATTTGTCCGATTCGGTAAGAAACGACGACCAATAAAGGCTAAATAAATTGAGCCAATGGTAAAGGTAATTAAGCCGATGCGGGTGAACTCAAATAACCCAAATTTTCCATAACCCAACTTTTCCGATAAGCCACTGGCAAGGATATTTGTAGAAGTTCCAAGAACTGTAATCATTCCCCCTAAAACGGATAGATAAGAAAGGGGAATCAGTAACTGAGACGTAGAAATTTTACTCTTGCGACACCATTCTTCAACGATGGGCAAAAAGACGGCTACAACTGCTGTATTATTAATGAAAGCACTGATTGGACCGACAATCATTCCGAGTAAAACAATTTGTCGAGTAGCTGTTTTTCCACCCCATTTAACCAAGTTGTCTCTAACTAATTGAATGGCTCCTGTTTTGGTAATACCTGAACTGAGAATAAACATCGCCATCACTGTAATAGTCGCTGGATTACTAAAACCAGAAATGCCCTCTTCTGGGGTCACTAATCCGAGAATCATTAAAAAAATAGCAATGGCTAAGGCGGTGAGATCAGTAGGTAACCATTCAGCAATAAATGCAACTAAAGAACCAATCAATATAGCAAGGGTTAAATAAATTTCTGTCATAGAAATCCGTGTCAAGTAAGACGATACAAAAGTCGCCATGAATAATGCCTTTTAAACTAGCACAAAAAGTGAAGGTCTGATCAAATTGCCTTGCACCTGCTAGGATCAAGATACTGACGCTCATTTTATGGTTGTTATGACTCGTGGTTCTCGCTATTCTCCTCGTTCAACCCCTCCCCGTTATCCTGAACCACCTTCAGGGGGACTGAAGCAAAATTACGGAAAAATTGCCCTGATTGGAGGCATTTTTGTCCTAGGCATTGGAGTCGGTATTGGCTTTAGTTCATCAGCCAGTTTTGACCCGCAAAATGTTGCATCACGGGAAGTAATTGACCGTAGTGCGCCGAATGCTGAATTATGCGCTCAATTTGGGGCGAGTGCAATTGTCAGTGATTTACGCATTTTTGTTTCTCTTAATCCTTTTAATGTTTATGTAACGCAACCTATTATGCAACCGGGATGTGTTTTAAGACGAAATAATTGGTCTATTTTAGAAAAACAACGTTTGGTTAGTTCTGAACAAGTTCGAGACTGTAAAAACCACATGAATACTTTTGCATTTACAGGACCTTTAGAAGGAAGACCGACGATTAATTGTGTCTATCAAAACGATGCCGCCAGCAACCTCTTTTTGAATCAACCGGGGGCGGTTACACCCTCAACTGAAACCGAAAACTTTTAACCTTATTTAAGTTTAATAAAGATGCCAAGATATAGGACATTACTGATTACCTCTGCTATATTGAGTATCAATCTAATGATGGCAGATAAGATATTAGCTGATAATTCTCTATATCTGGCGTATCCTCCCGAAAATCATCAAACCACATCAGAGCGCATTTTTTTTATTGGCAGTTCTTCTCCTAGCGGTCAACTATCCATTAATGGACAGATAATTCACCGTTCTAAAATGGGTTATTTTGCACCTAGTTTCCCCTTAAAAATCGGCAACAATGAATTTATTTTGCGCGAAGGGGATCAAATGCTGAAACGCACCGTCACTCGCTTATCTTCCTCTCCTTCTCTACCTGACACTCTTGGTTTTGCGCCTAATTCTTTAAGTCCTAATCAAACTATTCGACGGAGGGTTGGCGAATCCATTTGTTTTGAAGCGATCGCTCTTCCTGAAGCACAAGTATCTGTCCTCTTAGAGCGAGAAATTATTCCTTTAGTGAGTAATCAAAGTATCGAACTCCCTCCTAATTCTGCCGTTTTAACCCATCAAAACACCACCCAATCTTCAACGACAAAAAAGTACCAAGGCTGTCATCAATTTACGCAAAGTGGCAACTTAGGAATACCTATTTTTCAACTCACTTACCAGAATCAAACCACTCATCAATCAGGTGCAGGAACTATTGAAATTCTCTCCGAAAATCAATTAAAAGCGATTGAAATAATTGCAGAAGTTGGCGTCACTCGAACAGGTCCGGGTAGCGATTATTCTCGTTTAACCCCTTTACCAAAAGGAACACAAGCGATGGTAACGGGTCAAGAAGGAGATTGGTTACGTCTAGATTATGGGGCATGGATTCAACAAAAAGAAACTCAAGAATTACGCCAAAACATCTTACCAAAATCTATCATTAGAGGCATTTCTTCTGAGATTAAAGCTGATAGAACAGCGGTCATTTTTCCTCTGCAAATTCCGGTCCCCGTTACCCTTAGCCAAGAATCTCAAAAATTAACTTTAACCCTACATAATACGATTGCACAAACTGATACTATTTACCTCTCGGATGATCCTTTGATTGAACGATTAGACTGGCAACAAATTACCCCAGATAAAATTCAATATACCTTTCATTTTAAAAAACCACAACAATGGGGCTACGACGTTAAATACGAAGGAACAAATCTAATTTTATCCCTACGCCATCCGCCTCAAATAAAAACCCATTCTTTAAAGGGAATAACTCTCTTAATTGATCCCGGTCATGGGGGAGACGAATTAGGATCAAAAGGTCCGACAGGTTACCCTGAAAAAGCGGTCAATTTAGCAGTTTCTCAATTACTAGCGCAGGAATTAAGGCAACGAGGGGCAACCATTTACTTAACGAGAGAAAGCGATGAAAATGTTTCTTTGAACGAACGAATAGATAGGATCAATCAGCAACAACCTAACCTTGCTTTATCGATTCATTATAATGCCTTACCCGATGGGGGTGACGCGATGAATACCGCCGGAATTGGAGCTTTTTGGTATCATCCTCAAGCGCATTCTTTAGCACAATTTTTGCATCAATATCTGGTTAAGCATCTTGATCGTCCTTCTTATGGCGTTTATTGGCATAATTTAGCCCTAACCCGCCCCCATACCACTCCATCTATTCTATTAGAATTAGGATTCATGATTAATCCTCAAGAATTTGAATGGATCATCAATACCGAAGAACAAAAAAAATTAGCGAAAGTGTTAGCAG
This sequence comes from Microcystaceae cyanobacterium, assembly GCA_041746575.1. Classification (GTDB taxonomy): domain Bacteria; phylum Cyanobacteriota; class Cyanobacteriia; order Cyanobacteriales; family Microcystaceae; genus JBGTGT01. The sequence continues at coordinate 49,251 of JBGTGT010000085.1, forward strand.
ATGGCATCGAACAGTGGCTTAAAGAACAATCTTAAACCCTTAAATCTATAAAATAGAAGTTAAGTTATAGACCTTAAATTATTAATCATAAATCTTGAAGAAGCAACTCCCTCTTTTTGAAAAACCCTTGTCAGATTGTCCTTTTTTATTTAAAATATGGCTACTGGTCAGATTAATAAATGAGGATTTATGAGTAAAACCTATCATGTTTATGGCTTAGGAAATGCCTTAGTAGATATGGAATTTGAAGTTACATCGGATCAACTTCAAGAACTATCCATTGATAAGGGGGTGATGACCTTAGTAGATGAAAAACGGCAGCAAGATTTAGTCCATCAATTAAGCGATCATTCTTGTAAACGCAGTTGTGGAGGATCGGCAGCCAATACGATGGTAGCCTTAAGTCAACTAGGAGGTAAAGGGTTCTATGCGTGTAAAGTCGCCGGTGATGAGTTTGGTAAATTTTATTTAGAAGACTTACAACGTTGGGGATTAGATACGAATTCTCACCCGCCACAAAATTCTCAAGAAATTACTGGAAAATGTTTAGTCATGGTTACCCCTGATGCCGATCGCACTATGAATACTTTCCTCGGTATTTCTGAATCTTTATCTGAAAAAGAACTCGATGAAAAAGCGATTACTCATTCCGAATATCTTTATTTAGAAGGCTATTTAGTAACCTCGCCAACGGGCAGACAAGCGGCGATCAAAGCCCGAAAAATTGCCCAAGCGACAGGCGTTAAAACGAGCTTTTCTTTATCCGATCCCAATATGGCAGAATTCTTTCGAGAAGGCTTATTAGAAATTATCGGAAATGGCTTAGATTTTATCTTTTCTAACGAGTCAGAAGCCCTAAAAATGGCTGAAACAGATAACTTGAATAGTGCCATTGTTTATTTGAAAAATCTATCTAAAGGATTTGCGATTACGTTAGGAGCAAAAGGATCGATTATTTTTGATGGTCAAACGATGTTAAACATTCCTTCTTTTCCCGTTGAAGCGATTGATACTGTCGGGGCAGGAGATATGTATGCGGGGGCTTTTCTGTATGGAATTACTCATGGTATGGATTATTTCCGTGCCGGAAAGTTAGCGTCTTTAGCCTCTTCTAAAATTGTGTCTTGTTTTGGTCCTCGTTTACCCAAGGCAGAATTACAGTCCCTTGTCACTTTAGTTTAGAATTAAGCCATTCGGGGGAATTTCCCCCCTATTTTTTCAGTTGTAATCTTTCAATTGAAAAGCGTGACAGTTTAACCTCCAAAACGGTTTTGACCGATCAAAAGGGAAATGCTTCCTGTAAGATAGATCCATCAAGTTACGTTTAATCGAGATTTTATGGTTGCTGAACGGATTGTGCCAGAATTCAATACCGCCTTAGTGAAAATCACCAAAGAAGAAGGGTTGTTGTACTATGAAGACATGGTACTTGGCCGCTTATTTGAAGAAAAATGTGCAGAAATGTACTACCGTGGTCGAATGTTTGGCTTTGTTCATCTTTATAACGGTCAAGAGGCGGTTTCCAGTGGAATTATTAAAACCTTACGCCCCGATGAAGATTTTGTTTGTAGCACCTATCGGGATCACGTCCATGCCTTAAGTGCGGGTGTTCCTGCGAAAGAAGTGATGGCAGAGCTATTTGGTAAAGAAACGGGGTGTAGTAGAGGGCGAGGTGGCTCAATGCACCTCTTTTCAGCAAAACATCGTCTATTAGGGGGTTACGCTTTTGTAGCTGAAGGAATTCCTGTGGCAACGGGGGCAGCTTTTCAAAGTAAATACCGTCGGGAAATGATGGGAGATCCCAGCGCGGATCAGGTGACGGCGTGCTTTTTTGGGGATGGGGCGAGTAATAATGGTCAATTTTTTGAATGTTTAAACATGGCCGCCCTCTGGAAACTGCCAATTCTCTACGTTGTTGAGAATAATAAGTGGGCAATTGGTATGGCACACGACAGAGCTACCTCTCAGCCCGAAATCTACAAGAAAGCCAGCGTTTTTAATATGGTAGGCGTCGAAGTGGATGGCATGGATGTGTTGGCGGTGCGTCAAGTGGCACAGGAAGCGATCGCCCGCGCGAGAGCCGGAGAAGGACCAACCCTTATTGAAGCCTTAACCTACCGTTTTCGCGGTCATTCCTTAGCCGATCCCGATGAATTACGTTCCTCAGATGAGAAGCAATTCTGGGGTGCCAGAGATCCCATCGAAAAATTTGCTGCCTATTTAGTAGAGCATAATTTAGCCGATCAAGCCGAATTAAAGGCGATTCAACAGAAAATTCAAGACAGAATCAATGAAGCGGTTAAATTCGCCGAAGCAAGCCCAGAACCTGATCTCAGCGACCTCTATCGTTATATATTTGCAGAGGATGTTTAAAGCTTTAAATTATTCATTCTATTTTTCTAGAGGGATCAAAGAAATCCCTTTTTTTTATGACGTGAGTTCGACGAGGGCAATTATCTCAATCCTTTTGTCCATTCTCATTGGGATTAGGGGAAAAGAAAAACAAATTCTTGATTGGGGGACTAGCCCCCCAAACCCCCCAGCGGGGGACGGAGTGCCTCCCCCGCACCCCCTGCACAAAAAAATTAAAGAAAGAAGACTTGTAAATTTTCTGATTGTCGAACTCACGTTTTTTATGAATATTGATGCGTTACTTAGCAAAAAATAAAGCAAAATCCAAACTTTCCTTAATTTTCTTCTTCTTCTGATGTTTCGCTTCATAAAGGGCTTGATCGGCTTGATAAATCAGATGGGAAGGATGAGTTTCTAGAGAAGGAATAAGCGTGGCAATTCCCATACTCAACGTGACATATTCAGTGGCGGTTGAAGCTTCATGCGGTATGCGTAATTGATGAAGATGGTATCTTAAGCGTTGTGCCACTTGGATAGCCCCTTGTTGATGGGTATTGGGTAAAATAATCGCAAATTCTTCGCCCCCATGTCGAGCGACTAAATCCGTCGGTCGTCTAGCCACTTGTTGCAATGCTCGCGCCACCTGAATTAAGCACTGATCGCCTGCCGGATGTCCATAAGTATCATTATATTGTTTGAAGTCATCTACGTCGCAGAAAATAAGAGACAGGGGAGATTGTTCACGGGTTAAACGTTGCCATTCTCGGTCGATATGCCGTTCAAAGCAGTAACGATTAGCAATTTGAGTCAAGGCATCAATCAAGGCGAGATTTTGAATATTTTGGTGCAGTTGAGCTTGATGAATTGCAATAGCCAATTGATTAGCCAGTTGAATCAGTAAATCTTCCTCAAAGGGTTGCCACTGACGAATATCTCGACAATGATGGGCAATTAATAAACCCCACGCTTGATCATTTTGGAGAACGGGAACCCCTATCTTAGCGTGAACGTGCAACCATTCTAATAATTCCAAGTGATGAGGACTTAAATTTGCTTCATCAATATCCGCAATTTTACAAACTCCCCCCTGACAAGAAAAGATACTTTGAATATTTGATAAATGAGAATCAACAAATTCAAAATTAAGGATTGATTGCCATTGAGGGAGAACGGACTCCGCGACAATAATGCCACCTCCATCATTATTTAAACGATAAATAATTACCCGATCAGTATCTAAAAATTTTCGTACTTCTGTCACGGTTGTCTGAAGAATTTGTGCAACATCAAGGGATCGATGAATACTTTGTGTAATTTGTTGCACCAAGTTTTGTTTATAAATTTGCTGTTGAAAGTTTTGTTCGGCTTTTTTGTAGTCAGTAATATCTTCAAAAAAAGTAACAACGGCATGAGGCTGGGAAGAAGGGGGATGAAAAAGGGGATGAGAATTAACTAAAAGCCACGTTATATTCTCGTTAGATTGATAAACTCCCATAACAACATTAATTTGTGGTTTCCCTGTTTTTAAGCTAACAGTTGGGGGATAATTTTCAGGTAAAAAGGGATTTTCATGGGTATCTATGGCTTGCCAACGAGGATCAAAGGAAGTGAGTTGTTTAATCTCTTGCTTCGTTACATTTAACAGCCGTTCTGCATTTTCATTGCTAACAATCACTTGCCCCGTTTGGTTTTGGAAAATAATCCCTTCGGTCATCGTATCAATAATTGAACGATAGCATTCTTCCCGATTTATTAACGCTTCTTTTTGGGGAAATTTATCCAGAGTAATGCCTGTTTGCACGATCATTTGTTGGACAATTTTGATGTCCAAATCCGTCCAGCGACAGGGTTGCTGACACTGATGCACAATGAATAATCCCCACAATTGATGATTCGGGGGATAACCCAAAATAATCGGAATCACTAAATTGGCTCGAACTTGAAGGCTCTTCAACAAATCAATATGACAGGATTCGAGGGAAATTAAGTCAATATCTTCAATTTTACTAATTCTTCCCATGCGGTAGGGTTCAATCCACTTTTCTTGAAAACAGGGATCGTGGATCATTCTGCCTAGAATTGGCACGATATTTTCTGAAACAGACTCTGCAATAATAGCACCATCTCCATTCGGCAGCAGTTGATATATTAAGCTACGGTCAGCATCTAAAAGATTTCGCGCGGTTTGGCTAGTAATATTTAAAATTTCTAAAATATCCTCTTTTTGATGGATTAAGAGGGTGAATTGCGTTAACTGATCGAAGATATCTTCTAATCTCCTCTCCAGTCTTTTTGAAGGAGGAATGGGCATCGCTAGGGTAAGCCTGTAGGAATACCCACCATTATATGATGATAACTTGAAATTGTGTAAATTGCTTTAAATTATACGTCTCAAGCATTATATATTGAGCAATAAAAATAGAAAATAACTAGGGTTTTCTTGAAAAAAAGCTAAAGTTTAAAATAGCTTGAGCCACCCATTCAGGCTTTTCTAAATGAGGAACGTGACCACAATTTTCTACCCATATAAATTGATGATTGGGTAATATTCTTTGAAATTTATACGCCGACTTTGTGCCGAGAATTTTATCTTGTTTCCCCCACAAAACAAGGGTAGATTGTGATAAATTCTGTAACGCTTTGGCATAAGAGCCATAACCCCCGCTTTTTGTAAACGAAATTAAGGTTTCACTCCAGCCTTGACAATTCAAATGTAATCCTGCACAAATTTGAGCATCCTGACTGGCAAAGGTTTTATCATAATAAGCTGATTCGCTAATTTTTTGCCTCACTTTAGCATTGCCCAAAAAAGCAGTCGCCCAGCGATCAAGGGGAGAAAACATAAATCTGCCGATGATAGGGGGACTCTCCAAACCTGCACTATCAATTAATACTAATTTTTTGACAATTTCAGGATAATTTAACGCAAAATCAATAGCAGTTGCTCCGCCCATTGAAGCCCCCACCAGAATGACGGGTTTTTGAATTAAGGTTTTCCAAACATAATAAAGATGGGTTTTAATGGTAGTAGGAGAAATGTTTAAATGAGCCTTTCTTTCGGTAAAGCCAAACCCCAATAAATCGACTGCCCACGTTTCAGTTTCTTGAGATAATAAAGGAAACAAACGACGAAACTCTAATAAAGAACTATCAAACCCATGAATCAGTAAAATAGGAATTTCTCCCTGTCCTTGGCGTATCGTTGTCGTAATAATTGGTTCAGAATCAAGCGGTGTTGCAATGGCTTGAAAAGTTAGCTTTTTGACGAAGTCAACAGACGTATCTTCAGTTAATCGATGGGTCGCTGGATAGTTCAGTAACATAATAAACGGTCACGTTTTTAATAATATTATGTTGAATGCTTTATTGACCTCAATAGCTTATCATATTCAGTAGAGTGTCCTCTCCCCATCCCAACGATATCCCTTCTATCTACTACGGCGATCGCTCAATAAGATTTAGTCTTTATAATAGCCGATTCAGTCATTCCCCTCTGCCTTTTCTCAGGGTGTAAAAGGGTAAAATAGAAAAAAATCTCTAATCGAATGACCCTAACTCTTTCTTCAAATATCCGCACGCAAACACCGACAATGGTTCAACATTCGAGTGGGATGACGATTATTGCAGAGCAAGTTCCCATTGATGTGGTCAATCTTAATCTTTGGTTTCAAGTCGGCTCTGTCTGTGAGAGTGATAATATTAACGGCATGGCGCATTTCTTAGAACATATGATGTTTAAAGGCACACCAAGTCTTGAAAGTGGTAAATTTGAGCAAAAAATAGAAGAGCGTGGTGGTATCACCAATGCCGCCACCAGCCTAGAATACACCCATTATTATTTAACCTGTGCGCCCCAAGATTTTCAGGAATTAACCCCGTATCAGCTAGATATTGTCTGTAATCCGATTATTCCTGATGAGGCGTTTGCACGGGAACGCTCAGTCGTGTTAGAAGAAATTAGACGTTCTGAAGATAATCCCCGTCGTCGTCTTTACTACGGAGCAATGGAAATCTGTTTTGAGCATTTACCCTACCGAAGACCCGTTTTAGGCACAATTCCCCTAATTGAAGCCTTGAAGCCTCAGCAGATGCGGGATTTTCATCAATGTTGGTATCAACCTTCTGCTTTAACCGCAGTAGCAGTGGGAAATTTGCCTGTAGAGCAGTTAATTGACAGCATTAGTGCCAGTTTTCAAAAATTATATCGTCAAAATCCTTCCTCTTTTTCCGCTCACCTGCCTTACTTTCAACCGGAAACCCCTTTTGGTAAAATTATCCGTCAAGAAGAAAGCGATGACCGTTTGCAACAAGCACGCTTAGTCATGATGTGGCGTGTACCGGGGTTGACGGCTCTCGCAGAAACCTACGGCTTAGACGTATTAGCTGTAATATTAGGACAAGGGAAGCTATCTCGCTTATTTCGCACATTAAGAGAAGAAAAAGGCTTTGTTTCCTCGATCAGTGCCAGTAATATTACACAAAAGGTTCAAGGGACTTTTTCCATTTCTGCCCAATTGCCCAGCGAAAATCTGGCTATAGTAGAACAGGCGATTGTCGAAGAAATTCGGCGCATTCAAGAGAATGGCATTCAACCCGCAGAATTACAGCGAGTTTGTACCCAAGTCGCTCACCGTTTTATTTTCAATAGCGAACGTCCCAGCGATCGCGCTAATCTCTACGGTTATTATTATTCCCAATTACAAACCCTAGAACCTGCCTTAACCTATCCTCAAATCATTGAATCTTTAACCCCAGAACTGATTCAAAAGACTGCGCAACGCTATCTTCTGCCTGAGGCTTATGGTATTTTTATTTTACGTCCCTAGCGTCAATCAATATTATTCAATTAATCCTGAGCGTAAAGCACGAACAGCCGCTTGAGTGCGATCATCGACACAAAGCTTATTTAAAATATTACGCACATGGGTTTTAACCGTTCCTACGGTGATGTAAAGTTTCTCGGCAATTTGAGCATTATTACACCCAGCCACAATTAATGCCAACACATCCATTTCTCGCTCAGTCAGAGGATAGGTTTCGATGATTTGTTGAGCATCGGCGTCGAGGGATTCTATCTCAATTCTTTGGCGATTTTCTGAGGTATCTTGATCAAGCGAATGGGTTGTTAAAATGGGTTCAGATTGACGCGCTTGCTGCAGTACGATACGGGCGATAGTGGGATCAATCCAAGCATTTCCTTCATTGGTGGTTTGAATCGCTTGCACTAAACTCTTGAGGTCAATGTCTTTAAGTGCGTAGGAATCTGCTCCCGCTGCAAAAGCCGCCAAAACCGAATCTTCTGTCTTGTGCATGGTTAAAATTAAAACTTTAACCTCAGATAGCGAAGAATCCTCGTCTCGTTTGATTTTTTGAGTTAATTCAATGCCGTCAATATCCGGCAAGCCAATATCTACTAAAGCGACATCCGGCTTGAGCTGAGAAATGAGACTTAAACCTTGAAGTCCATTAGCCGCCTCCCCAATGACTTTGATCTGTTGGTGTTGTTGTAGGGCGGCACTTAATCCAATGCGACTCAGATCGTGATCTTCAACTAAAACGACGCTAATCTCACCCATAGGTTAGTTATTTTTTTTATTAATCTTACTATAGGCTTAATCATAAAGGACTGAATGGAATAAATCATCCCTCTCTTGTGAGATTTTTCTCCCCTAATTTCAGGTTGAAGTCAGTCGATTAAAATGATCGAAGAGGGAAATTTTTAGACGCTCTAATCAACAACCCTGTGTCTCCTCAGCAGAAAACCCTTAACATCTAACACCACAATGACTATTCTCAACGAATTGATTCCATTTTTAACCCTTGCCTTTATGCCTCACGGAGCGTGTTATTTTTGGCAACCGAGTTTGGTGGGATTGCATTTGGGAAGTAATGGAATTATTGCCATCTCCTATTTTTCTATCCCCTTTACCTTAATCTATTTAGTCCGTAAACGGCAGGATTTACCTTTCAATGGCTTATTTTTTCTTTTTGCGGCGTTTATTGTCTTTTGTGGTTTGGGGCATCTAATGGATATCTGGACGCTATGGTATCCCAATTACTGGGTTTCGGGTGTAATTAGGGCAATTACGGCAATCGTTTCTTTCTTAACTGCAATTTCTTTAATTAGATTAAGCTCTCGAATTTTGGCTTTACCCAGTTCCACCCAACTTGAACAGGAGATAGAGGAGCGAAAACTGGCAGAAACAGCTTTACAAGAAAGTCAAAGACGTTTCAAAGCAATTTTTAATCAAACTTTTCAAATGATGGGCTTATTGACGCCAGAGGGAAACATTTTATCGGTTAATCAAACGGCCTTGAATTTTATGGCAGTTGCGCATAAAGAGATAGAAAATCTTCCTTTTTGGGAGTTACCCGGCTGGAAACAGTGTCATGCTCAAATCAAAGCGGCGATTCAATCTGTTAGTAAGTCGGGCAACTGGATTCGGCTAGAATTACAATGGGTGACCGATACACCTACGACCTTTGATGTTTCTTTCAAACCGCTCCTAGACGAGGCGGGAAATATCGAATTAATGATTGCAGAAGGCCGAGATATTCATCAACGTAAGCAAGCAGAAGCGAAATTATACCAGCTAAATCAAGAACTAGAGGAACGAGTAAAACAACGAACAAAAGCGTTAGAAAAAGCAAATAAGCTTCAACAGAAATCATTAATTCGAGAACGCATTGCCAAGACAAAAATCAAGATTTACGAGGATATTGTCTTGAGTATTCCTATTGGACTCACCATTTGGCATTTAGAAAATCTAGATGAAACCGACAGTTTTCGCCTAATTGACGTTAACCCAATGGCGATGGATATTTTACAGTTAAGCCGAGAAAAACACATTGGACAGCGAATGGTGGACTGTTTTCCTAATGTTTGGAGTTCTTCTCACCAAAGAGCGATGGAAATGTATGCGGAGGTTGTCCGTACCCAAAAAGCCTTGAGGCTAGGCGACGTCATTTATGATGATCAGCGCATCGGCTCGTTTCATTTTGATGTCAAAGCTTTTCCTTTGCCGAATCAATGTGTGGGAATTGCTTTTGAAGATGTTACGGAGCGCAAAAAAGTAGAAAAGGCCTTAGTGATAAGTACCCGTCGTTACCGTCAAGTCGTCAATAGTGTGAATGAGGTGATCTTCCAATTGGATCAAGCAGGAAATTGGACATTTTTAAACCCTGCTTGGACAAAAATCACGGGTTATCCGATTATTGATACTTTGAATCATTCTTTTAGCGAATTTATTATAGATGCTTCCCAAAAAGAAGTCATTGAACACCTTTTCCAAGGATTAATTACCGAAGAAGTGACTGCCCTTCACTGTGACTTTCGCAGTTGCAAACAGGAAGGGGAATTCTGTTGGTTAGAAATGAAAGCGCAACGGAATCAAGATTGGGAAGAAAACAACGAGATCAGCATTTCCGGCACACTAACCGATATTACCGCCCGAAAAGAAGCAGAAATAACCTTAACCGAACGAGCGAAGGAACTCTCCCACCTGAATACCTTACTCTTTGCGGCAACAGCACAACTCGAAAAACGGAATCAGGAACTTGATCAATTCGCTTATGTGACCTCTCATGATTTAAAAGCCCCCTTAAGAGCGATCGCCAATCTTTCTGAATGGATTGAAGAAGATATCACCGATTGCTTAACCGAAGAAACCCGACACCATCTTAGCCTCCTCCGACAACGGGTACAGCGTTTAGAAAACTTAATTAATGGATTATTAGAATATTCCCGCATTGGTCGTCTAAAATTACCAACTGAATCCGTTAATGTGGCTGTATTTCTGCAAGAGATCATTGATTCCCTTGCTCCCCTTGACTCCTTTACCTTTAGTATCATCGAAGAAATGCCCACCTTAGTGACAAAACGGTTACTTCTGCAACAGGTTTTTAGTAATTTAATCAGTAATGCCATTAAACATCATCCTCGCAATGAAGGAAAAATTGAGATTTCTGTCCAAGAACTGGAGAATTATTATGAATTTTCTGTGAAAGATGACGGCGAAGGCATTGATCCTGCTTATCATCAACGAGTCTTTGAAATTTTCCAAACTTTATTGCCCAGAGATCAAAAGGAAAATACAGGAATTGGCCTTTCTATCGTTAAAAAAATTGTCGAAACTCAAGGCGGAACAATTAAGCTCAAAAGTAACATCGGAGAGGGAGCTATTTTCTGCTTCACATGGCCAAAAACAGTTAACAATGATCCGTAAAAAATTAATCGATTTGCTAAGAGATTAAACATGAGATCGCGTCACACTGTTACCCTTTAGCAATGAACGATTACCCTATTATCACTGAGTAAGCTTGACCCCTGAGTCAGTAAAGAGGGGCAGATTTAAGATAAAATGAAGCATTAAGAATTTTAACGGGTTTATGGTTTCACAATTACGGGTTTATGTGCCAGATCATCCCCTTATTAAACATTGGTTAGGGGTTGCCAGAGATGAAAATACGCCGACGGTACTCTTTAAAACAGCAATGACTGAACTCGGACGATGGTTAACTTATGAAGCCACCCGTTACTGGTTTCCTATCCTCGAAACCGCCGTTCAAACCCCTTTAGCCGTCGCTCCTGTCACCTTAATCAATCCAGAGATACCCATAGCCGTTATTCCCATTTTACGGGCAGGATTAGCCATTTTAGAAGGAGCGCAGACCCTTTTACCCTTATCCGCCACCTATCATCTGGGATTAGTACGGGACGAAGAAACCCTCATTGCCCGTTGTTACCTGAACAAATTACCTCATGTCTTTGCCTCAGAAACCCGTATCATCATTTTAGAACCCATGTTAGCGACGGGGGGATCGATCATGACAGCGATGGCAGAAATTACGAAACGAGGTGGAAATCCGTCCTTTATGCGGGTAATTTCGGTGGTAGCTTCTCCTCCTGCCTTGCAACAACTCAGCCAGCATTATCCAGATTTGACGGTCTATACTGCTATTATTGATGAAAAGGTTAACGATAGAGGTTTTATTGTGCCGGGATTAGGAGATGCTGGAGATCGAGCATTTGGGACTTAAAAAACAAGATTATCGTTGTATGAGAGGAAAGCGTTACGATGAGTCAACAAGATAACTTTGTCGGTGGTTTTATCTTCGGTGCGATCGCTGGAGGGATTGTTGGGGGTATTGTGGGGGCAGTGGCGGCTTCCCGTCGTCAACAGTTGCCAGAAGAAGAAGATTCAGCAAAATTAGCAGAAGGAAAAGGAGGACGACTCAATACAGAGGCAGATATGGAAAAAGCCCGTCGTCGCCTAGAGGATAAAATTGCTCAATTAAATTTAGCGATTGACGATGTGCGTCATCAACTCGGCTCAGTTAATGGTACGCCCACAGAGAGGGAAATTTCTCCTGTTAGAGAAGAGGGTTAGTCTTTCTGAAGAGGGAAGGATTACAAAATCCATCCCCGCTAAAATGGCCTTTGCCGTAGCAGAAAACACAGAAAAATTAAATCATTTCGCTATGCTACCTATTATCTATTCGGTGGTAGGTTGATTATGGCACAGACTCAGCAATTTTGTTATTTTGAAGGAAATTCCCTTTCCGACTTATTCGCCGAGGATATTCAAGATCATCGCTACGGTTTTATTTTGCATTATCCGTCAACCGCCAGTTGGGCAATCTATCCTAATACTAAAAAATACTTTATTCAAGATGGCAGTGATGAAGAGAATAAAACCTCCTATGATCGAATTTGTCAGAAAGAACCTTGGAAAAATTTAGCTGTTTTAGGCAATAAATTAGGGGGAATTGCCATTCGTTCTCCTCGCAATTTGTTATTTGATTATTGGCGAGAGACTTTTGGCTTGACCTACGAAAATGTTGATTTTTTGCAACGTTCCGTGTATCTAGATTATCTCAATCAAAGTCAGGAATATTATCAATTAATTACACTTTTTCCCTTTGATGGGTTAAAGCCGGAAAAACACGCGGTTCATCCTGATGTGCATTATGCTTTATTAAGTAAAACCTGTTTAGAGAAAATTGGTATTTTGACGCCCCCATATCAAACTTATGATTTGCAGAAAGTGAACTTAGATGACGTTAAAATTCCTGATGAATTTCCCTATTTGATTAAAACAACCCACGGTCTTTCGGGGGAAGGAACATATATTATTAAAGATAAAAGCGATTTAGACTATTGCTGGCGAGAGTTGAATAAATATCTTGAAGTAGGGTTAATTAGAGAAATAATTGTCTCTGAATTTGTCAAAGATGTTAGACAGAATTATTGTGTTCAGTTTTATATAAGTCAATCCGGAAAAATCACCTTAATCGGGGCAACCAGTCAATTAGTGAGTCCCGAAGGACGGTTTCTAGGCGGGGTAATCGACTATCGAGAAACCGATATGAGTCACTTTTTTTCAGAAATTGCTATGATTGGGAACTATGCCCATCAAAAAGGTTATTTTGGTGTAATTGGTGTGGATATTTTAGAAGATAAATTGGGGAACTTACACGTCATTGATATTAATTTTCGGGTCAATGGTTCGACCCCTTTATGTTTACAACGTCACCTTTTATTAAAGGAAGGAAGAGCAGTGGCTAAATATTCAGGGGATTATCAAATGCAGGGAACCCTAGAGTCAGTTTTAGAAACCTTGAAAACGGAATTAAAAAACAAAGACTTTATGATTCTTTCTGCCCTCGAAAAAGTCAATTATGGCAAAATTTATTGTGAAATTTATGGAATTGTCACAGGAGAAACGGTCGAAAAAATGGAAGCAACAGAGGAAAAATTGCAGGAAAAAGGCTTAAAGATTTTGTAATTTTACTGACTTAATCAATTTAGCTTTAATTCTCCTGAAGGTCGCAAGCCATTAAACGCATGGCAAAAAAACAAATCATCTTATTCCCGTAGGGATTACAAAACCAATGTAAAGGAAGAGAGCCGGGTAGAGAAGAGGAAGAAATTTCTTGGCGATTCCAGTTAAGTTGTTCTCCTTGACCCTGTTGTACGATGCCGACTTTCTCTCGAAAACGATGAAGGTACTGTATATCTTGACTTCTGAGAGTATCAATCGTTCCCCCTATCTCTTGGTAAATTTTTAACTTAATGCTGAAACCAAAACGATTCTCGCTATATTTACGCCATAATTGATCAATCACCCGAATTGCCGTACAGGGAAAGTTTTGTACACACTGGGGGGTTAGCGTTTCATTGGTCTCATGCCCTGCCACTTCCAACATCACTTGCGTCGTTGCTAAATCTGCCTCTCGCCATTGTCCAGTTGACAATAATGTTTGGAGTTTTCCATAACGGTAGAAATCGGCTGAACACAGTTGCAAGGTCGCAACTTCTTCTTTTAGGGAAGATACTTGTCGAGATAAGTCAACGATTGTTGATTTCAGCGTTTCAAGGTCATCAAAAGATTCCGATTCAAATTGAAGATCAGACATAGTGATAGTTCAGTGACCTAAAAAAATGGGTTTACTTAAGATAGCGTATTCAAACCCCGTGAGCAAAGTGTTTTTTAGAGAGCAAATAAGGTACCATTTTGTCTGGACTTCTAGACACAAAACCCGTTTAGGACTGATACAATTGCCCAATTGAGATTATAATGAACGGCATCTTCAGTTTGAACAATATCCTAGTGGGCCAACGTTCCACCCCAAGGAATGCGAATTGAAGGCTAGAGCTTAGCTTAGCTTAGGTGAACTCCCCGACCTTATCCCCATCCCCCTATTGCCCGACTCAACAAGATCATGGTACAACTAGAAACCCACAATCAAATGAGGAGTATGTTTCAAGCGACCACAACAGCGATTTTAGTCATCGGCGGCGCAGAAGATAAGGTTCACGGACGGGAAATTCTCCAGACCTTCTGGGCAAGAGCGGGAGGAACTGATGCAACCCTTGCCATTATTCCATCAGCGTCGCGAGAGCCGGTTCTCGTTGGCGAACGCTATTTGACAATTTTTAACGAAATGGGCGCAAAAATTGTCAAAGTTTTAGATGTTCGCGATCGATCTCAGGGAGAAGACCCCCATTTACAGCAATATATCGAAGAATGTACTGGGGTTTTCCTGACAGGCGGCGACCAACTGCGGCTGTGTGGTCTCTTAGCGGACACCCCCCTCATGGAGCGAATACGTCAACGAGTTCAATTAGGAGAAATGACCCTCGCAGGGACGAGTGCAGGAGCGGCAGTAATGGGGCATCATATGATTGCAGGGGGTAGTAGCGGGGAATCTCCCAACCGCGCCCTTGTGGATATGGCCATGGGATTAGGGATTATTCCTGAAGTCATTGTCGATCAACATTTTCATAATCGCAATCGCATGGCACGCTTATTAAGTGCGGTTTCAACCCACCCCGAACGGTTAGCCATTGGGATTGATGAAGATACTTGTGCTTTGTTTGAGCGAGATGGCTTAATTCGGGTGATTGGTCAAGGAACAGTCACTATTGTGGATGCGCAAGACTTATCCTATACCAATCAGGCAGAAGTTGAGGCCAATATGCCCCTCAGTCTTCATAATTTACATTTACACATTCTCGCCCACAGCGACAGTTATCATCGCTTTGAGCATTATGCCATTCCCAAGTCCTCCAGTGGCTCCCCCTAAAATTCTAGTTTAGAACCCTTCGATGCTAAATCGGAAAAATGTTCAACATGAACAGTTAATAGAATCCCATAAACGGGACAATTTGGATCAAAACTGGCACATTTCCTGTTTAATCAGGGCGGACACGAAACAGTAGATATGAAAATTCTTAAAACCCAGACCCTACGCGGCCCCAATTATTGGAGTATTCGGCATAAGAAATTAGTGATCATGCGTCTTGATTTAGAGGACTTGGCCGAAAAACCCTCTAATCTTATTCCGGGATTTTATGACGGATTGGTGCAGGTTTTGCCCAGTCTCATCGAGCATTACTGTTCCCCCGGCCATCGAGGAGGCTTTCTCGAAAGAGTTCAAGAAGGCACTTATATGGGGCATATTATTGAACATATAGCCTTAGAATTACAAGAATTAGCCGGAACGCCCGTCGGATTTGGTCGGACTCGCTCCACATCGACACCGGGCGTTTATAATGTGGTTTTTGAGTATGGCGATGAACAGGCCGGTCGTTATGCGGGGCGGGCGGCAGTACGCCTTTGCCAAACCTTGGTAGAAACAGGAAGCTACCCTGCCGCAGAATTAGCCCAAGATTTAGCCGATTTACGGGATCTTTGTGCCAATAGTGCCCTCGGGCCAAGCACCGAAACCATCATCACTGAAGCCCAAACCCGCAAGATTCCTTGGCTGTTGCTAAGTGCTAGAGCCATGGTACAACTGGGGTATGGAATTTATCAGAAACGTATTCAAGCCACTCTCAGCGACTATTCGGGCATTTTAGGGGTAGAATTGGCCTGTGATAAGGAAGGAACGAAAACCATTCTAGCGGACGCCGGCATTCCCGTTCCCAAAGGCACGACGATTCAGTATTTTGACGATCTCGAAAAGGCCATTGAAGATGTGGGGGGCTATCCGATTGTGATTAAACCCCTTGATGGCAACCACGGCCGAGGCATTACCATTAACATTAACCGTTGGGAAGACGCAGGAGCCGCCTATGATTTGGCCAGTGCCGCCTCAAAAACTCGTAGCATTATCGTAGAACGCTTCTATCAGGGCAGTGATCACCGTTTATTGGTTATTAACGGCCAATTAGTGGCAGTAGCAGAACGAGTGCCAGCGAGAGTGATAGGCGATGGTCGGACAACCATTGAAGAACTGATCAATATTACCAACCAAGACCCCCGACGGGGAGAGGGCCACGCTAACGTTCTTACCAAGATCACCCTTGACAAAACGGCTCTAGATGTGCTTAGTAAGCAGGGGTATGCCCTTGATACGGTGCTGAGAGAAGGAGAAGTCGCCTATCTCCGCGCTACTGCCAATCTGAGTACGGGCGGTATTGCCATTGACCGCACCGACGAGATTCATCCTGAAAATATTTGGTTAGCCGAAAGAGTCGCCAAAATTATCGGATTAGATATTGCAGGCATTGATGTCGTAACACCTGATATCACAAAGCCACTCCGAGAAGTCGACGGGGTCATTGTTGAAGTGAACGCCGCCCCCGGTTTTCGGATGCACGCCGCCCCCAGCGAAGGGTTACCCCGGAATATTGCCGCCCCTGTGTTGGATATGCTCTTTCCCCCCGGTATGCCCTGTCGCATCCCCATCATTGCCATTACCGGAACAAATGGCAAAACGACCACCACTCGCTTAACAGCACATATTTATCGTCAAACGGGAAAAATCGTCGGTTACACCACCACTGATGGCGTTTACATTGGGGAATATTTAGTCGAAAAAGGTGACAACACCGGCCCCTACAGTGCCAGTATGATTCTCAAAGATCCGACGGTAGAAGTTGCAGTGCTAGAAACCGCGCGCGGTGGGATGTTACGCTCAGGTTTAGCATTTGATGTCTGTGATATTGGCGTGGTATTAAATGTAGCGGCAGATCATTTAGGGATAGGAGATATAGATACCATTGAGCAAATGGCCAAAGTGAAAAGCGTAGTCGCAGAAGTGGTCAATCCAAATGGTTATGTCATTCTCAACGCCGATGATCCCCTAGTAGCCGCTATGGCAGAACGGGTAAAAGCGAAAGTCGCTTATTTTTCCCTGAGTGCCGATAACGCGATTATCCAAGCCCATGTCAGACGGGGAGGATTAGCGGCAGTTTATGAAGACGGATATCTCTGTATTGTAGAAGGTAAATGGACATTAAGGGTCGAAAAAGCGATCAATGCCCCTGTTACAATGGGAGGAATGGCTCCTTTTATGATTGCTAATGCGCTTGCCGCCCTCTTAGCGGCCTTTGCCCAAGGAGTGGACATTGAGCAGATTCGTCAAGGGGTGAGAACCTTCAAGCCTTCAACCAACCAAACCCCCGGCCGCATGAATCTCTTTAATATGGGAAATTACCATGTTCTGCTCGATTATGCCCATAATCCGGCAGGATACGAAGCCGTAGGGGCTTTTGTGCGCAATTGGTCAGGGCAACGCCTAGGGGTTGTTGGGGGTCCAGGCGATCGCCGCGATGAAGATTTAATTCTCTTAGGGCAAATTGCCGCTCAAGTATTTGACCGCATTATTGTTAAAGAAGACGACGATAATCGCGGACGAGACAGAGGGACAGTAGCAGACCTTATTGTCAAAGGAATTTTACAGGAAAAGCCAGAAACGCATTACGAAACCATCCTCAATGAGACAGAAGCCTTAGAAACGGCTTTAGAGCAAATTGAAAGAGACGGATTAGTGGTCATTTTTCCAGAAAGTGTCAGTCGTTCTATTGACTTAATCCAGCAACATCATCCGATTCCGGAATCGTAATAGATAATTAAGATGGGTAAGATTGGGGATAAAAACTATCCCCTTTTAAAACCCTTTATAACTATTTTCTGTCTCGTATCGATACAATGTATCAACAAGCGAGAAGACGCGTCATCAAAAAAACACAATTACCCCCGAAAACTTTCCCTGAGAAATGTCCCTTTGAGTCTTCCAAATTATTGACATACTCCCGCCGCTAATTGAGATACGCAATTTAACGGGGGATTCTTAAGCTCACACTTAAGAGTTTCTGCTTCACAGACTCTTGACTAGACATTACTGCCCCCGTCAGACCATCTCCACAGACATTTTCTAATAC
>JBGTGT010000086.1:0-29412 GCA_041746575.1 Microcystaceae cyanobacterium
GTGCTGAAACGCTATATTGAGAAGCAAGACTCACCAGACTTGGGAGTCTCTGGGGTATCGAACCCCATCGCTTCCCCTGGCTCTCATCCCGACGCTCATTAAACACGAATAGAGCGCGGGGCTTCCCGCCGAGAAGCTAAACTGGGAAACGTGAGTTCGACCATCAGAAAATCTACGAGCCTTCTTTATTTAATTTTTTTGTGCAGGGGGTTTGGGAGGCTAGTCCCCCAATCAAGGAATTTGTTTTTCTTTTCCTAATCCCAATGAGAATAGACAAAAGGATTAAGATAATTGCCCTCGTCGAACTCACGTGGGGAAAACCGGCGACAGGAAATTGACTCATTGGGACGACAAGAATATCGAGAATTCGTCAGTCGTTTAAGTGTATTATTAGGACATCTTCTTAAGTGGGAATATCAACCCGAAAAACGTTCCCGTCGTTGGTTTTTAACAATCAGAGAACAGCATCGGGCAACTCGATGGCTTGCGTCAAAATCCTAGCTTAAAATCCTGTCTATCAGAGGCATTCGCTGAGGGATAGGAGAGAGGCGTTGACTTAGCGTTGCGAGGAACAGATTTACCGTTCTTCCCAAAGACTATCCCTACGCATTTGAGGCAGCAATGTCAGATATTTTTCTTTGTGATACCAATAATGACTGAAATTAAGAAATTTCCTCTTCTTACTCCTGCTTCTTAATCCACTTCACCACCTACCACCACCGATTGTACCCGTAAACTTGGACCCCCACAACCGACTGGCAAACCAT
Source organism: Microcystaceae cyanobacterium (assembly GCA_041746575.1). Classification (GTDB taxonomy): domain Bacteria; phylum Cyanobacteriota; class Cyanobacteriia; order Cyanobacteriales; family Microcystaceae; genus JBGTGT01. The sequence continues at coordinate 768 of JBGTGT010000086.1, forward strand.
TTTGGCCACCTTTACCACATCCGCCCGACTCATCCCAATAAAAATCATCACCAATCCCTTCAATATTAGCCAAGGTCTTAAAAACATTGCCCGATAACGTCACATCCCGTACAGGTTCGGCAAGCTGACCATTGCGAATCATCCATGCTTCTCCTGCACTAAAGGTAAACATTTCTCCATTTGTCATACCACCCCGCCAATTTTTAGCATATACTCCCTCTTTAATCCCTGTCAATAAATCTGCAACAGGGGTTTTACCCCGCTCAATCCAAGTATTGGTCATTCTGACGATGGGAGGATAATGATAACTCAGACAACGGGCGTTACCTGTTGCTTTTTCCCCTAATTTTCCTGCTGTTTCCCGTGAATGGAGACGACCGACTAAAATTCCATCTTTAATCAATTGGGTGGTGGTGGCCGCAACCCCTTCATCATCATAAAGATAACTGCCTCGGTGACCTTGTAGTGCCGCTCCGTCATAAATTTGTAAGCTATCTGCTCCAAATCGCTTACCCATGCTCATGACTTCTAATAAATCGGGATTTTCATACAACATATCTGCTTCGGAAAGATGGCCAAAGGCCTCGTGGACGAATAAACCCGTTAATATGGGGTCAATGACCACGGTGTAAGTGTTTCCCTTAACCGAGGGTAACGTTAAAGAATTCACTGCCCGTTGTGCCGCTCCTAACACTTGGGCATCCAAATGGAGTAAATCTTCATATCCTTGGCGAGATCCCGTGGTTTCCCGTCCTGTTTGTACAGTCTCATTATTTTTTGCGGTAGCAGAGAAGCGCATCTCCATGTCCGACCAACTTTGCTCTAAAATTGTACCTTCTGAAGTGACCAGTAGCACCTGCTGACTGCTGTCGCCATAGCGAACGGTGGTGGTGGTAATTTTATCATTGTAAGTACGGAGTAAGTCATCATAGCGATCGCAGAGAGCTTTTTTCACCTGTAATGGAATATCACGAGGATTTGTGCCATTTAAAGGCAATTGGCAAGTAATTTGTACGGGTTCAATGGGTGAGAGTAAGGTCTCATCTTCGCCAATCTGTTTTGCGGCACTGATAGCCTCTTCTAGTCGTTCTGCCAAAGTTGACAGTTGGTTAAAACTCGCAAAACCCCATCCTCCTCGGTGACAGACTCTAATTTGTCCCCCCAAAGAGATACCTTCGCTCAGTGTCTCAATTTGACCTCCTCTGAGCAAAATATCCGTTCCCTCTGCCCTTTCCAGTCGAATCGAGAGAAAGTCGATTGAAGTTCGATGTTTCTGAATTAGTTCAGTTAATACGTTTTTATGCTCAGTTAAAGCCGTTTTAGTCATGGTTTTGCCGTTTCTGTAATGTAAATTTAAGTATCAAAAACGGGGAGCGACCCCTCATTTCTTTAATAATGATAATTGAAGAGAATAAATAGTAAGGTTATCTCATGTATAGCTTATCTCGTCGTCCCATTAAAGACTTAAACTGGTCAACGCTCATTCTGGCAATTTTAGGCTTTTGGTTAAGTGCCAGCTGTCTCATTGATTTATTAATTCTACCTAGTTTATCAGCCGCAGGAATGATGAGTCAAACTGGATTTGCCAGTGCTGGATTTTTACTTTTTGGTATTTTTAATCGTATCGAATTAGTCTGTGCTTCGCTTGTTTTGTCTGGTTTTCTTGTTTTTCGTCGCCATCATACCCTAAGTCATCTTAAAGAAAATTGGTCAATTGCTTTTGCAAGTCTTTTATTCGTCATTCCTCTGTGTTATACTTATTTCTTAACACCTCAAATGGGCGCATTAGGACTACAACTAAACCTCTTTACTTCCTTTAACCCCATGTCTTCAGCGATGATGGCCTTCCATAGTGGATATTGGCTATTGGAAGGGTTAAAACTATTTACAGGTGTCATGTTAATGCGTTGGTGTTATCAAAGTCTTGTGTCGTTGGATCATGCCGCTTGATAGACTAAAGACAGTAGTAGATTTCATAGGATAAGAGAAGCAGATGTCTAAATTAAGAACGTTGCTTCTCTTTTATTTTATTAATAGGAATACTCAGAAAACTTTACTATACTATTTTATTTACTCAATGATCGCCGGTTTTATCTTTTACCCCCCGCACAATACGAGATAACTCTGATTTCTCGTCGATGGCAATCTTGGTCGGTGAACCACTGATAATCCGTTCGTAATTTCGGAAAGAATCTTTAATATCTGCTCCCCCTTGGCTGATGCTGTATTCTCGAATCCCTTTATCGTGCCATGAACCCCGCATTTTAAAGACGTTAATTGCCCTTGACATTTCGCCTCGGATTTCTACATATTGCAACATAAGAATGGTATCTGTAATGGTCGAAATATGGGATTCGGTAATAGAATGCGCCCCCATAAATTGATCCGTGGTATTGGTGAAAAAACCGGTAATTTCTTCTTGTTTTGCATAGCCTGTGACGCCGATAACAAACTGACGAAAGGCATTATTGGTCACGCCACGCGCTAAAGCAGAAAGGGAATCAATCGCAATACGAGACGGTTTAAACTCGGTGATTTCCGATTTAATCATCTGTAAATGATCCTCTAATCCGGCCGACTCAGGATAAGAACAGAGTAATTTCAATAACCCTTTGTGTTCCATTTCTTCAAAGTCAATCCCCCAAGAAGAAGCATTCCGAGATAATTGGGCGCGGGACTCTTCATAGGCAAATAAAATTGCCCTTTCTCCTTGGCGACACCCTTCTTCTAAAAACTTAGAAACCAGTAATGTTTTCCCTGTTCCCGTTGCCCCTGTTGCCAAAATAATTGAGTCTTTAAAGAATCCGCCGCCGCACATTTCATCAAGGGTTTTAACACCCGAAGAAATTCGTACATTCGATGAGCGTTGTGTCAAGCGCATTGCTCCCAACGGAAAAATATTAATACCATCGTTAGTAATCGTAAAAGGGTATTCCCCCTTCATGTGAGTTGTTCCCCTTAATTTAAGAATTTCAGAGGTACGACGACGACGTTCACCTTCTAAAACGTTGCGGAAAACCACCACATTATCTGAGACAAATTCTTCGACTCCAAAACGCGCGATCGGCCCATATTCTTCAACTCTTTCGGTTGTCATAATGGACGTAACATTCAATTGCTTTAGACGCGCCACCAGACGGAAAATCTCTCGCCGTACCACTGAAGCCGCATCATATTGTTGAAATACTGCTGTAACTGAATCAATTGAAACAAGTTTGGCTTTATACTTACTAATGGCATATTGAATCCGCTCGATTAATGCCGATAAATCAAAACTTCCTACTACTTCTTGCCCTTCAGGGTCGGGGGAAGCATCAAGAATAAAAAGTTTGCCTTCATCAATTAATTTTTCTAAATCCCAACCAAAACTATAGGCATTTTGGATAATATCATAAGGCGATTCTTCAAAGGTAACAAATAGACCGGGATAATCAAAATAATGAATGCCATGATAAAGAAACTGAACGGCTAAAAGGGTTTTTCCCGTCCCTGACGTCCCACTGACTAAGGTCGTCCTCCCAATCGGCAGTCCCCCGTGAGTGATTTCATCGAATCCTTCAATCATGGTGCGAATTTTGCGCACCCCTTTCGTGAAATTGTCTGGGGTTGATTCTCCGTTAAGAGGTAAATTTGCCATTGCTGTTTTTAGTAATTGTTATCTAGCATTCAATAAATGGAGTTTTAAAGAGACATTTATCTGGCAAAATTATAGCAGAATTTTCACTCTTCATGGGCAGCTTCACGAATTTCTTCATACAACAAATCCAAGCCAATTAAGACTTTTTCTCTGTCAGAAAGATCCCCAATAATTTTTCGGACGGGGGGCGGTAAAATTTTAGCTAGGGTGGGAGTGGCTAGAATTTTATCTTCCTCTGCTAGTTGAGGATTCTTAAGAACATCAATTACTTTTAAGGCATAAACGCCCTTGAATTCTTGTTCTAAGATATTTTTAAGGGTCTTTAAAGCTCTTACTGAGTTAGGAGTATTCCCAGCAACGTATAGCTTAAGAACATAAGTTTTTTTGAAGTTGTTCATTGAGTTAGCAGGGGGGGATGAGGATTCAACAAACGCTATCTTGATAAGGTCGGTCATTGAGTTCTTTCAGTATCAATGGGGAATGATTCAGTAAAAAAAAGCTGACAGAGCAAAAAGAGCCAGTTTAAAATAAACGCTGACTCTTTTGATTGTATCGATGGTGGGTCATCCTTTGTCGCTTTTTAAGGTTGACTTAAGCCTTACGCTAAAATGCAGACGATTTAAAAAATTGAAAAGGAAAATCTTATTGTAAACCTAGCCACGACAGTAGGCCCTGTCCTGTCAAATATTCGATGATTACGGTTAATATGAAGCCAATCATGGCGGCGCGACCATTTAACCGTTCTGCGTAGTCATTAAAGCCGAATTTAGGTTCGTCTAACTTAGGGGTTGGGTTGGTTTGCGGTTGAGTCATGGTAAGCTAAGATGTTAACTGTTACATTTCTTTACTTTGTCATTGTAACAATCTTTGTTCACTTTGACGTTATTCATTTTGGGAGGATGCACCCTTGCTAGACGAATCAGCGAAAAAGTCCTTACTGCTGAAAATTCCCCACGGCCTCTACATTTGCGGCGTTCGAGAGGGGAAAGAGATGAACGGATTCACCGCCAGTTGGGTGATGCAGTCGTCTTTTACCCCCCCTTTAGTGGTTAATTGCGTGCGAACGGATTCAATTTCCCATGAAATGCTCAAGAAAACAGGGGTCTTTAGTTTAAGTTTTCTAGAAGAAGGACAAAAAGACCTAGCCGCCCAGTTCTTTAAGCCAAAACGACGAGTCGGCAATAAATTTGAAGATATTGAATTTTATGAAGGGACTGAAACGGGATGCCCCATTATTCAGGATTCTTTGGGTTATCTTGAGTGTCGAGTCGTGGGCGCAGTGGAAAAGGGTGATCACACGGTTTTTGTGGGCGAAGTGATTGGGGCAGGTTCACACCGTGACGGCAAACCCTTGTCATTAGAAAGTACAGGCTGGCAATATGGAGGTTAAAAAATAAAATAGGGATAATCTTAAGCAGGGGTTTCTTGTTTATTGAAAATCCCTAATAATAAGGCTAGAACAACCCCAAATACAAAACCTCCGGCATGAGCCCAATAGGCAATGCCACCATTTTCCATGCTAATATTCGTCTGTGCGCCCAATGACCCCACTCCATACAATGCCTGCTGGAGAAACCAGAAACCCAAGAAAAAGATCGCTGGAATGCGAAAAGTTGTTATAAATAAGCCTAAAGGCACTAAAGTAAGGATATGGGTCTTAGGAAAGCGTAAAATATAGGCTCCCATCACTCCGGCGATCGCGCCACTGGCTCCCAGAGAGGGAATGGCGGACATCGGACCGAAATACCATTGACACAAAGCCGCTAAAGCACCGCAAGCTAGGTAAAAAAATAAAAACTTAATATGACCTAGTTGTTCTTCAATATTGTTGCCAAAAATCCATAAGAAAAGCATATTCCCACCAACATGAAGAAATCCGCCGTGTAAAAATTGCGAGGAGATCAGCGTTAGGGCTTCCGGAATCGGTTGTCCGACATCCACCCCTTGAAAACTGGCGGTCAGTTCTTTAGGAACAACAGCGAAAAGTTCAAGAAACTGGTCTAATTGACCCGTATTAAGGGTTATCTCGTAGATAAAAATCAGAACATTTAAAATGATCAAACCGTAGGTCACATACGGCGTAATTTGAACGGGGTTGTCGTCTCGTAAAGGAACCATGGTGATTCAGTCACTCTTATCCATTAATTTGCCCCTATCGTACCAGTAAACTGTAATTCATTAACAGTCATCAAAGGACTCAATTGATTATTGATGATTTATATTTTTCTATCCCTTGACTTTATTATTCTCGTAAAACATAACCGACTCCTCTCACCGTTTGAATTAAGCGTTTCTCTTGACTTTCTTCTAACTTTAGACGGAGGTAACGAATATAAACTTCAATAATATTAGAATCCCCCATAAAATCATAGCCCCACACCCGCTCTAAAATTTGGTCGCGCGTTAAGACTTGGCGAGGATGACTTAATAAATATTCCAACAATTCAAACTCTTTGGCCGTTAATTCAATTAAGCGATTCCCGCGATAAATTTCTCTTGTACTACGATTGAGTTTTAAATCACTAAACTGTAATAAATCACGGTTTTCTTCTTGGGTTCGTCGTAAATTGGCGCGAACTCTGGCGAATAATTCTTCTAAATTAAAGGGCTTAACAATATAATCATCGGCACCTGCATCTAAACCCACTACACGATCGCTAATGTCATCTTTTGCCGTAATAATAATAAGAGGAACTTGATTACCGGTGGTACGAAGTCGCCGACAAATATCCACTCCCGACATCCCCGGTAACATCCAATCTACTAAAATTAAATCCGGTTGACTTTCTCTGGCTTTGGTTAAACCCTCTAAACCTTCATAAGCTACCGTCACAGTATAGCCTTCATATTTAAGTTCTAACTCCATAAATTGAGCGAGTTTTCGTTCGTCTTCTATGATTAAGATATGAGCAGACATAACCGTGAACAGTAACCCGTAAATAGTAAACAATAAGCCGAATTCATCACATTGTCCTCGATCTAATCTCCCGATATGATATAAAACGAGTAATATTGCTTTTCACACATTTTTCATGATGAAGCATTTTTTGAGTCGTCATTTGGAATTTAAAGGTTATTATCGCTTAATTTCCTGTTTTTTAGGGGCTTTGTTGACGATAATTCTGATAAATCCCTCTCAAGTTGTTGTTTCCGCTCCTTCATCTGAAATACGAGGGGTTTGGTTAACCGCAAATGATACAGAGACACTCCTTGATCAATCTAAACTACAGGAGGCGGTCAATCAATTGTCTCGTCTTAATTTTAATACTCTTTACCCAGTGGTGTGGAATTCGGGTTATGTTTTATATCCCAGTGCGATCGCTAAACGGGAAAAAATACAACCCTTCGTGCAGAAAGGCAACCAAGGACAGGACCCTTTACAAGATTTAATCACAAAAGCTCATCAAAAAGGCTTATTAGTGCTACCTTGGTTTGAATTTGGCTTTATGGCACCTCCAACCTCAGAATTTGCGTTGAAACATCCTAGCTGGTTAACACAAAAACGGGATGGCAGTAAAACCACCATCAGCGCGGCAGGAGAAGTGGTATGGATGAACCCTTTCCGGACAGAAGTGCAAAATTTTCTGCTTTCTCTGGTGACGGAAGTGATGACATTATACGATGTAGATGGTATTCAATTTGATGACCATCTCTGCTTACCCAGAGAGTTAGGCTACGATAATTATACCCTCAATTTATATAAACAAGAAACCAAAAAAGATGCCCCTGCCGACTTTCAAGATCCAGATTGGATGCGTTGGCGCGCCTATAAAATAACGGAATTTGTCACACGCTTAAAAGCAACGGTTAAAGCAAAAAAAGGCAATGCTATTCTTTCTATTTCTCCTAGTCCTTATTACACGGCCTATCGACTTTTTTTACAAGATTGGATTGATTGGGTTAGAAAAGATTTAGTGGATGAAATCATTGTGCAGATTTATCGTCATGATTTACCCAGTTTTGTGGAACAATTAAGCACTCCTGAAATTCAAGAATCTCGTCAAAAAGTTCCAACAGGGGTGGGTATTTTAACAGGGTTAAGAACTCGTCCTGTTGCCATAGATTTTATTAAAGATAAAATTTTAGCCGCTCGAGAAAAGGGTTTTGGCGTCGCCTTTTTTTACTTTGATAGTCTTTGGAATCGTTCTGCTGAACCGCTAGACTATCGACAAGCCCAATTATTAAACGTGTTCCCAACGGCGGTGGTTCGTCAACTCCCTGCTCTTCCTAAACCCACTGAAACAGCAGTGGATAGTTCTCCGGTTAAAGTTCCTCCTCTTCGTCCTGATCAAGCTGAAGTAACCTCCCCCATTAAACCTGAAGAAACGCTTTTAGAAAACCCTCTAGAAAATTTGTCTGATGATCCCTCTTTTCGTCCTTATGAATCTGAAATCAAACCGGCTATCAAGCCCGATGATAATTTATTCGAAACTTCCCCTGAAACTCCCTCTTTTCGTCCTTATGAATCTGAAATCAAACCTGCTGTTAAGCCAACTCCTACAGAAAATGCGCTAGAAGTTGCTCCTTTTCGTCCTTATGAGCCTCACGTAGAATCTGAAAGTAATCCCCCCAAAAATCCAGCTGAAAACTTATCTGAAGATCCCTCTTTTCGTCCTTATGAATCTGAAATAAACCCCGAAGTTCAACCCCAAGAAAACAGTAATAATGATGGAATTTCCATCCCCGTTATCATTGATTATTAAATCTATCAATCCCTGCTTCAAACCTTAAATCTTTGGACAGCCAAAAATCACAAACAAAGGTACAACTTAGATTTCCAAATATTCAAAAATCTCCTTCGCCGCGCGATCGCACACCCCTATTTCCCCTAATTGCGATCGCATTTCTTGATAATCGGATAGCATTTGCTGGCGTCGCTCTTTATTCAGTAGTAAATCCAAAGCTTCTTGCGTAATTTTCTCGACGGTGCAGTTTTCTTGAATTAATTCAGGGATGATCCCTTGATTTAAAATAATATTTGGTGGCGAAAGATGGGGAACTGAAAATTTAAACAGATGACGGGCCAGCCACATGGTTACAGGATTGAGACGATACACCACCACTTGCGGAATATTCAGTAAAGCAATTTCAAGATTAACTGTCCCAGACTTACTAATAGCAAGATCGGCGGCGGTGATTACATCTAACGTCCTACCTTTAACCAAAGTTACTTGCAATTGATAAGATTCAAGAATCTCTTCGATTTTTTCTCGATATACTTCCAAGGAAACAGCTACTAAAAAATGCACATCGGGGATCTTTTCCTGAATTTGCTGAGCCGCCTGGCACACTACAGGAAGAAGATAGGTTAATTCTTGAGGACGAGACACGGGAAAAAGGGAAATGATCGGCTTATCTAAGGGAATATTCAAATTTTTGCGAGCTTCTTCCCGACTTGGCGCATTTTGCAGACGATCAAGGAGAGGATGCCCCACCCAAGAGACAGAAACGCCCTGTTTTTCAAAAAATCGAGCTTCTTCAGGAAAAATTGCCAATAAGCGATCCATGACCTTCGTTAATTGACGGGTACTAGCCGCATTCGGTGACCACACCCACGATTGAGGCGCAATATAATAAATAATTGGAATATCAGGAAAATTTTGTCTAATATAATGACCGATGGCTAAGTTCGGCCCCATATAGTCAATGAGAATGACCACATCTGGTGGATTTTGGGGTAAATAGCGTTTTGCCTGTTGTTGAATTTTCCAAGTCGAGAAAACGAGCGGTAATACTTCAAAGATGCCGATAGAACCGATGGCAGTGGTACTATTGAGCAATTTAGCCCCCGCTTTTTCCATGAGATCTCCCCCCAAAGCCAAAATCTCTAAGTCTATATTTTGACTTGCCGCTTGACGCTGGAGAGCTTCTACTAACATTGCCCCCTGTAAATCGCCGGAAACTTCGCCGGTACTGACAAAAATTCGCATTTTTAATAACAAATAAGGACAAATTATGATTTTCCGGGAATGGGACCGCGCCTTCCTTCAACCGTAGTGGTCTGTTGTAGAAATTGACGAAAATGCTGAACATAGGGATGGTCGGCAAGGATGCTTAACTGTTCTAAACTGTCCCTCATGGGGTTTTTAGACCGATAGACAAGACGAAAGGCTTTTTTTAGCTGATTAATATCGCTTTCGCTTAGTCCAGACCGTTTCAGACCAATGAGATTAAGCGATCGCACCCGTGCTGGATTGCCTTCGACAATCGTAAAAGGGGGAACATCTCGTTCAATGCGGCTCATTCCTCCTACCATCGCTAACCGACCAATATGGACGAATTGATGCACCCCCAGGACTCCACTGATGCGCGCTTGAGATTCGATATGAATATGACCTGCTAAGGCGACTGAATTAGCGATAATGACTTCATCTTCGATCACACAGTTATGGGCAACATGGGCGTAAGCCATTAGTAGGTTGTTGTTACCCAGTCTCGTGACTTCTCCGTCCTCTGTAGCGCGATTAATAGTTACATATTCCCGAATCGTATTATTATTACCAATTTTAACCCAACTGGCTCCCCCTTTATACTTTAGATCCTGTGGTGCGCCCCCGATTACTGCCCCCGGATGAATATGATTTCCTTGGCCGATTTCACTATAATCTTCAATGATCGCATGAGAACCAATTTGTGTGTCTGCACCAATGTTCACCTTTTCGCTAATCACGGCATAGGGGCCAACTTTAACCGTGGGATGCAGTTGCGCGTTGGGATGAATAATCGCCGTCGGATGAATGAGATTACTCAAGGGGGTTTCTTCCTTGCTTTGATAGGTCAGCATGAATCCAGTTAAGGTATCACTTATCGAATATTAGGTACAGAATAGCAGTAATTAGTAAACTGTGACCAGTGTCAGAAAGCAGTTAAATAGCTCTGCCTACCGCTTGCCACCTGCCTTCTACAGTTGAATTAAGGTGATGGCAATTTTACCCGAAAAGCAGACATCAACATCCGTTCCTTCGGTGCGTTTTCGTTGACTATATTCGCCAGTGTAACGATAAGAATTTTCTTCAATTTGATACTCAATTGGCAAAGGATCAATACTAGGTTGACAAAAAATAATCGGTGGATTTAGAGTGGGAGAATTCAAATGAGGCAAATTGACATTCCAAAAGCTTTTCGGGGGAATCGGTTGATTAAATAAGATATCTAAAACATTCGCGGTCCATCTTGTTGCCAAGTCCCAGTTTATAATTAAAGGCCGCCGAATCCAGTGGGAAATGGCAATCCCCGGAATCCCTAAAATGGCCGCTTCTCTAACCGCCGCCACTGTCCCTGAAATATAAGTATCTATGCCTAAATTTCCGCCAGCATTAATACCTGACAGCAGCCACTTGACATCTGGCGCAAGATGTGTTAAACAAATCCGGGTGCAATCGGCGGGAGTTCCTGCGACAGCATAAGCTGTTTCTGACCGTTTTTGAATTTCAATGGGTTTATGGGTGGTAACTTGGTGTCCACAGCCCGAAAGATGGGCATCAGGAGCAATAATAATCCCTTTCCTGCCTACGGCTTCATATAACGCTTGAATACCGGGGGCATCAATTCCGTCATCGTTGGTTAAGACAAGGGTCATTTCCAGTCAAACAATGGGTAGTGGGTCATTTCAGCAGTAGAGACAAAAAATAAAGTCAACCCAAGCTATCGACAGGGGTTAGGGTAAGTAATAGACGCCGTGGAACGATTTCCGCACTTCCGAAGCCCTTTCTCACCACTAAGCTCCTAACGTCGCGCGCTGTGGGAGTCCTCTGACAACATTTAAGATAGAATATTGAATTGATCCGCTTCAAATTAAAGAATAGGAGAGTAGGATGGCGGGATAAATAGGCTAATTAGCCATTTAAACTATCTTCGGGGAAAGTAAGCTTAAATTCTTCAATGAGTTCGTCTAATTCTTCTAAGGCTTGGGTGACATCTAACCGAAGGCTACCAATATTGGGTCTCGTACTTAATTGTTCTAAAAATTCTCGTTTACTTCTGATTGCTTTAACTTTCTCTAAAATTGTTGCTTTATCCATGATAGATAGCTTTGAAAATGGAACAATGTTAACTATTGTAAATGGTTTTGACCTGTTTTCGTGGCTGGTCTTATCGGGAGCTGTCAAGTTGGCAATAATGAACAAAGCGTAGATAATAAGCGAGAAAGCATATTTTATTATTGAATCGGCCCCTCAATGCTGGCGTTGAAAAATTGCTTTAATAAGGGTTCTTCTGAGGCATAGGCGTCTTCTGTCTTCCCTTGCCACTGAATTTTGCCATCATAAAGGAAAATAATGCGTTCTGTTGTGCGACGAATCGTGCTATCTTGGTGTGTCACGATGAGATAGGCTTGACAAATTTTATCTACTTTTAGGAGGTGAGCGATCAGGTTTTCAATCCGTGTCGAGGCGATCGGATCAAGTCCTGCTGTCGGCTCATCGTAAAGAATGATATCATTGTCACTTTTTTTGCCACTTTTCTGTGGTTCTGCTAAGATAGCACGGGCTAAACTCACTCTTTTTTGCATTCCTCCCGATAACTCCGACGGATAAAGATCCCCTGTTCCGGGTAATCCCACTAATGCCAATTTTTCGGACACTAATTCCCGAATCTGTTGCTGGGGCATCTGAGAATAACGGTATAAGACAAATCCTACATTTTCATCCACCGTGAGGGAGTCAAACAAGGCTGACTGTTGAAAGACTAATCCTACGTTTAAAGGATCTCCCCCTTGATCGAGGGTTTCCCCACGAACTTGACCCCTAATGTAAACTTCTCCCTCATCTAAGGGCATCAAGCCCGAAATTGCTTTTAAGATCGTAGATTTGCCTGTGCCTGAAGGTCCGATCACGCCGACAGCATCTCCGGGATAGATTTGTAGATCTATTTTATCCAAAATTACTTTTGAGCCAAATGCTTTGGACACGCCTCTGAATTCAATAATCGGTTCGACCATAGGAGTTTGTTCGTTTTTACTATTAATTTAACGTCAAAGTCACCTTCATTACTTAACTTTTCGTCGTTTAATCTATCCAACAAACTGACGGAAGAACCGTGTAATTTTTATCTCTTCGATGGGAATACTACAGAAATCGTTTATTAAGTCCTATCAATTCGATGAATATTGCCCCTCTAAGCTTATTCAGGAAGGTCTATTGTTCGAGCAGGGGAAAAGGTGACTGGGAGTGTTATGGGGATGGGAGGAGCGATCGCTACTGCAGTCCAGATTCATTGGCAACCATTAGCCAAAATTTACTTTCGCCCATAAAAAAGGCGCATCAACTGCGCCTCCGTCAAAATTCGATCTAAAGGTTCCCCTTACATATTAAAAGCAGTGGGTTCAAAACTTGGCACCACAATATCCTTATCTTGCTTGGTTAACTTGTTGTAAAGTCTTTCCGTATTGGGAAAATTAGCCGCTGGTAAGGTGGGAAAACGACGGTAGGGAACGGTATCTTCTTCAAAGAGTTGTAAATACTCCATACTTTCCACCATCGAACGAATAAAGGCACGAATACCCTTGCTCGCCAGAATCTGGTTATATTTCTGGATTTCACGCTGATTTAAAGGCGCACGACCTAAGAAATGCTTTGTCCCTAATTCAATGACCTTCGTATTGGGATAAGGTGCATAGAACTCCTTAATATAGAGATCCGAGCAACCTAACCCTTCAATAAACTCTTTGACAGTGATTTCACCGTTACTCAGTTTACTTTCTAGGGCAGTGAATTCTGCTTGAATGATATAAGGATCGAGATCCCGTTCAAAGATTTGACGATAAGCCGCACGAATGACGGTTTGGACGCCTACTTTATCGAAGGTAGAAATCAGCTTAAAGCGTTTACTTTGTTGACGTTGTGCGCTAACCCCTTGATTAAGGCGAGCGTTGACTTCAGTCTCACTACGACTCGCAGATACTTGACTGAGTTCAACAAAGCGTAGAGTTACGTCTACATCATTCCGTTGACCGATATCTTCCCGTAACGCACCCGGACGAGTCATCCGTAACTGCATTCCGGCAGGAGTAACATAACGCTCATAGGGAACGGTATCTTCCCCAAACGCTTGGTTATACTCTACGCTATCTACAATGGCATCAATTAAGGCATAGAACCCTTTCTTCGCACAAATGTCGAAGTAGGCATTCATTTCCTGGCGGCCATAGGTAGGACGGCCTAGCAAACGACGATGGATGTATTCGATCGCTTTGACCACATAATGAGGCGTCCAATAACGCTGACGGAAGGCATCGGACTTTGCTAAGATCTTGATAAATTCCCGTAGGGTAATATCGCCATTTTCTAGCTTAATTTCCGCCACGGTTTGCCGTTGTCCTTCGTAGGGAACGTAGCCAATCACTTGACGATAGGTCGCTAAAATAATCGCTTGGGTAGAACTTTCGCCATATTTAACGCTAGCCCCATTGCCACTGCCTGGGAGTTCATTATTTAGGCGGAAGACCTTAGGACCTAAGGAACCGGGAAATTCACCCTTTGCACTGGGATTACTATTTTGATTGTTCGTCGCAGGACCGCGATGAATTAGAATTCGCTTCGTATCCTTGCTAAAGGGTGCAGGTTTAGTATTGGGATTACGGGTTTCTTTCGGGAAAATCGCCCCAAATTGAATTTCAAGGGGATCATTGCCTGAACCGTAAACGTGTTGATCAGGTAGGGGTTGGTCATACTTCGCAAAAGTGGTGACGAATTGAGGAACTTTGCGAAAAGGCGCGCTGTAGTTAAACAGGTCTTGCTGCATTCCCCAGTTACGACATTCTTGCGCTTCTTGACCTAAACCGCGAATATAGGGTACGGTTTCCTCTCCGAAGTAATCCGCATATTCCTGCGAATCCACCAAAGCATCTACTAAAGCAGAAAGACCCCCACTGGAGACAATAGAGAAGTATTTCTGTACTTCTTCCCGAGAACTCGGACCCCGTCCTAAAATATGGCGAAACGCCAATTCTAAGGCGCGACTATTAATAAAGGGTTCAAAGAACTGTTTACGGTACAATGGCGACTTACAAAGACGGCGGACAAACTCTTTCATGGAGATATCCCCGTTTCTCACTTGGGATTCTAAATAAGAAACCGACTGGCCGTAAGCCTTGGTGATATCCCGTTCAAAAATCTGACGATAGGCAGCCTTAACCACTTCTGCTTTTTCCGATTCCGATAAACCGGTTTTCATCACGAATTTTTGTCGTCCTGCCGCAGCATTAAAATAGCTTTGGGGCAATTCTAACCCTTGCTGATCCATAGAAGACCGTTGACGAAGTTTGCTCGCAGGCGTTGGAGCTTTAAATTCGGTGATTAAAATGTCAAAATATTGCAAAACGAGGTTTTTTGCTTCGCTATCCCGATTGAAATAGTTGGCAGAAGCCGCTCGCATTTCTTGCAACGCCACAATCGTTGCATCGGTTGAACAGGCGCGTTCGATAATCTCCCGCAATCCTCTGGTATTCACGATAATAATACTCGGATCCCCCGCTACAATCGCATAGGTGACATAACGCAAAAACCAAGACATATCCCGCAGAGACTTCTGCATATTGCTCGGACCGTAGCGAGAGATGTTAATGGGACGAAAACCGGGGGGAATCGGTCCGGTTGAACTGAAAACAGACCGTAAACCACCAAAAAGTCCCCCACCGCTACTACCACCGCTTTCAGCATAAGTCACTTTGCCTAGTTCCATGGCACGACGGGCATCCATGGGGACACCAGCCAAGGCCATTTCTTGAGGAACGGCTACCGGGGGTTTTTCCAGATAGGCCATGGGAGACCCTCCGGTAAAAATTCGGTTTGCTGCGCGGGATACGATTAAATCTGCGTTATTGGTGATAATTTGGGCAACTTCTAAACGTTTGCTGCCTGATTGAAAAAAGGTGATTAACTCGTTGAGTTCTCCTTTACCTAAAAAGCGATCTTGTTGTTCTGCTTGGGAAATGGCAGAGACAGGAACGGTTTGATAAAGTTGGGGACGGGCTAATGAACTTCCACCGCTTGCCTTAACACTCATTGGATTTCAACTATCTCCCATGTAAAAAATTTACCAGTTGACTCTCTAAATATGATTGAGTCTAGAGGTTTTGTTACATCTTGATTAAAACCAGATGTTTAAAAAGCTAATCAGCATCTAGATTAGACTGTTTCGGGCTTTATGAATAGCTTTGTTAAGAATTATGTCAAAGTTTTTTCAGTAACTTGTTAACAGTGATTCATTATTCAGTTTTTACCGTGTGCCATCAAGGAAGACGGGAAGATGATTTAGGGACATAATAATAAGCCATCGCGAAATTTTTTTTTAAATCCTAGCTTACCTTCCCATTTTAGAGTATGATGATGAATCGTGAGTTTTTTTAACAACCCATGAACGCACAAGAAATCATCAACGCCATTGAGGCAGAATACCTCAAAACCGACCTCCCCACCATTCACGTGGGAGATACCGTCAAAATCGGTGTTCGCATCAGTGAAGGGGGTAAGGAGCGAGTCCAGCCGTACGAAGGAACGGTCATTGCGATGCGTCGCAGTGGCATCAACAAAACCATTACTGTTCGCCGGATTTTCCAAGGCATAGGAGTAGAACGGATCTTTTTGATTCATTCTCCTGCTGTTGCCAGTATCCAAATTATCCGTCGAGGCAAAGTCCGTCGTGCCAAACTGTACTACCTTCGTAATCGAGTAGGTAAAGCTACCCGAATTCAACAACGCTTTGACCGTTCCCTCTAACCTAAAACCTGATCATCGTAGCGTTAAAATACGCTACTATTGAAAGGAGTTGTCATAATGCGCTCTTAGTTCAGTTGGTAGAACGTCGGTCTCCAAAACCGGATGTCGGGGGTTCAAGTCCTCCAGGGCGCGTGAAACCCACAAAACAGCAAAGATTAAGAAGCATAGTCATCGCCTTTCTAGAGATGATAGGGTTAAGAAAGGGGTTAAGCCGAAGACTTGAAATTGCAGAAAGGGGACTCCATCGTGGCTAAAAAAGAAACCGCCGAAAAAGAAAAAGCAAACCTGTCAACAACCAATCAAGGGGCTAACTCTAGCCAGTTTTTTCAAGAAACTAAGGAAGAATTAGCCAAAATTGTCTGGCCATCTCGCCAGCAACTGATCAGCGAATCCGTCGCCGTTATTTTAATGGTGACCCTCGTGGCAACCGTGATTTATCTCGTTGATAATCTGTTTGCTTGGCTATCAGGGAAGGTATTCTAAATGAGTTTCGCAGACGACTATCCCGAAGACATCGAATTGCAACCCGAAGGAAAAAAGAGCGTTGTTCCCCCTCGGTGGTATGCCGTTCAAGTTGCTTCTGGTTGCGAAAAAAAGGTGAAAACTGACCTAGAGCAGCGTATTGGCACCCTAGATGTGGCTGATCGCATTTTACAGGTACAGATTCCCAAAACCCCCACTGTCAAAGTCCGTAAAGATGGTTCGCGGTTACACGGCGAAGAAAAAGTCTTCCCCGGTTACGTCTTAATCAGAATGCGGATGGATGACGACGCGTGGCAGGTAGTCAAGAATACCCCCCACGTCATTAACTTTGTCGGGGCAGAGCAAAAACGCAGTTACGGACGAGGCCGAGGTCATGTTAAACCCTTGCCCTTGAGTACCTCTGAAGTTGAGCGGATTTTCAAACAATCTCAAGAACAAGAACCCGTCATCAAAGTTGATATGGCCGTGGGAGACAAAATTATGGTGCTTTCTGGGCCGTTTAAAGATTTTGACGGGGAAGTCATTGAGGTCAGTCCCGAACGCAGTAAACTCAAAGCTTTACTGTCGATTTTCGGGCGAGATACGCCCGTTGAATTAGAATTTAATCAAATTGAGAAACAAAACTAGCAATGGCCAAAAAAGTCGTCGCAATGATTAAACTGGCTCTCCCTGCGGGGAAAGCAAACCCTGCCCCTCCCGTTGGTCCTGCTTTAGGGCAACATGGGGTCAATATTATGGCATTTTGTAAAGAATACAATGCCAAAACGGCTGATAAAGCTGGAACGATTATTCCTGTTGAAATTTCTGTATTTGAAGACAGAAGTTTTACGTTTGTCCTAAAAACGCCTCCTGCTTCTGTTTTAATTCGTAAAGCGGCAGACATCGAAAAAGGCTCAAATCAATCGAATAAAGTGATAGTCGGCAATATCACCCGAAATCAACTGCGAGAAATTGCCGAAACCAAAATGCCCGACCTCAACGCCAATGATATTGAGGCGGCGATGAATATCATCGAAGGAACTGCCCGTAACATGGGCGTTACCGTCCAAGACTGATTACCATTTACTTAGAGAGGGGAGAGGCATCCGCTTCGCTATCACCCAAGGAGAAAACCATGTCCAAGAAACTATCAAAACGCTTTCGAGAAGCCAGTGCCAAGGTGGATATTAATCAAACCTATGGGCCTCTCGAAGCCGTACAACTGCTAAAAGAGACCGCCACTGCCAAATTTGATGAGACAGCAGAAGCCCACATTCGCTTAGGGATTGACCCCAAATACAGTGATCAGCAACTGAGAACCACAGTCACCTTTCCCAAAGGAACGGGGCAAACCGTAAGAATCGCTGTTTTAGCCCGCGGGGAAAAAGTGCAAGAAGCGAGTGAAGCAGGGGCAGACATTGTCGGTTCCGAGGAACTTATTGACGAAATCCAAAAAGGGATGTTGGATTTTGAAGTTTTGATTGCTACGCCTGATATGATGCCGAAAGTAGCTAAATTAGGGCGGATGTTGGGGCCAAAAGGACTGATGCCTTCTCCTAAAGGGGGAACAGTCACCACCGAATTAGCGGCGGCCATTCAAGACTTTAAAGCTGGAAAACTAGAATTTCGAGCCGACCGAACGGGAATTGTCCATGTAATGTTTGGAAAATCCTCTTTTTCTGCGGATGACTTACTGGTTAATCTCAAAGCCCTACAGGAAACCATTGACCGTAACCGTCCAGCGGGCGCAAAAGGACGTTATTGGCGGACGATGTTTATCTCTGCTTCGATGGGGCCATCCATTGCGGTTGATCTTAATACCCTTAGGGATTTAAAATTAGAAGAGGCATAAATTTAAACATTGCCTTTGATTCCCCTTTATAAGGTTTAAAACCGAAGACAGCAGGTGCTGTATGGCTTAAATATCCTGCCGAGGTTGAAACACATAAGAAGAGTAAGACATTAACCACTTGAGATTGGCAAACCGTCTTTTTCGCTTCATATTAATGGTTTCAGCCCCGGCGCAACGTCAGGGGTTTATTATTGTCCGTTGATTTCCCGAAACAAGGAGGTGAGACAATCGTGGGAAGAACCAGAGAAGGTAAAAACGCCATTGTGGCAGACCTAAAGGAAGCCTTGGGTGACACTCAGTTAGCGGTGGTCATCGATTATCAAGGCTTATCTGTGTCCGAAATGGGTGAATTACGCAATCGCTTACGTCCAATTGGGGCAACCTGTAAGGTGACGAAAAATACCTTGATGCGTTTGGCAGTAGAAAATGATGAGAATTGGCAACCAATGACCCAATTTCTGAAAGGATCTTCTGCTTTCCTCCTCGTCAAAGATGATATTGGCGGTGCGGTACGAGCTTATCAAGGCTTTAAGAAAGACCTCAAAAAAACCGAGTTTCGCGGCGGAGTCATGCAAGGCCAAGCCCTCAATGAGGAACAGGTCAAAGCGATCGCCGATTTACCGTCCAAAGAGGAACTCATCGCTCAAGTGGCCGGTGCGCTCAATTCCATTGCCACAAAATTGGCTGTGGGACTCAATCAAGTACCGACTTCAGTGGCGCGGGGCATCAACGAAGTGCCTTCTTCACTGGGACGAGTTTTCCAAGCGGTAGCTCAACAAAAAGAGAGCAACTAATTCCCTCATTTTTTCGTTCATTTCATTTTTTTTGATTGTAAAGGAGTTTTATCCATGTCTACTGCTGTTGAAGAAATCTTAGAAAAGCTCAAGTCTCTATCTTTATTAGAAGCCTCTGAATTGGTCAAAGGCATTGAGGAAACCTTTGGTGTTAGTGCGGCCGCTCCGGCGGGTGGCATGATGATGGCGGCTCCGGCGGCAGGAGGGGCGGCGGCGGCTCCGGCCGAAGTCGTCGAAGAGAAGACCGAATTTGATGTTGTCCTCGAAGATGCAGGTACTGAGAAAATCAAGGTTCTCAAGGAAGTTCGCACCATCACCGGATTAGGTCTCAAAGAAGCCAAAGATTTGGTTGAATCTACGCCGAAACCCGTTAAAGAGGGTGCTACTAAAGAGGAAGCTGAAGAGATCAAGAAAAAACTAGAAGCTGTTGGCGCAAAAGTTAGCGTTAAATAACGGTATTTAACCTCAAGTCCAACATCTGAAAAAACTCACTTTAAACCCCTCCCCTCATGGCGAGGGGCTTTTAAATGCCCTGTCCTACGTGAGTTCGACGAGGGCAATTATCTCGATTTTTTTGTCCATTCTCATTGGGATTAGGAAAAAAACAAATTCTTGATTGGGGGACTAGCCCCCCAAACAAAAAAATTAAATAAAGAAGACTCGTAGATTTTCTGATTGTCGAACTCACGTTATCCTACCATTTTGGGGGATTTGACCGCTCAAATTTTCATAACATAGATAGGGATGAATTGAGAGAAATTATCAGCAAATTGAAAAGGCAATCGCTAAAAAATAACAATTGCCCCGATTTTAATCTATTTTCTGTTCTATCCGTGGGAGCTTTTTGTTAAGAATCCTTCGCGACGTGTCCATTCTCCGTGATACTGCCTCGTTCTTCAATGGGAATATAGGCCGTATTGTGTTCCCCGATATAAATTTGCGTTGGGCGGAAAATGCGATTGACGGCTAACTGTTCTTTCCAGTGAGCCAACCATCCTGCCACCCGAGCGATCGCAAATAAGGGGGTATATAAATCTTCAGGAATGCCCAATTTTCGATAGACTAAGCCGGAATAGAAATCTACATTGGGATAAATGCCCTTTTGTCCTAAATGTTCTTCTACCACCTTTTCCAATTCAACGGCGATCGCATAATACTCATCCCGTCCCTTTTTCTCGAATAATTGTTCCGCTAACTCTTGCAGAATTGTGGCGCGGGGATCTTTCACTTTATAAACCCTATGACCAAATCCCATGATTTTCTGCTTATTCGCCACACATTTCTCGACATAAGAACGCACATTTTCTACTGTGCCAATCTCCTCTAACATAATTAATACTTCTTCGTTGGCTCCCCCATGTAGGGGGCCAGCAAGTGTTCCTACTGCCGAGGCAATCACGCCATAGGGGTCGGTTAAGGTCGAGGCCGTCACCATGGCCGAGAACGTCGAAGCATTCATCGTATGTTCTGCATGAAGCGTGAGGCAAACGTCAAAAATCTTAGCCGCAAGGGGATCTGGCTTTCTTTCGGTTAACATATACAGAAAATTAGCCGCATAATCTAGATTGTCATTCGGCTGAATCGGGTCGTTACCTTTGCGCATTTGACTAAATGCCGCCACCATCGTCGGAATTTTTGCTAATAAGCGCACTACCGCCTTAAAAATGTATTCTGGATCATCTAACGCCCGACGGGAGTAAAATAAGCCTAAAGCCGCCGCAGAGGTTTGTAAAGCATCCATGGGATGTCCTGTCTCAGGAAAACACTTCATCATGTCCCGAATATGGTATTTAATGCGGCGATGATAACGAATTTCAGCTTCAAATGCTTCCAATTCCTCTTGAGTCGGTAATTTACCCCAAATGAGAAGATAAGCTACCTCAATAAAGCTACTTTTCTCTGCCAACTCATTAATACTAATGCCTCGATATTCTAGCAGACCTTTTTGCCCATCGACGTAACTAATACTAGAACGGGCGGCGGGAATATTTTCTAAACCGGGAACATAGTCACAAGCAGATACAGCCATAACTTCACCTATGATGTTTGCAACGTAAAAAATAACAAGCTTGAAGTTACTTTACCCCAGAATTCTGATGGTGCTTCGTTTTGGTAGAGATTCTTTAAGGTTCATCTATCGCTATAGCAACCATTTCGGAGAGATCAGTAAATGTAATTCACTCTCACCGATAGGGTTAAGGGTAACGGGTAAGGTTAAACCGATGATTCCCGCTTTTTTAACCACCAATTTATCCCGTGAGTTTCCCCACACGAGGAATTCTGCCCATTGGCCTAAATCGGGTTGATGACCGACAAGGGCAAGGCAACTTTCTTCTTTATTGTACCGAGAATTTTGCCACCAGTTCACCCAATCTTTGAGGTTTCCGGTGGGTGCTAAGGGAGAAAATATCTCAATTTGATGACATAAGCCCCCCTCTCGCAAAATTTTGGCGGTTTCTTGCGCTCTCAGCAGAGGACTGGTCAAAATGAGGTCAAATTTGATACCCATCTGCTGTAAACGTTGTGCCACTTCAAGGGTTTTATGCTGTCCTTTTTCTGTGAGAGGTCGTAATTCATCATTTTCAACCGTCCCTCTTTCGGCCGCAATGCCGTGACGAATCAAATAAAGTTGAGTCATTTTAAAGAAAGGCGAGTCCTTAATAAAGTGGGCAATTTAGGTTAATTCACCTTTGATTTTAACTAAATTCAAAAAAATTAGGATTTGGGATAAACGCTCAATCATCCGTGCTAAAAAAACAAAATTTTATGGAGTATTTAAGGTTTTTTTCGGAGCTTCGGGCGGTTTTTTACGAAAATAGGCTTCCATGACCTGCTTTACCATGGGACCAGCCACTGAACCGCCTCCTCCTCCCGTGTGTTCTCCAAAAGCCACGACCACAATTTCGGGACGATCAAAGGGAGCGAACGCACCAAACCAAGTATGAGTTTTTCCGGGGGGGGCTTCCGCCGTTCCGCTTTTACCGGCCATCGGGGGTAAATAGGCTACATTGACGGCTTTGCCGGTGCCACTTGTTACCACTGCCCGTAAGCCTTCCCGTAGGGTTTTAAGGGTTGTAGGCTTTAAATTAAGGGATTTTCGCTGTTTTTCGAGGACTTCATCTTTTTTCAGAAAATGAGGAACAACCCGATAACCCCCATTGGCTGCTACCGCAAGCATCACTGCCACCTGTAGGGGTGTAGCGAGGGTAAACCCTTGCCCAATGGACATATTAATCGTATCGCCCACCGTCCATTCCCAATTATCAAAATTGCGCCGCTTCCAAGCATCGTCAGCAATTAAGCCTTTAGATTCTTCGGGTAAGCCAATGCCTGTTTTTGACCCAAATCCATACAACCGCGCCCACTTAATTAAAGTCGGCCCGCCCACCCCTCGACCAATCTGACCATGAAACGTATTACTACTCCAAGCCATGGCGCGCACATAACCCATTGGGCCAAAACCCGCCCGATTCCATTCTCCAAAAGCCGTGCCACCAACTCTGAGGTAAGCGAAGGTATTGAGAATCGTATTGGGAGGATATTTGCCCGATTCCATACCTGCCGTCGCCGTTACTACTTTAAAAGTTGAAGCGGGGGGAAATCCTCGTAGAGAGCGATTCAAGAAAGGATTACCTTTTTTTTGGAGACTTTTCCACGTATCGGCGGTAATAGGTCCTGAAAAGATATTGGGATCAAAGGTAGGGGTACTGGCCATAGCAATAATTCCCCCTGTACGGGGGTCGATGGCAACAATTGCACCTAAACGATTACCGAGGGCAGTTTCGGCGGCTTTTTGCGTTTCTAAATCCAGTGCTAGGGTAAGATTTTGACCTGCTTGAGCTTCAATTTGACCCAAAAGTTGCATAATCCGTCCTGATCCATCTACTTCCAACTGCTGCCCTCCCCATTCTCCCCTCAGAAGAGATTCATGGAGATATTCAACCCCCATTTTTCCCATGACGTCCCCTAAGCGATATCCTTGCAAGCGTCGTTCTTCTAGTTCCTCTTTATTCAATTCCCCCGTATATCCTAAAACATGAGCGGCGAGGGACTTATTCGGGTAATAGCGAATGGCTTCTTGATCGATCTCAATGGCATTTTGCAATTCACTGCCATACTCTGCTAAAGCCGTAATTTGAGATGGGGTGAGATTGCGAGCGACTCGAATTAAGGTAGGGGAGTTGTAGCCTGCTTCTTCTACTTTTTGGCGTAATTCTGCTTCAGGGATTCCCAATATTTGAGATAAACGCTTAATTTTCGCTGGCCAATCGGGTTGTAATTGAATTCTGGGCCACAAATAAGCGACATGGGAAAGACGCGTCGTCGCTAAAATCTTGCCTTGGCGATCTAAAATATTACCTCGCACCGGAGGCTTTGGGACAATGCGAATACGGTTATTTTCAGCCCTTTCTCGAAACTCATTCCCTTCTAGTAACTGTAAATAGCCCAAACGAACACCAATTCCGCCAAAAATCGCTAAACTCAGCAAAATCATCAGCGTCCATCCTCGATACTGCCCCCCCACGGTACGACTATCCTTTTGTCGTTGTCGGAGAGTAGCGTAAGTTGTTGCAGAGAGGGGTCGGGCTTTAGGCAAAGAAGGCATAATAATGAATAATTCAGCGTAAATATATTTAAAATCGGCTTATTTTATGATTCATTTAACGATAAGACCGCAATGACCCTTTTCGACTTTTACAAAGTTAACAGTTGTCTTAAAAAGAAAAACTTGATACATCTTAATCTAATTTTGGGCATACTGAGGACGAAGAATTACCCCGTTATTGATCTATGTTAGCAAGGGTTTGGAGTGCTTCCCTTTTGGGCATTGATGCCCTCCAAGTCGGTGTGGAAGTTGATGTCTCTGGAGGACTGCCATCCATTACGGTGGTGGGATTGCCGGATACTGCCGTTCAAGAATCACGAGAAAGGGTGAAAGCCTCTTTAAAGAATGCTGGATTTGCCTTTCCTGTACGTAAAATTGTCATTAATTTAACGCCGGCGGATGTGCGTAAAGAAGGCCCCAGTTTTGACTTACCTATCAGTGTGGGCATTTTAGCGGCATCTGAGCAAGTAGATGCTCAATTATTAGGAGATTATTTATTTTTAGGGGAACTCTCCCTCGATGGCAGTCTGCGGCCAGTGGCAGGGGTTTTACCGATCGCAGCAGTGGCGAAACGCTTGGGCATCACCGGCTTGGTTGTTCCCATGGATAACGCTCAAGAAGCGTCAGTGGTGAAGGATTTGAAGGTATATGGCTTTAATCACTTAACGGATGTGGTGCAATTTCTCGGTCATCCCGAAAAGTATCCCCCGATGACGTTAAACCCGAAACAGTCTTGGGCAGAAACCTTGTCATCAAAACCTGACCTAAAAGACGTCAAAGGACAATATCACGGTCGTAGGGCTTTAGAAATTGCGGCCGCCGGAGGTCATAATTTAATCTTTGTCGGCCCTCCTGGCAGTGGGAAGACCCTATTGGCTCGACGTTTACCGGGGATTTTACCCGACTTAACCTTTGAGGAAGCCCTAGAAGTCTCCCAAATTCACTCTGTGGCAGGTTTGTTAAAAAATCGGGGATCTTTGGTTCAATCTCGTCCTTTTCGTAGTCCCCATCACTCAGCGTCTGGTCCTAGTTTAGTCGGCGGGGGATCGATCCCTAAACCGGGAGAAATTTCCTTAGCCCATCGAGGGGTCTTATTTTTAGACGAATTAACCGAATTTAAGCGCAATGTTTTGGAATTTTTGCGACAGCCCCTCGAAGATGGTTACGTTACGATTTCCCGAACCCGTCAATCGCTTTGTTTTCCTGCACAGTTTACCTTAGTCGCTAGTACCAATCCTTGTCCCTGTGGGTATTACGGCGATTCTCTACAGCCTTGTACCTGTTCGGCTCGATTAAGAGAGCAGTATTGGGCAAAATTATCGGGTCCTTTATTAGACCGTATTGACCTTCAAGTTTTGGTTTCTCGCTTAAAACCCGAAGAAATGACCCAAAATATCGATGGAGAACCGTCTCATGTCGTCAGGGAACGGGTCAAGCAAGCTAGAGACATTGCTTATGGTCGCTTCAAGGACGATCCAAAAGTGCGCTGTAATGCGGAGATGCAAATCTCTCATTTACGTCAATTCTGTGTCTTGGATGACTCTAGCCGTCAATTATTAGAAAATGCAATTCGCAAATTGGGTTTATCAGCGAGGGCGATGGATCGCATTTTGAAAGTTTCCCGCACAATCGCCGATTTAGCGGCAGAAGATAGCCTCAAAAGTCACCACATTGCCGAAGCGATTCAGTATCGTACGCTTGACCGCTTACAATGAGAGGGAAATTAAGGGCAGGTCTAGCACCCAAATTTTAGGATTTACTGTCGGGAAAATCTATATACGCTCAAAAAAATGGTGAATTTGCGGGAAAAATTGGGTAAGTTACGTTAAAGAGAGGTATGCCATCAAAGGAGTTTTTTCTTGAATACTTGTCAGTGCCTCAATCCAGATTGTTTACGTCAAAATAAGATCGCCCATCAATCCTGTGACAAATGTGGTGCAAAATTACGCTTGGGGGATCGTTATCGGGCCACCCATATTATTGGCCAAGGGACATTTGGTCGAACTTTTGCGGCGGTCGATGAACACCGTTTAAATGCCCCTGTGTAATCAAGCAATTTATCTTTATAGCATCCAGTGAGGGAATGCTCAACAAAGCCATTGACTCTTTTAAAAAAGAAGCAGAAACTCTTTTTGAACTGGGTAAGCATCCACAAATCCCTGATTTATTGGCATTTTTTGAACAAGAAAATCGTCTCTATCTTGTCCAAGAATGTATTAATGGCCATGACCTCTTTAAAGAATTAAGTCAAAAAAACTATTTTTCAGAAGCAGAAATTAACCAATTTTTATTCAGTCTATTACCCGTTTTGCATTTTGTTCATCAAAGAAAAATTATTCACCGCGATATTAAACCCGAAAATATAATTTGTCGTCAAGATGGGGTTCTTATCCTAGTAGATTTTGGGGTGTCTAAACAACTGACCTCCAGTATTACTACCCGCATCGGCACAACGACAGGAACCTTAGGCTATGCTCCTCCTGAGCAATTAAGAGGGAGAGTCTATCCCGCTAGTGATCTTTATGCGTTAGGGATTACCGCCATTCGTCTCCTGACAGGATGTGTTCCCACGCAACAAAATAATGCTGTCGTCGATGAAATCTACGATTCTTTAGAAATGGAATGGACGTGGCAAGCTTACTTGGAGCAACAAGGGAGAGAAATTAGCCCCAATTTAGCACAAATTCTTGTGAAATTGACCCACGAAAAGGTCAAACTCCGTTATCAAACGGCTGAAGACATTTTACAGGAACTCAATGGGATTAAAAAAAATGTTCAAGGTATTGTCGGAACTCGTCAACCGTTACCGCTCAATCCCCTACCGCCGCCGCCTCTCCTTTTAGAGCCTAGATCGATGATGGTCGCCGAAAATCGCCATTTTCAAGGTCATGCTCTGAAAGATTTTGCTTTTGAAGTGGTTACTGTTAAAATGGGGCATTCAAGATTAGAATACACGATCAATAAAAGGGAATCTGCTTATTTTACCCTTGATTTATGGCAAAAAGCCACCTTAGACATGATTGCGATTCCTCCCGGTCGTTACTTAAGGGGATCATCCGATGATGAACTCGGCAGTCGTCATAACGAACGCCCCGAACATTGGGTCGAAATTCCACCTTTCTATAGAGCCCATTTGAGATCTTTGACAGGTCTTAAGTTAAGCTAGTCAGAGCCGTCTAATCGAGTCACAATGACATATTCAAGCAGTCTTACTGACCCAGAATGGGAAATCGTTGAACCTCTTTTGCTTAAACTATTGCCTCCAAAAAAGCAAACACGTCCCCCTGATTGGACAAAACGAGAAATCCTAGATGGCATCTTCTACCCACTTAAGAATGGCTGCAATTGGGGAGACTTGCCCAAAGACCTGCCTCCCTATTCAACGGTTTATTGGTATTACCAACAATGGCGAGACATTGGAGTAATCGAGAAACTGATGGATGCTTTACATCAACGAGTGCGCCAGCAGGTAAAAAAAAAAGCCAAGTGGACAACCTTGATTATCATTGATTCCCAAGCGGTGAAAAATACCTGTAATGCCAGGGTAGAAACCAAAGGTTTCTGTTTCTACAAGTCGACCAATGGAATTAAACGGCATCTAGCGGTGGATACATTGGGGTTTCCCTTTTTTACTCACTGTACCCCAGCCAATGTCACAGATGATAAAGGACTGATTGAAATGCTGACCCTCAACATTGACTATTTCCAGTCCAAGCCGGTAAATATTCCCAAGATCACCATCCTGTTAGACCATGGCTATCACCCAGACCACTTGAGGGAGGAATTAGAAAAGGTCTATCCTCAAATCATGACGAAAATTCAGTTTGAACTGTCAACAAAACCTTCAAAACAAGAAAAGGCAGCACTTGGAAAATTAGGATTTGTTCCGGCCATAGCCAGATGGGTAATTGAACGTTCCAATGGGTGGATGGAGAGATGTAAGATTCTCGTCAAGAACTTTGAGAGAACTCTATCAAATGCGACGACAAAACTTAATCTTTGCTTTGTCAGACTAATGATTAAGAGGCTTGCCGCCTCTGGCTAGAGATCTCAAATAGGCTCTATATGGGGAAATATATCGTCACCCAAGCCCAATATCAAGCGGTTATGTATAAAAATCCCTCTTATTTTAAAGGGGAAAATCGCCCTGTTGAACAAGTATCTTGGCACGATAGCAGGGAATTTTGTCAGCGATTAATGGGACTTAAACAAAAATCAACCCCAAACATAGCCTAAACTAGCTTTGTATCTAGCAAAGACATCCCTATTGTGAGTTAACCAATCAAAGAAACGAAAAGACATAGCAGTACGAAAAGCTTCTAAAGCCTCAGTAAATGTCTCCAAAGATTTAGTTGCCCATCGCCTTTGTAGTCCTCCTGTTAGCTTGTGCCAAAGGACGGACATCTCACGATTCTGAGGTTTCCTCAGAATCCGTGTCCTCATAAAAGTATACGCACAAAATACCCAGACAAAATGACGTAAGAGACTATGTTTTCCTCGGACTTGGTATTCCTTTAATCCTAACCATCCTTTCGCTTCTCGGTAAAAAACTTCTACCCAATTTCTTTGAGAATAGGT
>JBGTGT010000087.1:0-1821 GCA_041746575.1 Microcystaceae cyanobacterium
GATACCAACGAACGTTGAGTAAAATGATCTCTCCTTGGTAATGCCGCCATTTGAAAGGGTTGTTTTGATTCATTAATCCACTATCTGAGTGTTTGTACTTATTCAGTCTAACGGTGATCGCTAGTTTTTGCAACAGAACCGATAAAAACCAAGATAGCACAGGCAAGTCTATGTAAGCAACTATTCCGTTTTAGTTGCCCATCAAAAACCCAAATTTAATCCGAACTTATTAACTAAATATGATTGCTTTTTTCAACTTATCACTACATATTTAACATTACCCAAGAGTTAAATCAAGGAAGAATTGACCCAAAAAAGACGGCTGAATCTTTAGAGATTAAACAAATGGAGAGGTTTAATGAATAAATTGTACTACTTATTTGAGTTTGATTTTTCTTTAAGTCCCATTAAACCCAAAATCCCAATGATCAATAATCCAAATGTTATAGAAGTTTCAGGAATTTTATAATCTTCAACTTCACCATGGGAAAGACAATCTACTAAAGAAATAGGACAATCTGGGGATGAAAAGAATTCACCTTGTGGGGTTATATCTAAGCCTAGTGGATCCCAAGTTAACCGAAAACGAGTGTAATATTTTCTCAAATCTTCTGAAACAAAATAACGTTTTTTGAACAATCCTTGTGAAAGAACAGTAATTTCAGGATCATCGGAAATCGTATCAGGATTAAGGATAAGTAAATCGTCAATAAATAATTCGCTAGGATGATCAAAGATTTTATTTTCGTTAAAATCTGCCCATGCTCGTAATTGATAAGGATGATCACCTAACCGAGAAATATTAAAAATAACATCAATCCAACGCTTGCCAAAAACAACACCATCTTCATCGTCTAACTGACGGGAAAAAACGAAAGGAGAAGGAATATTATCATCTCCATTTGCTTGAATGGTTGGTCGACCATTATGTTCTCCATCTTTAAATGTTCCTAATCGTTGAAACTCTCCTTCATAATAACGAGGTCCATTATTTTGTAATAGAGTATCGTAAAAAAAATTGGAGTTAACGGGGCGATCAGGTGCATCGCCAAAGTCTCTCTCCCAAATGGCTAATCCACTGGTAGAATCCCCAAAATCATCTACATCAACGATGCCAAAACTGAGATCATAAATTCCGTCTTCTGTAATAGTAAGATTATAAATTCCTGAACTTTCTCGCACAAAAGGCATTTCAATCACTGGCGTAAATCCATCAACATTTCGCTCTCTGATGCCTCCTGCTGTATCAGAATCAATAAATAGATTTAAGTCTTCACTTTCATTCACGCTAGTTAATCGAATAAAGTCATAAATTTCTTCTATATCTTCTTGGGGATCAATAATTTTTTTAACCAAGAGGAATGCGTAGTCACTCGCATCAATAAACTCAAGGGTATCAGGATTTAAAATATCACGTCGCTCATCATTGGAGTAAAATGTCCAGCCAAAATTATAGGTAAAACCTTGAGGAAAGAAAAATCGCTTTCTAGCAGCAGAGCCTTCAAACGCTTCGACAAAATTGTCAATATCTGGACTCAGAAAACCATCAGGAATTTTGAGTGCTGTTTCTAAACTAAAAGCATCAATCGCCGGTTCTTCACCTGATAGGTTATAAATATTACCAATTTCGTTGCCCAAATTACTATCTTCTTCTGCTTGTGCATTAGTGGATAGGAAAAGACGGTTCTGTTGCAAAAACTAGCGATCACCGTTAGACTGAATAAGTACAAACACTCAGATAGTGGATTAATGAATCAAAACAACCCTTTCAAATGGCGGCATTACCAAGGAGAGATCATTTTACTCAACGTTCGTTGGTAT
>JBGTGT010000088.1:0-13896 GCA_041746575.1 Microcystaceae cyanobacterium
CGGGCTGCTCCTTTTAGAGATTGAGCCGTTTCGATGTAGATTTTCTTGAGAGAATCCGTTAATTCCATTGATTTCCAGCATCTCAGGTCTTTCTTACTCTACCTCATTTCTTTGACGATTTTATTCTTTGCAAGTCCCTTAACGTGAGTTCGACCCTCAAAAAATCTACGAGTCTTCTTTATTTAATTTTTTTGTGCAGGGAGTGCGGGGGAGGCACTCCGTCCCCCGTTGGGGGGTTTGGGGGGCTAGTCCCCCAATCAAGAATTTGTTTTTCTTTCCTAATCCCAATTAGAATAGACAAAAGGATTAAGATAATTGCCCTCGTCGAACTCACGTTGTTTTAGAAGAGAATTTAAGGAACTAGATTTCGCCTTAAGATTTTGGTCTTTGTTGATGATCTTTAATGAAAGATTCCACTAACTCAACATCTTCTTTACTGCCAATAATTAAAGGGGTACGAGTATGTAATTTATCGGGAATAATATCCAGTAAATTTTGCACACCATCACTAGCTTTTCCGCCTGCTTGTTCAATTAAAAAGGCCAAAGGGTCAGTTTCATAAAGTAATCTTAGTTTTCCTTCTGGTTTCTTTACTGTTCCTGGGTATAAAAACACGCCACCCTGCATCAGAATGCGATGAATATCCCCCACCAATGCACCACTATAACGAGCCGTATAACCTTCGTGACGATGGACATAACGAGTGTAATCACGAATCGCCTCATCCCATTGCCAGAAATTCCCTTCATTGGTACTATAAACGGGGCCATGTTCAGGTATGCGGATATTTTCTTGTGCTAGGATAAATTCACCGAGGCTGGGATCTAAAACGAAGGAATGTACCCCTTTACCTATCGAATAAACGAGGATAGTAGAAGGTCCGTAGAGAATGTAACCGACGGCAATTTGTTGATGACCATCTTGTAATAAATCTAAGGCTTCCCCCTCTAAATCATTTCCCTGTTGCTGACGAATCGCAAAAATTGAGCCCACATTAAGATTAATATCTACATTCGACGAACCATCAATGGGGTCATAAAGGAGAGTATAACGACCCACTGGACAATTTTCTGGGATATAGTAGGGCTTATCCATTTCCTCTGAGGCGAGACGACAGACTAAACCACTTTGCTTGAAAACAGAAATGAAAACTTCGTTGGCAAAAACGTCCATTTTCTTGACAGATTCACCTTGAACGTTGGTTTCTCCGGTGAATCCTAGGACATCTGCCATTAAACCCGCCTTACTTAAGCGACGAGCAATCAATTTTCCTGCTAAGGCAATTCGATTCATAATCGCACTTAAATCTTGGGCATCGGCAGAAAAACTGTGTAATTGTTGTAAAACGTGGCGAGAAAGGGTGGTACAATCTCGGTCTAAACTTTGGGGCGGAATTGTGAAAGGTTCTTGATTAGACATAATAAATAGGGGGTCAAAACTAAAATAAGTGGTTAAGGGAGACAACAGATAACAAGACTTCTTAGGCTTTTTTCCTCTGATTTAATAAAATGATTTTAAGGATAAAGTTTTAGGATTTAATCGCTAACTTCTCTTAATTATCTTGGCAATAAGTTCGCATTTCTTCCCCTAATGTTTGTTCTTTTTGTCCAATTTGCTTTACTCTTTTTTTCATTAATTGAATAGTAGAAACCTCTTTATTTTGTAATGCTTCAACAAATTTACGGGTAGTTTCTGCATAGTCTCGATAAACTTGTGCCAGTCCTTTTTGATAAATAACAAGGCTTTGATCTTGTAACTTTAAGTTATTCATTTCTGACGCTTTTTCTTCAAAAATATCCGTTACTTCCAAAACTTTTTGAATATCATCTGCTTGACGATATTTCTCACTACTTTTAGCCATTTTTTTCATAATAACCATAATTTTCTGACATTGATAAGTCCGACTATCCGCACAACTATGGAGCATGACAGCCAAAATCATGAGGATGCTGATCGCAGTTAAAGAAAATCGTTGAGAAGTCATCATCATTCTGTATTTGTGAACAATCCTCATAAAATTGTAACCAAAGTTGATCAAGCCTGAGTAGAATCTTGTGGAAGAACCGAAGAAGATTTTGGTGTAAAAACAGGTAAAACACGCGGAATCACTCGAAATTCAGCAGGAGTTTGCGTGAAAATTTCTCCATCGGCATTAATGTCATGGGGTTGACGGGTGAGGATTTCTACGGTTTTGCCTTGTAGTGAGCGCACCCAAGGAAGTTCTCCCTGTACACCTTGAGGAAATGCCCAGATTAGGGGAAAAATCTGCCACCAGTGGCGTAATTCGAGACTGTAGATATCGAGCCGTTGGTCGTCAATCGTTGCATCGTCGGCCACCATCATGCCTCCTCCATAATAACGGCCATTGCCTACGGCAATCTGAATCGTTTTCACTTGAATGGGGGGATGATCGTCGAGGTGAATAGTGGCACGAAAAGGGCGGGTTTGGCTCAACACTTGAAGGGCAGTCAGACCGTAGGCGAAGGCTCCCCAGCGTTGTTTTGCCCCTTGAGTTAATTTTTGGGTAATATGAACGCTTAAGCCCATACTGGCCACATTAAAGTAGTATTTGCCGTTGACCCAACCGAGATCGATATATTTGAGGTGACCTTCAGCAATCACTCGACAGGCATCGGGAATAGAGAGCGGAAGATCAAGGGTTCGTGCGAGATCATTGGCTGTGCCTAAAGGGAGAATACCTAGGGGAAGATTGGCTTCAACTAAACTATCTACGACATAATTTAAGGTGCCGTCACCCCCACCCACAATCACTAAATCAATTTGTTGGGCATGTTTTTTAACTTTCTCAGCTAATTGTTCAGCTGATTTAATGGGGACAGTCATTAATTCAAAATCAAGACCATTAAGAATATCCACAGCTTGGGCTAAACTTTTCTGACCTTTGCGAGCATGACGATTAACCAACAGTAACGCCCGTTGCAGCATAACTAGGAAGACCTAAATTCTCGGATGTTAATGGATAGTGTAGCAAGCTCAATGAGATTAATATAACTTAACCTTGAAATGATTACAAACTGTTAAGAAAATCAGAAATTTTCTGGAAATTTAGCGATAAATTTCGAAACTATGGTTGGATAGAACTAAATAGTCATACCAATTTGCGGGATATTGACGATAGATGCTATAAAAAAACTAAAAAATAGAGACTTAGGAATTTATTGCCTTATTTTGCAAAATTGGTACAAATTCTCTATCCATAAATAAACATTTAAGGAAAATTAAAAGTCATGATACCAAGACGCTTGCAAGCCCGCCAAATTCGTAAAGACGCTGCCGAATTTGCTAGTTTACGGGAACATCCCTCCCATATTAATAATGGTGAAGAATTCAAGTATCGTCGTACCGTTCAAAAAGACGGGAAAGATGTAAATGAATCGAGTCATATTGCTAACTTTACTAAAGGTTTACCCCATGACACGACGACGGGATCATTAGTCAATCCTGCCGATTATCAAACATTTATTTTAGGAATTCAGTCCGGAAGCACTGACGATTTTGCGCGGACTCCTCTTGGCTCTCCTAAATTCAATAATCCCAATAATCAAGGATCCATTTGGGAATCTAACATTGCTCAAACCGCTAAGAATGGCGGAGATGCAGACGTTCGTGCTTGGGAAAGTGCCGGTGCGGGACTCGTCTTTGAATTGGAAGGATTTGATGCCCAAGCCTTAACCATACCTCCTGCGCCGACATTAGATAGTCCAGAATTAGCGGCAGAAATCAGTGAAGTCTATTTACAAGCGTTACTGCGGGACGTTCATTTTTCCCAATTGCGCGATTCCAGTCCAGACAATCCTCCCACTTTCTGTGCTGATCGTAACGTCAGTATTTCAGAAGCGATAAATATGCTTAATACCGTTAAAATTGGTGGAAAGAACTGGTTTAACTCAGACGAAACTGATTATCTCGATTTATTTGACAATACGAGCTTAACGACCCTTTTAGGCGATCGCTTTTTCCGTAGTATGGATTTAACAGAGGCGGAAACCCGACGTAAGCGTTCCCGTCGAACCTTAAGTAATCTTTTCCGAGGGGTTGCCCCCGGTGATCAAGTCGGACCCTATCTGTCCCAATTTCTCCTGATTGGCAATAAAGGAATTAATGGGAACCCGGCTTCCCAAGTTGTAGACTTTGCCGATGGCTTAATTACTTATGGTGCAGTACGGATTGATCAGCGCGTTCGTACTGCCGAACCCTGTAAGGATTATATGACGGCTTTTGAGGAATGGGTCGATGTGCAGAATGGGGCAGATTTACGGCGTTTAGAAACCTATACGAATGGCACAGGCGCAAATGCCCCCTATCGCTTTATTACAACCCCTCGTGATTTAGCGACCTATGTTCACTATGACGCCCTTTATGAAGCCTATTTGAATGCTTGCTTAATTTTACTGGGTATGGGTGCGCCTTTCGATCCCGGTATTCCTTTCCAGCGTCCCGATGCCGAAGATAAACAACAGGGATTTGCTACTTTTGGAGGGCCAGTCATTCTAACGCTTGTCTGTGAAGTGGCAACACGAGCCTTAAAAGCCGTTCGTTACCAAAAATTTAATGTGCATCGTCGTCTGCGTCCTGAAGCGGTTGGTGGCTTAATTGACCGCTTTATGATCAATGTAAGTGAACAGGATGGCCAATTGATCACCCAAAACGAAGAATTAAAACCGCTAACTCCGTTAGTCAATGCGCTGAAAAATGTGGGTTTGTTAGACAAAGTTAAAACTCATAATAGTCAGCAAAATAGCAACTTTGGTCGAAATACCAGTGACAGTTACTTTTTACCCATGGCTTTTGCTGAAGGTTCTCCCATGCACCCAGCTTATGGGGCAGGACACGCTACGGTTGCAGGGGCTTGCGTTACTATGCTTAAAGCATTCTTTGATCATGGTTGGCAATTACCCCTTGGTCAAAATAGCGAGGGTAAATACATCGCCTATGAACCGAATGGGGATGGTAGCGGTTTAGTTCAGGTGTTATTAGATGAACCCTTAACCGTCGAAGGGGAATTGAACAAAGTGGCAGCGAATATCTCAATTGGACGCAATTGGGCAGGGGTTCACTACTTTACCGATTATATTGAGTCCTTACGCTTAGGAGAACAGATTGCGATCGGTATTCTTGAAGAACAAAAGCTCACTTTTGGTGAAAACTTTACCATGACCGTTCCCCTCTTTGATGGAGGCGCAAGACAAATTTAAGCATCCGTGTGAAAATCCCCGAACGAGGAATTGAGTTCGCAAAAACAGCGACATTGCCATACCTCTGGGCATAAAAAGAGCAATCAGTTGAATAGAAAAATTATTAAAAGTGAAAGAGGGAGTATTATGCTCTCTTTTTTTTGTCTTTTTAAACATGAAAATCAGTATTATTCAGTCTCTGACGGAATGAAATTTTCAGCTTAATACCTTATTTTTCTCAGGAATTTAGAAAATCCCTCTCAAAAAGTAAAGTTTTGTGAATTATTTTTGGTGAACAGTCACAAACTCCCCCAATGCTTCCGATTAATAAGTACAAGCAACGAAGCAGAGTTTAAATTCTGACGTTGCTCCCAATCAAATCACAGAAAAAACAACGGAGAACTAGAAAAATGGCAACTTATTATGGAAGTTCTGGCAATGACTACATCCTAGGCGGAAATAGCAACGACAGTATCTATGGTCTGGCAGGAAATGATATCCTTCATGGGGGTCGGGGTAGCGACTATCTTGCGGGTGGCGATGGGAATGATATTCTCCGAGGATGGCAAAAGGGTAACGGAATCATTAACCGAGATACCTTAGTAGGGGGCAGTGGGAGTGACCTTTTTGAGTTAGGTGACTCATCCGATGTCTTCTACACAGGGTCAGGCTTTGGCACCGTTGCTGATTTTAATCGCTACGAAGGAGATAAAATCCAACTCAAAGGTTCTTTATCTAACTATACTTTTGCCTTTGGCAATTCCGCCGGGGGTTCGCAGCTAGATACTGAAATCCGTCGCAATGGTAACCTCATTGCAGTCGTTCAAGATTTTACAGGACTGGTAGCGAGTGATTTTCACTTTGTCTAAAAAACAATTATTTCAAATATTTCAGAATAGGGGAGGTCTTGCCCTCCTTTTTTTGTCTTTTTGGGCCATAAAACGGTGGGAACTCCTAACCCTTCAATAAATTCCTTATAAACAAGATTCAATCTTTAACGATCCCTTGACAGTTCAGCTAAAATCCTGAATAACTATCAGTATCGCGATCGTTTTTACCCTATCACTCATCAATGGCTTTTATCTTAGATCCTTTAGCCCTTTCTAACCTGATTCCTTCGCAGTGGCGCAAATCAAGCCTTATTTTTCGTTTATTCAATCTTTTTAGAGAGTGGCGACAAGGTAGCTGGTTACTGCAATGGTCTGAACCCATTGGCGCACTTCTATTAAGTTTGGTTTTTTTACTCGGCCCTTTTGTCTCAACCGGATTAATCGGAGCAATATTAGTCGCAATGACCGGTTACTGGGTGCTATTAACGGTTAGTGAGCAAGAAAAAGGAAATATTAACTTAATACAAGTTTTAATCTTACTTTATTGGTTGATTGCCGGACTCTCAGTAATTTTGTCCCCTGTTAAAATGGCCGCTCTAGTCGGTTGGGTCAAATTCACTCTATATTTAGGCTTATTCGTTTTAGCAAGCCGAATTCTTCAGTCACCACCCTTGTTTAATCGGATAATCTTTTTCGTTCTGATGGTCGCTTTAGTCGTTAGTATTTACGGCATTCGTCAAGAATTCTATGGCGTCGAACAATTAGCCACTTGGAATGATCCCACCTCAGAATTAGCAGGAGATACCAGAGTTTATAGTTATCTGGGAAATCCTAACTTATTAGCCGCTTATTTATTACCTCCCATTGCCTTGAGTGGGGCGGCGGTTTTAGTATGGCAAGGTTTACTACCCAAAGCCTTAGCTAGCACCATGTTACTCTTTAATAGTGCCTGTCTCTACTTCACGGACAGTCGTGGCGGTTGGATGGGTATGGTGGTATTAATCTTCGCTTTTGCCTTTCTGCTCTATCTCTGGTGGTTGCCTTATTTATCCCCTTTCTGGCAAAAATGGTTACTTCCCCTCGCAGGAGGGACTTTTACCCTGTTGGGCATTGCCGCCTTTGTAGCAGTTGAACCGTTGCGCCTGAGAATTATGAGTATTTTCGCTGGCAGACAAGATAGTAGCAATAACTTTCGCATGAATGTATGGGCATCCGTAATTGACATGATTAAAGCGCGTCCTCTGACGGGGATTGGTCCCGGTAATACAGCCTTTAATGCCGTGTATCCTTTATTTATGCGTCCCAAATATAGTGCTTTGAGTGCCTATTCCGTTTACTTAGAAACGGCGGTAGAAACGGGATTAATTGGGTTAAGTGTCTTTTTAGGGTTTATTCTCACCGCGATCACCCAAGGTATTCAAAAAATGATCCTTTTGCGCAACGAAAACCATCGTCAAGGCCTCTGGATTATAGCAGCGATCGCTGGCATGATGGGATTATTGACCCACGGTTTAGTTGATACGGTTTGGTATCGCCCTCAGGTTAATAATTTGTGGTGGTTATTAGTGGCTATTATTGTCAGTCAAATTAATCGAACATCCGTTCGCGTTAAGGAATAAGTCGTCGGGGAAACGGTGTTCTGCACTGATGGTAAAGTTTTGTAAAGTTTTGTAAAGCGATCCCAAAGGAAATCTGAAGAATTAGGCAAAATTTCTTAGATTGAGGTTCTATCGCTAAAGTCTTCGTTAAAATTTTGACCAGAATCCCTATTATCTCTAGCGAAAGGAGCGATGAATTCCCTAACGAATCCGAGAGCTAAAAGTAGAACATTTTATCGTAATTCCCATGACAGAGTCCCTTATTAGACTTCCTCCTGTTTTTTCGGAAACATTTTCTTCTTTACAAACGTGGATACGCCGTCTGGTGTGGAAAATCGCCATTGCCACCCTTTTATTGATGATGGTAGGAAGTGCCACCCGAGTGATGAATGCAGGACTGGCTTGTCCTGATTGGCCTTTGTGCTATGGGCAACTGATTCCCCGTCAGCAAATGAATTTACAGGTGTTTTTAGAGTGGTTTCACCGCCTTGATGCGGCCTTAATCGGTCTTAGTACTCTTAGCTTGCTTGGACTCTCTATCGGATTCCGTCGGCGACTTCCTCAATGGTTACCTTGGGCATCCCTATTGGCGTTAGGATTAATCATTTTTCAGGGAATTTTAGGCGGTTTGACGGTTACACAACTCTTACGCTTTGACATTGTTACTGCACATCTGGGAACAGCCCTTTTGTTTTTGGGGACACTCATTGTCATTGCTGTTAATTTAATGCCCTCATCTGCCACGATTCAACCGACAAAATTCACTTTGATTGGCTCTATTTCTGCAATTTTTATCTTTTTACAGTGTCTATTGGGCGGATTAGTCGGTTCTCGTTGGGCTGTTCATCAATGCTTAAACTTAAGTTTCAATCAATTATGTACGGTGCTGAATAGCCATCTTTGGGGGGTTATTCCCTCAACCTTAGCAATTTTGACCTTGGGGATTTTGACATGGCGTACACCGTCTTTAAGCGTAAGTTTACGTCGTTTGGGTAAGGCAGTTATCCTTATTGTTCTTTTGCAAATTCTCTTAGGGGTTGCCACGTTTTGCCTTCATCTCCAGATAGAACCCTTAACTATCGCCCATCACACCCTTGGGGCAATTCTTTTTGGCGTGTTGGTGGCTTTTACTGCTTTAAGTTTACGCCCTGAAAGTCTCCATCAGACATTAGAAACACAGCATTAAGACTTTTTTCTTTGGTCTTTCTTCTTCAAAAATTACGTTATTGGTTTGATATAATGGTCGGAATTAATATTGCTCGTCGTCACGATTCTCCGTTACAAATTGCCAGAAGTTACTATCAATTAACCAAACCTCGAATTATCCCTTTGTTATTAATTACCACCGCCGCTTCAATGTGGATAGCCTCTAAAGGACAGGTGGATTTTTTCCAGTTAATGATTACCTTACTAGGGGGAACCTTAGCGGCAGCCTCGGCACAAGTATTGAATTGCATTTATGATCAAGATATTGATTATGCCATGCAACGTACCCGCTCTCGTCCCATTCCCTCGGGTAAAGTTCAACCCCGTCATGCCCTCATTTTTGCCCTCGTTTTAGCCGTTTTATCCTTTGGGTTATTTGCCATTTTTATTAACCTTTTAAGTGCCGGTTTGGCTTTCTCTGGCATTCTTTTTTATATGCTGGTTTATACTCATTGGTTAAAGCGTCATACCACTCAAAATATCGTTATTGGTGGAGCGGCAGGTTCGATTCCTCCCCTTGTGGGTTGGGCGGCAGTCACCGGCGAATTGAGTTGGCCAGCGTGGGTGCTATTTGCTATTATCTTTTTGTGGACACCTCCCCATTTTTGGGCATTAGCTTTAATGATTAAAGATGACTATCAAGAAGTCAGTATTCCCATGTTACCGGTTATTGAAGGGGAAGAAAAAACGGTACGACAAATTTGGCTTTATACCCTTCTTTTTGTGCCTTGTACATTCTTGCTAACTTATCCTTGCCTTGCTTCTGGGTGGTTTTATACCATTTGTGCGATGATTTTAGGACTCATTTTTCTAAAACAGGTCTGGCAATTAAAACAATCTCCTTACGATAAAGATAGCGCGCGATCGCTATTTAAGTTCTCCATTTTTTACTTGATGTTACTCTGTATGGCGATGATTATTGACAGTCTTCCCTTAACCCATCAGGTCATCGCTTTTCTAACGCAATCTTTCACTTGTTTTTCCGTTTCTTAAAATCTCGTCAATATTGACACGTTTATCGGTGGGTTTAATGCCCACTTTTTTGGGGGATGATTCCACAAAATTCTTAATATTTAAACCACAAAGGACAAAGCATTTTAAAATAGAGGTAGAACAGGAACACTATTGATGAAGTGATTCACCATGAACAGTTGCGTTTTAATGGTTAAAGTAATTCGGAATCCGCAATTACGCTATACCCAAGATAACCAAACCCCCGTAGCGGAAATGTTGGTAGAGTTTGCTGGACTCAATCCCAATGATGAGCCGTCCACCCTCAAAGTCGTCGGATGGGGTAATCTTGCCACCAAGTTGCAGGAATCTTATCATGAAGGGGATTCTCTGATTATTGAAGGTCGTCTTTCGATGCGAGTCATTGAGCGACCCGAAGGATATAAAGAAAAAAGAGCAGAATTAATTGCTTCTCGCTTTCATTCTCTGAATTCTCTCGATTTAAGTGAGGTGGATGCTTCGCCTTGGGATAAACCCTCAAACCCCGATAATGTGGTTACGATGGAGACTTATCAGACAAAAGCCGATTCTTCGCCCAATTACGACGATTATGAGACAGCAGAGCCAGTGGACGCTAATACCTCTTCGGAGATAGCCGACGAAAATTTAGATGATATCCCTTTTTAGGGGTAGAGTTATCCCTTTTTTAAAACAAGACATTTGTTTTGAGAGATATTTTAAGTTAAGCACAAAAGTTTTCTTTTATCTCTCTGTTTTTTCTATAGAAAAAGCTTTCGGCTGGTTGAATGGGTATTGCTATCTTTCTAAAATAAAAAGGAAAACCTTAAAATTATCTTGACTCCCAACTTCCCATTTCCGAAAAATAAAAATACCGTAGCTCATCTATAAAAGAACTACTCTATCAATATCAATAATAGGGTTTGCTGGTTTGGCTAACGTGCGGGGGGTAAATTTGGAGAATCAATAAGGAAAAATAGGGTAATTTTAAGTGAGGATATTTATCTAAGTTTCGATGAATTTTTTGATCGGGCAAAGTTGCTTTTTCAACAACAAAAGCATGATTGAATAGCTGATGTTTTTCTAAAATCTGCCATACTTGAGAATAGACAGAAGCAACTTTCATTAAGACAATAACATCCGCCCATTCTAATACTTTTTCTAGTTCCTCAACGCGATACAAAGCAGGAATAATGGCAAGTCGTTGATCTCGAATCGTTAAAGGAATGCCTAAAGCAGATACGGCAGCCATAGGAGAACAAACGCCCGCAATTGTTTCAATATTAAAAAATTGATAGTTTTCTTGTAAGGTTTGCGCTAAATAAGTAAAGGTACTATAAAAACTAATATCTCCTTCACACACAAAGACAACATCTTGTCCTATTTCCAGATAAAGCCAAACGGTTTTTGCGGCGGTTTGCCATGCTTTTTGTAAGGTGTTTTCGTCTCGGGTATAGGGAAAATTAAGGGGTAATAATTGATGCCGAGAATTTAACCATGGGGTTACAATTTGCTGGGCTAATCCAAGGTTATTACTTAATCCTTTAGGAAAAGCAATAATAGAGGTTTTTTGTAATCGTTTAAGACTCTTAACGGTCATTAATTCGGGATCACCTGTTCCCACACTAATGCCGTATAGCGTGCCTAGAGATGTCATCTTATACTAATTATTAATCTTGTAAAAAGGGAGAAGTAAGAGGTAATTGATTAGCGAGATTGAAGTTCTCGAATTTTTTGATTCATTCTGTCGGCTTCTGCCTGATTATCAAGTAATTTAAATAAATCAGATGCTTTTTGCAGATTTTGAATGGCTTTTTCTTTTTGTCCAAGGGTGGCGTAGGCAAGCCCTAAGTTAGCGTGAGCTTCTGTATAGTCAGGGTAAAGGGCAATCGCTTGTTCTAAATCCTCAATTGCTCCTTGAGTGTTGTCTATAATACCATAATTTGACCCTCGGTTGTAATAAGCTTGGGCATCACTGGGATCGATTTTTAAAGCGGCAGTGTAGTCATCAATCGCTTTTTGCGGTTGTCCAAGGCGACTGTAGATCGATCCTCTATTATTATAAGCAGAGGCATCTTGAGGATTAATGCGAATGCTTTCATCGAAATCAGCGATCGCTTCTTTTAAACGACCATATTCAGCGTAAGTTACTCCACGGTTATAGTAAGCATCACTATTCTCTGGATTGATTGAAACGGCTTGCGTATAGTCTGCAATGGCGAGATCTGTTTTACCCTCATCCGCATAAGCATTCCCTCGATTGACATAGGCATCTGAAAAACTCGGATAGAGACGAATCAGTTCAGTAAAACTCTGAATTGCACCTTTTGGGTCGCCTTGCGCCGTTTTTCTTAAGCCTTCTTCCCACAGCGGACTTTCTACTCCTACCAACCCTTGACTAATCAGATTTCCTTCGGTTTCAGAGGAGAAAAAGAGGAAACGTTTGGTAGGATAGGACAAAATAATGCCTGTCGTCAAGATGCCGATACCTAACAGGCTAAAAACTAAAGAT
This sequence comes from Microcystaceae cyanobacterium, assembly GCA_041746575.1. GTDB lineage: Bacteria > Cyanobacteriota > Cyanobacteriia > Cyanobacteriales > Microcystaceae > JBGTGT01. Next base: position 12,311 of record JBGTGT010000088.1, read on the forward strand.
TTCCGCAGATCCATGCTAATAAACAAGGTAGTACCACCTTAAAGTATCAAATTAATGATTATTGATGATTTTCGCCAGCTAGGTACTAATAGCGTTGCGCTAGGGTTAGCCAGCTTTGATCGTCTATCATTATATTATTTAGTATAACGACAGTTAAGGCATAATAGTATTAAAGATATTGGATCTTTTTCCTTCTCTTCAATTGCCGCTTAAAAAGCATAAAAAAAATAAAAATGATCAAAATATTACACCTTTCAGATATTCATATGGGCAGTGGTTTTTCCCATGGTCGTTTAAATCCTGAAACCGGCGTTAATACCCGCTTAGAAGACTTTGTCAATACCCTAAGTCAATGTATTGATCGAGCCATTACTGAACCGGTTGACTTAGTTTTATTTGGGGGTGATGCCTTTCCAGATGCTACCCCTCCCCCCTATGTTCAAGAAGCATTTGCAAGTCAATTCCGTCGTTTAGCAGATGCTGATATTCCCACCGTTTTATTAGTTGGAAACCATGACCAACATTCTCAAGGAAATGGGGGAGCAAGTTTATGTATTTATCGTACCCTTGGTGTTCCTCGTTTTATTGTAGGAGATAGTCTAGCCACCCATCAAATTGACACTCGTCAGGGAAAAATTCAAGTAATTACCTTACCTTGGTTAACCCGTTCAACTCTCTTAACTCGCCCTGAGACCGAAGGGTTATCTTTAGAAAGCGTTAACGAATTATTAATTGAAAAACTAAGCCATGTCCTTGAACATGAAATTCGTCAGCTTGATCCAAATTTGCCCACAATTTTATTGGGTCATTTAATGGCTAGTCGCGCTACCTTAGGGGCAGAACGTTTTTTAGCAGTGGGTAAAGGGTTTACCATTCCCTTATCTTTATTATGCCGGCCGGAATGGGAATATGTGGCTTTGGGTCATGTCCATAAGCATCAAAATCTTAACCCAAATAACGATCCACCGATTATTTATCCCGGTAGTATTGAACGGGTAGATTTTAGTGAAGAAAAAGAGCAAAAAGGCTACGTTTTAGTGAGAATAATGAAAGGAAAAGTTGAATGGCAATTTTGTACCCTACCCGCTCGACTTTTTTGCACCATTGAGGTAGATGTTTCGCAAATAGACGATCCCCAAGCAGCAATTTTAGAAGTTATTAAAAAACATAAAATTGATGATGCTGTTGTTCGTTTAATTTATCGAATTCGTTCAGAACAACTCGATTTAATTCAAACGTCAATTATTCATGAAGCGTTACAATCTGCTCATCATTATACAATTCGTCCTGAATTAATCAGTCAATTAGCGAGGCCAAGAATTCCTGAATTAGGCGTCAATCAAAGTTTAGATCCGATGAACGCCTTAAAAACTTATTTACAGTGTCGGGAAGGATTAGACGATATTACTGAGGATTTATTACAGGCAGCAGAAAAGTTATTAGCAAGTGAACTGTCCCGACGCTGACGCAAACGTACAGCGCGGGCTTCTTACCCAGAGACAAGCGCAGTAGTAGATTTCTTTCGTCCTCTATTACTACGACTTACAGTCTGGCGATAAGCTTCTTGATGAAGTTGTTCATGGGGG
>JBGTGT010000089.1:0-13087 GCA_041746575.1 Microcystaceae cyanobacterium
CATTAATTGGGCAAAACTATACCCTTGAAAACTTAAAAGAATACAATGCGCTCTTTGTCTGACTTTATGATGTTTACTTTGTTTGTAGATCCTCTTTAATATATTTATCGTTTCTGGGCTTAGATCTGAAATAAATTTCATTGCTGCTTTAGCTCTTGGGTTAGCTTTTAGCTTAACTCTTTTCTGAGTTTAAGTATGTAACTTATTTTGCATTACTACTTATCAATCATGAATAATAACTTAACTTTAAATTCCAAAAAATGCAATCAACATCCTTATCTATCGAAAATTCTTGAACAATTTAAACAAGAAATTCAATCCATTTATCAAGATAACTTAATGTATCTAATTTTATTCGGTTCTTAAGCAAGAGGAGACGCAAAATCTGATTTAGATATTGATATTTTAGTTGTTTTAAAAGAGTAAATTGTTAAAGAATTTCAGCCAAAGCATTTAATAGCCGTTGATTCTCTTCTTCTGTCCTTACCGCTATGCGAAAAAAGCGATCGCCCAATTCAGGAAAACTGAGACAATCCCGAATCAAAATTTGATAATTTTTTAATAATTTCTCTTGTAAGACGACACTGGACTCCTCAGTTTTCACCAAAAGAAAGTTAGCTGAACCTTGATAGGGAATTAGGGAGGGCAACGCTTTTAAGCCGGTAAGTAACCGTTCTCTTGTCGGTATTAACCAATCCCATGTTTTTTGTTGAAATGCCCTATCTTGAATCACAATTTCTCCCACTTTAGCCGCTAAGCTATTGACGGGCCAAGGATCTCGGAGATTTTGCCATTTTAGGAGACGTTCAGGGTTAGAAATCGCATAGCCTAAACGAAGGCCAGGGATACGGTAAAATTTCGTCAGCGATCGCAAAATAACCAGATTGGGATAATCTTGAACGACCGGAATTAAACTTTGTTGTTGGTGAGGCGGTAGAAAATCCATAAAGGCTTCATCTACCACCACCAAAGCATACGTTTTGAGAAATGCCGAGAGTTGCTTCTGCGTAAATAATTTTCCCGTTGGGTTATGGGGATTATTTAAGAGAATTCCAGCATTATTTAGGGATTTTTCGAGATTTTCAACAGCACAGCTTAAAGTATCTGGGGTATAATAAAGATGACAAGGCTGAACCTGCGCCCGAAACGTGCGTAAAGCGCGGTGATAGTCCCCAAAAGCAGGCGTAACCACATACGTGATTGGATATTGGGCGAATTCCCAAGCCATCCAAGTCAACAATTCGGCCGCCCCATTACCGGGGAGTATCCAATGGGCAGGCAGGTGATGCCACTGTCCTAAAGCGTCTTTGAGTTGCCCGTAAGCGGGGTCAGGATAGGTGGTTAGAGAATCCAGCCCCGTCTTGATGGCGGTGTGAACCCCCTCAGGTGGCCCTAAAGGGTTGAGACTTGCTGAAAAGTCCACAAGGGAATTGAGCGGGCAATTGGCAAGCTTTGCCGCCCAGTCTAAATTTCCGCCATGGTGGGGTCTTTTCATGCTATGACCGAGGAAAACCTATTCGTCTGCCTCTGCTGAAGGGGCAACTTTTTCTTTAAACAATTTACCCGCCGAGAAGGCTGGCACCCTCGTTGCGGGAATAATCATTTTTTCGTTGGTTTTCGGGTTTCGTCCCTCTCTGGCTTTGCGATCGCGGGCTTCAAACGATCCAAATCCGACAAGAGTCACTTTTTCCCCTTCGGACACCGCTTCCATAATGGCTTCTACGGTCGCTGTGATGACAGCATCGGCTTGTTTCTTAGTGACGGCGGCTTTAGCAGCCACAACATCCACCAATTCTCCTTTATTCATCCGTAAAATCTCCTTATTTTTTGATAAATTTTAGGTTCTTGGATGGATTTCTCGGCAAGGAAGTTTCCCGCGAGTTAAAGGTTATCTTGAATCATCCTTCAGACACTTCAGTCAGAATACTCTCTGAAATGCCTATCAGGTCAAGATTTTTACTGCCCTATTCTAAGCTTTAATTGTCCTTTCTGGATCGCTGAAACCTTTAAATTATGTAGCTTTTGTAAACCGATGGCAAGCTTTAGGTCAAAAATTCGGTTTCGTAAGGGTTTCAGGGGGTAAAATTCGGATAAAATACGTTTTGTCTCTTACTGTCACGGTTATTCTTTAAATTACTGATATTTAAAGATTTTTAAGATATTTGCTCCTTTCTTCCTTGTCGAAAATATCACCCTTAAGAGGAGATATCCGTCACAGCCTTCACCTTTCTTTACTTTTAAGATGGAGGAAGGATAGAAACAACGAACATTGAACTGGACGGTGAATACAATGGTGATTTTAAGAACAAATACATTAATCGTTGCCACGTTGGTGGTACTCTCGGCAACGATGTACTCCCATTCTTTTGCCCCTAATCCTTGCGGTGATGGCTATGGCACTCATTTGACTCGCCAGCAAGAATGTTATTCAGAAAATTCCTTACAACTCGAACAATTTCAACCCTCTTTTCCTCATTAATTATCTGTCTTTAACCATTCTTTGGTTCCTAAAAATTTACAAGATAAACTGGCAATTTCAGACGACTTTTGTAATGCTTTTAAAAAATTATTTTTGAAAATAAAATGACAAAATGCGCCATGAAAAATATCTCCTGCTCCTAATGTATCTACTACAGTACATGGACTTATCTCTATTTTTCCTCTCTGCTTATTTTGACTATAATGAATGGGTTCGTTCCCCTTGGTGATCGCAATATTTTCGATATCTAAACTTTCTAAAAAGCTTAAAGTATCTAACCAAGAATCACTATTCGGTAGATAAAAATTAGCAGAACAAATCACATAATCTGCGAGGGGTAAAATCTTGTCAAATCCTCTTTTCCAGCTCCCTCCATCGATCACAATTGGGATTTTTTTGTCCTTCGCTTGTTGCGCTAAAAAGTGACTAATTGCCATTTGATGGCCATCAATTAACAAAATATCGACTCCTTCTAAAAGATGATCCTCAAGTTGAGAGAAAGTCCCTTGTTTTTTCGTAGCATTGATAGAAATAACTGCTCGCTCACCGGTTTTTTGGGCAACAATAACCGAAGAAACAGGAGGAGATAGGGAAAAATGGAGATCTAAGTCAATAATATTAACTGAGTATTTTTGTAAATCCGCTTTAATGAACTGACTAATCGGATGTTGTCCTAAAACGCCCATCCAAGTAGCCGTATGATTAAAGTGTTGAAAAGCGATCGCCGCATTAGCGGCTGGCCCTCCGACGGTGATACATTGATCTAAAGCAACAATTTTTTGATTTGATGCGGGAAAATCGGCAACCAAATAGATAAAATCAAAGGTAGCTAACCCAACAAATAAACCCTTCATGACGCATTATCCTCCGATTTTAGGCACATTGTATCTTGTGGGAACACCGATCGGAAATCTTGAGGATATCACTTTTCGCGCGGTGCGGATTTTGCAAACCGTCGATCTGATTGCGGCAGAAGACACGAGGCAAACGAGTAAATTATTGAATCATTTTCAAATTGCCACTCCCCAAGTCAGCTATCATCAGCATAGTCGCTTTTCTCGGCGCGATTATCTTATTGATGAACTTAAACAAGGAAAAAACATCGCTTTAGTCACTGATGCAGGGATGCCTTGTATTTCCGATCCGGGGTACGAATTGGTTAAAGGGTGCATTGAGGTGCAAATTCCAGTCATGCCGATTCCGGGGGTAACGGCGGTGATTACGGCTCTATCAGTGTCGGGGTTACCCACAGAACGCTTCATTTTTGAGGGATTTTTACCCACAAAACGCAAAGAAAGAGAAGCCCGATTGACAGTATTACAGTCAGAACGACGCACCATGGTTTTTTATGAAGCTCCCCATCGTTTAATAGAGACTTTAACAGATTTAAACAGATTTTTCCCTGAATGTCGAGAAATTGTCATTACCCGAGAATTAACGAAGATTTATGAAGCGGTATGGCGCGGCAGCTTAAAAGAGGCGATCGCTTTTTATGACAAAAACTCACCTAAAGGAGAATTTACGTTAGTATTAGGGGGTAAAACAGGGGAAGATACTTTAATATTGTCTGAAACTGAGATAAAAGCAGAATTGATTCAACTTTTAAACCAAGGCATGAGTCGCTCTCAAGCCAGTCAGCACTTAGCTTCTTTAACGTCTTTATCTCGTCGGCAAATTTATCAACTGACTCTGGAGTTATGATGAGGACGTTGTGGAACATTGTCTCCAATCCGCGCTAGATCAATCGTTGAAACTAATAGTAGATCAAATGTCTCTTTTTGCCCAAAAAGGTAAACGTCGGCCTATTATTTTATCATCGAATTGTTTTACTAATTGAAAAAATTAGGTTACAATTTGACCTATAAATAAGGGATGCGATCAACGAACGCTAAATCGATTCCTTGAGGGATGTCATATTGTTCTAATCGGACGGCTCTACTCTAAAGGTAAGGAAGACAGTTGTGCGAATTTCCTTAGATTACTATCGGGTGCTAGGGGTTCCCCCCCAAGTAACGGACGAACAATTAGTACAAGCTTATGAAGACCGGCGAATTCAGTTTCCTCGCCGAGAGCATAGTGATGAAGCGATTATCGCTCGCCAAGGTTTGCTTGAACAGGCATATAATATTCTCAAAGAGCCGCAAAGTCGTTTAGCTTATGACCAGCAATTGCTCAACAGTGTTTCTTCGGCTAGCAAAACGTTACTTTCTGACTCTCCTTTAACTGAGACGGATGCGTCGATCGCAAGTTCCGAAAATTCTGAAGCAATCGGGATTGAGGTAACCCCAGAGAATATTGTGGGGATTTTGATTGTCCTGTCTGAATTAGGGGAATATGAAACAGTTGTTCAGGTTGGAGAGGAGGCGATCGCGTCAAAGCTTCTTGAATCTTCCGATGATATTTATCTCAGTCTGGGCTTAGCTTATTTAGAATTGAGTCGAGAACGATGGCACCAAAATGCCTATGAACGGGCTACCGAATCAGGACAAAAAGGCTTATATTGGCTCGAAAAGAATCCTAAATTCAGTAAAATTCAACGGGAAATAGAACGAGAACTAAACTGGTTACGTCCCTATCGTATTCTTGAGTTATTGGCTCAACCTCTCAGCCGCCAGCAGAGTCGTCAACGGGGTTTGCAACTCTTACAAGAGATGTTGGACGAACGTCAAGGGATTGAGGGCAAAGGGGAAGATTATTCGGGACTGGATGTGGACGATTTTTTGCGTTTTATTCAACAATTACGAGTATATTTAACTCTTAACGAGCAATTATCTTTATTTCAGTCCGAAGTGCAGCGTCCTTCCTTGGTGGCCACTTATTTAGCGGTTTATGCCCTCATCGCGCAGGGGGTTTTTGCCAAAGATCCCCACACCATCGTTCAAGCCAATGATTTATTAGAAATTCTTAATAAACGTCAAGATGTTTCTCTCGAAAAAGCGATCTGTGCATTATTATTAGGGCAGACTAAGGTGGCCAATGATGCCCTACAGCAGAGTCAAGATAGGGAAGCGTTGGACTTTATTCGCCGACAGTCTCAAGACTCCCCGGATCTGGTGCCTGGACTTTATGCCTACAGCAAACGATGGCTAGAAAAGGAAGTTTTCGCCAATTTTCGGGATTTGGCTCAGCAAAATGTCTCCTTAACGGAATACTTTGCTGACGAAACTGTTGTTTCCTATTTGGAAGCCTATTTAGAGGATAGCCCTCAAAAAAGCCCAGAAACCACCGTTAATGCTGAACAACCTGTAGGAGTGACCATGGCTAATGCTTTACCTGATTCCAGTTATCCGCTATCGTCTCGACGGTCAAATCGCCGCAAAGGAAGTCCTCGGCAGCGTTATTCTAATGGCATCGCTCAGCCTAAAGCGGCTCAGTTCCCATCAGAAGCAACAGAAGGGTCAAAATCTCAGTCTGTCAGTCCTAATTGGGCAGAAAACGCCCCGGCCTCAGATCGGGTACTGATTACCGAGTCTTATCGTCAACCGCCGACAGCCCCCTCCTCCCGTCGCTCTAACCCCCCCCGTCGTCAGGTTGCTAAGGGGAAAACAGAGGTTGCCTCTCAACAGCGCAAAAAAGGAAGACGTAAGTCAAAAATCAAGATTAAGCCATTACTCTTCCTCATTGGTGCAGTAGGAGGTGTCGGCTTATTAGTGGGTTTTGGACTCAAGTCTTTATACGCTTCCCGTTCCCCTGTGGCAGAATTAAATAAGAGTGCAGTTTTGATCCAGATCAGTCAACCTGTTTTAGAGATTCCGCCCGAAAATGCTCGTTTGATTTTGCCGACGGGGTTATTGACCCTTGAAGGGGCGCGAGATGTGGTTGAAACGTGGTTAAATAGTAAAGTGAGAGCCTTTGGTTCAGAGTATCAGGTGGAAGAACTGGGGCGTATCTTAGCGAATCCCTTGGCTAAAACGTGGGAAAGTCGAGTAAAACAGCTTAAAAATAGCCAAAGTTATTGGAAATATCGGCATGAGCTTGAGATTGAATCTCTGAACACCAATCCCACTTCACCGGAGCTTGCAACAGTAGATGCGAAGGTTAAAGAAGTGGCTGATTTATATCAAAATGGCCGTATTAATCAAGGTCGTTCTTATCAGGAAGATTTAACGGTACGCTACACGTTGGCGCAACAGGAAGGATCATGGAAAATTAAGGGGATTCAAGTGTTACCTTAAGAATAGACAATTTAAGAATGAATAACTAATAATCTTTCCTGAAAAGAGAGATTATTAATATTAGGTTGATTTTGCTTCAACTAATTTCAGAAGTAAGCTTGTAGTTAGGACTTCAGCCTTTACAATTGCGCCTTAAAAGACTTATCATATTATAAATATCAAGCAGTGTTTCACTTTTTTTGAAAAATAGTATTATATCACAACGAAAGCATTATCTGGGCAAGAAATGTACGAAACTGAATATGATCAGTGGTTAGAGAAAACGGTGCAACTGTTAAAAAATCGTCAATTAAACCCGTTAGATTACGATCATTTAATGGAGGAGTTAGAAGGGTTAGGACGGTCAGAAAAAAGTGTAGTCAAAAGTTTACTATTGCAAATTATTATCCATCTTTTGTTATATCATTTTCAAACATCAGAAAGAAACAGAAATAGTAATCATTGGGCAGGAGAAATTATTATTTTTCGAGTTCAATTAGAAGATAAATTAACGACAGATCTGAAAAATATTTAGCAGATCATTTAGATTCTATTTATAATAATGCTCGATTAATTGTGCAAAAAAAACTCAATTAAATGATTTACTTATAAAATGCCCTTATGCTTTAACTGAATTATTACAGAAAGAATGGTTTCTTCTCATTTAAGTGGATTGATTTGCTTGTTTTCGATAAGAGAGTAACTAAGTTTTTCCTAACTTCCTGAACTTCGGGGGTTTTTATAAAATTGGGCTGATAAACGATATAGCTATGACTAAATGTCTACCGATTTATATTATATCAGAATTTGATTTTAATCTTGCTTTGATGATTGGGATTAATCGCTATCAAAATGGCATTTCTCCATTGGAAACTACTAGCGAAGAGGCAGAAGCGATCGCTGATATTTTAGCGCAAGATTATCCCTCGATTATTGATGATCAAGCCATAAAACAAACCTCAGAACAGTTTTTAAAGCGGTAGTGTATTATATTGGTGGATTACGGTAGATTTTTATTGAATGATTCATTTTATAATGAGTCCTTATCTAACCCACTCTATGAGCTTATTTTGCTACTACAAAGTTAACTAATTTATTGGGAACAACAATCACTTTTTTGATTTCTTTCCCTTTTAAATATTTTTGAGCGGATTCTGATGCTCTTGCCACTTTTTCTAAAGCATCTTGCTCTAAATTAGCAGGAACTTGAATCGTGCCTCTGGTTTTGCCCATAATTTGGATGACAAGGGTAATTTCATCTACAATTAAAGCAGTTGAATCTACACGTGGCCATATTTGTTGCTGAATGGATTTGTGATGACCCAATTGTTGCCATAATTCATCGGCAATATGAGGCGCAAAGGGGGAAAGTAGTTGCAAAAGGGTTTCAATTCCCTCTTGATAAACAGGAGAGTCGATACATTTTGCTTCATTAATGGCATTACTTAAAATCATTAATTCAGAGATGGCAGTATTAAATTGATACTCCCCTTCTAAGTCTTCAGAAATCGCTTGAATCGCAGTATGAATGGCACGACGTAAGGTTTTTTCTTCTTTCGTTAATTCATCTTTTTTCTGAACCTTAGTCGGTTTTTTTTCGATGTATTCTGTTACCAATCGCCAAACTCGATTTAAGAAGCGAAATTGACCTTCTACGTCTGCTTCATCCCATTCTAAGTCTTTTTCGGGAGGTGCTTTAAAGAGAATAAACATTCGTGCTGTATCCGCGCCGTATTTACTTAAAACGGTTTCAGGATCAACTCCATTATATTTAGATTTAGACATCTTTTCATAAAAATAAGAGAGCATTTCTCCTGTCTCTTTATCCCGATAATTGTTGTCTTGATAAACCACGTTTTCAGAGCGGACATATTTACCCGTTTTCGGATTTTTATAGGTTAATCCTTGTACCATGCCTTGAGTTAATAAGCGTTGAAACGGTTCATCAAAATTGAGTAATCCTTGATCTCTTAAAACCTTCGTAAAGAAACGAGAATAAAGCAAATGCAAGATAGCGTGTTCAATGCCACCTACATATTGATCAACTGCCATCCAATCGTTCACTTTCTTTAAATTAAAGGGTTCTTGCTCATTTTTGGCATCGGTATAACGTAAATAATACCAAGAGGAGTCAATAAAGGTGTCCATAGTGTCAGTTTCCCGTTTAGCAGGTTTGCCGCAAGTTGGACAGGTGACGTTCACCCAATCTGCCAATTTTGCTAAAGGAGAGGGGCCACGTCCGCTAAATTCGACATTTTCAGGGAGTTTGACCGGTAAATCTTGCGCTGGAACAGGGACAATCCCGCAATCATCGCAATGAATCACAGGAATGGGACACCCCCAATAGCGTTGGCGGGAAATTAACCAGTCTCTAAGGCGATATTGAATTCTTGCTTTGCCATATCCTTGCTTTTCTGCATAGTGAATAATGGCAGTTTTGCCTTCAGTGGATTTCATCCCGTCAAATTGACCTGAATTCACCATAATTCCTGCTTCAGTGTAAGCTTCAGTTAGGGTGGATTCTTGATTATCTGCACCGTCAGGTAAAATTACCACTTGAATCGGCAGGTCATTTTCTTTGGCAAACCTAAAATCTCTGGTATCATGGGCGGGTACTCCCATTACTGCCCCTGTTCCATATTCATATAAGACGTAATCAGCGATTAAAATAGGGATTTCTTGACCATTAAAGGGATTTGTGGCAGTTCCACCTGTCTTAATTCCACGTTTGGGTTTATCCTCTGCAGTTCTTTCTAATTCACTTTGATGGGCGACTTCTTGAATAAATGCTTCAACGGCTTTTTTTTGTTCTTTACAGGTGACTTTTGGGGTTAAGGGATGTTCTGGTGCTAAAACAAGATAAGAAACCCCGTAAACCGTATCAGGACGAGTAGTGAAAACGCCTATCTTCTCTTTACTTCCTTTTATAGGAAATTCTAAATAAGCACCAACGGATTTACCAATCCAATTCGCTTGCATCAGTTTAACTCGTTCTGGCCATCCTGATAATTGGTCTAAATCGTTGAGAAGTTGTTCTGCGTAGTCCGTAATCTTGAAAAACCACTGACGCAGTAATTTTCGCTCTACTTTCGCTCCAGAACGCCAAGAACGACCTTCATTATCCACTTGTTCATTAGCTAATACCGTCTGATCAATCGGATCCCAATTTACAGCAGATTCCTTCTGATAAGCTAATCCTGCAGCTAAAAATTGTAGAAATAGCCACTGCGTCCATTGATAATAGTTAGGGGAACAAGTAGCGACTTCTTTCTCCCAATCAATCGACAATCCTAATGTCTGCAATTGCTGTTTCATCTGGGTAATATTTTGGTATGTCCACTCAGAGGGGGGAATTCCTCTATCAATGGCGGCATTTTCAGCAGGTAAACCGAAGGCATCCCATCCCATCGGATGAAGCACGCGATACCCTTGTAGTCGCTTTAAACGAGCGATAACATCCGTAATAACGTAATTGCGAACGTGACCCATGTGCAGATTGCCTGAAGGGTAGGGAAACATCGACAAAGCATAAAATTTGGGCTTATTTGCCTCTTCTGGGGTCGTATCTAATCCTTGTTTTGCCCAGTTTTGTTGCCATTTCGGTTCAATTTCTGCTGCGTTATATTGGGAGACCACGAACATTTACTCCAGCGACTCAAAAATATTCTTATTTTAACCTATTGATTTCCCTTAGCTTGGCATCTTTCTGAGATAATTATTCAAAAAACTCAATAATTTAGCTTTTATTTCTAAAATAACGATAGTTGAATCAATTTGTATTTTTTACGCCCTAACTCTTGAAACAAAATCCGTTAACTTAATTCTTTTTCTTTTTCCTTAGTCTAATAGTTGCAATCTTTAGATTAACGATCTTTCTCTAAATGGTTTATTTTGGGGTCTAATTTTAGCAAAATATCTTTTAAGACAGTAAAAAACCCCGGAAACCACCGAGGTCAAAAAATAGGAGAACCGTCGCATCAATGTCGAGAGATACAAGATTCAAAAGCTTTCTAGCTAACGGCAAAGGTTACAGCCATCAACGCGCCCACAAATAACGTCGCAATTGCACCTTGAAGCGCATAATTCCGTGCTTGTTCGGAGGAAGGAAAACAGCGTAATAAGGTTTAGGTTCAACGGCGTAGTTGTTAAGGATTCCGCTATCAAGTTGGGTGGTCTTCATGGCTTGTGCCTCCAATTAGCGGTCTATGTAAAATAATCTAACCATAAATTTAAGTTTTGTAAAAATAGTATGAGCCAGATTCTCTTATATCAGTTCAGTACAAAGACTTAAGGCCATTTGTTCAGAATCAGCCGAATAAGCTCGATGAGTGTCGGCAATAATCGCTTTAAAAGTCAGGTTTTGTCGACCTTTACTTTTACTTTTTAAGTTTTCAACTCTTTACACCTCTCCCCCTAGTAAGATATAAGCGATCAGTAAATTCTTTCACTATAAAAGTACATCGAAAGTCAAGCAAATTTTACAAAAATTATGAATAAATCAAAACAAAAACTTGCTTTATTCGCAAGCATTATAGGCATGAGTGCCCTTTTGACCGCTCCAGCGATCGCCAATACTGATAACTCAGAAACAATGGGCGAAGACAAAACCGCCCCCATGATCAATCAGATGAATCAGGAGACTCAAAGTCGGACGGATAAAAGTAGCGAAGAAACCCCTACGAAGAATCTCTTTTTGCTGTAATTAATGAGAAAGAATATCAATTAAGGTTTTAGTATGTATTCATACTTAAAAAAGTATATTTAAAATACCAAGAAAGTATAAGTTAATTGTATATTAAGGAATTGTTACAAAGTTAGGCTGATAGGTTGAGCAAAAAGCAGGGAAAGGTTAGAAGCAAGGAGGCAACAGACTTCTAGCTAAACAAGCATAATTTCTAAAGGTCTGTTAGAAACGCAGTGACAAAAGTGATTCGGACTAGGCTGGACTATCTACAAGGCACAGCCTTTGTAGAGACAGTCCACGCCCTAGAAACCGTCTTGAATAATCTTTGTAGTCTAATCGCTATCGGTGACTCTTGGTCATGGAATAACCACCCCATTCATTGCGGTCAAACCTTTGAAAATTCTTTCAAATCCGTTAGATCAAAAATTTATGGTGGAATTCACAAACTCGATGAAGGTTACAAAATCATCATTCAGTTACCCGGCCATTACTTTTCACAAATTAATAACTGGAGAACAACAGCACGTTATCTCTCACGCCAAGGCTTAAAAATCACTCGCCTCGATATTGCTCACGATACCAGTAGCAAATTACCCGCATTCGAGACCGTCAAACAGGCAGGAGAAAACCACCATTTTAAAGGCGTAAATTCTTATAAACTCATAGAAGAAAGCGTCTGTAAAAATACAGGCCCTATTCCGACTTGCTATTTTGGGAAATCTGATAAAATCATCCGTTATTACGACGCTGATTATATACACGAAAACGGATGTCATCGGTGGGAACTTCAATTACGAAATAACCACGCTCAAGCAGTCTTCGATGATTTAACCCAAACCAGAAATAAAAACTTATCTGGCTATTTAACAACCGCCATCGATTTTGGCATCAAAAGAGAACAAAAATTCTACCGCTTTGATTGGTGGACAAAAACCCTAGAGGAACTGGGAGAAGCTGAAGAGATTAATTTGCCTGATTACATCCCTAGTTTTAAACGAGCAGAAAATTGGTTAATCAGACAAGCCAGCCCAACCCTAGCAGTCGCCAGAGAAGGAATGGGAGAAAAAGCATTCCAACAGTTTATTAATAGCCTAACCGTCGAGGGACGGGAGAAATATAAACCCTACCATCAAGCTTGGATCAACGAACTTAAAAAGGAGTATCAAAATGCCTAGTATTATCTTGTCCGTGGAACATAATCAGTACACAAGACTTTCTGGAGATGAAGTCGACCAAACTATCTTGACTTACTTTGACCCCTCAGAATGGACTGAAAACACAGGATATAAAGGATTCACCATCCTTAACTGTGAAGCTCCCAATCTCTCCATAAAAGACTTTGAAACAGTACCAGCCATTTATGAGATGTATTTCAGGCCTCGAAGAAATTTTAATAAAAATGAAGCTTCTTTAAAAAGTTGCGAACTACAAAAAGCAGCAGTATTTGAGCCTAAAGACCAGCTTTATATCATTTTAGGCATTAAAAAAGTTAATTACGAAACGAAAGAGAAAGAATTGATAAGAGGAGTTAAATTTTGGGCAATAGATCCCACTGAAAAAATATCAGAATCTAATTTACAAGGTTACCCCGTGATCGAATCAAGAATTAGTAGCAACTCATCTTTTGACAGTGAACTGTCCCGACGCTGACGCAAACGTACAGCGCGGGCTTCTTACCCAGAGACAAGCGCAGTAGTAGATTTCTTTCGTCCTCTATTACTACGACTTACAGTCTGGCGATAAGCTTCTTGATGAAGTTGTTCATGGGGG
>JBGTGT010000090.1:0-33348 GCA_041746575.1 Microcystaceae cyanobacterium
CTAAGCCGTGGGTGTACCATGAACTGACGAAGGTGGTTCCGGTTAACCATCCCCCCAACGCTAAGTAGGCACAGGGGAATAATAATAAACCTGACCAACCAACGAAAACGAAGCGATCGCGCTTTAGCCAGTCGTCGAGGGTATCAAACCACCCTCTTTCTGGGGCGCGTCCCACTGCAATAGTCATCAGAATCTAATCCTTTCGCTTAACAGCAATTTGATGGCAAGATTTATCAAGGTTTGTCAGTCATACAAGTCCTATTCTCTTATAGGATGAGACCGTTGAAAACCCGTTCCGTTATTGAACTTGTTTTCACAGGCGGGGAAATGCCTTTCCCCTTTGCTTTTGGGGTTTTCTTAAAGCGAAGACCTTTGCCATTGTCCCTCACGGGAGGGTTAATCCTCAAGGGGAGGCGTTCGGCTAGGGTTAAGCTATCTTTAACATTATTAGCAAAAAATTTACAATTTGACACATCCTTTCTCATAATACTGAAAACTTTATGACTGAGAGGGGGGTTCAAAATCGTCATAAATTCGAGCCGCAATCAATTGTCCTTCGTCGTTCTGCTGATAAATAGCGATTCCAGCCTGATGAGGGACAGTAAAATCTCCCAAACGGATGATGTTGTACTCAATTGCACAGTTTTCGCAATTTTCAGTTACACAGCAATGATCTAAATGCGCCCCACCACCAAAGGAAAATAAAAAATTATAAAATTGTGTTAGACCGGCTAGTCCTTGACAAACGTAGTCCTCGCCACTGGGTTGCTGAACGTAAGCTTTTTCTACGTCAAATGACGCAAGAATCGCCGCTAAATCGCCTTTTGTTAAGGCATCTTGATAGCGTTGAACTGCAATGGGTAACCGTAAAGCTGGATTTTTAGCTAATAAAGGAGGTCTAATGCGATGAGACTGAAATAAAAGCCAAGTAGTGTGGTAAATCCTCACTCGCACTAATTTTTTCGTAATGGGATGATGTTCTCCTACCATGGCAACGGGCAATTTTTTGAGAGTTCCCTTAATACTTAGGGGAATCAAACTTTCAACCACCACCCGATGGCAAGAATCATCAGAATCTTGAATCGTTGCGATGATCTCAATGCCGGTGGAATAGGGAGATAGCCATTGCTCAAAAGCATCGAAAAATTGGTTCAAACCCTCTATTCCCACCATTTTCCCTAAAACAGGATCGTCAATTGTCGGGGACAGTGTGCCTTCTGTGGCAAATAAATTGAGAAATTCGTCTCTTTTTCGAGTCTTAAACGGCTCAAAGAAGTGAGTTAGAGATAATGGCATAAGTTTAACGCTCACAAAAAAAAGGAGACGATGGCAAAAGAATGACGCTATCTCACTGGACTAGCGGTAAAAGTTTATGTTACTTTGAAATATACTAAAAATTTGTGCAATCTGCTTGATCTCCGTCTAAAATAATAACGATAAATGGCGTAAAACGACAAAACTTAAAATGACCTTTTTAGAGAATTATCGCCCCAAACAGCTTTCGTTAGGTCCTTTAGAGACAGAAATTCTTAACATCGTCTGGGATCTTAGTGCCGCAACCGTTAAAGACGTTCATGACCACATTTTGGCGGATCCTGATCGAGAATTAGCCTATACCTCCGTCACCACCGTACTCAATCGCTTGACTCAAAAAGGATGGTTACGCTGTCAAAAGGAAGGACGAGCCTTTCGTTGGATGCCCTTAATTTCTCGTCAACAAGCCGAAGCCATAAAGGCGTATGAGCAATTACACCAATTTTTAGCTGTGAATAATCCGGACACGGTGGCGGCCTTTGCCGATCAGCTAGATACAGCCAGTATTGAACGCTTAGAAGCGATCGCTTTACGCTTAAAAACCATTCGTCAACAACGGAAAGGATAACCCAATTATGCACCTGTTGCTCCTTTCAATCGCTTTAATTATCACAGGGGGAATGCGTTATTTTTTCTCTCAGAAAGTCGGCAAGACGTGGAACGAACGCTGGGAAAATGCCCTTTTTGCTTTGATTTTTCCGCCCTTATTTTTAATCATTACGGCGTTTTCTGTGTTTTGGATGGGACATCACGGTCAGATGTTAGGGTTTCACGCCAGTCGTTGGGGATGTCATTTGGCGATCGCTTTTTTAGGATGGGGCAGTCTGGTGTTAGGATATCAAGTTTATCGTAGTTATCAAACTTTAGATAAAATCAAAAAATATCCGACGATTCAATTAGAAAACACGTCAGCGAGATTAATTAAAAGTGATTTGCTCTATAGCGCACAAATTGGCTTTTGGCAATCAGAGTTAGTGATCAGCCAAGGGTTATTAGACGCATTAGACAATGACCATTTAAAAGCTGTTTTATGCCACGAAACTGCCCATTCCATGTACAAAGATACCTTTTGGTTTTTTGGGTTAGGTTATTTACATACCTTAACTTCATGGCTTCCTTATTCTCAAAAATTATGGCGCGAATTATTACTTTTAAGAGAAATTAGAGCCGATCAAGTAGCTCTTAAAACGGTTGATTCTCTGATTTTAGCAGAATCACTATTAGAAGTCGCTCAACTTTCAGCAAATCCGTTTTCCCGAAATCCTAGCATTGCCACTTTTAATCAGGATGATCTAGAAAACCGTTTAGAACAACGAATAGATGCCATTCTTAATCCTTCTTCTCCATGGCCGTCTTTTTCCTGCCATAGCGGTCTTTGGTTACTCGGAATTTTTGTACCTTTATTAACCATTCCTTTTCATCATTGAACGATTATTTCTTTTAGCTTAGAAAATGAATTCCTTACCTGAAATCAATCAAGCCACACCAACCTTTGAAGCAGGGGATCAAAACGGCTCAAGAGTGACGTTAGAGCAATTTGCAAATCAATGGTTAATTCTTTATTTTTACCCCAAAGATAACACGCCGGGATGCACCACAGAAGCAAAAGAATTTAGCCAATTTTTAGAGGAGTTCAAAGCTCTCGGTGCTAACATTGTAGGGGTAAGTCCTGACTCTGAAAAGTCCCATTGTAAATTTATTGAAAAGCATGATCTAGCCATTCAGTTATTGAGTGATCCTGACCATAAAATAGCTGAAAGTTATGGTGTTTGGGGATTGAAAAAATTTATGGGTAAAGAATATATGGGGATTATTCGTTCAACTTTTCTGATTAACCCACAGGGAGAGATTGCCTATATTTGGACAAAAGTAAAAATTAAAGGTCATGTTGAAATTGTATTAAATCAATTAAAAAAATTAGCCCTTTAGCTTTATCTTATTTTTTTTTCGATCTATCCCTTAAAAATAAAAAATAGGGGTATGAACCTTAAATACTATGATTTTTCTCTTTCTTCGCAGACTAATAGTACTATACCATTAGTAATTTTAGCAAAAACAAAAACTTTCAGTCTTCATCCTGCGCTCAGCACATTCATTTTTGAATCATTCCGTGTTCTATTCCCAAGGAGATAGGGGTAGCATAATTTTCCCTCTTTAAAATTCTTGTTGTTCCTGATGCGCTGACCCCTTATAAAATTAGGAAAATCTTTAGATTTCCCCTGCCTTCAAAATTTGATCTTACCCTAGATTAATAACAAGTGTCTTAAAGGAATCAACAATGGATAAAGACGTTCAGAGATATCGCATGGTGTGTGACCTGCAATTTGGAGATATTTATGGCCAGATTATTATCTGGTTAATCGTGATTTTTATCACCCTCGCATCGGCCTTTGCCTTGTGGAGTACAACCCGTCAAGCTTATGCCTTAGCGGTAGTAGGGATGGTGGTTGTTATTTCTTTTCCTTTCCTCCTATTTACCTTTGTCACAACCCTATTTAATCATATTGAGTTTGTGCCGATGGAAGAAGCGGACAAAACCCCTAAACTCAGACCAACCAAAACAGGAAGAACGGCCGAAGTCCCCAGTTAACCCCAAAAGGCTTAAGATTATAGGGTGGGTTTTGCCCACCTTATTTTTAGGTTCTTTGTTTCTTTTTATCCTCAAAATGGTACAAGCAAAAATCGGCATTATCGGTGGTAGTGGACTGTATCAGATGGATGCTTTACAAAACATTCAAGAAGTACAGTTAGACACCCCTTTTGGTTCTCCTTCCGATGCGTTTATCGTAGGAGATTTAGAAGGAATTTCAGTAGCATTTTTAGCACGTCACGGACGAGATCACCGCTTATTACCGTCAGAATTGCCTTTTCGAGCCAATATTTATGGGATGAAACAGTTAGGCGTAGAATATATTATCTCTGCTTCGGCAGTAGGGTCTTTACGAGAAGCCGTTAAACCATTGGACTTAGTGATTCCTGACCAATTCATTGACCGTACCCGTTATCGGGTTTCTACCTTCTTTGGGGAGGGAATTGTCGCTCATATTAGCTTTGGTCACCCTGTGTGTCGTCACTTGGCTCAAATACTAGCAGAATCAGCAGAAAGCTTGGATTTAGTCGATGCTGAAGTCCATCAAGGGGGAACCTATGTTTGCATGGAAGGGCCGGCTTTTTCGACCATTGCGGAATCGAATTTATACCGCAGTTGGGGGGCAACCGTCATCGGGATGACTAATTTGCCTGAAGCAAAACTTGCTAGAGAAGCAGAAATCGCCTATGCGACGTTAGCGTTAGTGACCGATTATGATTGTTGGCATCCTGACCATGATCACGTTACTGTTGAGATGGTGATTGATAATTTGCGCCGTAATGGTATTAACGCTCAAAAAGTGATTCAAGAAACGGTTAAAAAAATCCAACAATCTCTTTTTATTTCAGAAGCTCATTCCGCCTTAAAATATGCAATTCTTACGCCTGTTGATAAAATTACACCCGAAGCCAAAAAACGACTTAAATTATTATTAAACAAATATCTATAAAAATTGAATACGATCAAGACCCTTTTAATTCATTTTAGCGATCAACTCCTAAAATAAAAAAAATATCGTCATGTTTATGGATTGAAAATACTTTGTCTAATTCTACTGCTCATAACAAATCCCTATCCCCCACTCGCGCCATCATCCCCAAAGATGACTTAAATGCTACTACCGACAAGTGGTTTGAATATTCCGTCAAAGTCTATCCCCACCACACTGATTATAATGGTGCAGTCTGGCATGGAACGTACATCACTTGGCTAGAAGAAGCAAGGGTAGAATGCCTACAAACAATTGGTGTAAATTACGCCGATTTAGTGACTCAAGGCTGTGAATTGCCCGTGGTTGATTTATCTATCCGATTTCATCGGGCTATTCGTTTAGGAGAAGAAATCCTCATTAAAGCGAGGATGCTAGAAATGACAAGAGTCAGACTCAATTGGGATTACCGTATAGAGTCGCGGAATGGTCAACAATTATATGCTACAGCTAAGGTTACTTTAGTGGCAATTGACCGAGAGAAAGGCAAAATTATGAGACAACTACCGCCCAGCGTTAAGGATATTTTAGTTAAATGGGTTTAAAATCACGCTAATTTTTCTAGTAATGAAATGTCTTGAGAATTGGCACTAGGATGAACACTAATAATTTCCAACTTCGCCGATTGATGAGTATGATAATTGATAATTTTGTCTGCAATATTAGCCGCCTCTTCTACATTCGTACGAGGTAGCACTAATACTACTTTGTCATTAGAACTTAAACCGACAAAGTCTTCCGTTTGATGGCTAACAGAACGCATTATTTTTGTCAATTGAGCGAGACAAATTTGTATCTCAGAGGCATCCCCCATAACTTGACAAACAATCACCGATAAAGGAGCATTGTTTTCTGCCATTATCTGCCACAATTCGGCAATATAGTCCCGCAAACTCATTTTGAGACGAGACGGATGGCAAAAGTTAGAAGGCACAGAAGAGAGGAAATCCAAAGAAGTAAGGGAATGTTCAACAGTAGGGAGAGAAATCATATCGTAAAATCACAACGGTTAGCTTTTGTTATCTCTTATTTTAGGTGTTACATTACTTTACAGTCTATGATGAGATCTGCGCCTTATGGTGATTTTGGGTTGCTTTAAAGTTGATAAAAAGCACTGATTGTAAGTGATCATCGTCATTGAGCCATTTAATAGTAACAAATAGCGACTTTTTCTAATTCAATCCTTTCTCTCTATTCATCCTTAGCTCCTGCTTGCTCGAGCAAATCAACAACTTCGGGATAGTTATTAAATTTTGCCAACATCAGGGCAGTATATCCCCCTTTATTGCGCTCATCTAACTGAACTTGTTGCGTATTTAATAATAATTGAACTGCCTCAATGTAACCGCGATGACTCGCCCACATGAGAGGGGTTGCTTGAGAAACATCCTTCGCATTGACATCAGCTCCGGCGATGATTAAACATTGCATGAGGGCTAAATTTCCCCAATCGGCTCCTTTCATCAGGCCTGTTTTACCATCTTGAAAAGGGATATCGGGATCAGCTTTTGCTTCTAGCAGTAAACGAACAATATTAAGATAATTTTGCGTAATTGCTAGGGTTAAAGGACTTTCATGTCCATTTTTGAGATTGGGATCTGCCCCTGCTTGTAATAAGTCTTGTACAATGTGTTCATATCCCTGTAAGGCGGCTATCATTAAAGAAGTATCGCCCATATAATTTCGTTGATCGGCGTTTGCCCCTGCCTTGAGTAAAATCTGCACAATTTCCCGATGATCTTCGACGGTGGCTAAGTGAAGGGCTGTTTCTCCATCTCTATCGGGTTTATTCACCTCAACTCCCATTCCTAGGAGAGTGGCGACCATCTCCAGATGTCCTTCTCCTGCGGCGAGAATAAGGGCATTATCAGGCATTTCAAGCCCCTTTTGCTGTAAAAGCTGCACTAGGTTAATATCGCCTCCTTCGATCGCATACGTTAGCCCATTGTTCCCTTCATCGTCCACGATCTTAAGCTCAGCACCCGCTTGGATTAACTGCCGAGTAATGGAGAGATTTTTGTGGGTAATCGCTTCAATAATGGGAGTATACCCTTGAAAATTAGGTTTATTGAGGTCAATTCCCCAATCAATTAAGAATTTCACCATCTCTTCATAGCCTTCTCGAATAGCAACTGTTAATGCGCCGATACCTAAATAAGGATCTGCCCCTTTTTCTAAGAGGAATCGCGTAATCTCCAGATTATTTGTTTTAATTACTAAATTTAATGCAGTATCGCCATCTTTATCTATAAGGTTAATATCTGCTCCATTTTCCCACAGCAACTTAACCATGTCAGCATAACCGCGATAGGCCGCTATCATAAGGGCAGGTGTGCCATCTTGATTTATTTGATTAAGATTGGCCCCCGATTTGATTAGAAATTGAACCACCGTCAACTGATTAGCGGCAGTCGCAAACATTAAGGCAGTTATGCCATTAGGCGTTTGAACTTGGTTAATATTCGCCCCAAATTGAATGAGGATTTCTGCGATCGCTAAATGACCGCCAGCCGAAGCATACATCAAAGCAGTGGTATTCTTCTGATCGGTGATATTGGCATCAATTCCAGAATTTAAGGTTGTTTCTACCCCTTCTCTATCTCCCTGCATAGCGGCTTGAATCAACCGTAATTCCTTTGGAGAAATCATGCGTTTGCCCCCAATTCCTTCGCTTTAACCCTTCTATGTCTAAGCGTAAAGGAATTTGGCACAAAAAAATGATTAAGATATATTTTTTAATGGGTTATCACTCTCCGTTAATGATTCTGGGAATCCTGTAAAATTCCTAACAAAAATCCCTTTTTTTGACAGAGCCCCTTATAATTTTTGGGTTAGAGTTTCAGTAAAAAAGGGTCAAAGCCCTCGAAAGATTTAGCTATCTTAACTTAGTTGAAGATAAAGGAGAAAAAATTCATGCCTCTCGATGAATATAAACCCGGAACTGCTTTTCCCGGTGTCATTGGACGAACGGCCGACGTTTCAACCCCCGCCTGGCCAGAACCGAACCGCGCTAAAGAAGGTGCGCCTAATGTTCTGTTTATTGTCTTAGACGATATGGGTTTTGGTCAACTGGGTTGTTATGGAAGTCCTATTAAAACGCCGAATTTCGATGCTTTAGCGGCGGATGGCTTACGCTATACCAATATGCACACCACCGCTCTTTGTTCCCCTTCTCGTTCTTGTATGATTACAGGACGTAACCATCACTCTAATGGTCTTGCTTGTATTACGGAAGGATCAATGGGTTATCCTGGGTCAAATGGTTATATTCCCTTTGAAAATGGCTTTTTATCCGAAATTCTTTTGCAGAAGGGCTATAACACCTATGCAGTTGGGAAATGGCACTTAACCCCCGCCGAACAAACCAGTGCGGCAGGTCCTTATGATCGTTGGCCGTTAGGACGGGGTTTTGAGCGTTATTATGGCTTTTTAGGGGGAGATACCCATCAATATTACCCTGAACTGGTGCGAGATAACACCCAAGTTGAACCCGAAAAGACCCCAGAGGAAGGTTATCATTTAACAGTGGATTTGGTAGAAAAAGCTAAAGCAATGATTGCCGATTCTAAGCAAATTGCCCCCAATAAGCCCTTTTTTATGTATTTCTGCACTGGTGCAATGCATGCCCCCCATCATGTGCCGAAAGAATGGGCAGATAAGTATAAAGGTCAATTTGATGACGGTTGGGATGCCTATCGAGAGAAAGTCTTCGCTAAACAGCAAGAAATGGGCATTATTCCCTCCAATACGGTGTTATCTCGCCATGATCCGGATGTGCAGGATTGGAATTCTCTCTCCGATGATGAACGGAGATTATACGCCCGCATGATGGAGGTTTTTGCCGGATTTTTAGAACATACCGACCATTACATCGGTGAATTAATCCAGTTTCTCAAAGATTTAGGGGAATACGAAAATACCCTTATTATGGTGATTTCCGATAATGGGGCAAGTGCTGAGGGAGGCCCCACGGGTTCAGTCAATGAAGGGAAGTTTTTTAACAATGTACCCGATAATTTAGCACAAAATCTCGCCGCCATCGACGATATTGGAGGGCCGAAATACTTTAATCATTATCCATGGGGTTGGACTCATGCCGGAAACACCCCCTTCCGTCGTTGGAAACGGGAAACCTATCGAGGGGGAACAAGTGATCCCTTTATCGTCTGTTGGCCGCAAGAAATTGCCGCCAAAGGAGAAATTCGGACGCAATATGCCCACGCCATTGATCTCGTTCCCACCGTTTTAGAGGCGTTAGGGCTTGAAGCACCAACCACAATTCGGGGTGTGACTCAGTCTTCCCTTGAGGGATTTAGCCTAGCAGATTCTTTCAAGGATGCCGATGCTCCCAATAAGCATATTACTCAGTATTTCGAGATGTTTGGTCATCGATCGCTCTATCATGACGGTTGGCGGGCGGTTTGTCCTTGGCCAGGAACGTCTTTTACGGAGTCTAATTTGACATTTGGTGCGCCGATTTCTTACGAAAAGCTAATTGAATTGGATGCTCACGGGTGGGAATTGTATAATTTGACTGAAGATCCCGCAGAAACAAATAATTTAGCGGAAACAGAGCGTGATGCCGAAGGCACGTTTCGCGCACGCTTAATCGCCATGATTGGGATGTGGTACGTTGAAGCCGGAAAATACAACGTTTTACCGATTGATAGTCGGGGAACAGCCAGATTTGCGGAAGAACGTCCTCAAATTGCCCCTGATCGCAAACGTTATACTTATTATTCCGGTACGCAGGTTGTACCTGGTAATGCTGCACCACGAGTTTTAAATTGCGCTCATTCGATTTCTGTTGAAGCTTTTGTACCAGAAACAGGAGCTGAAGGGGTTCTATTCAGTATGGGAGGTAATGATGGCGGATTTTCCTTCTATGTGCAGGATGGCAAGTTAACCTACGGTTACAACTATGTAGCAGATACTTATTTTAAAGTAGAGTCATCCCAACCCTTACCCAGTGGTCATCATATTTTTAGTGTTCAGTTTGAACCCACCGGTGAGGCAGATATTGCCAAAGGAAAGGGAACACCGGCAAAAATTACCCTTTTAATTGATGGGCATCCCGTAGGCGAAGGGGATCTTCCTGTTACGATTCCTTTACAGCTTGGTCTAGCGGCTGGCGTGGCAATTGGGTCCGATCCCGGCTCTCCCACGATGCTGGATTATCAACCTCCCTTTAAGTTTACAGGCACAGTGAAAAAAGCCCTTGTAGATGTAACAGGGGAAGCAGTAGAAGACTATGAAGCAAAAATGCGGATGTATTTAGCTCGTCAGTAGGTTTTATGGCTCAGTTGATCGCTCTCTATCTGGGGGGCGATCGCTTTTTAACGTAAGTTCGACCATCAGAAAATCTACGAGAATTCTTTATTTAATTTTTTTTGTGCAGGGGGTTTGGGGGGCTAGTCCCCCAATCAAGAATTTGTTTTTCTTTTCCTGATCCCAACGAGAATGGACAAAAAAATTGAGATAATTGCCCTCGTCGAACTCACGTCTTTTTAATATAGTATTATTTCAAAATTTCTTCTAATTGATGTTGTTGCCATAACGATTGATACAATCCCGCTTGGTGCAGTAACTGCTCGTGAGTGCCTATCTGGACAATTTCTCCTTTATCCATCACAAAAATGCGATCGGCTTTAGCGGCGGCCGATAATTGATGGGAAATGAAAATAACGGTTTTTCCTCGTTCACTCGATAAATTCTCTAAAATTTCCGTGGCGGTTTGGTTATCAACACTGGATAAAGCATCATCCAAAATTAACACAGGCGCATCGACTAATAATGCTCTTGCTAAAGCAGTTCGTTGCCGTTGTCCACCTGATAGCGTAATACCCCGTTCTCCGACTAAGGTTTCATAGTCTTGAGGAAAATTAATGATTTCGGCATGAATTTGCGCTTTTTTGGCGGCATACTCTATTTCAGAAGATTCATTGAGGGGATCACCGTAGCGAATATTATTCTTAATCGAGGTACTGAATAAAAAGCTATCCTGAGGTACGTAGGCGATCGCTTTTCTCAATTGGCTTAAGGGAATCTGGATGATATCTTTCCCGCCAAAAAAGACTTGATTAGAGTTAATATCCAATAAATGGGGTAAAATATTCGCCAAAGTTGATTTACCTGCTCCAATCGTTCCAACAATGGCGACGGTTTCCTGAGGCTGAATCGTAAAATGAAGATTTTTTAAAGCGGGGATTTTCGCGTCGGGATAGGTATAAGTTAAGCCTTTAGCCGTAATTTCGCCTTTTGTTAATTCTTCTAATAAAATAGGTCGAGAACTGTCTTTAATGGCTGGTTTAACGCTAAAAATCGATTCAACCCGATCGACACTTACTTCACCCCGTTGATAGGCGGTAATGGTAAATCCTAATAAAGCAGTCGGAAAAACAAGGCGTTCAACTAATAATAATAAAGCGACAAAATCTCCTATGGTAATTACTCCGTTACGAATTGAACGGATGCCAAGCATTAATAAAATAAGTAAACTGAGGTAGGATAATCCCTCGATGACGGGAAATAAAAAATTACGAGTTCGAGCTAATTTTAAATTGGCTTTTAATAAGCGTTGATTTTTCTGAGCAAAGGCTTCTCGTTCTTGCTCTTCTTGGGCATAAATTTTAATCAAAGAAATGCCACTTATATCTTCTTGAATTAAGTCACTAATATCGGATAATTTTTCTTGAACTTCTGCTTGTTGATCTCGTAACTTTCCACTGAATAATTGAACGGTAATTAACATTAAAGGGTAAACGGCGATCGCCCCTAGTGTTAGCGGCACACTGATTGCTAACATAACAGGTAAAGTTAACCCGTAGGCGAAAATAGTATTCACTAAGCTAAGAACGGCAAAACCCACTAAACGGCGAATATTATCGACATCACTGGTGGCGCGATTAATCAAATCTCCGGTTGGATGAAGATTAAAATAAGAGGGTTCAAGCTTTAATAAATGCTCAAAAATACCTTGTTTAAGGGCAAACTCTACCTGACGACCGATGCCAAAAATAGAAAGACGAGACAGCATCCGAATAAACCACATTAAACAGGCCAATAGAAAGATTTGCCAGACATAAGGCTGAAGATCTGAAAAGCGAAAATCGACTTTTAGGTGGTCAATACTATCACGTAGTAATAAGGGAAGATAAACCCCTAGGCAGTTAACAAGCAGTAAGGCAAAAATGCCGACAATGAGTTGTTTAGAATAAGGACGTAAATAAAGCCAAAGTTGATGAAGTCTTGAGCGCGCCATTCGATTCGAGATAAATAAAATAAATGAGTTAGTTAAGATTATAACGTTATCTCAAATTCTAAAAATAAGAGAATAGCCATTTAGTTTAAGGTCAAAGCCTTCGCTAAAGGGTGACCAAAATTTGTTAAAGTTTTAAAAGAGCAGCACCTTAAACAGGAGAAAACATGACTGAGTTTGACTATGATTTAGTAATAATTGGAGCAGGTGTCGGTGGTCATGGAGCGGCCTTACACGCAGTTAAATGTGGCTTAAAAACCGCTATTATCGAAGCAAAAGACATGGGAGGAACTTGTGTCAACCGCGGCTGTATCCCTTCAAAAGCCTTACTTGCCGCTTCTGGTAGAGTCAGAGAATTTCAAGATCAAGATCATCTCAAAGAATTAGGCATAGAGGTGGGCAATATTGCCTTTCAACGTCATAAAATCGCTAATCATGCCAATACTTTAGTCAATAAGATTCAAAGCGACCTCACCAATAGCCTCAAACGCTCAAAAGTGGATATTATTCGCGGTTGGGGAAAAGTGATTGCTCCTCAGAAAGTCAGTGTTTTGACGGATGAGGGAGAAAAAACGTTCACCGCTAAGGATATTATGCTTTGTCCGGGATCTATTCCCTTTGTGCCAAGAGGGGTAGAAATTGACCATCAAACGGTCTTTACCAGTGATGAAGCTGTTAAATTAGAAACACTACCTCAATGGATTGCAATTATTGGGAGTGGTTACATCGGTCTTGAATTTTCGGATATTTATACGGCTTTAGGGTGCGAGGTGACGATGATCGAAGCTTTAGATAATTTAATGCCGGGATTTGACCCTGAAATCTCAAAATTAGCCGAACGAATCTTAATTAAACCGAGAGATATTGAAACCTATGTTGGGGTTTTTGCGACTAAAGTAACCCCCGGTTCTCCCGTTACCATTGAATTAACGGACGCCAAAACCAAAGAAGTGATGGATATCCTAGAAGTCGATGCTTGTCTGGTGGCGACAGGTCGTATTCCTGCGACCAAAAACTTGGGTTTAGAGAGTATCGGTGTCGAAATTGATAAACGGGGCTTTATTCCGGTTAATGATCGCATGGAAGTCTTGAAAGACGATCAACCCGTTCCCCATCTATGGGCAGTCGGCGATGCGACAGGTCAGATGATGTTGGCTCATGCGGCTTCTGGGCAGGGGGTGGCGGCAGTAGAAAATATTTGTGGTCGTCCGACAACGATGGATTATCGCGCTATTCCGGCGGCCGCTTTTACCCATCCCGAAATTAGCTATGTGGGATTAACAGAACCGGCGGCTCTTGAATTAGGACAAAAAGAAGGATTTGCGGTCAAATCGGTCAAAACCTATTTTAAAGGCAATTCTAAAGCCTTAGCAGAAGGGGCAACAGATGGAGTGACTAAGGTGATTTACCGCGAAGATACGGGGGAATTATTGGGAGTACATATTATTGGCATCCATGCGTCTGATCTTATTCAAGAGGCGGCTAATGCGATCGCTCAACGGCTTCCAGTGCAGAAGTTAGCTTTTAATATTCATACCCATCCGACCCTATCTGAAGTGTTAGATGAAGCCTACAAACGGGCGGAAATTGCTGTTTAAGAAGAAGGATTTTAAGTGATCGGTTTTGTGCCTATTGCGCTTTAATTTAAGTGATTTGCGGCGAGCGGGTCACTTTTAATCCCATCTTGATTTGCGATTTAATAATTGACATAGCTTTGACTATGACGAGGTTGATATTTTTGACTTTAATCTGCAAGTTGACGGGCAAGCAAACCTCGCTGATACGCTTTTTTTGGAGGTCATTGCTGATCAGTCCGCTCTACTCTTTTCAGTAGAAACCGATCCCGATATCTACTTTGAGCGAATCCAAGTTCCGTTAGGCGGCTTGTGGGCTGATGATGAAACAGATATTGACAATAGACATCTCCAAAAATCTGTAATCCAGTCGCATTAATCAGGATTTGAAGCCACAAAATCTAATTTCGGACTAAAATTATGACTCATTATAACGTCAATTACTTGACCGGATTCAGCCGATTCTATGACTTCTAAAATTAGCGAACCTATTCTGAATCTTACTAAACTACAAACAGTTAAAATCACTGAATTATATAGACTTTTTTGCAAGCGAAATCTTTCTCGAACAATTTTAAATATTTTCACCACTCTAATCAGGTGCTCAACAAAAATTCGCCCTGATGATAAAGGTTTATTTTCTGCTTTTTCGACGGGGTCGTTATTTGAGATTCTCCGATATAGGCTTTATCGCCACTAAAAAGTTGTTGAGTATCAAATCGATTTAAGGTTTGCCGACAAATTTTTATATCACTCATTGGGCTAGGCTTGCCCACCACTACATCAACAATATTCCCTCCCTTTGGTAAGACAATAAACTAACTTTTAAAAGTATGTCTTTTTGGTTTCCCTGAATAGTATTTTTTTTGAGCTTCATAGTCTGAAGGTCTTTCTATAACTTGCTCTGCACTATCTACTATTAATTCATATTGAGTTAATTCTTCACGAATCTTTTCCATTTCTTCTGGGGACTTTTTTACTTGTTCTAAAAGACTTGGAGGTAAATCTTCTTGAAAAATATTCTGCCAATAGTTAAATAAGTTATGCGCTGTTGATTCACTCACTTGAAACAGCAATCCTAAAATTTGAAAACTTAAGTTATGCCTCAGATAAACTAACATTAAAATAATTTGTTCTTCCTCTGAAAGTTTTGGATGATTACCTCCACTTCTTCTTGCTTTT
Source organism: Microcystaceae cyanobacterium (assembly GCA_041746575.1). Classification (GTDB taxonomy): domain Bacteria; phylum Cyanobacteriota; class Cyanobacteriia; order Cyanobacteriales; family Microcystaceae; genus JBGTGT01. Next base: position 14,907 of record JBGTGT010000090.1, read on the forward strand.
TTTGGCGCAGAATTTTTCCTTTTTCTATCAATTGTCTTAATTGATTATAATCAATCCCCAATAATCTTTTTGTTTCTTTAGGATGTTTCTGTATATAATCCCATGTGTAGTTGTCCATTTTAGCGGTTACTCAATTGACTTTCATTATAATTATACTCTATTTTCTAAGTTTTATAGTATTATGGAGAAGTCTACAATATGAATACCATTTTTGATCTCGATGGCTTGATGACATCTTACTGCCTTTGAAAAAGGGGATAAAAAGAAGATTAATGCTGAATCACCAAAACCGAACAAGGAGCATGATGCACAACATAATTACTAACACTGCCTAAAATGAATTCGGATAAACCTGTTTTGCCACTTCTGCCTACAATAATTAGATCGGCTCCCCATTCTTTTGCTGTTTTGCAAATTTGCTTTCCTGCGTCTCCACTGCAGTAACTCACTTCTGCTTCTACCCCTTCTACGTTAGCTTGTTGCACAAATACATCTAACCACTCTTGAAATTGTTCTGTTGCTTCGCGAATCAATTTTTCTTCTAATTCCAGCATTTCGAGAGAATGTACGCCCGCATAGAGGTTAACATAAAAAGGATATTCGGGAGCGGCAGGTATTTCTCCTTGCAAGCAATGGAATATTATCAAATGACTACCCTCTTTTTTAGCCATTTCCAAGGCTTTTTTAAAGATTTCTGGGGTAGGCTCAAGATAGTCAACGGCGACTAAAATTCGCTGATATTCTTTCTGGAAAGGAGACAGGGTATAACGATTTTGTGTCAAGGTTTTTAACATAAATCTTCTCCCTAATTCTAATGCTATTTATATCGATATGATGACATAATTTCTAAATTTTTGTTATTTTTGTTACAGAAATCATTAGATTTTCATGTAGTTTTATCGATTATTTTAATTCTGCTAGAAGTCTGTAAAGTTTATTTTTGAAAAATGTCTCATTTACTAATTAATCTTGCTTTCTTACTGGATAAACCAACAGGAATTACGACTTATGCCACCAATGTTTATCCTTATTTTAAGTCACTTCAGCCAACACTTTTAATTGCCCAATCTCAACCCCATTTTAACTGTTATCCTGTGTCCTCGGATATGTCACCCGCTTCGGGAACAAAAGGTCATTTACGCCGTTTATTATGGACACAAGTGAAATTACCAACAATATACCGCAATTTAAAAGCTTCTCTTTTATTTTCACCGATTCCTGAAGCTCCGCTTTATCAGAAGATTCGCTGTGTGGTGATGGTGCATGATTTAATTCCGCTTCGTTTTCCTAAGCGATATTCCCCTTTGACGCCTTATTTTCGCGATTATATTCCTCAAGTTTTGAGGCAAAGCGTTCATATTGTCTGTAATTCTCAAGCAACTGCTGACGATATTATTGATTTTTGGCAAATTCCAGCACAAAAAATTACCCCCATTTGGTTAGGTTATGATAAAAGCCATTTTCGCCCTTTAGAAGCAAAAAAGTTGGTTCAGCCCTTAGTTCCTTATTTTCTCTACTTGGGACGCTGTGATCCGTATAAAAACTTAAGTCGCTTAATTGAGGCATTTTCTCGACTGTCGGGAGAGGTTGAATTATGGATAGCTGGCCCTTATGATGAGCGCTATACACCTAATCTGCAAAAACAAGTGGAAGAATTAGGGATTGCTCATAAAGTAACGTTTTTATCCTATGTATCTCACCAAGATTTGCCCATTTTGCTCAATCAAGCGCTGGCTTTAGTTTTCCCTACTCTATGGGAAGGATTCGGCTTACCCGTTGTTGAAGCGATGGCCTGCGGAACACCGATTATTACGTCAAATTTAGCATCCTTGCCAGAAATTACAGGAAATTCAGCTTTACTTATTAATCCTTATGATATTGCTTCGATTAGAGATGCAATGCAACAAGTTTGGCAGGATGAACAATTGCGATCGCACCTTCGTCAAAACAGTTTACAACGAGCGAGTCAATTCAGTTGGCAAATCACGGCTGAAAAAACACAAAAAGTGCTAGAAGCCTATTTATAAAGGATCAGAAATCTTGACTTTTCAAGCTATATCTATTACTTATTGAAAATTGCTGCAATTGCCATGAATTCACGACTTAAATCTTTTTCTATTTTCCATTACATGATGATGGCTGCGGTTATTGTGGTGGCGATCGCGTTTTGGATGTATTATGGCAAATTTTCGGGAAATATTACAGGATTTTTTCGTATTGGTTCAGAACTTGGGCTTTCTCCTTATTTAATTCCAGAAAAGATTATTATTTTTCAAGGAGAAGTCGGTTATGACGGTCAACAATTTCTCAGTTTAGCTTTAGATCCTTTTTTAGGCAATCCCAACACATTAACCGCGCTAGATCATCCTGCTTATCGTTATCGCCGTATTTTTTATCCTTTCTTGAGTTATTGCTTAGCTTTTGGTAATCGTACTTTAATTCCCTATATGATGGTCTTAATTAATAGTTTAAGTATCATCGGATTAGTGGGATTTATCGGTCGATTTTGTCGAAAAGCGCAAATTCCTGTCGCATCATGTCTTTTCATGCTGTGTATTCCGGGGGTATGGATGGTTTTATCCCTATCTACGGCAGATTTATTGAGTAGTTTATTATTGGTTGCCGCTATCTATGGTTTTCGTCATCAGAAACCCCATTTTACCGCTATTGGCTTAGGGTTAGGCTGTCTTACCCGTGAAACATTATTTATTGCATGGGTAGCGATTTTAGGTCTTTCTCTGTTAGAAAAACGTAAATCAGATATCAAATGGTTATTATTGGCGATCATACCCAGTTTTTTATGGAATTTATATGTTATTTACCTAAAGATCCCCGGATATACGGGCGTTAAATCGAATTTCGGCTTTCCTTTTTGGGGGATGCTACAGAAGGGGTTAACGCTATTTTCTGAGATAAGTGTCAATCGGTTATTTGAGATGTATATGTGGGGATTAATTTTAAGTATTTTTGGAGCAGTGTTGTGGCTTTGTTGGCAGTTTAAAAGAGATAATAAGGTTATGCGATGGATTGCTTTATTTTATGGTGTTATGTTTGTCTGTAGTACCATAGCGATTTTAGGTTATTATTTAGACTATTCACGGGTTTATATGGATATTTATTTTTTACTTTTATTGTGTATTAATTACAGTAGAATTCCAGTAAAAACAGTTTTAATGATGGCTTCTGGTGTAGCAAGTGTTGCTTTTTTAGTTTTTCATTCTTAAAATATTAAAGGAGAATTAAATATATAATTAATTACTTTTTAAATTATAAATATCTCTACGATGACCGATTTGATGTACTGTCATTCATTTTAAGGTATTATCGAAAGTATAAATAGCACGATAGTCTTCTATTCTTAATTTAAAGAATCTTTTTAAGTTAGCCGTTAAAGGAAGAGGAGGAATATGTTCAAAGTTATTAGCTAACCAGTGTAGTTTTTTAAGAATTATAGATTGAAGATTAGGTGTAATCTTTTTCAAGTCCGTTAATGCTTCTGCTTTAATTTTCAATTGATACGACATTATCAATCTAACCCTAGTTCTTGCATCACTTCTTCGAGAGACATTCCTGCTTCCCCTTTATCTGTTCGTTGTTTAGAAGTAATCAATCGTTGTTTTACTTTTTCTTTTAATTCTAAACCTGTATCAGGATCATTAAGATAATCTTCTAGGGTTTCTAACACAGTTGCTCGGATTAATGTTTTGAGTTGTTCGATAGTTAAATCTTTGACTTTCATTGTTTATTTCCTTAAAATCAAGTTTATTTTGCGAAGGTGCTATTCATCAATTTCAATTTGAGTTAATACATTTTCCATCCAAGTAATCCGTAGATCATAGTTTATAAAATAGTAACCAAACAATAAGGGTGTAAATATCAGAGAAAAGCTTCCAAATTTATTCAATTCTATTAATTTAAAAAAATCCACATTAATCAAAGCTTCTTGAAAATTACTGTCAGGCAAACAACCAATAAAAATACTTCCCCAAAGAAGATTGATCATTACATTGAGAGAGTATCCTTTCCTTTTATAATACAAAATAGACCTTTTTATATTTTGCTTGGCTCCATTTATATCTTTATCTAAATCTAACTGGTATAAATAATATCCTAATACCTTTGGCCAAAGCCTATCCCATCCTATTTCAAATCGAGGTGTCCATTGATTTAAAAGCAATGGTAAAATTATCTGAAATCCTAAAAATAGAACAATAAAAATTAATCGTAACTCAATTTTTTGTTCTTTAAGATTTAAAATATTAGCAATAATTGAGAATAGGATCAAAATTGAAAGTTGAAATAAAAGAATAAAACAAGGATGGATAAATAAAAAGAATTGAAGTCTTCTAAAGATCAATTTTATAATGTTTCTCGATCTGATGTCTTGTGCTTGTCTTAACTCATCGATAAAAATCTCTCGATCAAATTGTTTATTACTATTTATTCCTTCTTTGATAATTTGGAAAGTTTTTTCATGGGGATGACGAAAATTAGATAAAGTAAGATTTCGCATAATAGTTTATTGATAATTATCTTACGCAAAGAAAAATACAACGTCATTTTTAATGATAACTAAAATCGGTCATATAGAAAGTTTGTCTCTTATTCCTACAACTTTATCAAGACTCCCTTACAATAGAAGTATGAAGAAAGGTAACAGGGTGAGTTATGGGACGTATTGTTTTAATTGCTGGATTTGAATCTTTTAACGCCAATTTATATCGTCAAGCGGCAAAGCTAGCCACATCTCGCTGTTCTGAATTGGAAATCTTAGTTTTCAGCGATACTTCTTTATCAAGCGAACCTAAAACGGTCGAAAATGCTTTAAAAGACGCTCAAGTTTTCTTTGCCAGCCTTATCTTTGACTACGATCAAGTGGTATGGTTGCGGGAACGAGTACAGCATATCCCTATTCGCCTCATTTTTGAATCTGCCTTAGAATTAATGAGTTTAACCCAATTAGGCAAATTTGTGATTGGGGATAAACCGAAAGGAATGCCAAAACCGATTCAATTTATTTTAAGTAAATTTTCCAGTGGTAAGGAAGAAGATAAACTGGCAGGTTATCTCAGTTTTCTCAAAACAGGACCTAAATTATTAAAATTTATCCCTGCCAAAAAAGTTCAAGATTTGCGTAACTGGTTAATTATTTATGGGTATTGGAATGCAGGGGGTTCAGACAATTTTGCGGCGATGTGTTGGACTATTGCGCAGAAGTATTTAGGTTTAACTGTCGGGGAAATTCCACTACCGATTGAAACGCCAAATATGGGATTATTACATCCTGATTATGAAGGATATTTTACTTCACCCAAGGATTATTTGAATTGGTATTATCAACTCCCTTATTATCACAGAGAATTGCCTATTGTTGCCATTCTTTTATATCGAAAACACGTGATCACAAAGCAACTTTATATTAAGCAATTAATTCGTTATTTTGAAGCAGAAGGATTAATTCCTGTTCCCATTTTTATTAATGGTGTGGAAGGCCATGTTGTTGTCAGAGATTGGCTAACCACTGCAGATGAAACCTATCAACGTCAACAAGGAAATATTGAAATTCTTTCTTTATCTAAAGAAGCTATTGAAGTTAATTGTATCGTTTCTACTATTGGTTTTCCCTTAGTTGGTGGCCCTGCCGGTTCGATGGAAGCCGGTCGACAAGTAGAAGTTGCTAAACGCATTTTAACGGCAAAAAATATCCCTTATCTAGTTGCCGCACCCTTATTAATTCAAGATATTTATTCTTGGACGAGGCAAGGAATTGGCGGCTTGCAAAGTGTGGTTTTATATGCGTTACCTGAATTGGATGGTGCAATTGATACGATACCTTTAGGCGGATTAGTCGGTGAAGATATTTATTTAGTTCCCGAAAGAGTAAAACGGTTAACAGGAAGGATTAAAAGCTGGGTGAAGTTGCGTCAAAAAGATCCTTCAGACCGTAAAATTGCGATTATTTTATATGGATTTCCCCCCGGATATGGTGCGACAGGAACGGCCGCCTTACTCAATGTTCCTCGCAGTTTAATAAAGGTCTTATCTGCTTTGAAAGAACAAGGTTATACGGTTGGAGAATTTCCTGAAGAGGGAGAAGCATTGATAACTAGAATAAAAGAATCAGATGAAATAATTACCCTTGCCAAAGAAAATTCAGTTACAGTGAAAACTTTAGAAAATTGGCTAGGATATTTATTAACCTCTAAAATAGAAAAGCAATGGAAATCTCTAACAGATACGGGAATCAAAACGTATGAAGAGGATCTTTTAGTGGGTGGAATTACATTAGGCAATATTTGGATAGGGGTACAACCTCCTTTAGGAATTTCAGGTGACCCTATGCGCTTAATGTTCGAGAAAGATTTAACGCCTCATCCTCAATATACCGCTTTTTATAAATGGTTACAAAATGCGTTTCGAGCAGATGCGATTGTTCATTTTGGGATGCACGGAACAGTAGAATGGTTACCGGGTTCGCCCTTAGGAAATACAGGTTATTCTTGGCCAGATATTCTACTGGGAAATTTACCGAATCTATATCTTTATGCGGCCAATAATCCTTCAGAATCCATGTTAGCAAAACGACGAGGATATGGCGTTTTAATTTCTCATAATGTTCCCCCCTACGGACGAGCAGGATTATATAAGGAATTGATGATCTTAAGGGATTTAATTACGGAATTTAGAGAAGATCTGGATAAAAATTATGCCCTCAGAGATGTCATCTGTCAAAAAATTATTGATACCGGATTAGAGAAAGATTGTAAATTCATCGAAGGGGAAAAGCAAGGAATTGAATTTACGTTTGAAAATGCTAAGTTATTTAGTAAACAGGCAATATTGAATTATTTTATTAACGTTTATAATTATCTCCAAATCGTAGAACAAAGACTCTTTTCCTCAGGATTACATACTTTAGGAGAAAGTCCCAATGAAGAGGGATTAGATTCTTATTTAGAAGCTTATTTTGAAGACAAACTTTCTGATAAAGAACGAAAAGCAATTGTTACTCAAGATGAAGAATTAAAGTATCTCTTAGAATCTGCTAATGGACGTTCAGAAATTATTCAAGAAGCAATAAATATTCGAGAATTATTAAAGCAAAATACTCAAGAATTAGATAATTTATTACGAGGGTTAAATGGAGAATATATTCCTCCTGCACCGGGAGGTGATTTACTCAGAGATGGTAGTGGCGTTTTACCGACAGGACGAAATATTCACGCTTTAGATCCCTATCGTATGCCTTCTCCTGCCGCCTATACAAGAGGTCGAGAAATAGCTCAAAAACTCATACAACAACATTTGGAAGAAAAGGGTAAATATCCTGAAACCATCGCTGTTCTTTTGTGGGGGTTAGATGTCATTAAAACTAAGGGGGAATCATTAGGAATTCTCTTAGAATTAGTGGGTGCGGAAGCCATTAAAGAAGGTACCGGAAGAATTGTTCGTTATGAATTAAAGTCTATTGATGAGGTAGGACATCCTAGAATTGATGTTTTAGCGAATTTATCGGGAATCTTTCGAGATACGTTTGTCAATATTATTGAGTTATTAGATGATTTATTTTTACGAGCGGCGCAAGCAGATGAATTGGAAGAAGATAATTATATTCGTAAGCATTATTTAGCTTTAGAAAAACAGGGGGTTAAGAATGCTTCAGCACGTCTATTTTCTAATCCTGCTGGTGATTTTGGATCTTTAGTTAATGATCAAGTAGTTGATGGAAATTGGGAAAATGGGGACGAATTAGCAAGTACATGGGAAAAGCGCAACGCCTTTAGTTATGGAAGGAAAGATAAAGGTCAAGCTAGACCTGAAATTCTACAACAATTATTACAAACCAGTGAACGAATTGTACAAGAAATTGACTCGGTAGAGTATGGTTTAACAGATATTCAAGAATATTATGGCAACACAGGAGGACTAAAATTAGCCGCCGAAAAACAAAGCGGGAAAAAGGTGACAGCAAGTTTTATTGAAAGCTTTTCTAAAGATACTACCCCTCGTAAATTGGAAGAGGTTTTACGCCTAGAATATCGTAGCAAATTATTAAATCCTAAATGGGCAAAAGCAATGGTAGATCAAGGTTCGGGTGGTGCTTACGAAATCTCTCAACGGATGACTGCTTTAATTGGATGGGGAGGGACGGCAAATTTTACGGACAATTGGGTATATGATCAATCAGTAGAAACCTATGCTTTAGATCCAGAAATGGCGGATAAATTACGTCAAGCCAATCCCGAAGCATTTCGCAATATTGTGGGACGAATGTTAGAAGCACACGGTCGAGGTTTTTGGGAGGCGGATGAGGATAAACTGGAAAAATTAAAACAATTATATGCTTTAACAGATGAAGAAATCGAAGGGGTTTGAGTAGAATTATGAATTATCAATCAATCTAAATTAGAAGATTCTTCTTCTGGTTTTTTCCGTGCAAAACAAGGCAGTCCTAATAATTGATCAAGCACTTCAATTTTTTTATTTAAGGAAAGATAAGCTTCTTTCAGAATCGCTTCATCTTCTTCTGCGATTTCAGGATCTTGATTGATTAATTTATCTATGTCTATAAGAGGAATTGCTTTTAATAAAGAAGTCACTAAACAGGTTAATTCATGTTCTAAGCGAGGAGAATATAATAAGGTATCTTTATCGCTTAAATAGCTTTGTGCTTCGCCAAAAATATCTCTTTCACGACTTAAGCATTCTCTAATAAACATATAGTAACTACTAGCGATTTTATAAGCATTTTCTACTATCGAACAAGAAATCGATTTTTGTCCTGACTCTGATAATTTACTTTTAAATGAGTAAAATTCACTTAAGTTTTTATGAACATTGATAATATTAAGCCTAGTAATCATATTTGAATCGAGCTAAAAAGCATTATATTCATAATCAACGAGAGATATTCATGGAATTTATATCAAATGATATAGTAGAGTTATGAAACTATTATTCTACCTTTTTCCATGCAAAACAAGGAAGTCTTAATAATTAATCAAGCACTTCAATTTTTTCTTTAAGGAAAGTAAATCGTTAACCCTTGAAGATTTATTATGAGAATAAGGTTAAAGACTAACGTCTTAACGACAAAATCATGAGCAAATAAGCAAAAGCAATGAATAAAGATGTTACTATATCGGGTTTATTAGGAGTCTGTGTGGGAGATGCGTTAGGTGTCCCTGTCGAATTTAGTCCTAGAAATACCCTAATTCAGGCACCTGTCACCACTATGCAAGGTTATGGAACCTATAATCAGCCTCCCGGTACTTGGTCTGATGATAGCTCATTAACCCTCTGTCTTGCACAAGCATTGAGTGAAACTTTACTGCAAGATAAATTATATCCGTTGTTAGGAACGTATTTTTGCCGATGGTATCAAGATGCCTACTGGACACCCCATAATAAAACATTTGATATCGGAAATACGACAGAACGGGCAATTAGTCGTATTTTAAGCGGAATTTCGCTCACTGAAGCAGGAGGAAGCGACGAACATAGTAATGGTAATGGTTCTTTAATGCGAATACTCCCAATGGCATTTTGTTATGAATTAACGGGATTTTCTGACTTAATTGAGAAGATTCATCAAATTTCCGCTTTAACGCATGCTCATCCTCGTTCACAGATTGCTTGTGGTATTTACACTTCTATTGCGATACAGTTGCTACAAGGCAAGACACCAATGACTGCTTATCAACAAGGACTGAAACTGGCTTTACAAATTTATCAAAATCCTCCTTATCTTCAGAAAATTGAGCATTTTAGGCGTATAATAACTAAAAATATCGCAGAATTACCCATTAATCAACTTAATTCAAGTGGTTATGTCATAGATACCCTAGAGGCATCCTTATGGTGTTTTCTAAATAGTCGTAATTATACCGAAGCGGTGTTGCAAGCCGTTAACTTAGGGGAAGACACTGACACCACTGCTGCCGTAACAGGAGGATTAGCCGGTATTTATTACGGTTTAGAGTCAATTCCGCTTGAATGGCTTAAAATTTTAGCGAGAAAGGACGATATTATTCAGTTAGGGGAAAAATTAGCCAATGCAATCAAAGTAGCAGTAAACCGTTAATATTAGACAGTATTAGGTGTTTTGCTCAATAGCAAGATTAATAAGACGATTACTGTACCCCAATCGTTCTCCCCCCCGAACCAAATATAATAGGAGTATCGGGGGTAAATGGTTCCCATCCGACATCAAATCCTAACTTATCTGCTTCTTTTCTCGCAGTACGAAAGGCGGCAAAACTGTCAGGACGAACGATAAAAGCAAGGTAATCGTGATTGGGATTTAGTTCTTTTAAGACTTGATTAAACTCTGAATTATCTTTTGTCATTTCTTCGGGTAATTCTCCCCCCTTCTCATTAATCGGTTCGTAAATCATTGAGCCTAAGTCAGAAAAACGTGCCGTATAATATTCTGTTCTTCCCCGAAAGTTTTGTAAGGTGTCAATTAAACTTAATCGACAAGTTTGATAAGCTTCAATTTGATTGAGATAATAATAATAATCTTCTTCATTAACTGATTTCGGAATATCTGGACTTTTGCAGTTTGGTAAAACTTGATTCAGTTGACGATCAATTGTTTGATCATCAATAAACATTAGGCGATTATTTCTTACTTCAAAAAAACGGGGTTTCTTATCTGTTTTAGACACTAAAGGGGTACGGACAATATTACTAGATTCAACTGCTACTAAGGTAATAAAAAGCGTCATGAACATTAAAACGCCTACTGTATTTGTCAGAATATCTAAAAAAGAATCAAGATTTTGAGTGGGTAAACTAGCTTTACGATAGCGTCGCTTTCTCATCGTTTTACTTCCTAGGTGCTTCTTGAATTTTTAATTTCCAGTTTTGATCAATGGGTTCGTAGCCAATATCTATTCCTTCTTCTTCTACCAATTTTCGTATCTTTTGAAAAACGTCTATTCCATCAGGACGCATTGCTACAATTAGATACTCTCTATCCCGATTTTGTTGTAATTCAGATAGCAATTTACTTAAGGAACTATTATCGGTAGTTAATTGATGAGAAGGAACAAATTTTTGACTGGGATGAATAAGAATTCCATCGGCGCGGCATTCAATATAACGAGGCGTTTTACCGCGATTTTTTCCCCCTTCTGAAGTTGCAACAAGGGTAATTTCTCTATTATTACTAAATACTTGAGTGGTGAGAACAATAATCAGTAAAATTAACGTGCCAATGGTACAAGCAAGGATAGATAGAAAGGGAAACAGTTCGATATTAATAGACGATTGAGTCCGCAAACGACGACGCATTTTTACACTTCTCCTTCTTCTGGATTAAGATAAGAAACAATTCGGGGACGACTCATTTTTTCAAGAATTGGATTTAATTGTAATAGTTGATTTTGAATAGATTGGTTGACCGTTTGATTCCTCTCCAGAAAAGTTTTTAATTGTTCTAAGGTTTCTTTTAGTTGGGATAATTCAATGAATTTTTCTGTAGATTGATTTAACCCTTGAATCCGAATATCTAGTATTTTGGTCATTTGATCGAGTTGTTCAATAAACCTTTGATGAGCGTCTCTATGCTCATTTAAACTATCAGCAAAATAATGGCGATCGCTATCAATATTTTGCTTCATTTTTTCGATCTGACTTGCCAATTGTAAGCCTAAATTTTGCAAACTTTCTAATTCAATAACTAATCCTTGAATAAATTGAGAAGCAGCTTGTTTAGCAAATTCTTTTGCTGGTTCAATTAAACTTTCTGGGGTAGGTAAATGCTGTTGAAAAGCTTGATTGACGACTCGATTTAATACCCTTTCATCTAAATTCTCACCACTTTCAGGAAAACGGGGCAATAGATAATCATTAATAAAAATATCAATTCTGAGCAAAAATCGAGATTCCCATCTTTCTACTAAAACCAAAGGAATCATGACGACAACACTTAAAAAGAGAGCCAATAATGTTGTATCAAACGCTACTGCTAACCCGCTAGTAACGGTGCCGATTCCTGCTTTGATTTGCTCTACATCTGCTGTATTTTCTAAGAACCCCGAAAAGCCATTCACAGCTTGACTAATACCGATAACCGTGCCGATAAATCCTAACAGAGGAATTGCCCAAACTAGAATACGAGGAAAGGCATAAGAAGACTCAGAAGCAGTTAGGTAAAATGCCCCATCATCTAAGGCAAATTCGGTAGCAGATTTGCGACTTCCTGACTGAATATAAGCACCGATAATTCGGCTACAACGGATTGCTGCTAAATAGGGACTACGGGCTAAATTTTGTTGAAAATTAATTAAACTTTTGCTATTCGATTGGCCAAAATCCACCGCTTGAGGAATTGAAATTTGACGAACGGCTTGACTTTCTTGTAATATTTTGATCCATTTGATCACCGTAAAAGCAAAAACAGCGCACGCTAAACCCACCGTTAAATATTGTGTAAATCCTCTTTCAAGTAGTAAGATTCCTAGATAACTCTTTTGAAAGAGGGTTAATAATGCGTAGATTGCTAAGGTTAAACCACAGGCGATCGCAATCACTAATAAAAGGCTAACATCTAGCTTTTTTCGTTCATAATCCCCAGTATTAAAGGGTATTTTGCTGCTAATCATAAATTTTACTGAGAAAGCATTCAAGAGTTCTAAACAGTTTAACGCAAATTGAGCCTGAAAAATAGACGAGCTTCAGAAGCGATCATTTCTATTTTATAAAAAACACTTTCTTTTTATTCAAATAATAACTTTTTGCTCAAACTCAAATGTCATCAGACGCCCGTTAAGAAAATTGAATCTCTGAAAACAGAATATTTTACAATAAAATGTCAGTCACTATTGAATCAGATTTAAAAGAGATTATCTAAGACTTAAAGTTTAATAAAAGCACCATAATCAGCATAGCTTCCCTTTCGTCCAAAAGTAAACGCTGAGTAAAGCAACAGTCGTTAAAGCACAAATGACATTATTTACTTGAGGATTTGGGGGAATTTAAAGGTTAGAAAAAATTATGATAGCAAACGCCAAAAGAAGCCGGAAGTTAAATGGGTGGAGAGATTCAAAAAACTTCCGAAAAACAACATTTAATTAAAAACAGGATAAAAACATCTGATGGTGTTAGTCTGACTCTGAAGATAAGGAACACCCCGATAGGTTAATTTAGCTTTAGGGGTAACAGCAACCGTCGTAGAATGTTGATAAGATTGGCCTCGATAAGTTAAGGCAGATTGAACATTAACAAAAGCAACGGTATTAGACGGAATGTAAGCTTGTCCACGATAAGATAAGTTCATTTTGGCTGTCCTCAAATAGAGTTGTTGATTTGATTATTATTCTGAAAAATTAAAGAGAAACCCGTTAACTTTAGGAACTTAAGAAAGAACTTTAAAGAACACTTTCTTTAACCCAACGACCCATCAGACGACCTTCTTAATCTTTTTCGCAGACGTTAAATCATTGATGCGTTTCTGCTGTTTAATCATTTGGGAAAATTGTAAAACGGAGCATTCAGATTCAGATTGATGAAGAGTATCAGTATCAGAAGCAGAAGAAGGAGCTAAAAAGGCTAAAATTCGAGCAAGGGGGCAATTTGTGGTCAGATCCATGATAAAAACTCCATTTTTGATTAAAGGTTTAATGCGTTAAAGCAGTCAGAAAACGAGAGAAGGAACTAAACAGGAAGGGGACAAGATAAAGCGACTTGATGATGTTCAAACCCCATTATTGTTGCTAATTTACTCACTTCCCCCTTTCTATAGGAAACGCCACGATAAACGAGGTTCGTTTTCGGGGGAACAGCCGCAGAAGCAGAAGATTGATAAGATTGACTCCGATAGGTAAAAGATTGACGCTTAACAGCAGGGGTGTCAGAGGAAGTGTAAGCTTGTCCGCGATAGGTCAGTTGCATGGTGTTGTCTCCGTTTGTTTGTTTTCGATGCTTACAGTATCTCGGAAACTCCCAGCAGAAAAAATCCCGTTTTCGTCAGTTAATCTCAGGAAAAATGTCAGGTTTTGTCAGGGGTTATTATTATTGGAGATGGGAGATTGAAGATTTTACCAAGCTGGTTTGATTCGGTTTTCACCTTTGAGAGCCGTACACAACGATAGGAGATCGCCTGTTAAAGTAATAGTAGTGAGAAAGGATAAATCGTTCATCTGTATCATCACAGATGGAAGTAGGAAGAGACTCTTCCGAAGGAACGCACCTCTAATAACCCTACAAATGAGGTGAATCAATGAACAATCAAAATCTTAAAACCCAGTCATTACGTCCGATTAACCGTCAAGCCCGTTTCTTGATGAGTAATCATCGGCAAGCGCAACGGAATCGTCAATTTTCCTTATTGCAACGTGCCGCCGAAGAAATTGGACAAAAGTAATTAAAAATCATCAGAAAGGACAAATCATTATGAATACTAGACAAGTGCATCGTGTCAGTTTGCTAAAAAATCTAGAGCGTCGTCTAGCAGTAGCCAATAAAACAGGTAATATGGCTCTAATTAAGCAATTGGAAGCAGAAAAACGTTACTACCAATAATAATTCTGAAACTGAAAGGGGTTCTCAAAACGAAAATCCCTTTTTAATTAAGAATAATTCCATCCATAAGGAATTAACGAGTAATACGCAAGATTCTATCTCTATTCGGCGGACAAGTCCCTCTGCCATCACAATTACTGGTGGTTACATAAAGCTCCTTGTCAGGACCCATTATTACTTCTCGTAAGCGGCCTAATTCTCCTTGAAAATAAACCTCATGGCTTTGAACACGAGCAGGGTTGTTCGAATCAAAAACCACCCGATGCAAATGTCTCGCACCTAATGCGCTAATCATAAAATTTCCTTGCCATTCAGGAATAACTTCACCCGTATAAATTGCCGCTCCTCCCGGTGGAACGGCTTCTTGCCAAGTCAGGGAAGGAGTAATCATTCCTTCTTGGTCTTCGCAAGCGTAAATTGGTGGCCACCCTAAATTATCTCCAGAATTAGCCACACTGATCTCATCGTGTCCGCTTCTGCCTAATTCGCCGCTAGGGCCATGATCGCTAATCCAAAGAGTAGAATCATTATACCAATCAAATCCTTGGGTGTTGCGAATTCCCATGATAAAGACGGGATCATCCGGAAAAGGATTATCGGCTGGCACTTCCCCTTCGGGAGTCACCCGCAGAATCTTTCCCGCTAAACTTTTAATATCTTGAGCTTCACTCGGTTCTCTAGCATCTCCTGTCCCAATATAGAGCATTCCATCGGGGCCAAAACGCAACCGACCTCCATTGTGAAAGCGTGCAACTGGAATATTATTGACGATAATGCGCTCTGGTTCTGCACTGCGATTATTTTCCGAGAGTTGCCAGCGTTCTACCCGATTTACCAGCGAGCCATTCTCCTGAGTCGTATAGTAAATATAAAAGAGGCGATTGCTCTCAAAGTCAGGATGAGCGGCAATTCCTAATAATCCCCCTTCCCCTTGTGAGGCGACATTAACCGTGGCAATGGTGGCTAATTGTCCATTTTTTACTAAACGAATGCGTCCAGGACGTTCGGTGACCAACATTTCAGTCTCAGAAATAAAGAGAATTCCCCACGGAACTTCTAACCCATTAACGACTTCTTCTGCTCGTACCTGAACGTGTCCTTGAGGGCCAAAACCTTCCTGTACATAAAGACAAGTATGATTATTGGTCTCTACTCTCTCTGCGGCTAAACTGGGTGAGGATTGGGAATTAACGGTATCGGATGAAGAGGATGAGGAATGACATGCCATCAATCCTACAGCAATCAATAGAGCAGTAACAAAAGAATTCAGGAATTTCATGAGCAATATTTCGGTTTCTAACGCATTTTGTTAAAGGCTTCGGGTAATCTAGAAACCTTTTAAAAGCATCGAAGAAAAACCAACTTCTAAGAATTTTTTCCTAAAAGCTGGCTCCTCTAAGAGCCTTGTGACCGTTTTTGAATGACGGGTAACGTTTAATCCCTAAACATTAGGCCAAGCAAAAACAAAAAATGGATCTTCAATTTTCTGCCTTTTTATGGCTGTGCTTGAAGCTGAGAGACTAACCGTTGGCGCAGTTCGCTGGGTAGTAATACTCTATTAATGGCGTGAATAACGCCGTTGTCTGCCTGAATGTTAGCATAGACCACCTAGCATTATTGACAATTACTCTATCCGACTGAGTTAAGATAGAAACTCCACCCCCAAGGGTATCCACATTCCCTGTTGATAGCTCACTGGCAGTTACTTCTGCAGGAACAACGTGATAAGTTAGGACTTGCCTTGCTTAAGCAAATCTTTGTTCTCAGGCTGAAGCAACTATTCTAAGGCACCATCAGGTAGCTCGTTGAAGGCTTCATCGGTTGGGGCAAAAACAGTGTAAGGCCCTCCAGAAGCTAGCGTATTTTTGAGACCTGCGGCTTCTATCTCCTTGACTAGGGTATCAAATTCACTCTAATCGATTCAAGGTACATACTGCCATAAGGACAAAATAAAACCCTGAAACGCTTCTGAATTCAGGGTTTTAGCGATTTATACTAGATTTAAGCTACAAACAGTATTGCTTTAACTCACGATATAAAAGGCGGGTTTCGTAGAAAAGTAAGCGACATATTCCATCTTTACCTAATGATTGGAAAGAAGGATGCTTAACAACTTCTAGCTTCTTTTTATGTCGGTTGTCGTAGGATGTCACTTCTCGTTCTCGTTCGTTAAACCATGCGTCTTTGAGTTCAGCAACAATTGCCGTTTGCGGCGGTCTTCGTCTCATACAAATAGTAACTAGTGCGTGTGCGTATAAATGACTCCGTACAATATCAGAACCTGACCAAGACTTCTTAATCTTGTTATCCTTGGCGGAAGTATCTCCAGATTTCTCGTAAGTAAAACCTAACCCTAAGAAGTGTTGAAACTGTCTCAATGATTGATCATGGCCATTTTTGCGATAAGGTTTTCCCTCAATCATAAAACGGTCAAAAGGATAACAATGAAGCAATAATAGGCTTTTCAAGACGATTCCATATTGAAAATTATCAAATACAGGATCATAGTTATTAAATTCTTTGATGATCTGGTTCAGATTTCTCTCTCTTTCTAAGATTCTCAAAGAATCTCTGACAATATCCTCTGCTAGGTCTTTAGAATAATGGTTTATTCCCGTTCCTATGGTAAAGTTTGGGAATCTTCGGTTAACAGTTTTACCTAGAATATGCCCTAAAGTCGGGTTAACTCCATTTTTCCCAATATTTAAGAAGTTACGTTTAGCGATTTCGGGGTGTTCTCGTTCTAGGCGTTGCCTTAGTTGATTTATAAGGATATTTCGGTGCTTACAGATTTGTTCTCTTTCGTAAAATATATCCCTTACTTCATTAATTTTGTCATGGTTATATCTGAGCAGTAACGGCGGTCTGTCGTGTTCATCGTATCCTGTCTTAGCAAAATACATCATAGCAATGGTAAAAGCATCACTAGCATCGTCTTTATTTTTAAATTTGTAGTGTTTACGGTGCCATTTGACCGATTGATGGCTAACCCATCCAATTTCTATATCTAGCTTCTTGGCCTGATCGACCCAAAATTGAGAATACCAGTAACCTGTCGGCTCTAGGATAATCATCTTCGGCGCAAGTTCTGCCAAAAGCGCTAAACCTTCAGCGTTGTTGTTAAACCTATGTAGGTTTTTCTTCTTCAATTTCTCAAAAAGATTTATGGGGGCGGTTTCTCCGTCGTACTCTTCTAGTAGAAAACCGACAGCAAAATTACGGCTTATATCTAAGCCTAAAACACGTTTTTTCATAGTAGAATTGGAGTTAATTAGATAAAGTGATCCGTCAATGCCTTACGAAACTCCCGTAAGTATTCCTCTTACTTCACTCTAGAAGGCTATAGACGGTAAAAAAGCACCTAATTAGCCTTACGAATGGTTTGCAAGCTATAAATAGCTTGATTTCTTTGTAAAAGGCAGTCTAGGACTAGGATAGGGTTTGGAAGCCTATCCCCTTAGTCTCTCAATTCAATTGAGTTAAGAGACTAAGGGGGTGGGTTTCATTTGTTGAGATAAAGTATTGCCATCCTCCTTAAGTAATTCAATTTTTGTCTGTGTCATCTTTTTTTATCGATGTAGAATGAGAACATCATACAAAAAAAACGCCAAAAGCAATACTTTTTGTATGTAAATTTCTCTTAATATTTGAGGTTTAGGTATGGTAGGTCGTAAAGGTGCTTCGGGTCGTCGTTTTGGCGTTCGCTCATTAAAAGTCAGAAAAATCCAAAGTAATATTACTATGACTCCAGAAGCTTGGGCTATATTAGCTAAAAATGCTTACTTTTTAGCTCACCGCAGAGAAGCCCCGCGCTGTACCCGATAGGGTCAGCGTCGGGATGAAAGGCGGGTCATCGGTACTCCGGCTTGGAAAGCCGAGGCTTCCTCTGACTTCGTCAATTGAGGGGTTCAAT